>JAVBUR010000098.1:0-23560 GCA_031555145.1 Tannerellaceae bacterium | reverse complement strand
CTATTTGCCAGGGGTGTAGCGAAGGTGTAGCATTTTCGAGAATGGTACATCCGCTATCTTACTGAGCATCAGTATGGTTATCCCGTTAGTGTAGCGGTGTAGGCTTTTTCATATTTTGGACTGAAGAGCCTATGGGACAGGTAGTTTACTTAAAAATGACACTTTCGCAAAACTTGCAATTCCGGACAAATCTGAATCTGGTTGTGAGCTATAAAACAAATGTGGCGGTAGCCCGATTGAGCTACCGCCACACACATTTGTATGCAAGAGGTTTACTGTTTACCTTACAGTACGATCTTCAGTTCTTTATCTGTATCAACGGTGATGCGGTTAGCAAAGGAGATGGTGACATCCTGTCCCTTCTGCTTTACTTCGGCAGAAACGGCTTGTCCGTTGACGGTAACAGTGGCCGAACGGTAGGATTTGCCTTTGGGGGCAACTACACTGAATGATTGCAGCTGTACTTTGCCGTATTTCGGATTGAGGGTACAGGTCATCTGACCGCCTGTTTGTTGTTGGGCATACGTTCCCCAGCCTTCGGCAGCAGTGAACGGAGCCTTAAAGTCGGCGGCATTCCATTTCGGGGCGAAGCGCATGTAGCCTTTTGGGCCGTGGTATTCAAAACCACAGGCGGTAATGAATGCTCCGTAGCTTGCCATGGCACGGGCGTAATGGTCGCTGCATTCGATCTCGTTGAAAGGATTACGTTTGGCACCGTCGTAGCGGTCGTGGATAGAGCGTACCAGCACAAGACCTTCGTCGGTCATGCCTTCGGCGATCATATGGGAAGCAACCTGATATTCGAATCCGCTCATGCATTCGTGGAAATAACCCATTTGCCAGGTTACATTATCGCCGTAGGGCTTGGCTTCTTTCTTCGGATTTGTATTCATGATCATACCACCTTCACCGGCAACGGCATACGGACGTCCGCCCTGATTGACAGCGATATAAGGACCTACATCAGGTGTATAGTTGTATTTCCACAGGGCACGAAGAGCCGAAACGGTTTTCTTTTGATCCTGGATACGGCCGAGACCTACCTGGAAAGCCCACGATTGTCCCATTACCTGGTCGATATGGCTGGTATTGTATGATCCCAGTTTCGCACGTCCTTTTTCTTTATCGGGACGATGGATGTAGTATTCGCCGTTGAACAGGTATTTATCCATATTCTTGCTTCCCTTTTGTACATAGTCAGCGCAAATCTTGGCAAATTCCGTGTCGCCTACTTCTTCAGCCATCTCCTGTCCGGCACGGACACCGGAGATACACAGGCCTACAATCCAGGCAATCTCGCCATCCCATACGGCATCGAGTGTGTTTTCCATCGGCGTATCTTCCATACCGTCGCCGTTCTTATCCTGTGCAAGGATGAACTGCACGGCGCGTTTGATGTTCGGCCAGTTGCGTTTCAGGAAAGCATCATCGGCACTCATCTGATGTTCACGGTAGCAGCGCAAGACGCTTCCAGCCTGTCCGTCGATAGCCGGACGTGTTTCCATTTCGGCACGGAAGATGATACCACCATTTTCCTCCATAGCGATGTTGAGGTCGGTTCGTTCGCGGCAATCACGCTCCAATGCCGGGAAGATACGTCCCATGGCCTGGGCATACTGCCATACGTGTGTACAGGTACCGGCGCAGGCTCCCACGCCTTCCCATGCCCAGAAGCGACCTGTGTCGAAACGATGGGCGTTGCTGGTGGCCAGTGTATTGATTGTCAGGAAAGTCCGTTCGAGGAACCAATGAGGCAGGGTCGATTCCTGCCAGGTTTCTTTCCATAGCTTCGAGGTGGAAGACAGGCGGTTGAAGTTGGTGGCAATATATTGCGCTACTTCTGTAGCCGAGGCAAATTGTTTGCTATAATACCGGCCTGTGTCTTTAATCTTCGGGTCAATTGTTAAGTTGGGGAAGTACCAGCTGATCACGAAGTCGGCATGCCCGGTTGCTCCGGCCGCCAGGTTCATTCCTTTTTCCACAGCACCGATCAGCGGTTCCTGTACCGGTTTAGTGATACTATCGGTTGTTTCGGCTGATACGGGGAAACTACCCGGCTGGATGCTGGTATAGGCCTTTGCTTGCGGATCAATGACGGCGATACACATCGTGCCGTAATCGGGCTTCTCCGGCAGGTTCTGTCTGTTTTTTTTCAGGATCGCCAGACTTTCGCCGACAGCGGTCATTCCATTACCCGTAACCACCGTGTTCAGGCGGCGGCAGGAGTTCGGATCGGCCGATCGGATGCTTGTCTTATTTTCCAGATAACCTACGAGGGAAATCTTGACATTAGCGTTTCCTTTATTGACTGCCGTGAACGACAGGATGGTAGCCGGCAGTGCCGAATCATCTTCATTCAACGGGATAAAAGGTGAGTAGGCTTGCAATGATAGCTCTACCGGCAGGGCTTTATCCGTATAGCGGACGGTTGCCATCGGGTAGGTAGCTTCAAAGGCAATCTCGTCCCAGTCTTTTTCTTCCAGTGTTTTATACACTGTCTTTCCATTATACTCGAATGACAACAGGAATCCCTGTGCCAACGGACGCAGATCTTTCGATGGCTCAACATAGCAGGCGCCATCGCGTGAACGAACATATGTGTCGTGTGTTGTCTGTCCTTCTGCCCAATGGACGATCTTGGGTTCAACCCCTTCCTGATTCTCATTGAAAATATCCCACAACCACAGGCGGCCGTCGCCACCGAGGTAAACTCCTCCGGCAGTGATCCCACCGACGGGCATCCCGATGTATTGGAGTTCGTTTTTCGATTTAAGATAGGTTGTTGGTTCACCTCGATCGTATAATGATTTAACCCAGGTGGGGGAGAGGTTCTTGTCGACAGGAATAAGCTCTTGCGCTTGTACGCCACCGGCCATCCATAGCATGGAAGTAGCGAAGAAGGGTAATAGCATGTTTCTCTTCATGTTTGTTTATTTAGATTGATATAAAAGGGAGAGGCAAAGGTAAAAAAAGAAAGTACCAAACAGGATGTTTTGGTACTTTCTTTTTTTAGTTTACTTGGGTTATTTCCAAGCGTCGGTTTGCGTGATATTCTTATTTTTATCCATTACATCTTGTGGAACAGGCCAGACATATCCTTTCGTGGCATCGAATCGCATGGGTTCGGCAATGATCTTTGCGCACGTCCAGTCGCCGGTCTTGTTATTGAAATCGTCGATGTTTTCATTAATGCCATAGACCGTATTGCCGGTTGGATTCATGAACACTTCCGCCTGTTTGGTACGAAGCAAATCCCAGTAACGCTTGTCTTCATTAGTGAGTTCCACACGACGTTCGTGCAGGATCTTCTTCCGCATTTCAGCCTGATTGCCGAGTAGGGGTGCTACCGAAGGCAGTCCGCCTCTTGCACGTACCTGATCCAATGCCCATGCGATCTGTGCATTGCCCGGATCACTTTCATTCAGACATTCGGCCAGGAACAGCAGCGTTTCAGCATAACGGTAGATGATCCAGTGCTGGTAGCCATTGTTTTCATACGTATCCATTTCCACATACTTGGTACACCAGTATCCGGTACGTCCGCCACCACCTTCACCACCTACGGCTTCACGATTCGTATCCTTGTAGTTGGGATGCGACAGGAACGGAGTATAGGTGCCGTCTACACGTAATACCGGTTTGAAAGGAAGCAGGAACCAGGATATAAGTCGCTTATCTCTGTTTTCCCATGGGCTGGTCTTGCTGTAAAGCGGCGAGTCGTAGATCGTCTTTCCGTCGGTACATTCGTAGTCGTCTACCAGGTCACGCGGGGCACTAAAACTGGCCCATCCGCCACCACGCAGACTGACACCACCGGGAATACCGAGCAGGTTGGTCATGTTGGTGATCTGGTCTTTTACGTACTGGCGTGCAAGGATCGTCTCGTCATCTTTGTTGTTAGTCACAGATTCGAAGAGAGTGACAAAATTATCTTCCAGCTTGTAGCGGTTGGAGTTGATCACTTCCTGTGACAACTTGGCGGCTTCCTGCCATAATTGTTTGGCGGGAGTAGAAGAAAGCGATTTGCCATGGAACTGGTCGAAACTTGCCATCCACATCAATACTTCCGCTTTGAGCATCCGAGCAGCATCCCGTGTGATCCTGCCGGATTTATCGTGTGTGTCGGGTAGGTATTCGACCGCTTTGTTCGCATTTTCCAAGACATAAGCCATCACATCCTGGGCGGAACTCTTGCCTATCTGCTGGGATTCTTCCAGTGTGAGTGGTTTTTCCTTGATCAGGGGCACATCCCCCCAGGCACGTACCATATGGAAGTATTTTATCGCCAGGATAAAACGGGCTTCACCTTCCATCTGTTTGCGTGTGGCGTCGGAGTTGAAAGGAACTTTGTCGACATTACTCAGGAAGTACAATATCTGGCGGATATGGTCATACCGCCAAAGCGACCAGCTATTGGTCGATTGGATATGGCTGACAGCCGCTGTGATGTTACCTTGTTTCATCTCACCCATGCCGCCTTCACCCCAGGCATTGGTCATGGTGGCATTGTCGCTGTAACATTCTGTCCACCAGCGTTCGGCTTTCGGGAGATAGGTATATAGGTTATTCACCGCCATCAGTGCATCCCCTTCTGTTTTCCAGAAAGTGGTCTCGTCAGGCGTATGTATAGGTGCCTGGTCGAGGAAATCAGAACAGGACGACAACGTAAAAAGCAGCCCTGTTGATAATGCTATAATTGCCTTTTTCATATTCATATACATGTTTTGTTAGAATTTAAGTTGTAAACCAAAAGAGAAAATGGTCGCCAGTGGGTAATAACTACCTTCCGGGTCAAATCCTTCATAGTTGGAGAAGATACCGAGGTTCTGCCCTGACAGATATACTCTCAGTCTGTCGACTCCTACCGAACTGACGAGGTGGCCAGGCAATGTGTAACCAACCTGCAACGTTTGCAATTTCAGATAATTTGCTTTACGCAACCAATAAGAGGAGTAATTCGTATCGTTACCTGTCATGTTGGTTGTGATCCGGGGATAGGATGCATTCGGATTCTCCGGTGTCCATGAATCAAGGTGTATCGGACGGGCGTTGGTTGAAATATAAAACGCCCAACCTTCGTATCCGCTCATATAGCGTTCGTTGTTGAACACGCCATAGAAGTTGGCTGAAATGTCAAATCCTTTGTATTGGGCACCCAGATTGAATCCGTAGCGGTAAGGTACTTTATCCGAAAGGATCACACGGTCGTTCCCGTCGATCTTTCCGTCGTTATTCTGGTCTTTATACTTGATATTACCCGCTGTTACGTTTGTCTGCTTTTTCAGATCAGGATCATCCGTGCTCTGGAACAAGCCAATGGCTTCATAACCGTATTTCTGCTGGAATTGTGTACCCACATCGGTATAGGTGTTATTGCTGATCCACGGACCGGTGCCATACAGGTCGAGCACCTTGTTCTTGGAGTATCCGAGATTGAAATCAGCATTCACATTTACCGCACCGAATTTGTCGTTATAACCTACTACCAATTCGAAACCACGGTTACGCATCTTCAGGGCATTGATATACGGGGCAGTCAGACCATATTCGGCAGGAACCGGAGCCCGGTAGAGGATGTCTTTACGGATATTGTTGAAATAGTCGAATTCAACCGAAATGCGATTGTCCCAGGTACCAAAGTCGAAACCGATGTTGGCGATTTCCGCTTTTTCCCAGGTGATATTGGGGTCGAATGATGCCTGGCTCCATGCAGTGGCGGTGATTGCTCCGTTGAATCCATAGCCTTTGGAGTTAAAGCTAAGCAAGTTACGTGTTTCGTAACGGCCTACTTTCAATGCATCACCGAGGATACCCCACGAGCCCCTGAGTTTGAGGCGGGAAACATAGGTTGACAGTCCTTCCATGAAGCTTTCACGATGTACGTTCCAACCGGCAGAAAACGAAGGGAATACACCCCAACGGTTACCATCGGTAAAACGAGAAGAACCATCGGAACGGACGTTCACTTCCAGCATATATTTACCGTCGTAGTCGTAATTTACACGACCAAAGACCGATTGCATGGATTCGTGTCCCGGAACACCATTGTCGTAAGTAGTCCCATTATCTTTCGCTTCCTGATAAGCATCCAATACATAGATACCAGAGAATGCTGCGTTTTTCCGTGAAGCCCAGAGGTTATTGTTTTCCTTGTATTCCTGTGAATATCCGGCCAGTACAGAGAAGTTGTGTTTCGTTCCCAGACTGAACATGTAATCGGATGTTACCTGGTAAATACGCGTCATATTGTCAATATCCGCTTCATAAAGTGTTTGTGTAGACAGGGGATTCTGGCTGTAGATACTTCCGTCTTCTTTATACAGTGTAACCGGAGCCGTATAATTATGTATCCTTCTGTTACTGCTGTAGATGGAGAACATCGGACGGATATTCCAGTTCTTCATCGGCGTGATGGTTGCCGTGAAAATGGCAAGAGTTTCCTTGTACACATCATTGTTCGTGCCTCCCTGTGCCAGTTTGGCGATCGGATGGCCTCCAGGGGTACCACCCGGGCCTAAGTATTGTCCGGCCGAGTTGTAGATCTGGGTGATGGGCGAAATACGTGTCGCTTCGGTCAGATAATTGTCAGCACCACCTTCGGGTTCCTGCAGGTGGGTTTCCGTATATTGCACATTGGCTCGTAAAGAGAGCCATTTGAGCGGCGTGAAAGTCATGTCGGGGCGGAAGATATAACGATTATAATCGTTTTTGGCCACCGTTCCTGAGTTGTAGTCGTATGATCCGGCGATGTTATACTGGATTGTTTTTGATTTTCCGGAGAGTGATATGTGATTATTGGAAATCAACTGACTACTTTTCAATACTTCTTCATACCATTTGACTTGTTTCAACTGTCCGGATTTGTATTTCTGAAAATCAGCGTCTGTATAAAGCGGTGAGTTTCCTTCGTTCTTCCGAGCCAGGTTGTAGGTATTCATAAAATCTTCTGCACCCAGAAAGTCAATAAAGTGTTGCGGATACTGCACACCGACACTGCTATTGACTTCGACAACGAGTTCTTCGCTATCACTCCCTCTTTTTGTAGTGATCAGGATGACACCGTTGGCTGCACGTGAACCGTAGATGGCAGCAGAAGCCGCGTCTTTCAATACGGAGATGCTTTCAACGTCGTTCGGGTTTATCGTATACAGGTTACCCGGTACGCCGTCAATAATAACCAATATGCCGGAAGTATCGCCAATGGTCGAAGTTCCACGAATATTCATTGTAGCACCACTACCTGGTTTACCGCTTCCTTTTGTTACATTTAAGCCTGGGCTTTTTCCGCTTAAGAGGTCTTGTACGTTTGTTACGGCTTTGGCTTCCATTACATCGGATTTGATAGTTCCGACTGCGCCGGTGAGGTTCACCTTTTTCTGGACACCATAGCCTACGACAACCACTTCATCAAGTGCCTGGGTATCTTCATTCATGACTACACGAATGTTGTTTTGTGTGCCGACTACTACAGTCGCTTTCGTAAAACCGATATAAGAGAATTCAAGTGTAGCGCCCTGGGCTACTTCGAGACTAAATCGTCCGTCGAAGTCTGTCACTGTCCCCAGTGTAGTCCCTTTCTGAATGATACTCACCCCGATAAGGGCTTCTCCTTTAGCATCAACAACTGTCCCTGTAAATGTTTTATTCTGTTGGGGAGCAGTTCTTATAGTACTCATTTTTGCCGTTTTTTCAGTTATAACTACCTGGCGGTTATTCACCTTATAGTCCAAACCGGACGGCAATGCTTTGTCCAGTATCTGGTGTATAGTGGCATTTTCGACGTTGACAGTTACTTTAGCATTTACAGGGATATCTTCCCGGTACATAAAAATATATTCACTCTTCTTTTCTATCTCAGAAAAAAGTTCTTCCATGCTTACGCTTTCAAGGCGAATAGACAACAGGGTCGATTGTGAGTAAGTGGTTTCAGCCCCTATTGTTGTTACACCAACCATCAGGAAGAAAAAACAAAGTTGCATGGCACGTAGTAAGTGTTTGCCCACCTGATGTTTTTTGTCTTTTAGTTTGTATTGTTTCATACATTTTTAAATTTAGTTATCATACTTAATAGATATTCATTAACAATTTAACGACGGAAAGCCGGATGTGCTTTCTCGTCAGGATTTTTGAGGTTTAACAAAGACTTTCTATTTCATCATAGGCTGATCAATTTATAGTTAGAATATGTTGATTATTTGATAATGTATAGGAGATGGGGGTGGTAAGGGAAAGATTGTATAAAACATGCTCAATACCTCTGGCCAAATCGAGTTTACCTACATACCGGATAGTTGAAATCTCTTTCCGGTATACTATTTCTACATCATAATACCGGCTAAGCCGTGTAAGGATTGTAGGGAGTGGGGTTTCGTCCAGTTTCATAATATGGTCGGTCCAGCATGTATAGTCGTATGTATTCACTTGTCGTACCGATTGCTGTCCATACTCGGCATGGCAACAATCTCCAGGAACCAAGCGTACAGGTTGAGAGCTATCAGATAATATATCCACGCTACCCGACACAAGCGTAACGTCTGTAAACCCATCTGTCTGGTAAGCGGTTACATTGAATGTGGTACCCAACACCTTGACATCAAGCGATGGGGTGTGTACCACCATGGGCCACGAGTCGTTATGGGCTGCTTCAAGGTAAATTTCTCCATTCACATAAAGGTCGCGCTGTTCGACTCCGAATGATGCAGGGAAAGCCAATTTGGTATCCGAGTTAATCCGGGCTTTCGTTCCGTCGGCCCATGTAACAGTCGAACGTTTTCCTTTGGGTACGACCAATTGGAGATGGTTGACACGGACAGTAGCAGCATCTATCCTTCTATTTCTGTCAAAGATCAGGGAACCATCCTGCTGTTGTATGATCGTGGCATTATTACGGCTGGAAGCAATTACTTTTCCATTGGCTATAAGCCGGATACGATCCGACGCATCTGTGTTTATACTATCAAGACGGCTCAATAGGTCTTGATGATCTACTATCGGAATTATATCTTTCTGGAAAGACAATCCGGTAAAATACAGGATCAGACATGCCGCAGCAGAAGTGAGGCTATACAATACACGGCGCCTGTTACGGGAACGGCGCCGTATCTTCAGTTTATTCCATTCTGACCGTATTGTTTCAACAGGAATGTGTTCTTCCTGAATACGGATACGAGTAAGCAACTCGTGGTTATCGTCCATGCAGTTTTTTGAGTGTTGTTATTTACATACAAACTCGCTTGCGTTTTGTACCCTCTTCCCTGAAAAAAAAATGTGATAGAGTTAAATAATTCGAATAAGGCTGAGCAGGAGAAATAGTTTCGGGTCAGTGTTCCTCACTTTATCGAAGGCTTTGTGTAAAAGGTTGCGGGCGCTTTGTTCGGATATATTCATAATCTTGGAAATCTCTTCATACTCCATCTCATGCAGGAAACGAAAGTATATGATTTCCCGTTGGCGTGGAGTTAAGGTTGATAAGAGTTTGTCTACTCTTTGTTTTACCTCTTCTTGTTCTTCTTTGGCTAAAGCAGTATCATCAATTATATAGTTGAAGTGAAAGGCGGTTTCAGTAGTATCCAGACTGATACTGCGTTCTCCCTTTTTAAGTATGTTCAAGTAATGGTTTTTGACAGAGCGGAACATGAATGCGCGAATGGTATCAGGATCTTTAATGAGCAGAGGTCTGTCATACAATTTCAGAAATAGATCCTGGATGGCATCTTTCGCTTGTGAATCGCTCATTCCAAGATTCAAGCTATAAGAAAATAATTTGGGAAAACATTGGGTATACAACTGGGAAAAAGCAAATTCATTCCCTTCTGAGAAAAGCACCCACAAATCAGTCTCTGACCTGTGCGTTGAAGAGGAATGTTTGGCTTTACCGGGGTTCAACATGGCAATATTGACTCTGTTTGCAATTCACAAAGATAATCTATTTTTTGTTTTTTTTTAGTGAAAAATCCGATTTGTTGCTACCTTTGTTTCTCTTAAATTAAATCAGTAAACACAAACAGTATGAAAACGTATTTATTGCCTATTCTTGTGGCGTTCTTCTTATCTGCCTCATATACAGGCGCATATTCACAATCTTTATCCTGGAAAGAAGAGGTTAAGCGATCTCTCCCTTTGCTGGGACACCGTAACTGGATCGTGATTACAGATATGGCTTACCCGCTTCAAACTAAGCCGGGGATCAAAACAATTTATACAGGAGAAGACTACATGAATATCCTGACTTTTGTGTCTGAGGAAATAAACAAAGCGTCTCACATCAAACCAATTATCTATCAGGATCAGGAACTGGGATTTCTTACCAACTCTGACGCCAAAGGTATTGAAGACCTGAAAAAAAAGATGAAGAAACTTTTGGGTGATCAAGTGGAAGCCATTCCCCACGAGGAACTGATCGGTCGTCTGGATGAAGTTAGCCAGATGTTTGAAGTCATTATCCTGAAAAGCACCCTTACGATCCCCTACACGTCTACTTTTATTGAGTTCGATTGTAACTATTGGGACGCTACCCGGCAAAACAAACTCGACGCTAAGATGAAGAGCGGGAAGTAACCTGAGTATGCCGCAGTATTAGTGGGAATTACTTTAGGTGATATTGCTTTAGTTCGGTGCGGAAGGCTTTGGCTTTGCCGTCGGTTACTTTATCCATTTGTGCCCAAAAACGGTCGCTGTGGTTCATTTCGATGGTGTGGCAGAGTTCGTGCAGGAGGACGTAGTCGATCAAATGCCAGGGAAGTTGCATCAGGCCAAGGGAGAGATTGATGCTTTTGCGTGGCGTGCAACTGCCCCAATGCGTTCGGCTGTTGTTGATCTTTACGCCGGTGCAGGTGAAGCCGTATTGCTTCGCCAATTGCATCAGGCGGGAGGGTAGTACGCGCTTGGCCTCGTGACGGGAGACGTTGGTGATGATCTCGCGAAGTAACTGCTGGATACGGTCGGAAGCGATATCAACGGAGGTAGGGCAGGCAACGGTCAGCAGTCCGTCTTTTAATACGGTACGGATATCTTTACGTTCTTCGCGGATAATCTGCAGGCGACAGGTCGCCATTTGCAGATCGGTGTGTTCGTCGAGCAGTGCCTTGACAGGATGTTTAAGCAATAGTACCTGGAGGCGTTCGCGTTTTTGTTCAATAAAGGCCAGCAACTTGCGCTCGTCTCCCCCCATAGGCATGGTGGCGACAATGGCGCCGTTGGCCACTTTCAGCGTATAACGCGTGTAGCGCGCCCCGCTGCGCAGCGTGATCGTTCCCAGTTCAGTATCAAAAAGTATCTTCTCCATCGGCGGGCAAAATAGACTCTTTTACAAGGCAAATATACACTGGAATTGCGTATCTTTGCGCCCGGAAAACAAGAAATATAAGCAAACAATATAAAAGACAAGTTATGAGCAAGAAAGCGCTTCTTATTATCTGTGATGGCTGGGGCATCGGCGATGGCCACAAAGACGATGTAATCTTTAACACGCCTACCCCGTATTGGGACTCCCTGCTGAAAACCTATCCCCATTCGCAACTTCAGGCTTCGGGCGAGAACGTAGGTTTACCCGATGGTCAGATGGGTAACTCTGAAGTAGGGCATCTCAACATTGGCGCCGGCCGCGTGGTCTATCAGGATTTGGTAAAGATTAATATCGCTTGCCGCCAGAACACGATCATGGAAAACCCCGAGATCAAACGCGCTTACAGCTACGCAAAAGAAAATAACAAGCAGATCCACTTTATGGGTCTCGTATCGGACGGTGGTGTTCACAGCTCACTCGAACACCTGATGAAGCTGACTGATATCGCCCGTGAATACGGCGTAACGAAATCATACGTACATTGTTTTATGGACGGTCGTGATACCGACCCGAAGAGCGGTAAAGGCTTTATTGAACAACTCGATGCCCACCTGCAAACAACAGGCGGCAAGATCGCCTCTATCATCGGACGTTACTACGCCATGGACCGTGACAAACGGTGGGAACGCGTAAAAGAAGCTTATGACCTGTTGGTTAAAGGTTCCGGTAAGGCTGCCGCCGATATGGTACAGGCCGTACAGGAATCATACGACGAAGGCGTGACGGACGAGTTTATCAAGCCGATCGTACACACCGAAGCCGGTAAGCCGGTAGCCGTCATCGAAGAAGGCGACGTAGTGATCTTCTTCAACTACCGTAACGACCGTGCCAAAGAATTGACCATTGTGCTGACGCAACAGGATATGCCCGAAGCCGGCATGGCTACCATTCCAGGCTTGCAGTATTTCACCATGACACCGTACGATGCCAACTTCAAGGGTCTGCATATTCTTTTCGATAAAGACAACGTAAACAATACGCTGGGCGAATACCTCGCCGCCCAGGGCAAGACGCAACTGCATATCGCCGAAACGGAAAAGTATGCACACGTAACCTTCTTCTTCAACGGCGGACGCGAAGCTCCGTATACAGGGGAAGAACGTATCCTTGTCGCTTCTCCTAAAGTTGCCACCTACGACCTGAAACCGGAGATGAGTGCTCCCGAAGTATGCGAAAAACTGGTGGACGCTATTAAGACACAGCAGTTCGATTTTATCGTCGTGAACTACGCTAACGGCGACATGGTAGGACATACCGGTATCTATGAAGCCATCGAGAAAGCGGTTGTGACGGTAGACGCCTGCCTGCACGATACAGTGGAAGCCGCCAAAGCCAATGGTTATGAAGCCATCATCATTGCCGACCACGGAAATGCCGACCATGCGTTGAACGAAGACGGTACGCCGAACACGGCCCACTCACTCAACCCTGTTCCGTTTGTCTATGTAACCGAAAATAAAGACGCTAAGGTTGCCGATGGCATCCTGGCTGACGTAGCTCCGTCGATCCTGCACATCCTGGGATTGCCGCAGCCGAAGGAAATGAGTGGTAAAGCGTTGATCGGTTGATTCGCTGTCAGACATGCTACAGATAGACGATACGCTTGTCAGTTTCGATGTGATCGAACGCCAGTTCCTCTGTGACCTGCCGCAATGCAAGGGAGCCTGTTGTGTAGAAGGCGATGCCGGTGCTCCGCTCGAAAAAGCGGAGTTGGCCATCTTGCTCCGCATCCTGCCCGAGGTCTGGAATGATCTTTCAACCGACGCACAAGCCCTGATCAAGAAGCAGGGCGTGGCCTATATTGATGCCGGAGGCGAGACGGTGACATCCATCATCAACGGCAAAGACTGCGTGTTTACCTGCTACGATGCTGACGGTACCTGTAAATGCGCTATCGAGAAAGCCTATCGTGAAGGACGCATCAGTTTCTACAAGCCGATCTCCTGCCACCTGTATCCGATCCGGGTTAACCGCTACAATACCTTCCAGGCTGTGAATTACAACCGTTGGAGCATATGTAAGGCCGCCGAGATCCTTGGCAAAAAGGAAAAACTGCCCGTATACCAGTTCCTGAAAGAACCCCTTATCCGCAAGTTCGGCACCGACTGGTACGCTCGTCTCGACACTGCCGCCACGGAGTGGCTGAAACAGAAAGGGAAGTAAGCTTTACTTCATACATATAAATAAACGAGGCCGCTCCGAAAGGAAGCGGCCTCGTTTGTATAGGTTGTGTTGTCTTACTGCAAGGTTACCCAACGAACGTAGGCGAAGTCCATGCGGTGCGGCAGTTCCTTGTTGGCGGGATACACACGGAATCCTACCTTCAGGTCGCCTGCTACAGTCGGTGTGGCTTTGAGTTCGAAGAACAACTTGGCACCTTCTTCCTTCACCAACTTGAACTGATGTGTCTTCAGCAGTTCCTGCTGATGGTTCTCCGGGTTCATCACTGTTTCTACCATATCTACGCCCAGCATACCTTTCAACTCCTTGCGGTCGATTACCATGCGGAACAGATAGTCAGCACCCACTACCGGGTTGTTGACCGAGATATCCGGTGTGCTGGTGAACGATTCCACTTCGAACGAATCCCAGTTGGTGGCCACTTCTTCTTTCCAGGCAGCGATTTCCTTTGCCTTGGCGTAGTTTTGTTCGATCAGATGAGACGAACGGGTAGCCAGTTTGTTGTAGAAGCGTGAGATATAGTCGTCGAGCATACGCTTCATCGTATAGTCGGGAGCGATCTGAGCGATAGAGTTCTTGATATAAGAGATCCACTTCGGAGAGAAGCCCTGTTCGTTCTTCGCATAGTATGTCGGGATGATCTCGTCTTCGAGGATATGATAGATTGTGGCGGCATCCAGTTGATCCTGGTACTGCTGGTTTTCGTAGGTACGCTTGTCGGTCAATGCCCAACCGGCGCCTTCTTTATAGCCTTCATACCACCAACCGTCGAGTACGGAGAAATTCAATACACCATTCATCTCGGCCTTTTCGCCGGAGGTGCCCGATGCTTCGAGCGGACGGGTCGGTGTGTTCAACCATACGTCCACACCCGAGATGAGGCGACGTGCCAGACGCATATCGTAGTTTTCGAGGAAGATGATCTTACCCAGGAATTCCGGACGGCGAGAGATTTCCACAATGTGTTTGATCAGGCCTTGTCCGCCACCGTCGGCCGGGTGGGCCTTACCGGTATAGACGAACTGGATCGGATATTTTTCGTTGTTCACGATCTTGGCCAGACGGTCGAGGTCGGTAAACAACAGGTGAGCACGTTTGTAGGTGGCAAAACGGCGGCCGAAACCGATCAGCAAGGCATTGGTGTTGATCTTTTCCAGGATGGAGACCACCTTGGAAGGGTCACCTTGGCTCTTCAGCCAGTTGCCGCGGTACTGGTTACGTACATATTCGATCAGTTTTACCTTCAATGCTTTGCGGAGTGCCCAGATTTCTTCGTCGGCTACATTATAGATACCTTCCCAGTGTTTCTTGTTAGACTGGTCGGTCATCAGTTTGTCACCAAACTTCTGTACATAGAATTCCTTCATTTCTGTGGCCGCCCATGTCGGCATGTGTACGCCGTTGGTTACCCAGCTTACGTGCAATTCGCTCGGGAAGTAGCCTTTCCATACAGGAGCAAACATCTTCTGCGATACCTGTCCGTGCAACCAGCTTACGCCGTTAGCTTCCTGGCAGGTGTTAAGGGCGAAGGTACTCATGGAGAACTTTTCGTTCGAACCGGGGTTCTCACGTCCCATATCGATGAAGTCCTGCCAGCTGATTCCCAACTTATCGGGGAATTCACCCATGTAGCGACCGAACAGACCTTCGTCGAAGTAGTCGTGTCCTGCCGGCACCGGAGTGTGTACGGTATAGAGGGAAGAAGAACGAACCACTTCCAACGCCTGGTTGAAAGTCAGTTTTTCATTCTGTATATAATTCACCAAACGCTGTGCGTTGATCAGTGCGGCATGGCCTTCGTTGCAGTGGTATACCTGTTTTTTGATACCCAGTTTGTCGAGCATCAGAATACCACCGATACCGAGCAGGTATTCCTGCTTCATACGGTTTTCCCAGTCGCCGCCATAGAGTTGGTGGGTGATAGAACGATCCCATTCGCTGTTTTCAGGGATATCGGTATCCATCAGGTACAAGGGGATACGTCCTACGTTGACACGCCAGATATGGGCATAGACCGTACGGCCGGGATAAGGCACTTCGAGTGTCATCGGCTCGCCGTTCGACATCATCACCTGTTCCAATGGCAGTGCGTTGAAATTCTGCGCTTCGTAGTTGGCGATCTGTTGACCGTCCATGGCCAGTGTTTGGGTGAAGTATCCGTATCGATACAGGAAACCTACCGCCGTAAGGTCGATGTTGCTGTCGCTGGCTTCTTTCAGGTAGTCACCTGCCAGTACGCCGAGGCCGCCGGAATAGATCTTAAGAACATTGGTCAACCCGTATTCCATGCTGAAGTAAGCCACAGAAGGCTTGCTGCTGTCGGGTTTTGCATTTACATATGCTTTGAAATCAGCATAGACCCGGTTCATTTCCGCGAGGAAATCCTTGTCGGCTGCTATTGCTTCAATTCTGTCAAAAGTTAGACGTTGTAACAGAAGAACGGGGTTCCCTTCTGTGGAAGCCCATAACTTTTCGTCGATTCTTCTGAACAGTTTGGCTCCTTCGTGGTTCCATACCCACCAGAGATTGTTTGCGATCTCTAACAGTGGTTCCAATTGCTTGGGCAATTTGGCATGCGAATACACTTCCTTCCAAATAGGGTTGTTCGCGTTGTTTGCCTTAATCTTCATTTCTATGATATTTAAAATTGATATTCGATTTTATACAATAGCTTTTCACTCTGAAAAAGCCACAAAGATACGTATTATCTTCCCATTACGGATTGATTTTTAGCTATTTCTGCTATTTTTATACATTAATGCCAGTTCGAACGCTTGCTGGTAATAGGTGATAAAGTGACTCCACTCGGCTTTTTCAGCCAGTTTGAAGCATTGTTTCCGTACAACTTCCTGCTCTTTGGTCGACATGCGGCTGAGGGTGAGTACATGTGCTGCAATTGCATCGGCTACTTCGGCGTAGTTGAAGTCGGTGCGTTCGATTACTGCCACCCCATCTTCAATCTTCTCTCCGGATACCGACTGACGTGCCCACATGCCGAAACCGGCCAGATTGGTCGTGATCGTAGGGATACCGAAGGCGATACTTTCCAGCGGCGTATATCCCCAGGGCTCGTAGTAGGAGGGATACACGGTGGCATCCATTCCGATCAGAATGTCGTAATACGGTTTGTTGAAGATGCCGTCTTTGCCGTCGAGGTAACAAGGCACGAAGATAATCTTCAGTTTCTCTGTCGCCGCATTGGTAAAACCAGCATGTTGGATATAGTTCAATACCTTGTCTTCTTCCATCTGGTTAAGCCAGTGAGTGGAGAAAGGCATTTGCATGGGCGTAGTAGCCTGGATATTCTTTTCGATCGCCAGTTTCAGATCGGCACGTGGGGCTTTCACCCAGGCGGGAACGGTGATAAAGGCCACAATTTCGCGTTGCAGTTCGTTGGACATACGTACGCGGTTCATGGCTTCGATATAGACGTCGATGCCTTTGTTACGGTATTCATACCGGCCGCTGGTGGAGACCAACAAGGCATTCGGATCGATGGAACAACCCAGTAGTTTCTCGGCTACATTGATCAACGACTTGCGCGCTTCGGCACGTACCAGGGGATAGGCATCCTTTTCGGGAACGAAGTTGCGCTCGAACCCGTTTGGAGTGACGATATCGGGGGCCTTGTCCAGCAGTTGGCAGCATTCGCGCGCAGTGATCTCGCTTACAGTAGTAAAACAGTCGGCATAGTGTGCGGCCTGTTTTTCTACCGAGTGCTTGGCTTCCATATTCAGTTCACGGGCCATCTGGTCGCCGTTGTATCCATCCATGTAGGCATACAATGCTTTGTTGTTACCGGCAATGGAACGGCCGATGGAGGTGGCATGTGTCGTAAACAGTGTGGCAATAGCCGGTAACCGTTTCCGCAGATACAGCGACCCCATACTCAGCATCCACTCGTTGAAGAGGGCAGCTACTTCTTTCTTTTGCAATTTATAATAATGGTAGAAGCTTTCGATCACTCTGCCTACTGCCAGCGCAAAAACGCATGATTCGTCGTAATCGCCATACGCATGGAGGGAATTTACCTGGTATTCTTTCCACATCAGGAAGAACAACTGGTCTTTGTCGGCAAAGAAAGGCTTGAAGTCTACCAGTATCACCGGCGGCAATCCGGGAACGCTCCAACGGCCTACTTTCAGTTTCAGGTTGTCGGTCGTGGCAGCATATGCTTTCCAGTCGGCAAACAACGTGTCGTCTTCCATAAAGTCTCCCGGTGTTTCGTCTCCCCACAGATCGGGGCCGATAAATATGATCTTGTCTTTATAAAGTGCCTGCAGCGTATGGGCTTTGGTCGACAGAACGGTATAAATGCCTCCTACTTTGTTACAGACCTCCCAACTGCTTTCGAACACGTAGTCGGGGGCTGTCTTCTTTTTGCTCATATAAAACTCTTTTTGTATGGTTGTATGTGAATTGAGGTGCAAAGATAGTCTATTTATGTTTTTCCGCCGAGAAAACACGGTTATAATAACAATGTTTTTAACTTTGTCGGTAATTCAAATACATTAAACGTATGGCTAAGAGAAGAACCCTGAAGAAGGATATCCACTATGTGGCTGGCGAATTGTTTGCCGAAGTGTTGATTGCCAGGTTATTAATCCCCGGAACCGACCCGCAGAAAGCCGATGAAGTACTCGACCGTATCCTCGATATGCAGGATGAGTATATCCGCCGTGCCGGTACGCCCGACGGGAAAGACAATAACGCCCTTGTGCGCGAGTATTATCAGAAACTGCGTATCGACCTGCAGACGGAAATCGACGCCATTGCCGGTGCTATCAGCGACCTCACGAAAGGCAAGGTTGGTGCATGAAGCAGAAACTGTCTAAGATGATCCTGCGAGCAGCAGGGTGGAAACTGGGGTCGGCTGAAGGGGTGGAAACGCCCAAATGTGTGATCTGTGTCGCACCTCATACCAGTAATTGGGACTTTTTGGTTGGCAAACTGTTTTACACCGCCATTGGATGCAATGCCGGCTTCCTGATGAAAAAAGAATGGTTCTTCTTCCCTTTTAACCTGTTGTTCAACTGGTTGGGAGGAGTGCCGATCGACCGGAGCAAGCGAAAATCCGTTACCGAACAGATGGTGGAAGAATTCAATCGACGGGAGAAGTTCCAACTGGCCATTACTCCCGAAGGAACCCGTAAAGCGGCTCCGGAGTGGAAGAAAGGCTTTTATTACATCGCCTTGCAGGCGCATGTGCCCATTCTGCTGGCCTATTTCGACTACAAGAAGAAAGAGGTTGGGACATTGGGCCTGTTTGAGCCGACGGGCGATGTCGATGCGGATATCCTCGCGATCCGTACCCATTACCGGGGAATCAGCGGATGCAATCCCGCTAACTTTATTGAAGTATAAACAGCATGAACCAATCCGAAGACAAAGATACCTCTCTATTACGTGTTAGCATGGTTCAAGCTCCCATTGTTTGGGAGGATCGGGCGGCAAACCTGGAGAACTTCGGGTTCCTGCTGTCACAGATAGACGTCGATGTTGACATTGCTGTTCTGCCGGAAACCTTCTCTACTGGTTTTTCCATGAATGTGGGAAAAGTAGCAGACACGATGGATGGTGTGACTGTCTCCACGATTAAAGCCTGGGCGGCTACTTATGGAATGGCGATTGCCGGTAGTTTTATTGCCCGGGAAGACGGGAAATATTACAACCGTGCCTTTTTCATTACGCCTGAAGGAGACGCGTATTACTACGACAAGCGGCACCTGTTCCGGATGGGCGGAGAAGACAAACACTTCTCCGCAGGCGATCGGCGTTCCATCATTCCATATAAGGGATGGAACATCTGCCTGCTGGTTTGTTACGACCTGCGGTTCCCGGTATGGAGCCGTAATGTGAATAACGAGTATGACCTGCTGATCTACGTCGCCAACTGGCCGCATGTCCGCCGAAATGTATGGGAAACCCTGCTGCAAGCTCGCGCCATGGAGAACATGGCCTATGTATGTGGTGTCAACCGGACAGAATACGACGACAATGGGCACTGGCACGATGGCCATTCGCTCTTGCTTACCCCCAGAGGAGAGGTACAGACGGATGCTGGGCAACTGAAAGAAGTCATCTGTCATTGCAGGCTCAAAAAAAGTGACCTCGAAGAACTTCGCGTTAAATTTCCGGCATGGAAAGATGCCGACCATTTCACCATCGAGCCATGAAACAACG
The DNA here is from genome assembly GCA_031555145.1 of Tannerellaceae bacterium. Taxonomy (GTDB): domain Bacteria; phylum Bacteroidota; class Bacteroidia; order Bacteroidales; family Tannerellaceae; genus JAJDIA01. The sequence goes on along the minus strand of JAVBUR010000098.1, from coordinate 3,852 downwards.
GAATGCCTGGAGTTGGATCCCCTCGCTCTATTTTGCGGAAGGACTGCCGTATGTGGTAGTGATGACCCTTTCGGTCATCATGTACAAGCGGTTGGATGTATCCAACACAGACATAGCCCTCTATACCAGTTGGCTTTACTTCCCCTGGGTGATCAAGCCGCTCTGGAGCCCCTTTGTCGATCTGATTAAAACAAAGCGTTGGTGGATCTACACCATGCAGTTGCTGATCGGCGGTGGTATGGCAGGGGTTGCTTTCCTGTTACCGGGCGACTTCTTCCTGCAATCTACGCTGGCTGTGTTTTGGCTGATGGCATTCAGTTCGGCTACGCATGATATTGCGGCCGATGGCTTTTATATGCTGGGGCTGGATGAAGACCAGCAGGCCTTCTTTATCGGTATTCGTAACACCTGCTACCGAATCGCCATGCTTACCGGACAGGGGCTGCTGGTGATGCTGGCAGGTTTCCTGGAAAAATCTACCGGGCAGATTCCCTTTGCCTGGAGCATCGTCTTCTTTGTCCTGGCAGGGAGTTTTGTCGGCTTATCCCTGTGGCATAAGTATATTCTGCCCTACCCGAAAAGCGATGTGTCGCACCCCGATGTGAAGTCGCAGACTATCCTTGTTGAATTCGGTCGTACGTTTGCCAGCTTTTTCAGCAAGGAGGGTATTATCCCGGCCTTGCTGTTTATGCTAACCTATCGGTTGGGTGAATCGCAATTAGTGAAACTGGCCTCTCCCTTTCTGTTGGACGCGCCCGAAAAGGGCGGCTTGGGACTGGACACGGCTCAGGTCGGTTTTGCCTATGGCACGGTGGGAGTGGTTTCCCTCTTGGCCGGTGGCATATTGGGAGGTATCGCTATCTCCCGGGGCGGACTGAAAAAATGGATATGGCCAATGGTGCTTGCCATTGCCGTACCCAGTATCAACTATGTATATATGGCGTATGCCTTGCCGGATAGTCTGTTTATTATCAATCTCTGTGTGGGAGTGGAGCAATTTGGATATGGTTTCGGCTTTACCGCCTATACCATGTACCTGATGCTGTTTGCCGACGGCCCTTATAAGACCTCCCATTATGCCATCAGCACCGGCTTTATGGCGTTAGGCATGATGTTGCCCGGTATGGTATCGGGTTGGATACAGGATATGATCGGTTACCCCTATTTCTTTATCTGGGTGATCATCTGCTGTCTGCCGGTCTTTCTGGTCATTCCCTTCCTGAAGATTAAAGAGTTAAAATAGTTACACGTGCATCGATATTTCATCTATTTAGGATATAACGGTAAACCTTTTTGCGGTTGGCAGGTACAACCCAACGGCATCAGTGTGCAGCAATGTCTGGAAGAGGCATTGGCTACGGTGTTACGCCGTCCCTGTCCCGTTGTGGGAGCCGGACGTACGGATACAGGCGTACATGCCCGGGTCATGGTGGCCCATTTCGATAACGAGGAGCCGTTGGCTGATCCCGCCTTCCTGGTGGAAAAACTCAACCGGTTGCTTCCTCCCGCCATTGCCGTTTACAGGATCGTCCCCGTTCGTCCGGAAGCGCATGCCCGTTTCGACGCCATCGCACGTACCTATAAATACTACGTCACCTTCCGGAAAGATCCTTTTAATCATGATTGGACGTACCGGTTGCATGGAACGCTTGATTTTGATGCCATGAACGATGCTTGTCAGGTACTCTATACTTACATAGACTTCACCAGTTTCAGCAAACTGCATACGGATGTGAAGACAAACAACTGCCGCATCACCCACGCCGGCTGGAAGCATGAGGGCGACGTGTGGGTATTCACCGTCACTGCCGACCGTTTCCTGCGGAATATGGTACGTGCCATTGTCGGTACCCTGCTCGAAGTGGGACGCGGTAAACTGACGATCGATGGATTCCGCCGCGTGCTCGATGCCAAAGACCGTTGCTCTGCCGGTACCTCCGTGCCTGGACACGCCCTCTTCCTGGCTGACGTGCAGTATCCCGCATCCGTTTTTATGATCAATGAAGTGTAAGCCATGTGGGTACTGTTAGCCTTTGCTTCGGCCTTCCTGCTGGGATGCTATGATGTAAACAAAAAGATATCGCTGACGGGGAATGCCGTCATCCCGGTGCTGTTTTTGAATACGTTTTTCAGCAGTCTGATCCTGCTACCCTTCATTGTGTTGTCGTATGGGACGACGGTGCTGGACGGAACGATGTTCTATCTGCCCCGTGTGTCCTGGGAAGTACATGCGGCGGTATTCCTAAAGGCGGTGATCGTACTTTCGTCGTGGCTGTTCGGCTACTTCGGCATTAAGCACCTGCCACTCACCATCACGGGGCCGATCAAAGCCACGCAACCCATTATGACACTGGTCGGCGCCATGCTGATCTTCGGCGAACAACTGAATACGTTCCAATGGATTGGTGTCCTGCTCGCCATAGCCTCTTTCTATCTCCTTTCCACCTCGGGGCGCAAGGAAGGCATCCGTTTTGCGCACAACAAATGGATATTCTTCACCGTCATGTCAGTGATTACCGGTTCCATGAGCGGCCTGTACGACAAGCACCTGATGAAAAGCCTCGATGTGATGACCGTGCAGGTATGGTTCAATGTCTATCAATGTGTGATGATGGCGTTTATCCTGCTCTTCCTCTGGTATCCGCGACGCAAGCACAGCACACCGTTCACCTGGCACTGGAATATTGTCTTTATTTCCATTTTTCTGATCCTGGCCGACTGGATTTACTTCTATGCGCTGAGCTTCCCGGATTCGATGATCTCCATTGTGTCGATGATCCGCCGCAGCAATGTGCTGGTTACTTTCGTCGCCGGAGCACTCTTCTTCCATGAAAAAAACTTAAAGAACAAGGCGATCGACCTCTTTCTGGTGTTATTAGGAATGATATTCATATATTTGGGGACGAAATAAACAATTATGCATATGAAACGTGTCTATATACTTTTCCTTGTCTGCTGCTTCCTCCTTCCGTCTGTCCAGGCACAGACGATGGATTCAGTCTTTGCCGATATGCCCGACCTGTATGTCCCCCAGTTGGAAAATGCCTGGCGCAAAGACCTGATCGACCTCTACAAATCGGGGAAGGAAGCCCGTTTGCAGAACAATATGAACGGTGTCTCCGTGCTGAAGCAGCTGACTGCCGACTATGTCCTGGTACAAACAACCGAGCGCAGCACCTTGGAAATGAAACTCCTCCCGCTGGTCAACGACACCCATATCATCTGTATGGTATCGACCGTTAGCGGCCCTGTTGCCGACAGTTTTGTCGATTTCTTCACCACCGATTGGAAGCCCCTTCCGGCCAGCGACCTGTTTGACCCCGTCACCGCCGAATGGTTCCTCAAAGCCAATGCCGACAAATCGTCGGACGCCTACCTCGATGCCTCCTCTCGGCTGGATATGCACCTCTTTCATTACCAACTAAGCCCGGAAAAAACCACCCTGTCCGCCACTTATACCACGCCGCTCTACCTCAATAGCGACGACCGTTCCAAACTCACCCCTTTCCTGAAAGATTCCCCCAAAGTCTATACCTGGGAACGCTCGCGGTTTAACTAAGAGCAGCAGCGCAACTCCCTTTTTTCATATAGCGCTTCTTCATATCTGTCCGAATCTGAAGCTATTTGCAACGACACGGCTACCAGCAATAGTTTCATTAGGATGAAACTGTTTGTTTCACCTATTGAAACTGTCTGTTTCACCTATTGAAACTGAAAGTTTCATCCTACTGAAACTCTTACGGCACCATCGTCTTTCTTTTGATGCCCCGTGTGACAGATGTGACAGCAAATTGTCCTGAAAACGGATCTGTCACGGGTATCTGTCACGCATCCAATCCGCTCTCAATCAGA
>JAVBUR010000070.1:0-13595 GCA_031555145.1 Tannerellaceae bacterium | reverse complement strand
CACGATACCCCTGACGGGGCATGCACTCTAAAGCTAGTCAAAAGATGTGTATAGAGAGTAGCTCAAGAGGGGAAACGTCGCTACGCTCCTGAGGATGAGTTGGATGCCAAAACACACCAGCAAAAGATTCAAATATCGTTGCATTTGAATGTCCGCCACCTTCAACTTATTGAATCTGAAGATCTCAACGCTTTATTCTTTGGGCTCCAAAAGAAATAAAACCGGAAAGGTATCAGGTATTGGATTTGTTACTACATTTGGAGCAATTTGTAACCGATATGCAGAAGGAATACGCGAATACGGTTGTGTGATGTCTTGAAATCAATGTGAACCTCTTAAAAATACTAACATTATGATTATTGGAATTCCTAAAGAGATTATGCCAGGCGAGGCGCGCGTGGCTGCCAGTCCGGAGATTGTAAAGAAGTACGTCGCAGGTGGCGCCACCGTTTTAGTGGAACAAAAAGCAGGAGAAGGGTCTTTCTACTTCGATGAAGAATACATCCAGGCGGGTGCGCAGATGATGACTTCGGTGAAGGAGTTGTTTGAGAAGGCCGAACTGATTCTGAAGGTGAAAGAGCCTCAGTTTAATACCACCCTCGATACGCATGAAGTCGATCTGATGCATGCCGGGCAATACCTGATTACCTTTATCCATCCGGCTTCTCCGGTGAACCATGAGATGGTGCGGCAGCTGGCTGCCAAGGGTGTGATCAGTCTGACGCTCGACGGCGTTCCCCGTATTTCCCGGGCGCAGAATATGGACGCATTGACATCGATGAGCACCTGCGCCGGCTACAAAGGAATCCTGCTGGCAACGAATGCGATGCCGAAGTTCGTTCCTCCCTTGTTTACCGCCGTTGGTTCCGTGCAACCGGCGAAGGCGCTGGTAATTGGCGTCGGTGTGGGCGGCTTGCAGGCATTGGCTACCGCCAAACGGTTGGGAGCGATCACGTATGCGACCGATATCCGTCCTGCTGCCCTTGAACAGGCACAAAGCCTCGGCGCCAAGGTGATCGACACCGGTGTACCCGCCGAACTGGCCATCGCCACCGGTGGTTATGCCAACGAACTGTCGGAAGAATGGTTAGAGAAGGAACGTACGAAGTTGCGTGAAGTAATCAAAGATATGGACATCATCTTCCTCAGCGCATTGGTGCCGGGCAAGATCGCTCCGGTGCTGATCACCGAAGAGATGGTGAAAGAGATGCGCCACGGCTCGGTCATCGTGGATATCTCTATCGACCAGGGCGGTAACTGTGCCATCACCCCGTCGGGAACGACCGAAGTGAAGCATGGCGTCACCCTGATCGGCATCAAGAATATCCCGGGTATGCTGCCGACCAGTTCGACCTGGATGTTCTCCAACAACGTCTATAACCTGGTGACCTATCTGACGAAAGACGGACGGATCACCCTCGATATGTCGGACGAGATCGTACAATCGATCCTCGTATCCATCGATGGCAAAGTAGTACATACCGGGGCGTTGGAAGCCATGAACAAACACTGACACACCCATGAATCCGATTTATCTGATACTGATCTTTGCCGTATCATCCATTGTGGGCTATTTGATTATCAAGAATGTACCGAGCCTGTTGCATACGCCGCTGATGACGGGGATGAATGCCCTGGCGGGCGTCTGTCTGTTGGGCGCCGTGATCACGGTCGGGTATTCGTACCAGGCTGGCGGCGCCGGTCTGCTGATCGGGCAGGTGGTAGGCGGTTTGGCGATCGTTCTGGCTACGGTCAATGTCGTGGCCGGGTTTGGCGTAACGCACCGGATGCTGAAGATGTTTAATCCCAAGAAAAAGAAGACGGAGCAATGATGACGGAAACAGTGTATTATATCGTGTGCGCCATCCTCTCGCTGCTCTCCCTCTGGGGAATAGCGATGATGAGCAAGGTGACGACCGCCGTCCGGGGTAACGGGTTGCTTTCGTTCTGCCTTCTGGCGGGATGTGTGGTTACATTAGTATATTACGGGATCTTTGAGGTGACTGCGATTTATGCCTTTATCCTGGTCGGTAGCCTGATCGGTGCCTACCTGGCCTATAAGGTACAGATGATGCAGATGCCCCAGACGGTGGCGATGCTGAACGGCTTGGGTGGTTTGGCCGGCGCACTGGTGGGCGCATTGACGTTGGTACAGATCGGGGTGAAGGTGTCTGACTACCCGGTGTTTGTCAATGTGACAGCTACGCTGGCGGTGGTGGTCGGGATGGTCACGTTCGTAGGCAGTATGGTGGCGGCGGGTAAGCTGCACCGGCTGCTTCCGCAGAAACCGGTCGTCTGGAAGCATCATGAATGGATCACGATGGTGCTGATTGTCGCCTCTTTGGCAGCTGTGGTTTTTTCCTTCTTTATCGGGAAAGACTTCGGTATCGTATCGGATACATCCTTTATCTTGGCGTTGGGTGTAGTGGCCGGTTCGCTGTTCGGATATGCGTTTGCGATCCGGGTAGGTGGGGCGGATATGCCGATCACCATCTCGCTGCTTACTTCCCTTGCGGGGATTGCAGCAGCGATTGCCGGTATGGCTATCGGCGACTTGCTGGTGGTATCGATTGGGGGAATTGTCGGATCGTCGGGCTTACTACTGACACAGATCATGTGCCGGGCGATGAACCGCAGCCTGATGGTGATCCTGACCGGAAAGACATCTGTAGAAGCGTCGCCGGTTACCGGGTCAAGTCCTGCTTCGACTACAGAACCCACTCCGGTAATTCCGGTAAAGGAAGCCGAAGAGTCAACCTCGCAAGAAATACCTGTCGAAGTATCCTCCAATAAAGAAGCCTCGTTAGCCACGATCCTGCAAACGGCCCGGCGGGCGATTATCGTCCCCGGTTATGGGATGGCGCTGGCACAGGCACAACATCAGGTACGCCAGCTTGCCGATAAACTCGAAGCACAGGGAACGGAAGTGAAATACGCCATCCATCCCGTCGCCGGCCGCATGCCGGGGCATATGAATGTGCTACTGGCCGAAGCCGACGTCGCTTACGACCAACTGTATGAGATGGACAGCGTCAACGACGAGTTTGCCGATACAGACGTAGCGATCGTTATCGGTGCGAACGACGTGCTGAACCCTGCTGCCCGTGATGCTGTCGGTACACCGATCTACGGTATGCCTGTGTTGAATGTGGATCAGACCAAACACACCATCATCTGCAACTTCGACCTGAAGCCGGGTTATGCCGGTGTGCCGAACCCCCTGTATGAAATGAAGGAGAAGGTGACCCTGCTGCTGGGCGATGCCAAAGAATCGCTTGCCCGTGTGATGCAGGAAATGGATCGTACGGAAGCGCCGTCGGCTACAGCAACAGATACGACTTCAGATACATCCGAGGCAACTACCGCAGATACCTCCCTCGATACCGGCCATATCCTGCGAACCGCCCAACGGGCGATTATCGTCCCGGGCTATGGTATGGCGTTGGCACAGGCGCAACACCAGGTACGTCAGCTTGCCGACAAGTTGGAGGCGCAGGGCACGGAAGTGAAGTATGCTATCCACCCGGTGGCCGGCCGTATGCCGGGACACATGAATGTGCTACTCGCCGAAGCCGATGTCGCCTACGACCAGTTGTATGAAATGGACCGTATCAACGATGAATTCGCCGATGCCGACGTAGTGGTAGTCATCGGTGCGAACGACGTACTGAACCCTGCCGCCCGTGATGCCGTCGGTACGCCTATCTACGGTATGCCTGTGCTGAACGTGGATCAGGCTACCCATATCATCATCTGTAACTTCGATATGAATCCGGGCTATGCCGGTGTGCCGAACCCCCTGTATGAAATGAAAGACAGGGTCACCCTGATGCTGGGCGATGCCAAAGCTTCCTTGTCCGAACTACTAAAGCGGATGAGTAATTGAATCGCGGATCACCAACAGGCCTTCGGGACCCATATTGAACAGCAGGTCGACGATACTCAGGTTGGGCAGGAAGCCGTAACGATCCTGAAATACCTGATAATAGGGGCGGGGATGAAACGATTCATCCTCGCCCTCGTGTTTGGGGCGGATGGCTTCGCGGAAGTCGTTTGCAACGGTGGGCTCGTAGCTGTCGGTATAGCTGACGGTGACCGATAGGTCGAGCAGGCCGCAGACGAGTGTGCGCAAGGCTTCGTTATAGTCGAAGAGGAAGGTGTATTTCTGTTCGTAGAGCGGGGCGAAGTCATCGGCATAATACAGGAAGAACGGGCTCATGTGGTAGGCCGACACCAGGGCGTTCCAGTGCAGGTGTCGCCAGTTGCCGTGGTCGGAGATACGGATATCCTTGGTCAGGCACTTCAGCGTATCGGGCTTGACAATGGGCACCGAGAGCGACAACGGCCCGTTGGCCGTGGCGATGGTGCAGCGGTTGCGGTAGGTCTGTTTGAGGAAGTTCTCGCACGTCTCGATCCGCACTTTCGGGTATTGGAAGAGCTTGCAATAATACTGCACCGGCGCCAGATAGGCGGTGGATAGGGTGGCGGGTTGCATCAGCAGAGGGGTGGTTCGTTATTCACCCCCGTGCACCATGCGGAACATACGTCCCCAGCGGATACCTCCGTCAAACAGGCTGCGGTCTTTATCCAGCGAGAGCCAGATCAGGATCGGTTTGCCCACTACATGGTCTTCGGGCACGAAGCCCCACGAGCGGCTGTCGGCGCTGCGGTGGCGGTTGTCGCCCATCATCCAGTAGTAATCGTATTGGAAGGTATAGGAGGTAGCCGGCTGTCCGTTGATGAAGACGGTTCCATCCTTCACTTCCAGGGTATTGTTCTCGTAGTTCTTGATGCAGCGATGGTAAAGGCCCAGGTTACGTTCCGTCAGTTCGATGGTAGCCCCTTTGTTCGGTATCCAGATGGGGCCGTAATTGTCGCGTGTCCATCCGGTCTGATAGTCTGCCGGGTAGAAGATACCACCGCCATACAGTTTGTCAGGCTCTATCACTACGTTCCGTACGTTGGGGAGTTTGCGCGCCACTTCCAACGCTTTTTGCGTGAGTGGCAGCCTATAGATCATGTTATAATTGCCGTTCGCATCCGCCGGGAATCCGAGGAAAGCCGACAGGCCGGTTTCATCCGTACCTCCGGAGGAAACAATCATACGATCTTCGCCCTTGCTCACGTTCAGCAGGCGGAATTGTTCTTCCGAAAACGGAGAACTGACTTCCACCAGATAACCGAACTGCATATTCTCCGGATTTTCGGCGGCTTTTCCATTGAGATATACCTGGTTGTCGCGTACTTCCAGCATGTCTCCGGGCATACCGATACAACGTTTCACGTAGTTCTCGCGCTTATCGACCGGGCGATAGATCACATCGCCAAAGGTGGCTTTGTTCAGCCGGATGCCTTCGCGCCCATATTGTTGGACGAGTTGGTAATAGTCCGGGTTCTGCACCTTCAGCGCCACCGTGTCGCCGGCGGGGAAGTTGAACACCACGATATCGTTTCGCTTTACCTTACCGAGGCCGGCCACACGTTTGTATCCCCATTCAGGCCAGTCGAGGTATGACTTGCAGTCGAGGATCGGGAACGTATTCTGTACCAACGGGAAGGAAATCGGGGTATTCGGCACGCGGGGACCATAGCTCAGTTTGCTCACAAACAGGTAGTCGCCCACCAGCAGCGACTTCTCAAGCGACGAACTGGGGATCTGGTAGTTCTGGAACACGAACAGGTTGATCAGGTACACTGCTATCAAGGCAAACAGGATATCGTCTACCCATTCGAGCACGTTCCGCACAGCCGGATTCTTCGATTTCTTCCAGCCTCCCCAGGGAATGAATTTGGTGAGGTATATATCTACCAGCACGATGAGGCCGAGGAGTAACCAGGCATTCTGCATCCAAAGTGCGAACAGACTGTATAACACGGCGGCAATACCGAACTTGATCCATTGCTTCTTCGCGAACTTCTTCATGTCTTACTTGTATATAAGGATTAGAATTGTAACATATCTTCCATGCCGAGGAATCCCTTCTTCCCGGCGGTGAATTCGGCAGCCAGTACGGCGCCCATGGCAAAACCACGGCGACTTTTGGCGTCGTGCTTGATGCGGATATAATCGTCTTCCGATTCGTAGATGATCTCGTGGATGCCCGGTACCTCGCCTTCACGGATGGCGTGGATCGGGAGGTCGGTCGGCTGTTCGGCTGATTCCAGTGTCCAGCCGTCTTTGCGTTCAATCTCTCCCAGGATGCCTTCGGCCAGGGTGATGGCTGTACCGCTCGGGGCGTCGAGTTTATGGATATGGTGGGTTTCTTCCATCCGGACGTCGTAGTTGGGGAAGCCGTTCATCATCCTGGCCAGGTATTTGTTCAGTGCAAAGAAGATATTCACACCGATGCTGAAGTTGGAGGCGTAGAAGAAGGTCTTTCCTTCGTCGGTGCACTTGGCTTTGATCTCGCCGATACGGTCGAGCCAACCGGTTGTTCCTGATACCACCGGTACACCGGCGGCAAAGCATTTCATATAGTTGTCGAAAGCGATGGCCGGAACTGTGAATTCGATCGCCACATCCGCACTGCGGAAAGCGTCGGACGTGAAGTCGTCCAGGTTGTTGATATCAATGATACTTACTATTTCATGCCCTCTGCTCAGTGCAATCTGTTCGATTGTCTTACCCATCTTGCCGTAGCCGACTAATGCAATTTTCATACCTAAATCCTATTTATAACGTGCAAATATACGTACTTATACGTGGATATACGCCGAAAATGCAGTAGATTTGCGGAAATAATCTTAACTGTGCACAAATCGTATGGAACGCTTATTGCATTATGTCTGGAAATACAGACTGTATCCGGACAACCAATTAACTACGACTATGGGTCTCCCAGTCACTGTAATCGATCCCGGCACGTCGCATACCGACGCAGGCCCCGACTTCTTCAATGCTAAGATCCGCATTGGCGCCACCCTATGGGCCGGTAATGTGGAAATACACCGGAAGGCCTCCGACTGGAAGCAGCACGGGCATGACACGAACCGGGCGTATGATACTGTCATCCTCCATGTAACGGAAGTCAACGACATGGACGTCTACCGTCCGAATGGTGAAGTGATTCCGCAGGTGGTGTTGCCCGTCCCGTCCCGGATCCGCCGGAATATGGAATGGCTGTTGTATCAGAACAAAGGTCTGCCCTGCCTGCCGTTTATCCGTCAGGTCGATCCTATCCACCTGACGGCGTGGATGGGTACGCTACTCAGCGAACGGCTCGAACGGAAAGTGCAGGACATCGGCCGGATGCTCGACCGTTACCAGGGCGACTGGAACGAAGTCTTCTACGTCTTGCTTACCCGTAGTTTCGGGATGGGGGTAAATAATGATATCTTCGAACGTCTTGCCAACAGTCTTCCGTTGCGCTGCATCCGCAAGCAACGCGGTAATCCGTCGCAGGTCGAAGCCCTGCTGTTCGGGCAGGCGGGTATGCTGGACGAAGCGGATATGTGTCCCTACTACCGGCGGCTCCAACAGGAATACGCCTTTCTCCGGAACAAATACCAACTGCACCCGCTCGACGACTCGCTATTCAAGCGGCTGCGGATGCGACCGGGCGCCTGCCCGCAACTGAAACTGGCTCAACTGGCGGCTATCTGGACACGGTATGATACGCTCTTCTCCGTTATCCGTGAGACGGAGTCTGCCCGCCAGATACACGACTATTTCCAACTCCAGCCTTCGGTCTATTGGACGACCCATTACCATTTCGGACAGTTGTCGCCTGCCAAGGAAAAGCCTGTCGGCGACTATGCCATCCGCATCCTGCTGATCAACGCCGTCATCCCCCTGCTCTTTGCCTGGGGTGAACATAACCACCAATCCGACTGTTGCGAACGGGCCCTGCAACTGCTGGAAAGCCTGCCGGCAGAGCGCAACCATATCGTCACCCTCTTCTCGCAAGCGGGTGTCGGTGTGCAGACGGCTGGCGATTCGCAAGCGTTGATCCAACTCAAAACAGGCTATTGCGATCCAAAGAAATGCATTTACTGCCGCATCGGCTTCCGCCTGTTGAAAAGAGGATTGGCTGAATAACCGCCCCTGTAAATGCAAAGATTGATTAATTAGCGGTTGATACGCTGTGAATTGCCGGATTTTTCCCTACTTTTGCCCTCTCGCAGGAAGAACGAAGACGAATGAAGAAGGCATTTAGTAAACGTGCATTAACCGGTTTGGGCAGCGGACTACTGCTGGCCATCCTCTATTCATGCGCCAGTGTCGGTACGCCTAACGGCGGGCCGTATGATGAAGCACCGCCCAAGTTCCTGGGTAGTACCCCTTCCCCGAATCAGACAAACTTCAAGTCGAAGAAGATCAAGCTCCTCTTCGACGAACTGATCCAACTCGAGAAGCCATCGGAGAACGTGATCATTACGCCGCCCCAGATGGAACTTCCCATTATCCGCGCCGGAGGTAAGGAGGTGTCGATCGAATTGAAAGACTCCCTGCAACTGAATACCACCTATACGATCGACTTCACCAACTCTATCTCCGATAATAATGAGAAGAATGTGTTGGAGAATTTCTCGTTCGCCTTTTCTACCGGTGAAGTGATCGACTCGTTGGCCGTATCGGGTGTCTTGCTGAACGCTGAGAACCTGGAGCCGATGCCCGGTATCACAGTCGGCCTGCACAGCAACCTCGACGACACAGCGTTTGTCCGTCTGCCGTTTGTCCGTACCTCGCGAACGAACGACAAGGGACAGTTCACCATCCGTAACATCTCTGCCGGTTCATACCGCATCTTTGCGTTGAACGACGTGAACCGCGACTATAAATTCGACCAGCCGGGTGAAGACATCGCCTTCTGCGATTCGTTGATCATTCCTACGTTTGAGTTCACCAGCAGGCAGGATACCACCTGGAAAGACAGCCTGACGATCGATACCGTCCGTACGGTCGGCTATACGCGTTTTATGCCCGACGATATCACGCTCCGTCTGTTCAAGGAAAAGTTTGAGCGGCAGTATATGCTCCGTCCCGAACGCAGCCAGGCGAATAAATTCACCTTCCGTTTCAATGCCGTGCCCGATACCATTCCGTTGCCTATCCTGTTCGTCACCGAGCCGATTGAGGAACCGTGGTATTTCGTGCAGACCGAAGAAGAAGGCAAGACCATCCATTTCTGGATCACCGATCCGCAGGTGTATGAGCGGGATACCCTTTCGCTCGAGATCACGTATCCGCGTACCGACTCCCTGAACATCCTGCAACCGCAGACCGATACCCTCTTCCTCGCCACCAAGCGCCAACCTCCTGCCAAGAAGCCGAAGAAAGGCGAAGAAGATGACAAACCGAAGATCGACTTCCTTCCGATGACTATCAGTGCGTCGGGGTCGATCAATACGTATGATACGGTGTTCGTCACGTTTGGCGAACCGGTGCTGGAAGAGTTCCGGGAAAAGATAGTCCTCAGTCAGAAGGTCGATACGCTCTGGAACCCGGTTGAATTTGAACTCTTGCCCGACAGTGCGAATACGTTGCGTTACTACCTGTCGCGTCCCTGGAACTATGGCGAAGCCTACCAGTTGGAAATCGACTCGGCCACCATCTTCAGCACTTACGGCAAATGGAACGACAAGTACTCAGGTACCTTCAACGTAAAGAAGAAAGAAGACTATGGCAACCTGTTCATCACCATCGCCGGGGTAGACACGACGGCGTATGTGGAATTGCTCAACTCGACCGATCTGCCTGTCCGTCGCTCACCCGTCAGGGACGGAGGCGCCCTTTTTATGGACCTGAAGCCGGATAAGTACTATGCCCGTTTGGTCGTCGACGTGAATGGCAACGGGAAATGGGACACCGGTAATTATGCCGATAAGCAGCAACCCGAAGATGTATATTACTCTTCCAAACTCTACAACGTGATGCAGAACTGGGATGTGGAAGAATCTATTCCCTGGGATGTCAAAGCACAGCCGCTCAACCGGCAGAAACCGTTGGAAATAACAAAAAATAAGCCCAAAGAGGCTACCAAAAAACAAAGAGATTATCGCAATGAAGGACGTCAGTCATCTTCCAGGGGTTCGTCAGGCCGTAGCGGCTCAGGTATGCCGTTCTAACCCGAAGCGGATACTTCCCCTCATCTTGTTACTCGTTTGTTTCGCCCAGATAGTTCGGGCGCAATGTGCGCTGCCGTCGGAATTCTTTGTGGAGAAAGAAGAGATCAACTACGAGGTCTATTTCAAATGGGGCATCCTGATGCCGAAAGCCGGGATGGCCAAAGCCGTGATGACCAAGTCGACCTATGACGGACGCAACGCCTGGCGCTACCGCCTGCTAGCCAACAGCGCCGGGATGGTCGATAAATTCTTCTCCGTCCACGATACGATCGATACCTATTTCTCCCACACCAAACCGACACTCCTCTTCAGCGAGAAACGTACCAACGAAGGTGGCTATTACCAACTCGACCGGCTGACGTTTATAACAAAGGAGGGCAAACCGGCCGTCCACAGTTTCCGTCGTTCGATCTCCACCATTAAACTCGATTCGATCATGGTTGGTGAGAAGTGTATCTTCGACCTGCTGGGCTCACTTACCTTTATCCGTTCGATTGACTGGACGAATATGCATATCGGTGACGAGGTATACTCCAACGTAGCGATGGGCCGGGATATGATCAACGTCAGTTATCGCTATAAGGGACAGCAGGTGCTTGAACGCGGCGGCGCCAAATTCAAAACCCGCCTCTTCGTGCTCGACGTCTACGACGAATCATTCACCCAAAGCAAAGAATCCGTCGAGATCTGGATCGGCGACGACGACAATCATGTTCCCGTTAAAATTCGCGCCAAACTCAAGATTGGAGCGGCTGAAGCCTATTACCATTCCTCCGCCCACCTCAAACATCCCCTTTCCTGCCGGATCGTTATTCCCAAATGACCTGGGGCCGGAGTGATACCGGGCATACTACCTTGTGCGGCGCACGCTACGGGTGGGAGCAGCGGATTTCTGTGCTTTGGGTGCAGACTGCTTGGCGGTGGTTGCCTTGGTGTTCGTGGTCTTGGTGCCACGGACGGAGGTAGTGGCCGCTTTGGTCGACTTCTTGGCGTCTTTACCATCGGCTACCGTGGTGGTATCGGGTTGCAACCAGAGTGACTTCTCAAAGGAGGTGAGCTGTGTTTCGATCTGTTTTTGGGCGACCTGCAGGGAATCCGCTTCGGGATACATTTGTACCATCGTCTTGTTCATCAGGTTTTCCGTCTTGATGATCTCTCCTTCGAACATACGGCGGCGGAAGTAGTCGTCGAGCGTAAAGGTCTTCGCATTGTTGATGCTGGAGGTCATAATGAAGGTGCTGTTGATATACGGGCGGATGTTCTCGTAAGGCAGCCAGAAAAGGGCCATGGTGCTCGGGGTGCCGTAATCATCCGTTGTGGTCATGATGGGGCAGAGAGCCAGTGTTTTGACGTCGAAGACAGAGTTGTTCTGGTCGAAATACCAGGCTTCCTTTACGTAATAGGCCTGCACATCGGCGGCAGGGATATCGCTCTCGTTAATGATATACGAGGGGGCTTCGCCGGCACGGCCGGGTACTTCTTCGTAGTAAATATAGGCGCGTTCGAGCACGTCTTTGAATTTCACGATATGTTCGTCGTCGAATACTTCATAGTCGGGGATATACTCGTAAGCCGTCAGTTTCCCTTCGCTCATCAGCCGGAAGATGGTCGTGAACAGGTTCATCGTGCCGTTCAGCGGACGGGTAGGGTAGTAGAGCGGGGCGTTCTTCTCCTTCGACAGATCAATCTCACGGTAGATGACGCGCATCCAACGGGCGTTACCGATCTCCTGCGTCATGCGATTGTTCATATCTTGGGCGCGGACGGTAAGGTCGGGCATGCCGTCTTTATCTTTTTTCTCCTGCTCGCGGGCGCCGCGTGAGGCTTCCGGGCCACGGCGTTGCTGAAGATTGTCCGGAGTGTTTACCTGGGCATACGCGCTTCCTACCGTCAGCAGGAGGCAAAGGAGTGTTACTATATAATACAAGCGTTTCATATCTGGATGCTTAGTTTACTGTCATTTGAATAGGGGGTATCGAGCGTTCGATGCCATCCGGGCCTTTGGCGATCACGCCGGTGATGAGGATATCCTTGCCACGGGCGAGGTTGGAAATGTAATTGCGCTGGCGTTCGGAGAAGCGTGATCCTTCGGTCACTTCCCGCTGGGCGTTGCCGAACGAGTCGTAGTAGGTGAGTGTAAAACGGATCACCGAGAACTCCACATCCAGGATATCATCGTCGATAGCCGCCATCACACCGCCGGCTTCGAGCAGGTTGCGCTTGGCGATCACACCGCCTTTGAACCGGCGCATGTTACCGCTGGCTTCCTTGAATTCGATATAGGGCAGCGGATCGGGTAACTTACGTACGCGGAATGTCGTCTTGGCCATTTCCACTGTCCGGCCGTCGGCCATACGGGCTTGCACGGATACAACGGCGTTTTGTCCCACCGTGTTGACGCGGGCGTTCCAGATATCTCCGGTACGGGTGAGCGTACCATTGGTGATGGTCGCCGTTATGTTGCTGCTTGGAGTGCCTGGTACGGCAATGCTGAGCGGGTTGTTGTAGCCGGCATAGAGCACATTCATCAGCGTGGGTGCTACAGTGGCACTCGGTTCGGTAACGAAGTATTGTGTTTCGAAATCACGACGAAGCATGGATCCATCGGCATTCGGCATTTCGATATACCCCTTCAGTGGGAAAGTGCCTACGGCGCCGGTGTTGAGGGTAAACAGGCCACGGTTCTCGGCCGGTAGTTGCTGTCCGTTCACGAAGACAGTCGGACGTTTCGTAGAGTCGACTGCCGAGAGGACGATATTCGCCCGGTACTGGCTGCCGCGCATCACGATCTGGCTTTCGGGAACGACTTGTGCGGTGATCTGGTTGACACGATAGTCGCCCACATCGACGCTGTTCAGCAGGTTATTCAGTACTTCACCTTCGGTATAACGGACGTCGCTCTGTAGCTTGGTGAGCAGGGTAACGGCTGCCGCTACGGGCATATTCTCAAACAAGGCTTCTTCCCACGTGCGGGTATTGATACCGGCTTTGCGGGGCGGCTTCGTCGTCAGTGTCTCTTCGAGGATGCGCGTCTTGACCGAGTCTTGTATCATATCGCCCATCAGGAGACGGTAGCGGTCGATCGATTCGCGGAGCTTCTTCCCTTCGCCCACGACCGGCGCCAGCATGACACTGGAGGCGGATTCGAGGTCTTCTTTATGCTCGATGTTCAGCACATCGCCGTTTTCGCCGTCAGCTTTCTGCACGATACGGATCTTCAGCTCCTGTATGTAGTTGTAGAGGCTGTCGGAAGCCTGTTTGGCCACGTTCTTCTTTTCGTACCATTCCCTGACTTTGTCGGGATTGATCTGGTAGTATGCATCCATTTCACCCGAGACGAGGTTGTTACGGTGCGCCGAGTTGTCGATCGACGTCCGCAAGCTGCCTTCCACCAGTTCGAATCCGTCCAATACCTCCGAGGAGACATTGAGCGCCATCATCGCGATGAACACCAGATACATCAGGTTGATCATCTTTTGGCGGGGGGAATTCGGATTATTTCCTATTGCCATGCTGCGTCTTACTTA
>JAVBUR010000057.1:0-46626 GCA_031555145.1 Tannerellaceae bacterium | reverse complement strand
TACGGCGGCGCTGACGCGGCGCATAAACATCACCCATCCTCCTGTCCGTGGGCTTGCACCCACGGCTACGAACACGATGCCCGTGACCGGGCATTCACCGCCGCTTTCAAATTTCGTTGAGTTTGAAAGCACTGCGCCTCCAACTCCGGTTGGAGTTGAAGGCGCATCTTGTGAGAGGGAGGACCTCTATTATCCGTTTAATATCTCCTTAGCGAAACGGGCATAGTGGGCTTGCAGGCCATCGGCATACCGGCGGAGGACTGCTTCTCCGAGACCATCCTGATCACCGCAGAGGTAAAGCGCACGGGCGAGATACAGCTCTTTCAATGCGAGGTTACGGGTGGTAGTGTCGTTCAGATCGGGAACGGCGCTGCTGCGTGCCTCGTCGTAGGAGCCGATCGAATGGCCACGTACACCGGGGGTTGTCAGCATGGTGGCAAGTACAGGCACTGCGTCCCGGCTACCGATGGCTTCCGTAGCCGTTGCAATGGCACGGAAATGGGATAGGTAATCTTCCGGTTCGAGCAAGCCGGCCTTATCCAGTACAACAGGCAGGGTCGACGTATCGCGGGCATTTCCCAAGGCGGTGATCAAACCGTCCAGCCGGCTCAGACACATACCAAACTGTCCCATACCGGTGTAGTGCCAACCTTCGTCCCATTCCTTGAATTGGCGGATGGCTTCCGCCAGTACCGGCGCTTGCTTTCCTTGTCCCAGCATACAAAGGATGCTGGCGAGGATCACTTTATCTTCCGTCCGGGTGGCTTGTGCGATTTGTTTATTGACAAGCTGGATGCAACGTTCGTGGTCTGTCAATAAGATTTCAAGCCCTTTATAATTGTTTGTCACGCTGGCGACTGCATCCTTCATTTCGGAGTTGCTGAAGCCCTTGAACTCTTTATCCGTCAGTACGCGTTCCGGCAGGTTACCCATCTTGACCAGGTGGCGTTGTACCTTCTTGATATCTATCTTACGGAGCGATTTGTTTTCTTTGACGCACAAGGCAGACAGGTAACCGACGGCATATCCCTGGTTTTGCAGACAGGGTTGCATACGGATCACCGGCATGGCATCGCGGTGGGCGCTTGCTCCCAGCCCGGTGGTCAGGATACCTTCCAGTCCTTTGGGCAAAAGGCTGCGCAGGGGAACGTCCGCGTCATAAATCATGTGCCGTTTTTCCGGCGGATTCAACAGGAAGAACGGGTCGGTTATCATACCGTGGGTATCGAACGAGCTTTTGTGGTACGAAATGGTGTCGGGGTAACGGCGATGGTTGATCACGTCGTAGACCGAGACGATATAGTCGCCGATGATCCGGCGGCGTTCGCGTGTCTGGGGTATTTTCACCAGGTCGTATTGTCCCCGGAGCTTTACCTTGGATTGAATGTATGCGCGCGATACATCCAGGATGTCCGTATCGTCGACAAACAGCCAGTCGTTGTTGTTGTAGTAATCGCCCGGCGCCCATTTACCGGTACCCGCACCTTGTACGGCGATTGTCTTTTTACCTGTGTAGTCGAACGCGGCACCGGCGGCAATGGCAATATCCGCGCTTCCGGTACTGTCGATCACCACTTTGGACAGGATCACGCCACGACCGAACGGGGTAGCTACCACCACACCTTTCACCTGACTGCCTTCCGTCAGGACACCACACCCCATCACGCCGAACCAGAGTTTACCTCCCGACTGCAATAATTCTTTGCGATACCATTCCATCTTCCAGTCGGCGGGGAAATGCCCTTCCTTTTTGGGTTGTCGCGGGTGGTCTTCCGGGGCCATTCCCAGCACCTCTTTGTCGATGTGTGCCGTATATCCACCCCGGAAACCGTCCCAGTAAACACCGATCATGCCCAGCGTACCGAGTCCTCCCAATCCGTGCAGGTATTCGAGTACCAATGTATCGGCACCCTGTTTAGCCGCAGATATACCGGCAGAAGCACCGGCGGTACCGCCTCCCATCACCACTACGTCGTAGCTGCCTATAATCGGGAGTGCACCTGCCTGCGCGTCAAAGAACTTATTTTCCAGCGATGGACGCAACGGCGAAAGCAGTTCACCAATTTGTCCGTAGTTCGAGGCATTCACTTTGGGTTGGCGGATAGCGGCCTGTGTCGGCACAGGGATTCCTTTTACCTGTCCGGCAACCACTTCGCCCATCATCTCACCGATGAATAAAGCGGGGACAGGACGCATCACTTTGGCTGCCACGTCCCGCGGTATTTCGGAGCAAGGGCCGAGCACCCACAGGTTAGCTATATTCTTGGATTTAAAAGCCTGCATCGGGAGCTTGCGCAGGGAAGCCGGATTCCCGTCGTAGGCCTTTTCACTGACGATCGTCTGCTTGGGAGTATACCAAAGCAAATCGGAGCTATCTACCTGTTCAATGTCCCAGGTCAGGCTGCGTATGACTTGTTCGGCTGCTGCCAATGAAGCGTATGAATCGTCTTTGAGCGAATGACGGAACGTATAGCGGATGACAGGGTAGTTCTTATCCCCTACCTTGATCGGTTGGGCTAATTCTTCGGCTTTGATGATTTCCGCCCCTTCTTTCTTTCCATTTCCGACTACTGTATAACAGAATTCCTGCGTACCGGCGGTAAACGGTTTGCGTTCTGCGCCGAACAAGCCGGCGACGGAGGCGTTATGGGTGGCATCGATCACCGCTTTGCAACGGATCACCTGCCGGCCCGAACGGTTAGCGATCACTACACCTGCGGGTTTGCCCGTCGCATCGGTCAGGACATTCGTTACATAACTGCTGTAAAGGAACTGAACGTTATGGTCGATCAGCTCGTCTTCCAAGGTTTTCTTTATATGAAGAGGTGTCGGGAAATTTTTACCCGGGAAGAGTTTGCGAGCAAGGGCTGTTTGCGTTTTTTCACCCGCCTCCAGCTCGTACAGGTGTGAGCCGCAGATGTCTTCACCCAGGTAAGGCATATAGCCGACCAGGTACACACGGCTACCGGCTTTCGCTGCGGCAACGGCTGCAGCCACGGCACGCGAGCTACCACCTGCTACTATAATGTCTACTTCGCCCAACACCGGTATTTTACGCGGGGCTTCATGGCAGAACTTTTCGTCGGGAACAACTGTCTGCATAGCTGCTTTTGCTTCCGTCACGCTGCCTAATGTGGCCAATGTGCTGCCGGCTGCAGTCACTTTCAGAAAATCACGTCGTGTAATCATGGTATATTCGTTTAAACTCTTTATGATGATGGCATAAAGATAGTTATTTAACTAAAAGTACCCCGGTTGTACTCTGTAAATCTTTCAGACAAACAGATGTTACAGCCGGGGTAGGTAAAAAAGATCGGTTCTACCGATTAATAGCCTTCGTTCTGTGTCAAATTGCTATTGACCAAAATATCGTTAGCCGGGATCGGCCACAGATAGTTCTTCTTTGCATCGAACGACATCTTATAAAACGTAGTGATATAGCCGGCTGTTTCCATCGGAGCGAGCGTAGGCAGGCCATCCTGGTCGATGGCAGGGATACCTCCGATAGGGAAGTTACCTTCATCCCAGTTCTTCAACAGCGTCATGAATTCGGAAGACAACGAGATGTTAGACTCGCTACCGACCTTACCATTCCAACTGGCCGAGTTCGACCAGGCACGATTCAGGTAATACATCGGCTTGTTGTGCGACTTTTCAGCGATACGCCAGCGCAGCAGGTCACGGAAACGAAGTCCTTCGAAGGGGAATTCGGCACGGCGATCCATACGGATAATCTTGCGCAAGTCTGCTTGTGATCCGGCCATTACACGCGGATAGTCTATGCCAGTACCTTTGTAGGCACGTTCACGCACCAGATTGATACTTTTGTCCAAATCCGCTTGTGTACAATTGCCCATTTCGTTTTTCGCTTCCGCATACGTCATCAACATCTCTGCATAACGCAGGTAGGGATAACAGTTGTCTGATTTACCTCCATAGTTATTGAAGTCTTTCCAGTTATCTTTCACATACTTACGGATCATCAAACCGTTATAGGCCGAGTGTTGGTTAGACGCCTTACCATCGGTGTTGACCACCATCTTACCGGAAGCTACTTCGTACACTGTATTGGCATACGGATTGGGATTATATTCATATCCAAGCATAATATAGTCAGGATACTTTGCAGGGAACGAACCATCCTTTTTCGACTGTTCATAGTCGGCAAAGTCAGGTGAGTATTTCGTCTTGAACGGTTGAATATTCATGGACAGACGCGGGTCGCGGTTGCTAAAGGGATCTTTCGGGTTGTACAACGGCGACTTGTCGATAGGCAGGCCGTCGATACACGTATACGCACAGAGCAATTCCAGCGACGGGCTTCGGTTAGCCACTCCACCTATTTTACGAAGTGTAAAATTTCGAACGTTATCGGCAAGACCATAGCCTTTTTTCAAGGTCAAATCGCCTTTGAAGTAGAACATATACTCAGGTGAGCTGTCTGCCTTGAAGAGGTCCTGATAATTATCATGCAACTTATAAACGCCCAAGTTCATACACTGTTCAGCAGCATCAGCTGCTTTTTGCCAATCGGAGTTGCAAAGAGCAAAGCGGGCTTTCATACCGAGAGCGGCTCCTTTGGTCGGACGCTGCTGACCCTTATAGGAATCGGGCAGATATCCTGCGGCCTTGTCTAAACACTCGTAGGCATAAGCCAGCACTTCGCTTTTAGGCGAACGGACGGCGACATACGCTTCATCCAATGTCATCCCATTATTTATCACACAGTCTCCCCAATAGGTCGCTAACTCGCCATAGGAAAATCCGATCATATAATAGGCTTCTCCTTTATATTGGTTGACTTTGACCTCACTTACACCGGTTGCCATTCCGTTTTCTAACGACTGGATCACTTTGGTTGCACGGGCAATAGCTTTGTAAAGAGCTGACCAGCGGCCTGAAACAGTACCCGATTGAGAAGTCAGCGTTCCAATCGTAAATTCGTTGGAACCATCACGGTTTAACAGGTCATCATCCCATTCGAGGCCATCGATAGCGAAAAAGTCCGGTCGCCACAGGTCGTTGAGCGACATTTCGATTTCTGTTTCATCATGATACCAGTTCTCGCTCGATCCTTCTGCTAACGGATTCAGGTCGAGGTCGGCACAAGAGGCCATGCCCAGTGCCACCATTCCGGTAAATAGATATTTACATATTTTGTTCATAACAAGATGCTTTAATTAAAATGATACATTCAGACCAAAAATATAAGAAGACGTGATGAGGTCGTCACTACGATTCCACTCCGGATCAAATCCACTCGGATATTTAGAGAAAGCAGGAAGGTCGTTCGCGCTGAAATAAACCCTCAACTTGTTGACATAGAACTTCTTCGTAATACTCGACGGAATGGTATAGCCTAACGTGATATTCTTTATACGCATATAGGCGCCATTGAAGAGGTAGAAGTCACTACCGGCATAAATATTCGTACCATTGGTCGTCAATTTGGGATATTTTGCCTTTGCATTTTCTTCGTCTGTAGCCGTCGGGCTCCAGTGGCTTTCGATCAGGTTAAACGGAGCAGCATAGGCTTGATAATTGAACGGAGTGCCCGGCCATGACCAGTATTTAAGCTGATGGCCAATACCCTGGAGTGACAGGTTGAAATCGAAATTCTTCCACTCTGCCCAGATAGATCCGCCATACTGCAATTCCGGTAATGAGTTACCCAAATATACGCGGTCGTTGGTAGCCGTAATTTTACCATCACCATCGACATCCAGGTAGCGAATATTACCAGCTTTATCGTTGTTGGTCAAGACAGCAATCGGCTTACCGTCTGCGTCAACCATGGCTGCGTCGTTCAGAATAATACCCAGGCTCTTGTAACCATACCATTCGTTATAATGTGAACCCTTTTCTGTAATTTGGTTACCATCTATCTTTTGACGGTCGGCCATATAACCCATTTTTGAACGATAGTCCGAAATATTGAAGCTGGCGCCATAGCGGAAATCGTTCACTTGGTCACTCCAGGAGAGTTCCAAATCCCAACCCTTTGTATGCATATCCGCCGCATTGTTCTGCGGTGCGTTATAGCCAAAGTAAGAGGGGAAACCCACTTCCATCAACATATCAGTCGTTTTCTTATAGTAGTAATCGGCCGCACCACGCAGTCTATTGTTCAACAAGCCAAAGTCTGCACCAATGCCATAGGTAGTGGTCGTTTCCCAAGTGATGGTCTTGAACGCATAGTCCATCTGATAAGCGGTTTGTACCACATCAGCCAAGCCGGTGGTGGAGTTGGGAAGAAAACCGGTGCCGAAAATCAACTTGGCCTGGTAGGGGAATTCAATCGGGTTACCATCTTTATCAACAAGACGTTCGTTGCCCAACTGCCCAATCGAACCGCGTAACTTCAAATAGTTAATCGTATTCTTATTGAACCAGGATTCCTCAGAAATGTTCCAACCGGCACTAACGGAAGGGAATGTACCCCAGCGATGGCCATCGGCAAAGCGTGACGAACCGTCGGAACGAACATTCGCCTGTATCATATAACGGTCAGCCCAAGAGTACATGATACGCCCGAAGACAGAACGATAAGCATTATGCCCGGCTGTCCCTGTATTGTATTGGTAATCCTGCGGTCCCAGGTCAAGGTAAGGATAGTTCACCAAAGTATAGTTTGAACGCCATGCCGCTTCATTTTCCCATTCATGGGAATAATCCTCATAACCAGCCATAAGCCCGATAGAATGGCGCTTCAGTTGTAACTTGTAGTTACCATAGAACTGCATGGTAAGACTACGTGTGTTGTTGCGATCTTCTCGTACACTGGTGGAAGAATAACCGCCCGTACCGGGGATAGCATCGCCAGTGATCCGATACACATCGTATTTCGTCTTGTGATCTTTCTTTTGATCAAATGTATAGCGGGGTGATGCGATAGCTGTCAATGTCAACCCCTTTATTGGCGTGAGGTCTAACTGGATCTTACCACCAACACGATAATAATCGCCCAATTGGGTGCCACCCAGTTCTCGCAGAGCGATCGGGTTGTCACCATCCTTACCGTCGGCATAGGTACCGTCAGCCCAATACGCATTGTAAATCGGCGCACGATACATTAAATCCTTCATTGTAGAACCTTCAATGCTGTGCGGAGTGCTTGTGCTGGAGTAAAGCAAGTTAATATCTACATTCGCATGGATCCAGCTATTGATCTGATAATCATTGTTTGACCGTACGTTATAGCGCTCATAATCCTTGTGATCATAAAGTGCATCAGAACTATAGTAGTTAAGGCTGAAGTTTGTCTTCAGTTTCTCCGTTCCCCCGCTCAAAGAGAAAGCGTGACGCTGATGTTGTGCAGAGTTATTCAGACCTAATGACATGAAGTCGGTGTCAGGATAACGATCAGGGTTTTCAGCCCTCAATTGTGCGTAGTTGTTAATCAAATCTTCCGAATAGGCCGAATTGAGAGATGCGGCACCATCATTATAAGCCAACTCGTTATAGCCTTTCATCCATTGAACAGCGTTGGCAAATTTAGGTTTTGCTGTGGGCGTATTGATACCATACTCTACATTGTAGGTAAGGTGGAAGTTCTTGTCTTTAGCGCGCGTTGTCGATATCAGGATAACACCTGCAGCTGCACGTGAACCGTAGATAGCGGCCGAGGCTGCATCTTTCAGCACTTGGATATCACTTACGTCTTCCGGAGCAACGTCGTTGAGGTTACCCGGTACACCATCGATGATGACCAACGGGTCGTTGGTTGACATCGTCGTTACACCACGCACACGGATGGTAGCCCCCGCGTTAGGATCACCACTTGAACGGGTGACCTGTACCCCTGCCATCTGCCCTTGCATCTGACTGGAGAGCTGTGGGGTGTTCTTCATCTTCAGTTTATCTCCACTCAAAGAGGAGGTTGCACCCGTCAGGTCAATCTTACGAGCCGTACCGTAACCGATCACGACCACTTCAGCTAAGGCTTCCGTGTCTTCTTGAAGCAGGACACTGTATGAACTGCGTGTGTCTACTTTTATTTCGATTGATTTATATCCGATATATGTAATCTGGAGTGTCGCACCCGGTGCTACATTGAGACTGAAGTTACCGTCCAAATCAGAGATAGAACCATTCGTCGTGCCTTTTTCTATCACATTGGCACCGATAATCGCTTCCCCCGATTCGTCCACAATCTTACCTGTAATCTGTTTGGTTCGTTGCTGTTGGGCAGCATAGGTCTTACTGATAATGTTGATGTTATGATCATTGATCGTATATGTCAGATTCGTTCCGGCTAACGCCTGCGACAGCACATTGTCGATCTTTTGGTCAGTGGCTTTTACATTGACTTTCACATTTTCAACTTCTCTATCCACATAGAAGAATAAGAATTCGCTCTGTTTCTCTATCTGAGAGAACAGGTCGGTAAGGGACATTCGCTCTGCTTTGACTGAAACGGTAGCCGATTGGGAATAAGTGGATTCCACCGCTACAGCCTGAAACAGAACCACAAAGAGTAAAATGGCTGTGATTCTCATGATAGTAACTAGTTTTTTGAAGCCTTTTGGTAATAACGGCTTGTGATACAAAATATTTCTCATATTTTTGCACTGATTTAAAGGTTGATAATTCGCTTCATCCCCAATGTTTGGTCGCGGAGTGGACGAAGCGGAAAATTAATTTTAAAGATTCTAAACCGGTTGTACTTCCAGGTATGACCGGTTTTTTTAGGTTAACGGGGTGGCTATTTCATAGGCAGTATCATTTAAGTGTTGTATGTTGAATATAATAAACGCCATCATTGTTGTGCCAACGGACAGGCAAGCTACGGGAAATAACATCCAACACCTGTTCGAGGCTTTGTTCCTCCCTGAATGTGCCGGAAACAGCTACGGTCGATTCCAGCAACTCGGGGTCGTCCACATAGATTTCCACTTTATAGACACGCTGAAGTTCTTTGATAATCTCGACAAGCGGAAGCGATTTGTATTTCAACAGACCGAATTTCCAGGCGACAAAAAGATCCGCATTGACTTGCTTCACATCGACTTTATGGGTGGTACGGTTGAAGGTAAGCTGTTGGTTCGGCGTCATTACGACGTTTTGTTCGGCACTTTCGAAACGGATGGATCCCTCCATCAGTGTGGTTGTGATATCATCGGATCCCACTTCCGCCTTGATATTGAAATGCGTGCCTAAAACAACGACAGAGGCGCCGTTCAGTTCTACCCGGAAAGGTTTGCCCGAATCTTTGGCCACTTCAAAATAGGCCTCACCCTCCAGTGTCACATCCCGCATCATTTCCCCGTATTTATTGGAATAGCTGACACGGCTGTTCTTGTTTAATGTCACGGTAGATCCATCTTCCAACGTAAAGCGGGAAGACTTCCGTTCATCCGTCAGCAAGGTGTAATAAGTAGAGACATGATTTTCCGTATAATAGACGTAAAACACCGTCGAGCAGATAAACAGCAGCGCGATGGCTGCGATCTGGGGAATATATCTGGTCCATAAACGCCTTCTTCTGATACGCTTGCCTTGTTTATCGAGTTGTTGGAGTAGTTTGTCGGCTGAAAAAGCAGGAGCGACAGAATGTTTGAAAGCGACATCCGCATCCCAATAATCCTTGAGTCGGCAGAATTCTTCCCGGTTCTTGTCCTCTTCACTCAGCCATTGGCTTAACGAAAGAATATCTTCCGAAGAACTTTCTCCGCTCAGTACACGTGCGATTATGTGGTTGATTCTATGTTCCATTCTCTGTGCTTCTATCTATATAGTCGCAGCACCCTGAAAAAACCCTTAGTCGAGAAATAAAAAAATTCTAAAAACGAATCCTGTGTACACAGAGTTATTTCCATGTACAAATCAATAACTCATTCCAAACTGCCACAACGGAATAACATTCAGATACCCGGTTTCGATATCATCTTTCACTACATATCCGTTCTCCACCTCTTTAATCTGCTTCTGTCCCTTGTTCTTACCCCCGACCTCAAATATTTTATCATTAACAAAGAAATCGGCAACAGGGGATACAAATACATCATACTTAACCCGCATTTGGTTTAAGAAGAACGTTTCGCGAATATTTCCAATATTGGAAGTATCATCAGCAAGATTATAGATAAGGTTGGTGTTATCCAAATACACTTTGTCAACCTTGCCTAATCCACGAATACCGCCCGTATTGTCTCTTAATTGGGCGATCATACCTGCCTCTTCAATATACAGGCAATAGTCCGAAATATTGTTGCGACTAGCAGATAGCATGTCGGCTATTTTGGTCATATTGGGCTTGAACGGTGCGCTTTTAGATATAATAGCAAGCAATTGTTTTAGCTTTCTTCCTGTCGCCACATTCATATCGGCATACATCGGAATATCGTTCTCCAACGTTTGGTTTATAATCTGACCCAAACGCAACTCAAAATCTTCTTCCAATGCGAACGGATAATACCCTTTCTTCAGATAGTCAGAAAACAGCGGTAACGGATGCTTCAAATCCGGCAACTCGACTTTATGCTGCACTATATCTTCCAGTGAATAGGTTTTTGCCGATATATTGTGGAACAACCGCAAATACTCCCTGAAAGACAAGCCTTGCATATTGTAGATTACGGCCCTACGGCTTAGATCGGAAGCTCCTTTCTTAATATCAAGTACCGAAGACCCGGTAAAAACCACATTCAGGTCTTTATGATAATCGTAAATGAGCTTTAGTTCCTTTGCCCAGTCTTTATATTTATGGATTTCGTCAATGAACAGATATTTACCACCTCGTTTAACGAAAGAATCGGCTAAATCGGCAAACCGATTATCGACGAAATAGAAGTCTTCCGCTGTCACATAGAGCGTTTCAACAGGATTCAGATTCTGCTTGATATACTGAAGAACTAATGTCGTTTTCCCGACACCTCTCGGACCGATAAGCCCTATCATCCTGTTTTTCCAATTTATCTCATCATACATATATCGGAAAAACGATGTCTCAGTCTCTTTTATCAGCTTTTTGGAATATTCGAATAACTTATCCATAACCGTATATTTTCTGCAAAGATACTAAATTTCGCACTGTCATAGTGCATTTTCGCTTATTTTTTGCACTATCGCAGTGCGATAGAGTGGATAAAACATTTCTGTTGCTATTCTACACCGATTTTATTCATATTGTGAATATTCCATCAACTCTTACACACCCCAACAAACAGCTAATTTTTTGTCGCGGCTTCTCTACAAAAACACAGCAGTTCTATATATAGACTTGATTCTTATAAAAATGCACAAGGTCTTCCATTTTATACTTATCAGGCATTCGATACCCGTTAAACAGCACTGTTGGAGTACTATTTATCTTTGTCTTTGTTACCCATTCTTTATGTTTCATAAATTCTTCCACATCCTTCTCATCCAGATGATTAAAATGATATTTTCGGTAGCACTCAATCCGGTTGTCTTTTCCACTTTCATACCATTCGTTGAGAAACAGAAGAAAAGAAGATACATCCATTTTGCGGTACATAGCAATAAGAAATTTGCTACTGTCTTCCAATTCTCCACTGAACGAGGTTAGTATGTATTGAACACAATAACCATTGTGCGTAGTCCGAAGTAGATTTTCCAATCGAGTATGCATCATCGCACAGGGATTACAATGCGGATTGGTTATAACGGTGATCAGATTGGGAGCATCCAGGTTGCCCCATAACAAAGCAGAGGTAGATTTATCAACTTCATAGCGTGCATTCCGGGAAAGTTCTGCCTTAAAGATCCCTTCATCTGCTTTAAGGCTATTTATTTCCTGTTTAATCTGTTGTGTTTTTTTAGAATCTGCCAGATTAGGTATTAAAAGGTTCAGTGCTAACACAGGTATTATATAAATACATCCAACAAAAAAGATTGCCAAAAATGTAAAATCGGGTTCTACAATGCTTCCTGATAGTAGGTTGACAATAAATAAAGACCATATGATCGCCTGTACACATAAGCACAAAGGGCACCATTGCTTAGCCATCACCTTTTGATACCACACACTCCATACGGTATAGGGTATGGCACAAATATTGATCCATACCACATAAGGATATAAAGCCGGTAGAAAAAGAATCAATAACAAATTACCGCAAAAATAACCTAGGCCTATCTCACTCCAACTGAAAATCCCCAAAAACCGGGATGCCTCTGATTCCAGCACATTGTTACAATCTCCCTGATGCAGCAACAATGAGCAAATCTTATCAGCATAGTCACTTTGGATATGCATTTGTTTTAACAGCAGCAAGTAGCAAATCCAGATTCCTAAACAATTTATTACCAAGCCAGCACTTAATCCAAGATTTTTATATACGCCACCAGCAAACACAGTTAATCCTAAAAGCATAACCAATGTCACCAAGAGTGTGATCTTCTTCCCAAGGGATATCAGTTCATCCTTATGATGTTTGTGGTAGTCCGGCTCTATAGAGCCTTTGTTTGTTTCGGCAACCAACAGAACTCCACCCCAAGAGTTTACAAATGCTTTTTTTGAAAGAGATATTACCTTGCCTTTCCATGCATAGTGAACCTCCTTATCAGTTATTTCATGTATCAGTCCAAAGTCATTTCCAACATAGGCTATAAAAGGTGGCTCTAATTGGTCAAGTATTTTACCTCGTTCTTCTTCCTTAATGCGTAATGCCATGTTTTCAACTCCATAACCAGACAACATATCCGACAGTCCCCAAAGATTAGACTTATGCGGATGTTCATTGTAGTATTGAGTGGAGAAACCCGCAGTAAACTTCACATGCAGAAGTGAAAGAAAAGACGCAAATATATTTTGAGACGTACGATTCATATGATTAATTTTCAAAAAAACGATTTCACACTCCGAGCAACTCCTTATAAGAACTTCTTTGGATACTTTCCAATGTCCCGGAAGAAAATTTCAATTGAAAAGATGACCGGTATTTACTATTCAAGTTCCTGGGATGAGATAGATGAAACAGGCAATTATTTGTTCTTAGTATATTGAGGTTAAGAGTTCTACATCTCACAAAACGGTCAAAATCCTCATCCCCCCAGCCATAGTAGGCCTCATTATCCATGCCTGCCCACACATACTTTTCTTTATTAAGGAAAACCGCACCTCCATACATCGGCATGTTGTAGAGTGCATTCATCTTATTTTTGTGTTTATCCAAAACCTTTACTGATTTCTTTCGCAAATAGAGTTCCCGAAGAACATCTGAAGTATCTAAAAACTTGCCATTATAGGGATACACAATATCCGCTTTCCCTTCCCGCAAAGAGGCCACGGACTCTATGATGTATTGTTGATCAACCAACGCATCTGCATCCCAAATGGCAAAATAAGGCGTATTGGTTGCCTGGATCATTTGGTTGTAGTACTTAGTCTTATATAGCACCGGATCCTTGTCTTCAATAAATTGGTAAGAAATTTTTTTATCCAACAGTGATTTCAGTATACCTGTCGGATATCCTGACGCTTCCCATATCATCATATTGGTAGAGAACTTATGACATATATAATTGCTTACCGCAATCAGGTTCTCCAGTCGCTGGATCGAATCCAAACGAATTAGAATGATGAATGTAACGTCTGTCAAATTAACCTTTCTCATAATTACATTTGTTTTAAAATAACCCGTGCTAATAATCCCATTCCACAATAACCATCCAGTAAGCCTTTATAAGCCTTTATATAATTAGGATCGCTTTCAAAAAGCGACCACATATCCGAAGATCCCAATCTTTCTAATAGTATGCCTTGATAACTGGCAAAATCTTTTGCACATTCTGCATCTCTTAGATCCTGCAACCACAGATATATACTTGCGACACCATTCAAAAAGCATATATTCTTGTTTCGCAATTCTTCTGCAAAGATGGTCGAAACATGTAATTCCCGCTCTAATAATGCCAAATGGTCGCCTACCCCTGGCATATCCACTTCTTTCATTAAGTTGCGTATGCCCCATATCAGATAGAGCCTGTGTGCATGCAATACCGGAATGATCGAACATAACCGGAAACATATTTCTTCTAATATTTTCCGTAGGCAATAATTATAGAATCCTAAGCTGTACACTATACCAAGGACATACAGCAATTGGGGTAATTTGTAGTTGCTACTATAGCAAAAAGGTTCCTCAAACAAACTGTCATCCACCTTTTCATATAATTTATTAACGGCCAGAATAATTAATTCACGATAGAGAAATTCTGCATCACTTCCTTGCTTTTGACTTTTCAGCCGGATACACAGATAATATAAGAGCTGGATCAGATTCAGCGAATCCATGTATGCTGGAAATTCAGTGGCTGTTAACTGTTTGAAAATTTCATCATCCAAATCGGACAACACCGTATTACTATTCCCTTTTACATATCCGTTCTTTATAAGGTAATCAACACCAAGTCCTATGCCTACCAATCCTTGCATGACATCTATGGTTCGCACAGATTGTATACCTGCAAATATTTCATCCAGCAACCGATCCGCATTCTTCTGATATTCTCTGTTGTTGTCTAAACGGCTACAGAGGTAAAAATACAGACAGATTCCCATCTTTCCATTGGCTAAGCCAAGAGCAGAGTTATCTGAACTGGAAATAAGCCGCTTATCCAGCTCCACAATAAGGGGTGTTAATGGGTTATGCATGCGATTATCTCTTTATTGGTTTCTTCCGGCAATTCAATACTTAAATTTATAAATCCCTGAAAATGCTGTTCATCCCATGTATTCGCTCCATGAAAGTTATAGACATAAATTTCCGGTTCATTCGGGATAAACGCCACATGTTCATCTGCAATCAGTGCTTTTACAACGGGAGAATCTTCTCCTTTTCCCAGCGCCGGATAAGGATATGCCTCCAACAACTCTTTCCGGCACAAAAGGCTACCCTCCCAAGGATAGGCAAACGACAGGTAAGATTTTTGTGTCAATGAATCAAAGATAATCCATCGCAATAGTACAGAGGCCTGTTTTTCATTCTTCTGTAAATAGTTCATTTGTATCTCCAAACGGTCACAGCTATACCAATCGTCGTCATCCCACTGGCATACATATTCACCATCAGCTTCTTTTATGCTTCGATTCCTTAATTCACCCAACATAAGTTTGGGCAGATCACCTGAAATAGCCACCAACTTGATATTTGAAGCAAATATATGAGATTGGATATAGGTGCATGTTAATATATCAGTTTCTTCATAAACAATAACCAATTGTTTGGATTTATAAGACTGGCTGTTAAAGCAGGCTATTGCCCGTTTCAGCAACTGTGGTTTATGATGCGTAACACACAAACAAGATATTAATGTCGGTTTTTGCATATTCATTCGTATTTTTCTGCATATATAAACATATTCATAAACAAACAAATCATTATGAATAAAATAATTATTTAATACTACAACAATATAAACAAAAATAGATCAATCATGCAAATAAAGTAAAATATGATTATTTTTTCTAAATATTTTTTCCTTCTTCCGACCATGCTTATTTTCCCTAATAAACACAAGCCCTTTACAGCATTCCCTCCATTCAATTCGAAATTGGTTCATTTTTTTCAATAGCGAATAAAATAATCAAATTTCAAATTAAAAGAAAATTAACCAGCATGAATTATTTCATTTTATAATCACCACAACAGGATTATCCTCTTCTAATACATTAAATTTAGATCTCAAATCATCATTTTCAATAAAAGAAAAAGCGTCAATTAATCCGATCAATTGGCCATCTGACGTTGCTGACTGAGGCATATTAATAAGAATTTCATTTACAGAATCTTCAATTTTATTTTCATCTGTCACCTTTACTATTTTATTCACTTTGTCATATATCCCTAAATATGTTTTTGAATTTTGTAAATCATAATAATTCATTTGAAAAGAAAAAATTAAAATGTTAGAACCCTCCAAAACATAATTGATAAATATTTTATCCTCACTCCCTTCTACCGTGAATCTATTCTTGTATAAGCAATGATATGAACCTAAGTTAAAGACAAAACGTGGAATCAACTTCTCTTCATCAAACCCATATATTGTATCATTATAATTTTCTTTAAAGTATATTTTATTCTCATAATTCCACATGCATGGATTTTCTTTGTAATATATCACCATTTTACCATTTTTCAATGTAAAAATCTGACAACAAGTAGAAACTGCAATATTCCCAAAACCAGCTAAAAACAATGGATTTTGAGTAAAATCAGGCTTTATAATCTCATCATCATTAATAATACACCCTTTAATATTTCCATATTTAATATCATATGAAAATATTTTATAATCATGTTTATTAAATAATGTTTGTTTATAAGCATACAGTCTATTATTCAATGCCAATTTTGTAATTGTATCTATTTGTGGAAAACTATCTGGCAGACAAATACGATCCAAGAAATCCCCATCAAAATCAAAACGGAGTATATTATTCCCTGTGGTTTGTATATAAATACTTCCAACAGATTCATCTATCCAAAAAACCGGCATCCCATCTTGCAAAGCATACTCATTTACCCCTTGACCAATATCTCCTATATTTTTAATATATCTTCCGCTTTCTTTATCAAACATTTTTATTGGTTGACCAAATGAAGCAACAAGTAATTTATCATTAAATGCCTTAACATAAGCTCTACCACCCAACAAAGACTCATCAGTAGTTTCTAATGGAATATAAAGAACTTGATTTCCCAAATCATTAACTGTAATTTTTTCAATTCCAGTCAATGATGATTCTACATTTATCAATTCTACGCCTTCCCTTTTAGAATAGGAACATGAAAAGAAGAAAAATAACAAAACAAACGAAAACAATATTTTCATATAATGATGTATTTTTATCCTCTATTAATATTAAAAAATATTAATAGAGGACTATTAGCAATCAAACAACTACTA
Source organism: Tannerellaceae bacterium (assembly GCA_031555145.1). Classification (GTDB taxonomy): domain Bacteria; phylum Bacteroidota; class Bacteroidia; order Bacteroidales; family Tannerellaceae; genus JAJDIA01. Next base: position 29,748 of record JAVBUR010000057.1, on the reverse strand, counting down.
ATTTATGTGATTCACAGCGTTATTTTACACCCACAAACCATAGACCCAGACGAAATATCTAAATCACATTTTCCTGAATAAATGAGATTTCCCACCTCGACAGTACAATCTCCATAACATTCACCTGTCTTGCATGAACTGTATCCTCCTACAATTAACTTCATCTGTTCTGTAGAAAGCTCTACAACTTCAATGTCTTTTAGACAAATTTTTGACAACTTTTTCATATAAAAAATATTAAATTAAATGGCACTTACCTGATTTTTCACATATCAAGTTACTGCATAGCCACAAATTCACAGTATTCAAATACATTCTAATTTATTAACACAATTAATATCATCACTACAATCTAAATTAATCATAACACACAACATTATTTAGAATAATTAATACATTTTTTGATATGTTTTTTAAATATATATTCCCCTTTTTCCAGTAAACGGATTCGGGTTTGGGATAGCCTGATTTAAAATATTTCCCACTAAGCGAAACCGACATTACAGGTCATAATCCGACGCGTAATAAAAGTCTTCGTTGTAGCTGTTCTGTTGCCGGAGTACATTAATACAAACAAACAGGACAGAGTATAGCATACAGGCATCATCCAAATCAGGCAACACCGTATTACTGCTTCTTTTTACACATAAGGTAATCAACTTCGAGTCCTAGGCCTGACAATCCTTGCATGACTTCTATGGTTCGTATAGATTTTATACCTGTAAACATTTCATCCAGCAACCGATCCGCAGTTTTTTTTGTCATCTTTATTGTTGCCTAAGTGGCCACGGACGTAAAAAACAAACAGTTACCCATTTTCCCACTGGCAAAACCAAGGGCACAGCTATACCAATCGTCATCGTCCCACTGACAGACATATTCGCCTTCAGCTTCTTTTATACTTCGATTCCTTAATTCACCCAACATTAGTTTGGATTGACCGCCTGGAATAGCCACTAACTTGATATTTGAAGCAAATGTATGGGATTGGATATAGGCACATGTTAACAAATCAGTCTCTTCATATACAATGACTAATTGTTTGGAATCATAAGTTTGGCTGTTGAAGCAGGCTATTGCCCGTTTCAGTAACTGTGATTTATGATGTGTCACACACAAACAAGAGATCAAAGGCTGCTTCTGTATATTCATACGTCCCTTTTGCATATATAGACAAACACACTAACAAAATAAATCATCGTTAGGTATAATATCAGTCTAAAGGTGATTTAAAGTTACGCTACTGCAAAAAAAACAAAAAAAAATGAATCTTACAAATAAAACAGGGAAAAATTAATTATATTTTTGTTACAGCATTTTTTTCCACCTTTCATCCATGCTTATTTTCTCTAATAAACACAATCCTTTTGCGGCATATCCTCCATCCAATCCGGGAGGAGTTATCCCCGGGAATAATCCTAAATCATTATATATAAATCGAATATCCTTCCGAGATAAATCAAGAGGTTCCAATACTCTGATAATTGAACGATAGCTTTTCTCTTTCCCCAGATTCATTTCTTCAGCCTCATACAACCAAGCCAATACATCCGTCCATTCTTCAATAGAAATCAAATTCTGCTTGTTAGTAAGCAGGTTATTTGTTCGGGCTTCGATGATACGGAGTATCCGTTCGAGCATCTGGTCTGTTTCCGGATTAGTAGAAAACGAACTGTTCCGATTGCTTTTCCGATATAATAAATAGCGTCCCAACCCACAAAGGCCTTTTCTGATCGAAAAATGCTGATGAGGCATGAACTTTATTGTAAAAATAATCTGTCGGTCAACATCTTGTAGAATCTCATCGGTATCTCCTTCCACAAAACCGTTCTGTACCAGGTATTCAATACCTGTTCCAATACCCGAAAGCCCGGATTCATAAAAAGGGGAGGTTTTGTTATTGATTTGACTCTGCAACTCCTCAATCAACGTGTATCCACAATCAGCATATTTTTCATCGTTGGAGTACCTGTATAGATGAAAGAAGAATATAGCTATTCCCATCTTTCCATGTAATAAGCCGGGATTGTAGACTTCCGGGGATATCTGCATCAGGTGATCGGCTATTTCTTCCAGTTGTTTTTCAATATGCTGTCCACTCATATCTGTATGGGGGTTTACGATTACCGATTATATTTCTCATTGAAACGATCGATTGCAACAGAAAGCTGATTTAACCGAAAATATAGTACGTCATCTGAAGACAATTGAAAGTCGGAAGGATTGGCGATTTCTTTTGCCAACTTGGATTTGATTTCTTTATAAAACACAGCATCCTCCTCTTCACTTCGACTGAATTGGAAATTATGGATTCGGATAGGATTGTCCCGTAAATACATGGAGAGTTGCCAATCACTCCATTTGACCTCGGAGACGATGGATGGTTCGAACGGATTGAGGTCTATTCGTAGTCGTCTCCACGGTACCCGGCAGATATCAGCCATTATAGCCCCATGCATAGCTGACGCAATCAATCGTTCAGTATGACATATTTCACGAATGATTGTAGTTGTATCTCCCCTAGGATCTATCAGATGGAAGCCTAACTGAGAGGAGAGGTGTTGCCAGTCTACCACATCCATTAACAGGTAATGAGGCATGACAGATACAGGATATTGTTTATTATAAATATCCGTTTGGATTTCATTATCGACAAAAAGGATCAGGTAAGCCGAATCTGTTATGACTTTTTCTCCATTGAAACCCAAGGCATTGGAAGAAATAGGCCCCCTAAGAAAAAAGACATCCCAGTTTTCTTTATTATAGACAAGCGAAAGATTCCGGATACCTGTCCCCATAAATACCGATTTACGGTTGGGGTTGATTCTTGCATCTATAATCGTGCCGATACCATAAAAATCAGTTTCATCGGTTTCCCTTGACAATACAGGAAGGAATAACCGGTGAAAGATGTATGGATTCAGGTCATCTCCAAAATTACCCTGGGCTGATTTGAAGTAAGAAAGATTCATATTTGAATATACATTTTCAACTTCACATCTTCAATTTGTGGTTTATTTCAACAAATGTATAGTTTTAAGTTGGATTTTTGTTTATGAAATCAGATAATACCTATAAATGTTTGAGTATGCTTCTAACAAGTCATCAGTGCAAGGTTCTATTCCAACTAATTATCTGTAAGCGCTTCCCGCAGTTTGCGTACGGCAGTTGCCAGGTGTGCTTCCAATGTCTTGACGGAGATATCGAGGATGGCGGCCACTTCTTTGTATTTGAGTTTGTCTTCGCGCACAAGCTTGAAAGCCAGTTTGCATTTGGTGGGCAGCGAGTCGATCGCCTGGTTCAGGCGTCGAATCCCTTCCTGGCTGATCAGGTTTTCTTCAGGAGTGGTCTCGGTGGAAGCAAAAAGATCAATCGGTATTTCTTCTAAAGATACCTGTTCGAGATGCTGCTTGCGGTAATAGCTGATCGCTTTGTGACGTGCAACCGTGTAGATGTAGGCATCGAAATTAGAGACGTCGGTAAGTTGTGCGCGGTTATTCCAGACAGCCATAAAGGTATCGGAGACAATCTCTTCCGCTTCAGCCGGTGATGAGACATACATACCCGTAAATCGCATTAACGGGCCAAAATAGGCCACATAAAGCGACTTAAGAGCGGTTTGTGAATCAGACAAAGCTATTTCGCAAACCCACTGCATGATATCATCCCGATTCTCTCCCAAGTATGAGCCGATTAACAACGTCCTTCTACTAAGTCGCGAATATAAGGAAAAACCCTTAGCGGAATGTGGTATTTTTTCGTCTGTTCTTTTGCTTATGCCTATCACCTATCAACTTATTCCCTCATCCCTTCCCTAAACACCTTCTTCAATGGAAGGAAGAAACGTTCGATCAGACGGAGGTCTTCCGTAACGATCTCAGCTGTAGCGCCCATCTCGTAGGAGATGGGCAGCGTTTTGCCATAGTTGGTGGTGAGGCCTTGCGGGAAGGCAATCTCGACGGCATAATTGTTACCCGAGGGGACAAGGGAAATACTGTTTACTTTTCCGTTCACCATGCCGAACTCCTGGTCGGGGTAGTTCAGGAAGCGGACGATTACGCGTTGGCCTACCTTTACCTTCCCCGAACGGGCAACAGGCAACAAGGCTTTCCCCATTAACTCGCCGTCGGTGGTCGGTACTACCGTGAAGACGGTTTCCCCGGCAGGGACATATTGGTTCTCATTCCAATAGGTGGTGAATGTCACCTTGCCGGCGATGGGAGTCGTCAGGCAATACGCCAGTTCCCAACTGTGGATAGCGTTCAGCAGCTGGCCGCCTGTCGTCTGCAGGTCCTGACGGAGCAGGCTGCTCTTTTCCGCTTCCTGCAGGCGAAGATCCAACAGGGTCGTTTCGAGGGAGGCGATCTGTATCGACAGGTTATCCAACGAAGCAGCCGCCCCTTCCACCGCCTGACGGCTTTGCAGGAAGGCCGTCCGAGCCGTCTCATGCTCCGAAGGCGAGATTACGTTACGGGTATGCAGCAACGAATCCCGTTCGTACTGCTGCCGGGCGATAGCGTGCTGTAATTCCGTCACCTGTTGTTGCCGCCGAAGGTTCGCTTCATACTGCCGGTATTTGCTGATCTGGTCGCGGGTGGCGGCTATCTTCTGTGGATAATAATCCAAGGCCATATAGTTCCGGTATTCATGGAGGCTACGGAGGAACGAGGCATACGTCGCCTGCACATCGCCCAAAGCTAGTTCCTTGCCGGGTGAAAGGCAAGCCGACAAGCTATCCGGTTCACCCATAAACAGTATTAGCCGCTCCTTCAGAAAAATCACATCAGCGGTTGTCGCCGGATTCTCAATCACCGCCAGCACTCCTCCCGGGGCTACCTCTACCCCGTCAGCGACCATCAGCCGACTGATCTTCCCCGTCGAGCGCGCCACCACCTGTGCCGCCGGCAGCCTTCCCGTCAACGTCATCTCCGCCGTCACCACATCCGGATACCGGAAGAAACAACTCCCAATCAACACCACCAGCACCACCCCGCACAATATAGTGATCCCCCACCTTACAATCCACACCGGCACCGTCCCCATCACCTCCTGGACCTCTTCACTGCGCAGCTCGATGGGCTTGCTTGTTCTATCTATCTTGTCAATATCCTCACTTCCCATATCTATCACCTTCTTTATGAGCCGCTTGCGCCTCCCCTCTTGAGAGGGGGCAGGGGGGGGGTGTGACGAGCGAAGCGAGCATTAAAACCGAATAAACAAACCCCATCAATTCCCCATCTCCAACTGGTTCCTAACCAACGTATAATAAATCCCCCTTTTCGCCGTCAACTCCTCATGCGTCCCTTCCTCGGCAATGCGCCCTTTATCAAGCACCACAATCTTATCCGCATCCCGTACGGTACTCAGCCGGTGCGCCACGACCACCACCGTCCTCCCTTTGTAGAACGCCCGCAACTGCTCCATGATCTCCCGCTCGTTATTCGCATCCAGCGCATTCGTCGCCTCATCCAGGAAGATATATTCCGGATTCTTATACACCGCCCGGGCTATCAATATCCGTTGCCGCTGCCCCTGGCTAATCCCGTTCCCTTCCATACCGATCTTTGTGTTATACCCCAACGGCAGGCCGTCGATAAAGTTGCGGATATTCGCTACCGTCACGGCATGTTTCAGCCGCTCCTTATCAATTGTCTCCGCCCCTACGGCGATATTGTTTGCAATCGTATCCGAGAAAATAAACCCATCCTGCATCACACTCCCGCTCTTAGCTCTCCATACGTGTGGGTTGATCTGAGACAGGGGCGTATCCCCGACTTTGATACTGCCTTTGTTAGGCTCGTAGAAGCCGAGCAGCAGTTTGATCAACGTCGTCTTTCCACTTCCGCTGACACCGACTACGGCCGTTACTTTCTCCCGGGGGATAGTCAGTGTGATACCGTCCAGCACATAATCCCGGTCAGCGCCGTCGTAGCTGAACTGCAGGTCTTCAACCGACAACTTCCGATTCTCCGGCAAAGTAGCCACTTTCATCGCCAACGTATCTTCCTCATCTTCCTTCTGGTGGATCTCACCCAGGCGTTCAAGGCTGATCTTGGCATCCTGGAAGGCGCGGGCAAAGCCGATAAACTGTTCCACCGGGGCGGACAGTTGACCCACGATATAGGTGAGCGACATCATCATCCCCAGCGTCATATCCCCTCCTACTACTGCCCGGGCGGCCAGAAAGGAGATCAGGATATTGGTAGTCTGGCTGAAGAAGGCCGTACCGATCTGTTGGTATTGTTGGAGGGCCAAGCCTTTGATGCTAATCTTGAACAGTTTCACCTGTATCCGTTCCCACTGCCAGCGTTTCTCCGTCTCGCAGTTGTTGAGTTTGATCTCCTGCATCCCGGTGATCAGTTGGAACAGGTTGCTCTGTTCCCCTGCCGCCTGTGCGAAGCGTTTGATATCGAGTTCACGCCGGTAGCGCATAAAGGCCAATACCCAGGCGACATAGAGGCCGTTCCCGAGCAGGAACAATCCCAGTATCGCCAAGTCGTAATACGCCAGTACAAAGGCGAAGACAATGAAATTGACAAAAGAGAACAGCGTATTGATGGACGATCCCGTCATAAACGACTCGATTCGGCCATGATCCCCGATCCGTTGCATGATATCCCCTACCATCTTGGTATCGAAGAACCGGATCGGAAGGCGCATCAGCTTCGCCAGGAAGTCGGAGATGAGGGCGATATTGATCCGCGTATTCACATGCAACATGATCCAGCTACGGATAAAGTCTACGGATAGTTTGGCGAGGAAAATCAATAATTGCGCAATCAGTACCAGCGTGATAAAACTCAGGTTCGAGTCCCGGATACCGGTATCCACCAACGACTGGGTCAGGAAAGGCATGATCAATTGCAGGATACTGGCGGTGATCATACCCAATACTAACTGGACTAATTCACGCTTATAGGGGGTGATATAGCGGAAGAAGAAGGAGAGGCCACGTTTACGGCTACTCTTTTCGTCTTCCATCTCATAGAAGGAAGGCCCAGGTTCCAGCAGCAGGGCTGTACCTGTATCCTGTTCTCCCTTTTTGGTACTGATCCAGCAGCGTTTGAATTCCGCTTCGGTATAGGTAACCAGGGTATTGGCGGGGTCCGCGATATAGAACTTATCGTTACTGATTTTGTAAAGAACAACGAAATGGTTCTGGTTCCAGTGCAAAATACAGGGCAAGGGCACTTCCTGCTTCAACTGCTCCAAGGTGATCTTGACACCGTTAGTTCGAAAGCCGATAGCCTCCGCCGCATCACTGATCCCCAACATAGACACCCCTTCGCGAGTGATAAATGACTTTTCGCGAAGAGACTGGAGGCTATAGCTACGACCGTAATGCTTCGCGACCATACGGAGGCAGGTGGGGCCGCAATCCATGGCGTCGAGCTGGAGGTAGTGGGGAAATATGGGTCGTACAAACTGTCTCATTTTTTCATTAAATTGGTTTCCATTAAATTGCATAGTGCATCCCTATATTCCAATCCAATTTTTCTGACGTTGTAATGCGTTAATGCGTATTCTCGATTTTTACGCTTTTCCCCCATTACTATATCAAAAATAGCAGCACTAAAAGCTAATTTTACTGATCGAATATCACCCGGAGTAAAATAGTAATTGTTGGTTTTTCTGAGTATCTCGCCAACATTCCCCCTATCAGGTCCAACAACGGGCTTGTTGAACAGAAAAGCTAAAGGCAAATTCCCGGAATTCAGAATTTCAAGCCGTTGGATGAATACAATATTTGCTGCCGCAAAATACAGGGGAACGTCATCTGGAGAAACAAGCTGATTACCCAACAGGAGGTTGTCTGTTTTTACGCTTCCATCGCCCCATCTCGGGGCAAGTAATACTTTCTCTTGTATGGATATCTCTTCAAAAGCGTTCATTGTCCATTCCCGTTCTTCCTGGTCTCTGAAAATGCCAAAAGCCAGAGTGACTAAAGCCCTGTCGCTTATTCCAAGTCTTTCACGGGCAGAACAGACAGAAAGGTCAGGTCGATATAAATCCTCATATATATGGTGTGGAATGATGGTATGTACCTGTCTCTTCGCAATTTTTTTTGTTGCTTTCCACTCGTTTTTACTATACTCTCCCAAATGAACAATCAGATCGCTATTGTTTTCGATGATCGAATACAACCGCTCATGGATAGCGGCATTGGAAGAGTAATGTCGGCGTATGTTATGACGTGTGTATACAAATAAAGTCCCTCTCCTTTTCCATTCCTGGATCGTGTTTTCTAATATAGTTAGATCACTATCAGATGGCATCTTCCATTGAAAGACGGCTTCTGGCCAATGGATATGTATGATTTGATACTGTGACCTTGTACACCAGAACTCTTCCAAGTCGACATTCATAGTAAAGTAATTCCGCAACTCGTTTGTTAAGGAGTTAACGAATGGGTTGAGGGTATCGTATCTGTTGATTGCCACAAGAATATGGTGTTTTATAGATGTACTTTTACTCGAATGAGATAACTTAAATACACTATTCCACCATATACTTTTCTGGATAAAGGATAGAGAGTGGTTGTCGTTGTCAAATATGTCATTGATATGTAGGCTAACATTGCCAAATGTCAATGTTAACTCAAAAGGATCACTATTGACGAACAACTCTTTTCTGAAAGTACGATAAAATACAATTCCATCTGAACCAGTCTCAAAACTCGTATCATAGCAAGTCCGGATGTCAAAATTGAAAATGGCCTCATCGATGTCTTCAAGGATTTCATCTATATTACCTTCCAGAAAATGATTGCGTATCAGGTAAATGATCCCCCATCCGATACCGCACAGTCCATCTCTGAAATGAACTGGCGTTAGCGCATTGATTTCTTCAGCCACTTCATCTATTAAATCACGGGCAAAGGTGTCGTACTTCTTATTCCCCGAATAACGGGCATACTGGAAGAAGTATATAGCCAAACCTGTTTTCCCGTTCAATAACCCCGGATTGTCGGTAAAACTTTCACTAAGCAGCCATTGTTTGGCTAATTCTTCAAGGTATAATGCTTTCGTATGTATTCCCATTCCAATCATACAGTTTTTCTTGAATTCCCCATTTACCGTTGTTCACAGTCCAATTCCCAACCTCCAGATTCTTTTGTGAGATGGCATTGTTCCTCCTAAGCATTTCAAAATAATTCAGACCAGAGCCAGTATATGCGATAGTTTCTTCCTTCCCGTTCCGGATGGCTCGATTGTACCGTTCATCAGGTAGATTGATATATTTCAATCCACTTCCGACTAACCTATTGATCAAATCTCTATCATGCACGGATGCTGGTTCAAAACTTTCATCATACCCTCCCACTTGTCGGAATGAATCACGGTCTACTGCTATGCGCCCGTACGAACCGCCATACAGATCGCCGTCAAACTGATGCAATACTATTTTCTCTGGGTGCTTCAACCAATAACGTATCACAAACCGCCCGCCATTATATCCGGTATAGTTATCGCAATCCAAATTGATCAGGATGTCATTTTTTGCTAACTTGTGAGAAGTGTTTTTTGCAATAGAGCAATGCCAAAACGGAAGTTCGTCCGTGTAGTAATATCTCAGGTAGTTTGCCTTCAAATCATCCTGAAAATTTGTTATTACCCAGTCATGCAATCCGTCGGTACTGCCGAAATCGACTAACACAAATTCTATCAGGTCTTTGAACATACGGTTATCATCCAAATTTTGTCTCAATGTCTGATTGATCTGGTGAAACCGATTTTTGCAGGTGATGCAAAAGGATAATGTTGGAATTTCAGTATTCATGGGATAGTATAATAACCAATTTTCATATTTCATTCTTAATATGGCAAAGATTATGCCTACCCTTCACTTGCTCATAATTAGAAGGGGAAGGGCAAAGCCATTGGTAGACACAATCACAACACGGTTGCTGATCACGAATATTGAGCCAGGATTTGCCTTCGGTGATCTCGCGATAGACAATGTCATGTGGAGGTTCATCGATTGTTCCAATAGGTGGGTTATTTAGATTTGAATACACGCTTCCACCGGGAGCGACGAATAGCTTCCCGAAGTTGAAGATATTCAGAGCCTGACGGATATACACATCTCTTTTAGATAAGGCGATCTCCTGTATGTCTCCTTCATCGATGAATAGATAATTCTCAAAGAAGGAACCGTTCGATCCTGTATAAATGGGGACTATACTTGCGAGCTCAAACGAATGTTCCTCTACATAACCCGAGGCGGTAGCATACTCTTGTTCGGATGTGACAATACATACAAATGAAATATCCTTTGACCAGCTACTTATATCCGGTAATTGTTCCAACAAGGCATAGTCTGTTACCAATAGATTGACAGTAGCAATAGCTGACAGTTCTTTTATCTGAGATAAATCCTGTATGGCATCCTGTAGTGCAACGTATAAGGAGACAGTGCATATATCCTTGAGTTTAACGATTTCATCCACTAAACGCGGAATCTTAAATGGGTTCCCAACCAGTGAGATTTCTGATAGGAAGGATGAACATCGGGCATTCTTCGCAAACCAATGAATCTTTTCGATATCCAGCACTGCCTCCGTTTTCATCGGATATAAGGTTTGCTTGCTGTATAAATCATTGCCAAATTCGCTGCCCGCTATATGAAAAACGATTTGATGCAAATTTTGGATAACATTCCCATCAATATGTTGTTTATGTTCCCATTTGTAGTAGCCAACTCCATCCTGTACTTTTAGGATAGGAGGTAACGACAACGGACGTTTAGCCTGTCCGTCATCCTCTACTAAATTGCCACATTTAGAGGCTACTACATCATGTATCCATACGTTTACACTTTCATGTTTCAACTGCTCTTCCGTCACTCTAATGCAATATAAGTTGTTGATATCAAGAAGTTCACTGGTTATTTCAGCCAATTCTCCATCATTGACAAACTTTACTTTTGCGTGATTTTTTGTATTATAGGTTATCCCTACACTATCCTTTACCCATAAGAAGGTGTCGGGAAATAAAACAAACCAATATTTTTTCATACGTTATCCTCTGACTACGACTTCCTTTAACATTCTATTATATAACTCAGGGTGTTCAGATAAATACTCCAAACAACGTTCGCTTGTCCTCTTGCTTTGTTCTGGAGAACAGAAGTTCAGGCACTTCGTGTTTTTTTCATTTATATCGTCAATTTGATAGACACATTGCATGCATAACGACTTATTGGCGCACTTCTCACACTGCTTGGTATATCTAAACACATAGTCATTGTATTTGTTTGCTGCCTGTTCCCAATCCAGTTCAACACCTGTATCTGTTATTTGTCCCAAAGCAAATTCATGGTTGATGCGTTCACATTGCAGAATACGCCCTTTTACCGTCACAAACATTTTTTTTGAAAACGGGGTACATGTGCCCGTTGGCGGCAAAGAAGGTCGAGATTTCCCCATCAGCAAGTCATTGTAATCAAAGAATACATTGCCAGACTGGTAATAGATATAATTCAGCAGATCGTTTGTCTCTGGGTTTTTAAGAAAAATTTCACTTTTAAAGCTTTCGCAATTCTTTGCCTGCTCAATGCTCTCGCTGTAATTTCTATAGGTTCGACTAAATTCTTCCAACTTGTCTCTTCGTATTCCGGAATTATTCAACGGGCTTATCCCTGGCTCCTTTCCGAACTCCTTTTTAATAAAATTAAATGTGGATTCTACCGAATTCTTAGTATGCAAAACAGAGTTAAACATCACAAATTTATCAAAATATTCCTGATAGGTCTTTCGGAGTAGTTTGATATTAGACACAACCCGGTCAAATGAATTATTTCCGGCAACATCTACTCGATAGCCTTGCCCTTCTTTATCACCATCTAAACTAATTAGTAAGCGAACTTTTTTCTCCACTAAATAATCCATATACTTATCAAGCAGCATGGCGTTTGTTGTCATATTGTAGTAAAAAACCTTGCCAACTGGAGCTAAATTTTCCACATATCGTATAACTTGCTGGATAAAAGACATATTCAACAGCGGTTCACCTCCATAAAAGCCAATACTTATAGGGGTGAAATTATTTTCACAATACACCTGCTCCCATATAGAATACAGATAATCAATAATAATTTTCGCTTTATTGAATGAAAGTTTCAAATTCTCTCTTTGGTCATATCCATCATACAATTCTGCATACCCACAATATTTACACCTGAGGTTACATGCATCAGTTACTTCAAATACAAGTTGAGGAAGATGTTGTAGATTATATTTTATACCATCTTCATGTGTTTTTGAAAACAAACTCATATATTTATTCTTTAAATTTTGCAACCATCAATACAGGGTTCGAGTCTTCTTCTAGCATAGACGCCACACTTATCAAATCGCCACTGAGCCTATTTTCATTTAGCCTATTTAATAAAACATCAGCTGGAAGGATCTTTACTATGCAATTATTCGGCAATTCCATATTATAGGAATTAAATGTTACGTCACTAATATTTCCAATATCCGAAAATGATATTTCTGATTCATAGATAGTTCTATCCTTTTTGTCATATAAATAATTGATGGACTGCAGGGGTAAAACAATATCTCCCTTAACATCTATTTGTTTCTTGACTGTATTGAAAAATATATATCTATTACTTACTGCACTTATAGTTGACAAATAAGACGACTGTTTGTCTATCAAATAGTTTTTCCTCACTGCAATCGCGCTCATTTTTTTGTTTGAATAATTGAATATACTATCTATCCCAAAGTCAGAAATAATAACACCTGTATTCGTATTTATCATAGGATATATATTTATTAATGAATGTCTAAATACATGTCCTTCTTGATCCATAACTCCATTGCTTATCCTTTCTTTTATTTTTATTGGCAAAGGAGTAACATTTCCTGTTTTTTTATTAACAATATAGTATGGGTGCTCATATATATTCTTAGTTCCCCCATTGGAATCGTGACATATAAGATTATCATCATCATAGTTATATAAAATATCTATCCAAATTTTCTCACTAAGTTTCAACTCCCTTAAAAATTTTCCCGAAAAAGAGTACACTATTATTCTATATTTTAGCTGATTATCATATATATATATTTCTTCTTTTTCATGATTTACACAGAAATTAGAAATAACTGAATATTCAAATGGGCCTTCCCCTTTATGGCTAATAATCTTTGTGCACTTACCCTCTCTATCATATATATATATATTTCCGACAGATCTGTCACAAAATATAATTCTATCTTTGCTCATAGAAACATTGTTGACGCCCTTTAATAAAGTACTATCAGTCGTTTCCAGTTTTATATATTCTATATAAGAAATATCAGATAAGTCCATTTTGATCTTTGAGTACTGATGATCAAAATCGATACGAATTAATTCTTGAGTACAATTTATTTCATTCTCTGCTGAATGAAAGTTCACTCCTTCCTTGTCTTCATTATGCTTAGCCTGCGAACACGATAAGAAAAGATAAAAGATGGATAATACAATCAAACATATTTTCATATTATTTTTCATTTAAACAATTCATCTTTACATCCAAAACAAATGAAAGATGAATTGTTTGTGAATTATTACAAATTCTAATACATTGCGTTATCACGAGGGCTAGCACCTTGGCTCTCCGCATTCGCCTTCCCGTTATCCTCAGTGCTTGATCCTCCATAATACGAATCATCAGGTCCTTCTTGTTCCCCCGCATATTTACACGGGCAACTAGTTACGCATATACAATAGCAATCATTTCCTCCTCTCAATGCGTTTTGTTCTTTCTTTGTCAACTCAGCCTGGCTGAGGTTGAACAAACTAATCTTTTTTAGCTCTTTCATTTTGATAAATTATTAAATATTTAAATACAGCATGGATTTTCCACGCCAGTATATATATCGACTATTTTTTCAAAAAAACCGACAACAGCATACGCTTCCAGTATTTTATTTCGTCCATTTAGTCGTCTAATTTTTTTTGGATCAGCATTCAAGACCTTTATTATTGATTCTTTCAGCCTACAGGCATTTTTCTCTTTTTTTAAACAGAAAACAGTTCCATACTTCCCATCCTCCACAATTTCCTTTAACCCTGTCGTGTTATTTACTAGAATAGGGAGTTCATGTAGCATCATTTCTGTTGCGACATAGCCAAACTCTTCATGTATTGACGGTACTATTCCCAAATCTGCAATCGCATATAACTCATACAATTGTTCTTTCGGAATAAAGCCTGTGAATACGATGTGTGACCAACATGGGGTGGCAGCATCAAAGCAACGGATAAAGTTCCCAGAGCCGGCAACAATCAGTTTTGCAGTAGGGATTTCCTCCAGTACTTGCTTAAATACTTCTATCAACTCTACGACCCCCTTTACCAATTCAAGTCGCCCGGCAAAAATGAGTAGTTTTTCATTTGCTCCGAAACCATATTTAGTTCTTAAAGCCTGACGTTCTTCAGTGCTACGTTTTACATAATCGTCTTTCAGCCCATTTGGGATGTAAGCTAATTTATTTTCCGGAATACCATAAATGTCTTTCAGCATATCATACGAATGCCGGGCTATGGCAATGACGGAATCACAGCAGTCCATCATAAATTTCTTCTCTCTCTCAAACTTGTCGACAACCCTCTCATCTTTCAGCCCAGTAGGATGGGCTAATATACGCTTCAACCATGCTGTATCGCCCAATAAATCGAAGCTCCAATCCGTATAGTGAAGGGTAAATACCACCCTTGCCTGCAACTTCTCTTTAAAAAGTAAGGCTAAGTCATAATGGTTCATGAAGTTGAAGTGGCAATAAACATCTTTGGGGAATGTGAAGTGTGACGCTAAATAGTAGAATGCGCCTTTGTGATATTGTCTCTCGTACAAAGCGCCCTCGGAAAATTGCATTTCCTCCTGTTTCGGTATTTCATAGTAACGAACCTCATTCTCCATCTTCCATTGCACCTCTCTGCACGGAGCCTGCAGAACAACCACATTCACATCCCATTCAGCGGGATTAAAACACTGAACCAATTGTCCGATATAGGTTCCTATCCCATATTGGGAGGCGATACTGTTCTCTGACACGATGAACAGGCATTTCCGTGAAGGAGAGCACGATTCTTTTCCAGTTATTTCCTCTTTGACAGATGCATGATTCGCATCCATCTTTACCAAGCCTGCTCTCCAACTCTCTTTCTCGGTAAAAGGATGCGTGGAAAATGAATCCAGTATCCGACGCCATACAGCATCAACCGCATACTGCTCGGCATGCCATTGGATTCCCATTCGCTGGCTAACCATCTCTAGATCGCTTAAGTAAATCGGATCGAAAAGATCTCCGTTTGAGGTCATCCTGAGGCTGTCCATACGGCTACGTACATAAGCTACAATACCTTCCAAACCCGATTCAATACTGCTATCGGATATCCGGCGTAAATCACGCTCCATTATTTGGTGGTCAATTTCACGCAGGATTTCATCTGTATCACCCTCAATAAATCCATGTTTTTTTAGGAATTCAACGCCCCAACCAATCCCACACAAGCCATCGGCAAAAGTGAGAGGCAGGCGGGTATGTAACGTATTACATATATCATCCAGTAGCTCTCCGGCAAATTTCTCATACCAATTGTTCCGGGTGTATCGGGCATACAGAAAAAAGAATAACGCCATGCCCATTTTCCCGTCAAAGAGGCTTAGATCTTTGCAGAAGCCACCTTTTAAGAAATGGTAATCAGCTATTTCTTTTATATCTAAATGGTTCATATCATGTAATTCCTTCAGCATATATAAGATTCTTAAGTAAACAGATGCCCAATACGTTTTTATTTAAGGTATTATGAAGTCAAGGGAAAGGGCATTACCTCTACAGCCATAGATGCAATATCCTACCTTGACCACACAATTAAGATAAGGAAAACCTTAAATACTTCTCTAATTCAAACTTATCTACTCTATAGTAAACCCTCCTCCCAAGTATCCATAAGTACCGTGGACCATCAGAATATGATAGTTACCCGGTTGTCCCACCCAGGGAAGTTCACAGGTGTAATTACTATTACCATGAGACGAAATGACGGTCTCGTAAATAACGCCCGTTTCATCCATAATAGAGACAGTTAAGTCTGACAGGGCACTTCGGAAATGAATCGATACGGTATTCCCTTCCACGCTAGCCTCTGGAGGAGCAGGGGTGAAAGTGCGTGACCCGCCTTTGCCTTCCCATTCTCCCTCTGCCGGAATTCTGTTATCCGCCCATGCGGTGATTGAAATTAGTGTCGTAAAGACAAAGAATAATACTGTAATAGATTTCGTTCTCATCTCTGTATGTCGATTTTAGGTTTGTATGGCGGCTAAAATACTTTTTTAGGTCTTCGGCACTACTAAAAAAACTAAACAAAAAACTGAAAAAACTAAAATAAGCGCCGTGCGGATGTATAACAGCCAGAGAATCAGGCCTTATTTTTGCATATAGCCATCATAAGTCACAAATGAAGGTTCTGAACATAGCCGGTTTCATCTCTCTTCCTACGATTTGATTGCATAGTTTCTTTTGTCTACCTAAAACAAATTGTTCCGATACACCCAGACTTTTCGCAATATGGGCAGGCTTAATTTCAGCCTTAATCATGTACAATATGTTTTTATCCATGAAATCCATAGCAGGAATAGCTAATTCGATTTTCCCTTTAAAATCAGGATAAGTGGTATCTACTGCTTTCAGGAAATTTTCTATAAGCACATTGCTCGCCTCGGATTTAAGATATATAATTCCCTTATAACCGTCAGATGAATACAATGCATCTTTTCGGCAACCCAGAGTCTCTTGAGCCGCTTGTATGGCTAAATTTTCCTGTTCAATTCGGTTCCTCTCTGCTTCTAAGAGTTCTTTTCCCCTACCCTCTGCTTCATGCAGGTCTTTTTCCAACTGCGCTATCTTTTTATTATTTGATTCGATTTGTTCTTTACTCTTTTGCCGGATGGCAGCATTTAATTCTTTGAGCCGTTCTTCAGCGGCTTTCCATTCTTTTCGTTTCTTTCGCATAAAAAGGATAACACAGACAAGGATAACGACTGATGCAACAGCAATTAATGCAGACTGATAGTAGTTTCGCTGCGTGATTGCCTGGCTAAGTTTTAGTCTGTTCGCTTCTTTTTCAACCTGCCGATAATCATATAAGGACTGAATAACCTGGAGTGTTTCCGTATAGGATGTACGCTGAATAGAATCACTTAGTTGTTCAAATTGATCTAACAACGACACGTAAGCCTCCCATTCCTTATGTTGTTTTTCTAATTGCGCAAGCTGATAAATGCTACCGGCTTTCGTTTTTGGAGCAGAACTCTCCATGCTTTTATTTAAATAGTAACAAGCAGAATCCGGTTGCCCTAATAGTCTGTACAGCTTACCCAGCGACAAGTAGGTGTTGTATTTGCTGCTTTCCTCCTTTTTTAACTCCAATGAGGCTTTCAAGGATGACAAAGCCTCGGTATATTGACCTTGATCAGATAAAACACCCCCTAATTCACTATATATGGAAGATAGCAGTGACGGATATGCTGTTTTTTCAGCAGCCTTATAGAAATATACCGCAGAGTCTAATTGTTCTTTCTTCCAATAGGTGCGACCCAAATCCCGCAACACATCTGCTTGACCTTTAGGATAGCGCGCCTCCTGAAAGTATACCAATGATTCCTTCATATAGGAAATAGCCTCCGAATAGGCATATTGATACGTATAAAGCATTCCTAAGTTACTGCATATGCGTGCTTTCAGGATAGGGTTGCCGGATGCTTGTGACACTTTCAATGCTTTATGATAATAGCCTTGAGCTTTTAATGCATCATTTAAGTCTGACATGACCTGCCCGTAATAGAAATAAGCCAACATTAACCGTTCCGGATCCCAATGTGCTTCGTAATAGTCACAGGCTATCCGGATGAGTGAATCTGATTGATGATTGATATAGTTTCGATCCTGTGCCTGCGTCTTCAGCAAGCACCTGTCGGCCTGATGCTTTCCGGTGAGAACAACAGAGTCGATACGCTCAAGCAGCTTCAACGCACTGTCAGGCCGTTCCTCCATCAACTCTTCCGCCTGGAGCAGTACCGGATGCGGGGATTGTCTTAAATTACAAGCATATAAGACTAACAGACAAGCGACTAATGCAGTTTTTTCAATGGCAAATAATTTCATATTTGATGATGTATGGTTTAAGCAGATGTCATATGGCCAAAGATATGAAATAGTTTAATTAGTATCAATCATATTTTCCTGAATTTTAGATAAAGTATTATTAGTGTCTGACTATAATTAAAATCTTCTCAAAAATGATGAATACGGTCAACCTTATTTTGATTTAATA
Organism: Tannerellaceae bacterium; assembly: GCA_031555145.1. Lineage (GTDB taxonomy): Bacteria > Bacteroidota > Bacteroidia > Bacteroidales > Tannerellaceae > JAJDIA01. The sequence continues at coordinate 11,413 of JAVBUR010000057.1, read as the reverse complement.
ACAACAACAGTCAACCAACTTCAGCTATAAAAACAAAAACAGTCAACCCTAATCAGGGAACGACAATCCTAAGGTCATCCTAAGGGATTCCTCCTTGCATTCTCCTTGTATTCTCTTTGTATCTTCCTTTTTAAACATAGACAAAGCATATACTATTAATGCAATCATCACCTATCTACTATAGAGGATCCTACTACTCACCATAAAGGCATACCGGAAGCATACCTTAGGATGGGCTATGAGGGTGTGGAGGGTGTGTCAAAAGTCCATCATTAGCACACTGATGACACAGCCTCAACAGCCTCGGTATGATGTACAGGTTTACCTAACAGAAAGAGGGTAAAAAGAAACAAATTATTTCAGCCGGAACAGATAGCCAACCTTGACGGAAAGGACTTGTTCGGAGGATTTGGCGAAGATGTCGGATTTGAGGTTGCCGAAGAGGTCGCCGAGGGCGTAGTAGAAACGGCCTTCGATCAGGAAGGTACCGGCACCGGTGCGCAACTCGATGCCGGGGCCGCCGCATAGTCCCCAGTCGAACTTGTTTTTAATGGGCATACCATGTTGGTCGTTGATGCGGTTGGGTTCGGCATCACCAAGGTTGGATTCGGTACTTTCGCTCAACATATAGCCGATCTTAGGGCCGGCATTGATATAAAAACGCACCCGTTTACCACCCATGTAGATATGCGTAAGGAAAGGCATTTCGACATAATTGGCAGTACGGTTATAGATATAGCCTGCCTCTTCGTGGTCGGGAAAATCTTCCGACCACCCCTGTTGCATATAGTTCACTTCGAGTTGCAGGCCAAGGTGATTTTCAGTCGTCCACCGCAGTACCAACCCGCCGGTATATCCCTGCAACATGCCTTGATATACTTTGGGAATAAAGTTGACGGAAGAGAAAGAAGCCCCTCCCGTAACGCCCACCGCAAACTCCCGTTGAAAGGCTTTCTGCTGCGCATGGCCGACCAGACAAGCGGACGACACCGCGATCAAAAGGATTATCAACTTTTTCATTACTGTGTCAGTTCTATGCGGGTGATGGTATTATCTGCCTTATATTGCACGATAAAGAGGTTGGTATTGATAAAACCGCCCCAGTTATTTACCCGTTCGAAATGCAGCCCGTTCTGGATACTCTTATAATGTATCTTATCCAGGTTGTTTTCAAAACCGGTGCCATACCGACGGATGGCATCGAAAAAGAACATACCGGTATCAAAGCCCACAATGCCATATTTGGGATAACTGTTGATCAGCGTCTTGTTGAACCAACTCTTATACGATGCATAGAACGACTGGACTTCGGGCGACAGGTTATCGGCAAAGAAGCACGAATAGATATAGGTGTTCAGTGCATAGAAATCTTCCAGACAGTCGCGTGTATACGTCTGCCAATCAGGATAACCGAACAGGCAGATCCGATAGGTATATATTTCTTCCACCCGGGGTTCGGAAAGCATCCGTAAAGGTGTTTTGATATTGGACACGGCAGCCAGTGAGGAAGAAGTAGGCAACACTACGTTGCGTTTTTCCTTATCGAGAGCCTTCTCCACATCTACCGCAAATGTTTCGGGCACATAGGTCAGTTCCTTCCAGGTTACACCCCGGTTCTTCAGCTCATTCTTGAAAGCCTGGATAAATTCCGGTTTTTCTTCTTTATCCGGGGTATTGACAATGACGATATTATCGTTGGCAAAGAGCGTACCACCTGCCTGTGCCGCCGCATCATACAGATACGAATGAGGCGTGTTGACCTGGAAAACGGAAGCATTCGACAGCACATCGTCGTTGCGAGAGGTGAAGGGGATCACATACTTGATATCATGTTCGGCTGCAAAGTCGGCAATCAGCTTGATCTGGTCGTTTTGTACACCGCCGATGATCAGGTTGACCTGCCGAAGGGCATCCTCCTGTAATACTTTCTTTAGTTTCTGTGGACCATTACCGGTGTCATACACCCAAAGGTCGATCGTGCAACCCATATTCTTCAGGCTATCTACAGCCATCAACATACCCTCATAGAATTCTACCAAGCGGGCGGAGGCATCCGACATACGAGCTTCGTCGGCCATAAAGGGAAGCATCAGGGCAACGCGTATACGTTCAACCAGAGGGCTTTGCCGGGGTTCAGACAAAAGGGCATTCACTTCGCGCTCCAACAGGACAGCCGGCGTAGTGGTCACCACCTCGTCGGCTTTCACCGGGATACGGATCGTCATGCCGGCTTTCACTCCACTTTTCAGTGCCGGGTTCAACTGGATCAATTCTGTACTGGACACATTGAACTTGCGAGTGATGCTATACATGGTTTCCTGACGGGCGATGGTATAATCAATCATCTTCGTGACCGTCTTCTTTTCGGTCTGCGGCAATGTTTCAATGCGGGTAGCCGGGATACGGATTGTCTTGCCGATCGTAAATGTAGCGGTCGTCAACCCCGGATTAGCTTCCATAATATCCGCAGCCGACACCTTGTATCTGACCGAAAGGGCATACAGGGTTTCTTTCGCCTGGATGGTATGGAAAGTATAGGTGCCTGACCCACCGGAAGAAGAAGCGGCATCCCCCTGGGGAATTTTCAGCACGGCGCCGGCCTTAATTCCGGCACGGCTTTCAGGGTTCAGGCGATAGATATCATCTACGCTCACCTGATACATGGTTGCGATCGAATAGACGGTTTGCCCACGCTCAATCGTATGATAAAATATCTGGTCGCTTTGTACGTTTGTATTGACAGACCGGCGGGCATTACTCTGGGCCATCGCCCCGGGGGCTGAAAAAGCCAGGAATACCAACAGGATAAATGCACTGATCTTGTTCATCGGCTGATAGGAATATTTGGGGCAAAGATAGTGTATGTCCGTATAAATAACTAATTTTGGAAGCTAATTAGGATGTGTATGTATTGGAAAAAGTATCGTATGATGGCGGTGGTCGCCTGTCTTTTCCTGCTTGTACAAGGGCTATCAGCCCAGTATAAGGTGACGGGAGGAAGCAAGACGCCCTTGCTCGCTACCGATGATACACGCAACCGTATCGAAGTGTACATGGTGTATGGGACCGACGGGGTAGAGATCAGTTATACGGCTGCATCCTCCACTTCCCACCAATGGTATCGCTACAATACGCGGGCGCTCGACGCCGAAAAGATCACGGCCACGCAACAAGGGAATACATCTGTTATCGGGAATATAGAAGAGGGCTATGGCTACTTTGTCCAGGAAAGCGACCAGGTGACCCGTTATGTGTGGATCATCGACTATAGCCAGCATGCGTTCGACATCAGCAACCTGCAGGTAGACGGGGGAACTAATCCCTGTTCAACCTTCCGGCTGACGGGAACAGCGACGATGGATCCATTGTCGTACAACGCCCCGAATGGGACGCCCATGCCGGTCAACCGTGTCTTTAGCGTTTCTTACTCCTCCCTCCAATGGAATGAGACCCAACGCAGCTTTAGCCGTGAGGATGTAATAAAAACAGTGGAAGGTGATCCATTTGCGACCACCTACGCCGCCCCGCTATGTGATACGCCCGTCAAACTGAGCGGCGATAGTTTCGCCACCTATTTCGGTGTGGGTAAAACGATGCAGACCGACGACTACACAGCCGTCGCCATCGAAGTACATGCCGATACGACCCTACTCTCTTCGTCCGACTCACCCAATCAGATGACCGGAGGCGATGCCCTGTCGGCTCCCGCCGATATCCTGTTCACGGCCTACGCCAATGACCCGGTAGCCGCCATGTACACCTGGACCATCTATAAGGAAAGAGCCGACGGGACAGAGGAACAACTGCTCCTCTTCAAGGGTGAAGAGATCGACTATGAATTTAAGAATGCCGGCAAATACCGCGCCGCCCTGCAAGTCTCCGACCGTTCGGGCAAATGTACGGACACGTCCAACAGTTTCTCTTTCTCCATCGCCGACTTCAAGATCTGGATCCCGAATGCCTTCTCGCCCGGATCATCGCCGGGAATCAATGACGAGTTCTTTGTCACCTACCGGTCTATCTACCACTTTAAGGGGTGGATATTCAACCGCTGGGGAGCCGAAATATTCCATTGGACCAATCCCGATCAGTCGTGGGACGGTAAAAAGGGAGGCAAGTATGTCCCCGCAGGGGTCTATTACTACGTGATCGAATTCGAAGGCTCGGATGGAAGCAAACATAAACGTCGGGGCGACATCAATATCCTCCGGCCTAAATCCACACAATGATGTCAATCAGTAAGTATATTCTCAGTTTCGTAGCCGGTGGGGCCTTATGCCTCGCAGCGTTTGTGATGATCGGTTCGAGCGATGCCGAACAAGTGAAAGAAGAGCGACCGGTGGTGTCGGCCATGACCGTCTCGCCGGATATACCGGCAGAGATCACCTTCTGCGGAAAGACATTCGATATGACCCGTTATAATATGCGGGAAGGGCTTGACCGCGAGTTGACCTCGTTCACCTATTTCCACTCGACTACCTTATTATATATCAAACGGGCCAACCGTTACTTTCCGGTGATCGAACCGATCCTGAAGGAGAACGGTATCCCCGACGACTTCAAATACCTGGCCGTGATCGAGAGCAACCTCGACCCGCGCATCACGTCGCCCGCCCGTGCCGTAGGTATGTGGCAGTTGATGGAAGGGACAGCCAAACAACTCGGGCTGACCATCACCCCGACCGTCGACGAACGCTGCCATGTGGAGAAAGCCACCCGCGTAGCCTGCCGCTACCTCAAGGAAGCGTATGCCAAATACGGCAGTTGGGAAGATGTAGCCCTCTCCTACAATGCCGGCATGGGGCGTATCAGCGGCGAACTGTCCAAGCAACAGACCGACACCTCGCTCGACCTCTGGGTGGTAGAAGAAACCACCCGCTATTTCTACCGCATTGTCGCCATCAAGATGATCTTCGAAAATCCCTACAAGTACGGCTTCGTGCTCCGGGCACAGAACCTGTACAAACCCATCGAGTGTGTGGAGAAAGAAGTATCGGCTAACATCCTCGACCTGGCCGACTATGCCAAACAACAAGGTATCACCTATGCCGACCTCAAACGTTTCAATCCCTGGCTGCGCGACCGCAAGCTGGAAACCGGCGGCAAGACATTCAAACTGAGCATACCGCAAGAAACAGAGTTATATTACAAGACACCGAACACCGTGGTACACAACCCGGCCTGGGTTGTCAAATGAACGAACAGAAGCAATGGAGCAACTCGAAGGCGGGCTGATTTCGGTACTCGGCGCCCGCGTACACAATCTGAAGAATATAGATATTGATATACCCCGCAACCAACTGACGGTCATCACCGGCATGAGTGGAAGCGGGAAATCGTCATTAGCGTTCGACACCATCTTTGCCGAAGGGCAGCGACGTTACATCGAGACCTTCTCAGCCTATGCCCGGAACTTCCTCGGTAATATGGAGCGTCCGGATGTAGACAAGATCACCGGCCTCAGCCCTGTGATCTCGATCGAGCAGAAGACGACAAACCGTAACCCGCGCTCGACGGTCGGCACCACAACGGAAGTGTACGACTTCCTCCGCCTCCTCTACGCCCGCGCCGGGGACGCTTATTCTTACCTTAGCGGGGAGAAGATGGTCAAATACACCGAAGAGCAGATAGTGGAACTCATCCTCGACCAATATATGGGAAAGCGGATCTTCCTCCTGGCCCCCCTCGTCCGCAACCGGAAAGGGCACTATAAGGAATTGTTCGAGAATATCCGCAAGAAAGGCTTCCTCTTCGTCCGGGTAGACGGCGAACTGAAAGAGATTATCCACGGAATGAAACTCGACCGCTACAAAATGCACAGCATCGAAGTGGTGATCGACAAGATGATTGTATCGGCCACCGACGAACGCCGCCTCAAGGAAAGCCTGAAGACGGCGATGAAGCAGGGCGACGGCCTGCTGCTCGTACTGGATGTCGACAGCAAAGAGGTACGCCATTACAGCCGCCGGCTGATGTGTCCCGTCACCGGACTGTCGTACAGCGAACCGGCTCCCCACAACTTCTCGTTCAACTCCCCGCAGGGAGCCTGTCCGAAGTGTAAGGGACTGGGGCAGGTGAACCTGCTCGATATGGAAAAGATCGTGCCCGATCCGTCGCAAAGTATCTACAGCGGTGGTATCGTCGCCTTGGGGAGTTACAAGAACACCATCCTCTTCTGGCAGATCGAGGCCATTTGCGAAAATTACGACGTGACGATCAAGACTCCCATCCGCGACATACCCGAAGAAGCGATGGACGAGATCATGAACGGCACCGACAAACGCCTCCAGATCAAGAACGTCTCCCTGGGTAATTCCAACTACTTCCTTTCCTATGAGGGGGTAGCCAAGTATATCCTGATGCAGCAGGACAGCGAAGCATCGGCCTCAGCACAGAAATGGGCTGAGCAATTTATCAAGATGACCGCTTGTCCCGAATGTGGTGGGCAACGCCTCAACCAGGAAGCCCTGCATTACCGCATCGCCGGAAAGAATATCGCCGAACTGGCCGCCATGGATATCTCCGAGCTGCACGGCTGGCTCGATGGTGTAGAAGATCGCCTCGACGACAAGCAACGGCAGATCGCCATAGAGATACTGAAAGAAATCCGTTCACGCCTCACTTTCCTGCTCGACGTCGGTCTTGACTATCTGTCGCTCAACCGTGCCTCCGCCACCCTCTCCGGTGGAGAAAGCCAGCGTATCCGCCTGGCGACACAGATCGGGAGCCAGTTGGTGAACGTACTCTATATCCTCGACGAGCCGAGTATCGGACTGCATCAGCGCGACAACGTACGGCTGATCCATTCGCTCAAGCAACTGCGCGATACGGGCAACTCCGTGATCGTGGTCGAACATGATAAGGATATGATGCTCAACGCCGATTACGTGGTCGACCTCGGCCCCCGGGCAGGACGGCTCGGCGGCGAAATTGTCTTTGCCGGCACACCGGCGGAAATGCTACAGGCCAATACCCTCACCTCCGCTTTCCTGAATGGGAAAGAAGAAATAGCCATCCCCTCCGAACGTCGGAAAGGGAACGGCACTTTTATCACCATCAAAGGCGCCCGGGGTAATAACCTGCGGAATGTGGATGTCACCTTCCCGCTCGGGATGTTGATCTGCGTCACCGGCGTATCGGGTAGCGGTAAGTCGTCACTGGTCAATCATACGCTTCAACCTATCCTCAGCCAACACTTTTACCGCTCGCTCGAAGACCCGCTCCCCTACGACAGTATCGAGGGTATTGACTATATCGACAAGATTGTGAATGTGGACCAGTCGCCGATCGGCCGCTCACCCCGTAGTAATCCGGCTACTTATACGAGTGTCTTTGCCGACATCCGTAACCTGTTTGTCGACCTGCCCGAGTCGAAGGTGCGGGGATACAAACCCGGACGCTTCTCGTTCAACGTCTCCGGTGGCCGCTGCGAGACTTGCAAGGGGAATGGGTATAAGACGATCGAAATGAACTTCCTCCCCGATGTGCTCGTCCCCTGCGAAGATTGCCACGGCAAACGCTATAACCGCGAGACGCTGGAAGTACGGTTCCGCGGCAAATCCATTGCCGACATTCTGAATATGACGATCAATATGGCGGTAGAGTTCTTCGAGAACATCCCCACCATCCTGTCCAAGATCAAGGTATTGCAAGACGTCGGCCTCGGCTATATCAAACTGGGGCAACCCTCCACCACCCTGTCGGGCGGCGAGAGCCAACGCGTCAAACTGGCCACCGAACTGGCGAAGAAAGATACCGGCAAGACCTTGTATGTACTCGACGAGCCTACTACCGGCCTCCACTTCGAAGACATTCGCGTGCTCCTGGGCGTGCTGAACAAGCTGGTCGATAAAGGTAATACCATCATCGTCATCGAGCACAACATGGATGTCATCAAATGTGCCGACTACCTCATCGACATGGGCCCCGAAGGCGGACGCGGCGGCGGTCAACTCCTCTTCACCGGCACCCCCGAAGCCATGGTTGCCAACGGTACCGGCTTCACTGCCGACTTCCTGAAGAAGGAGTTGGAGTAAGCCCGCCGGTACGGATAGTTTGCCCACGCGTAAAAGGAAGACTTTAATGCCTATGGGGAACAGGCATTAAATCGGGTATTGAGCTACCTACATATAGGTATATTGCGGTGGCAGGAGATAAAAAGGGCGTCCGTCATGCCTTCGGGTAGAAACATTCGACGTATCTTTGCCGCCGGTTTACACAAGCAAGCTATACATCAGTGAAACAACGCGCCGTCACATTCAGCAAATGGTTCCTACCATTGCTCTTCATGACCTACTACGGGATCGTGACGATGTTCGTACATGTGCACATCGAGGATGGGACGACGATCGTCCACTCTCACCCGTTTGCCAAAACGGCTGACGGCACCTGCCACCACCATGCTTCACTGTCTGAGATCCAACTTTTCCACGTCCTTTCTACCATCACGGCCGGCGACGGAGCGGTGCACGCACTGCAACTCAGCTTCTTTGCCACACCGGTCAACACGTTGACCGAATCGCCGGTATATCCCAACCATCTGGTTTCCGTTCCGGGACAATTCCTGCTCCGGGCGCCTCCTGTTTGCTAATTTTTCTATCTTGGTATAAATACCCCGTCGGGGGTATCGTGTTCGTAGCCAGGGGTGTAAGCCCCTGGAAAGCGATAAGTACCATAAACAACCGCACCACGTCAGTGGTGCCGTATGTAATAGACCGGTACCGCTGACGCGGCACAAGAACATCAATCAACCCTCTTACCAGGGGCTTACACCCCTGGCTACGAACACGATGCCCGTGACCGGGCATACACAAAATCACTTTCATCCAACTAATTAAACCTACCCAATATTTATATGAAATCAGTTTTCAGAGGCATACTGCTTGTATGCTGCTTATGGTGTGTGCTTCCTTCCACCCGTGCTGAAGGAGAAGTGACGTTGAATCCCTCAGATGCCAATATCGTCGGCCATGTGATCGACAAGAAGACCGGCGAACATATGGCATTCATGCATATCTTCCTGAAAGGGACGACCATCGGTACGACCACCGATGCCACCGGCCATTATTACCTCAAGAACCTGCCCGAAGGTAACTTCACGGTCGTGATGAAGATGATCGGATACAAGACGATGGAGAAAAATATCACCGTCAAAAAAGGTAAAACCCTCGAAGTGGACTTCGATGCTATAGAAGATGTCGTCTCCCTCGACGGTGTGGTAGTATCGGCCAACCGTAACGAGACAACCCGCCGCCTGGCTCCTTCACTGGTGAACGTGCTCGACTCGAAAACATTCGAACGTGCCAACTCCACCACGCTCGCCGACGGCCTCGTCTTCCAACCGGGCGTACGTGTGGAAAACAACTGCCAGAACTGCGGATTCCAACAAGTGCGCATCAACGGACTTGAAGGCCCTTACACCCAGATATTGCTCGACAGCCGTCCCATCTTCAGCGCATTGACCGGCGTATATGGCCTGGAACAAATCCCCGCCAATATGATTGAACGCGTAGAGGTTATGCGCGGAGGCGGTTCCGCCCTGTTCGGCTCATCGGCCATCGCCGGTACGATCAATATCATCACCAAGGAACCGTTGCGTAACTCGGCGCAGATCGCCCACTCGCTCACCATGACCGGTGGCGACCGTCCCGACAACAATACCACCATTAACGCCTCCATCGTGACCGACGATCACAAAGCGGGCATCTACGTCTTCGGACAGAACCGCTACCGCTCAGCCTACGACCACGATGGCGACGGCTTCACCGAACTGGGTAAGCTGGATGCCAAGACCCTCGGTTTCCGTTCGTACATCAAGACCGGCATGTATTCCAAACTGACGTTCGAATATCACGGTATCTCCGAATTCCGCCGCGGCGGTAACCTGCTCAACCTCCCCCCCGACCAGACGGATATCACCGAGCAGACCGAACACAACATCAACGGTGGAGGACTCAAATTCGACCTCTTCTCCAAAGACTATAAACAGCACGCCAGCCTGTATGCCTCTTCACAATATACCAAACGCGAAAGCTACTATGGCGCCGGACATAACCCCAATGCCTACGGAAATACGACCGACCTGACCTTTATCGGTGGCGGCCAGTATTCGTACGACTTCGACAACTGTCTCTTTATGCCGGCGCAATTCACCGGCGGGATGGAGTTCAGCTACGACGACCTGCAAGACGAGATGCTCGGCTACAACCGCGTCATTGCACAAACGACACGCATCGGTAGCACCTTCCTGCAAAACGAATGGCGAAACGACAAATGGAGTTTCCTGGCAGGCTTCCGCCTCGACAAGCACAACCTGATCGATCACGTGATCTTCAGTCCCCGGGCCAACCTGCGTTACAATCCGACGGCAGATATCAACATGCGTCTCTCCTACTCCAGTGGTTTCCGTGCCCCGCAGGCATTCGATGAAGACCTGCATATCACGGCCGTAGGCGGCGATGTGGCGTTGATCTCCCTTGCTCCCAACCTGAAAGAAGAAAACTCGCAGAGCCTTAGCGCCTCCGTCGACTTCTACCACCGCTTCGGTGCCGTACAGACCAACCTGTTGGTAGAAGGTTTCTATACCGACCTCAGCGACGTATTCATCCTGGAAGAAAACGGACGCGATGCCGAAGGCAACCTCCTGCTCGTACGCCGCAACGGCAAAGGTGCCAACGTCATGGGGATCAACCTCGAAGGCAAGATGGCCTACGCCTGGATGCAACTACAGGCCGGCGCCACCCTTCAGCGCAGCCGTTACAAAGAGCCCGAAGCCTGGAGTGAGACCGTCACGGCACAGAAGAAAATGTTCCGTTCACCCGATGTATACGGTTACCTCACGTCCACCTTCACCCCGGCCAAACGTTTCAGTTTTTCGCTCACCGGCACCTATACCGGCAGCATGCTGATGCAACACTTCAAAGGTTACATCCCCGCCGACCGGGAAGAAACGACGCCCGAGTTCTTCGATATGAATGTAAAGCTAACCTACGATATACCCATCTATCAATCGGTTACCCTTCAGTTGAGTGCCGGTATGCAAAACATCTTCGACTCCTACCAGAGTGACTTCGACCAGGGCCCCAACCGCGACTCCGGTTACATCTACGGCCCGGGCATCCCCCGCAGCTACTTCGTCGGATGTCGGATCAGCTACTAACCGGGCAAGCCGGAGCTTCCATTGCAACCAGAAGGTGGCGGATCAAATACAACCAGACTTGAAAGCGAGGTGCTTTCAATATCAACAAAATTTGAAAGCGGCGGTGAATGCCCGGTCACGGGCATCGTGTTCGTAGCCGTGGGTGCAAGCCCACGGTTTTGTGCGGGATGTGCCATCTGGCGCCGCGTCCGCGCCGCCGGTCGGGCAATTACGGCGGCGCTGACGCGGCGCATAAACATCACCCATCCTCCTGTC
>JAVBUR010000035.1:0-9987 GCA_031555145.1 Tannerellaceae bacterium | reverse complement strand
GGGCGGCGTTTTCTGTCATTGCGGGTGCAAAGGTAAGGTTCTTTTCTGTACTTCCAAACAAATACCAAGAAAAATGTGCTGAAAAACAGAAAATAATTTCAGCAACACGGACAAGGGAAAAGCTTACATTATATAATATAGGGAAGAATATGTCATCCTGATTTGGGTAACAGACCGATAAAGCAAATCCCGGCAAAATATTTATATTTACACCATGAAATGTCTTTGTCCAATCTATATAATCTCATTCGTCCTGACCACAGTGTTATTTCCGGCACCGGTGCATTGCCAATCCACAGACTATCCCGATATCGATCTGTATGAATCGCAGCGCGGCAAAAACACCAGCGAAACACTGGTAGAGAGGCAGTCTTATCTGATGAGAACGACGCCGTTAGACAGCCTCATGGCGAATTATGCCCGCAGAGGGTTCGATGTTGCCCGCGATACCGTATCCCTATTCACGCTGTTTGAACAGACCTCGATACAGAAGCGTGAGGAGTTGCGCACACGGTACAACGAATTGTATGCAACCGCCCGGACGTACAACAGCAAAGCACTGCTGCGGATGATGGATTTTATCAAGGTATGGCTGATCGGCCAGGTGAGGGAGCTGAATGATGAGCGAAACCAGGCCTGTGAAGACCTAGCACGTCGTTGCCGCAGGGCGGGCGATGACAAGCTGGCCGTTTACACGCTTATGTATGTATGGAGACATAATTATTTCGGACAAAACTACGCCCGCAGCTTTGCCGATGCCCGTAGTCTTGAGCAAGCGCTGGACTACATCGGAAATGATTACCCGTTCAAGGCAAACGGCTACCTCTCGATGGGAACCACTTATTACCAATTCAAGGATTACGACCATGCCCTGACTCTTCTCCGAAAAGGACTCTCCCTGCGCAATGACAGGGATTTCCTTGCCTCCCTCCGACCCGTATTGTTGGGATGGAACCACCTGGCCGTATATTACGAAGTGCAGGAAAACCTCGATTCGGCAGCCTTCTATCACCGCTCCGTACTGTCCAGCGAGGAGGCGATAGCCGATAATCCGGTAAACCTCGATATAGCCATCTGTAACCTGGGGCGAGTTGAAATGGCAAAAGGAAATACCGATGCAGCCATCGCCTATCTGCAGGCGGGACTGAAACACCTCGAGCAGAATCCTCCCGGCGATAACTGGGATTTTGCCCACGGCGTATGTCTTTCGTTGGGCGAATGTATGCTGGCCAAAAACAATCTGCCTGCCACTGCGGAATACATTGCCAAAGTGCGTCCCGGATTGGACGTCTTTCCGCCTCTTACACAGGCCAACCGGCTGAAAGACCTGTTTGCCCTGGAAAGCAAATACCACTCCCGCCGGGGAGAATTCGAGAAGGCCGACGTCTGTCTCGATTCTGCCAAATTCTATACCGAACGATACGAACAACTCACCAGTCAAAACTTTATAACCCTTGGCAAGCAGCAGTTGCAGGAGGCCGAAATAGAGCTAAAGACCGAGGAAGTAGCCCGGCAACGGAATATTATTGTATTCGTCCTCGTTATGCTGATTGTCCTGGCAGTCGGCATCGTCCTGCTCACACGGCTCTACCGCAAGAAACAGTCGGCTTACCGGAATCTGGTAGAGAAAAACCGGCAATGGGCGGAGAACGAACGGCTGGAAAAAGTAACCCTTATTCCCTCCAGAGCGCAGCCAGTTCCGGAAGAAGACCTGACGGAAGAATCCGGCAATGGCAACAGCAATGGTAACAGCAAACGGCCTCCTACGCAGAAAGAAGAAGAACTGATCGGTCGCATACACGAACTGATGATCAGCAAACAAATATACCGTGACAGCACCCTTACATTAGACCTTCTTGCCCGGCAGCTGAATGTGAACCGCGAGACTGTCTCCCGCACCATAAACCACGCCACCGGCAAAAACTTCGCCCGCTTTCTGAACGAATACCGTATCAAGGAATCGATCCGTATCCTCTCGGCGGCACGCAACCATACGGTCAATTTCGATGACCTTTCCGAACAGGTCGGCTTCAATAACCGCACCTCTTTCCACCGGGCCTTTAAGCAGATCACCGGCCTGCCCCCTAACGAATTCAAGAACAAAGCCTGAAACTAAAATAGAGAATGATACCATCCTGGCTCCCCGCCTTTGAATGCAGGAAGCCGAGTCACTCTCGTTTCTGAAAATATTTTTAACTGGCTATCAGTTGGTTATCAATTATCTTCTTACAATTCATGTATTGTAAAAAGATTTTGTTCCCACCCCTTTACTTTTGCCGGAAACGATTGAATGCTTAACAGAGCTAACAACTGCAAACTCATGAAGAGCGACCACACATCCGAAAAGCACGACTTCCCTGCGAGAACGATTACGGCAAAAGACCGGCAGGTATTTGCCGGGGCGGAGAGGCTGATGCGCACAGACCGGCTATTTACCGACCCCCGGCTGAGCCTCGCCTCGATGGCTGCGCAACTGGGCGTGAACCGCGAAACCCTCTCGCGGGCGGTAAACCTCCTTGCGGGCGCCAGCTTTATCGTGTATCTGAACAGCTATCGTATACAGGAAGCCAAAAAGCTGCTGGAGCAAAGGCTATTCATGAAGAACGCCACAAAAATAAGCGCGGAATGCGGCTTTGGAACCCCCACCTCTTTTTACCGTACGTTCAAAAAGGTTGTAGGTGTGTCGCCGGGCGAATATGCAGACCATTTGAAGCAACAACAAATAAAAAACAGATAGTATGAAAAAAACATGCCTGGCAGGATTGCTCCTGCTATTCTTTGCCCTTGCGGGTTACGGGCAGCCGTCGGCTGCAACAAACAGTGAAAAAACCGTTACCTCCCGTTTCGTCCCCACTTCCGAACCAGCCTACTCCCGCTGGAGCGTAGGCGCGAATGTGGGCCTGCCGTTCTTCTGGGGCGATTTTACTTCGCGGTCGGCCGATAAGACCTATATCGGAATCTCAACGGGCGTTCAGGCGACTTACCAGATAAGTTCCCTTTTTGGTGTAACACTTTCGTTCGACTGGGCGCAGAACAAGGCCGGCTCACGCGATTATGCAACCGGGTATCTGCTCGATGCAAGCGGAATGACATGGTACACGCCGCAGCCTGTGACCACACAAACGTACGGCAACCTCTACGCGAAGATCAACATGTACAGCACGGGGCTGCACTTCGACGTGAACATGCTTCGCCTCTTCGGGCCGCAGGTGGCAAACGGGAGATTCAAAGTGATCGTCAGCCCGGCTGTTTATGCTCAGCATTTCTCGTCGAAAATATATACAAAGGCCGACGACAAGGTCTACGTGGACAAGAACCTGAGCAAAGGCCTGAGCCTCGGGCTGGGCGGCGATGTGGCGCTGCGCTACGCGGTAAGCCCGGCATTCGACATCCAGTTGAAAGGGACGGGCATCTGGATCACCGACAACGGGTTCGACAACATCCGCACGGTGGGCTACGTGAAACAGAACGCCCTGTGGGGCGTGTCGGCTGGCATGGTCTGGCAGATCGGCGGCAACCGTGCCACAAAGTTGCTGTATAAGAAGAAATAACAAAAAAAATATAAATCACATAGACAATTACAATTATGAGAACAAAGCACATGTTAGGAATGGTTCTTTCGGCGGCGCTACTATTCAGCGGCTGTATGAAGGAGGACATCGACGAATTGAGAAAACAGCAGGCCGAGAACGCCGACCGTATTGCCGCGCTCGAAGCGTGGCAGACCACGGTGAACGGCAACATCACCTCGTTGCAACAGTTGGTTACGGCCCTGGAGGGTAAGGACTATGTGACGGGCGTTGTACCGTTCACCACTCCTGCTCCGGGCGGCTACCGCATTACTTTCTCCAAGAGCGGCGAGGCCACCATCTGGAACGGCGCCAAGGGCGATCAGGGACAGCAGGGCGAAACCGGAGCTGCCGGGCGTACCCCTGCCATCGGCGTGGCTGCGTTCCCATCCGGTAGTGGCATCTACTACTGGACGCTCGACGGCAATTTTATTGAGGATAACGGCCACAAAATACCTGTACGCGGCGAGAAAGGTGAGCAGGGCGCGACAGGACAACCCGGAACTCCGGGGACTTCGGGTACACCCGGCACGGACGGCAAGACGCCTAAAGTCGCTATCGGCAGCGACGGCTATTGGTATATCTCGGCCGACGGAACAGCTACCGGAACCGACCCGGCCGACCCCGGCAGCACCGGCTGGGCAAAAAGCATTAAGGCCACCGGCGACAAAGGGGACAAAGGGGACAAAGGGGACAAAGGCGACGCCATCTTCGAGGCGAACGGTATCTCACAGGATGACAATTCGGTAACTTTCACTCTCGCTAACGGCGGTGGAACCATCACGCTGCCCAAATACAAAACGATCGGCATCAGCTTTACCCAGCCGGGCTTATTCACGGCAAGTACACCGCAGGAAATTACCTACACCAGCACCGGAAGTACGGCCCCGACCAATATCCGTATTGTAGACCTGCCCACGGGGTGGAAATACTCAGTGAACTATACTGATACAAAGATTACCATTACTCCGCCTGCAACGATGACGGCAGACAATTTCATGGGCGAAGCAACCGTATTGGTTGGCGCAGACAATCAAGTTACGGGTATGTATACCCTAACGGTTACCGGCAACTATACCGGCGTAGCTTCCAACGAGGTGGGCGCCATTTACTACCAGACCGGCATTCCGGCAGGTGTCGTATTTGTGCCAAACACTGGAACGCCGGGTTCTGGAAAAATAGTCGGGCTGGACGAAACCACAGGGCTGGCGTGGAGCTATGATCAATCGACATTTACCGGTACCACAAATGTAGACGGACTTGCAAATATGGCTGCTGTAAAACTATTGGATGATGACTTCAGCGGCTATCCCGCTTTTGCGTGGGTAGACGCTCTCAACGGAACTCCCGGCACAACAACCTATGCATCGGGTGCAATAGGCATATGGTTTTTGCCAGCTACAGATGAGTTAAAAGACAATGATGGTGGTTTGTATAGAGTTGTCATAAATTATGGAATATCTGATTTCAATAATTTTATTACTACAGCCGGTGGAGATCCATTACAATTCACAGTTCAATATCTTACGTCGGTAGAGAATTATTCCAATACCTCAAGGTTTGTCAATTTTAACAACGGCGGTTGGACTTTTTGTAGGAAACAAGATACTTGGTGTTATATCCGTGTGATGGCAAGATTTTAAACTTTGGATGTATGGCTGCTTTAACTCAATATTTATATGGCCTTTACGGCGCTAAAGGTTCAGGCGCAATAATTGATGATGAAATAATTTCCTGCTTATCGCGTAGTAATTCTTTTTATAAATATGAGGAAAATAATATAGTTGAGTCTATTCCTATCAAGTGTATTAATTTCCAGTTTTATTATGTTGCTTGGATAAGTAATTATATTAATATGGGAAGAATTTCGCCCCGATTTGATTTTATAAGTACTAAGTTTCAGGGTTGCTATATGGCTGCATATACTGGAGAAGATGCCGTCCGAAGAGGATTTCACATTCACAAAGGAGGAGGACTGGACCAAAGGAATAATTGGAATGGGATTTCTGATTGTTTGAATCTTAATAATCAACCTCGTTATACCAACGGAGTTATATTTAAGCCTAATTCCTATGTCAATGAGAAAAATCTGTTGACAGCCATCTCCGGTATTATAAATTTGGATACATGGGGCATAATTTCTAACAACGGCGCATGCCATTCAGCCCTGGTCTATGAAAGAGATGGTAAATGGAGGCTAGGCAGGATTGAAAGTACACTTGCCCTCCCCAATATGCGGATCCCATAATCCGATTCTAGGAATTATTAATCTAAAATACTACCATGCCTATATTCCGCAAAAACCGCAACAAGGACGAACCGCAGGAAACCCATTCGTTCGACGATATCGTGAAGGGATTCCAGTATGCGGTGAACAGCGCACAGGAGATGCTCGCTACGCAGCAGTTGGAGATGTTCCTAAACTATTTCAATAGCGACGGTACGCCCAAGTCACAGACTGTTGTCACGCCCATGGGCGGAGAGGTGCAGATACCTCTCGTGACGCTGGTCCCGCACCATGCGCTGGCTATTGATGAGGTGACGATCAATTTTACGACAAGGATAAACCGCGTATCTACCCAGCAATTTCAAGGGGCTTTGCTTCAGGGAAAGAAAGGATCCGCTGTCGAACATGTGGGGCTGGAGATGGACGTTTCCTCCACCAAGGCCAAGTCCGGCGACCTTGTCCGGGTAACCATAAAATTCAAGTCGGTTCCGCAGCCCGAAGGCGTGGCGCGCGTAATCGACGAGCAGAACAAAAGATTATAATGTTTAATTCTAAAATTTAATATCATGAGTGAAGAATCAAAGAAAAAACGAACTGAAGAAGATATTCAGAAAGTCGAAGTAAGTATGCCCAGCGCGAAAAGTGATAACCCGATTATCTCGGTTTCGGCAACAGAAGAAGACGGCGTGTCTGCTTCCATGGATATGCTGGAAATGGGAAATGAAGGGGGCGAAATGATATTCTGGCAAGTTGTACGGTCCCATTGAAAGTGACATAAAAACAAGAAATTGTCTGCATTATTTTAAAATTATCAGAGGCTGTCTACGTTCTTGTACCTATCTTTGCGCCCACAAGACAGATTTACTTACGTATAACTATAATTATGGAAAATAACTTTGACTATCAATCGGTGCCATACGACTATGCGCACTGCTTTATTCCCCAATGTGCTCAAAGTGCTAACTGTCTGCGCCACCTGGTGGCAGCACACAGCACTTCACAAAATGCTACGTTAAGTATCATCAACCCGCATTGCATCCCTGCCGATACCTCCGTGTGTCCCTATTTCAAAAGCACCCGAAAGCTCCGCATGGCGTGGGGCATCAAGCATCTGTTGAATAATGTTCCCTATAAGTATGGTAGTTCCATCAGGCAGCAACTGATCAGCCATTTCGGGAAAACAGCCTATTATCGCATCTATCGCGAGGAACGTGTGTTGCTACCGGAAGAACAAGCGTATGTCAGGCAACTGTTCCGCCAGTATGGTATCGAAGAAGAACCCCGGTTCGAAAAGTATAGCGACGAATATTACTACGATTGAGTTTTGTTTCTCCTCTACAACTACTTTCCATTTTTTTTGATTCCAAATTCCAACGGGCTGTGTGACTGGGAGTTTAGGGTGAACTCAGTCCCAAAAAAAGTCCACCTTGATTCCACCTTGATAACCTTCCGAAATCTACTCCCCGATAAGTGGAAGGACAACTGACCACAAGGGAAGCAGGCGTGATTGCCGAGACGCTTACACCTTGATTGCACAGTGACGCATGAGGAGTTTCATCTGCATAGAACTTTTGGTTTCCGGTAGCCATTGAAAGTTTCACCCATGGAAACTTTTTGTTTCACCGTTTGGAACTCGGAGTTTCACCGTTTGGAACTTTTGGTTTCACGCACTGGAACTAAAAGTTTCATGCAGTGAAACAAAAAGTTTCATGCAGATGAAACTCCTGTCGTGTCATAGCCTAAAAATTTTGCACTGGAACAGGCTGACAGAGATGAGGTGGAATCAAGGTGGACTATTTTGAGACTGAGTTCACCCTAAACATGCTGACGGTTAGCCCGGTGGAAGGTGGAAGCAAAAAAAGGGAAAGTCGCTGTAGAGGGGGAAACAAAAATCATAAACCAACTTCCGGCATTGCCTAAATACAGGTGACTGATGGAACAATCATAGGTGGATGATTTTTAAAATCAACCTCTCTAACTTTTTCCGTACAAGATACTATTTTTGAGAAAGGAGGCGTGTAATTGGCTCTCGCCAGTCTTCCATATTAGCGGGCTGATAGGTATGCATACCCATGGCGGCAGCGATTTCCACATTGCGATGACCGTCGTCGATAAACAGGGTTTCGGCCGGAAGCATCGGGGCATCTGCCAACATATGGGCAAAGATGCGTTCATCGGGTTTGGTGATACCAATCTCGTAAGACGCATAAATTTTTTCGCAATAATCGGTAAGCGGACGACCCACTTCACTGAATGCCGGCGTACGAGCCCAGGCTCCCATAATATAGGGATTCGTATTGCTCAGGATATAAACGGTATACTGCTCGCGCAAGGTGAGCATGTAATCGAGTTTATACTGGGGCACTTCGACGATAAACCCCATCCATCCCCAGGCAATCTCGTCGAACGACAAACTACGTCCGGCATGTTCACTCAGCTTGAGTCGGAAACCTTCGGCATCGATCCGCCCGTCTTCCACTTCGAGAAAGATTCCTTTTTGCTCATAGGGATCGAGCAACTGGCGGACGTCTTTTACACCCAATTCTTCGAAACGACGGACAGCCCGCTCGTGGTCGAGGTGCATAATGACACCTCCGAGATCAAACACAACATTCTTTATCATTATTATACAAGCTTATGAATCACGAGACCTGAACGCAACTTAGGTTCGAACCAGGTGGTCTTGGGGGGCATGATATTACCGGTATCAGCGATATCCATCAACTGTTTCATGGTAACGGGATACAGCGCCAACGCTACTTTCATTTCGCCGCTGTCGACGCGTTTACTGAGCTCACCGAGGCCACGGATGCCGCCCACGAAATCAATACGTTTATCCGAACGCAGGTCTTTGATCCCGAGTATCTCATCGAGGATGAGGTTGGACGAGATGGTGACATCGAGTACACCGATCGGGTCGTTATCATCGTACGTTCCCGGACGGGCCGTCAATGAATACCATTTACTGTCGAGATAGAGGGCAAAGTTATGCAAGGCGGCCGGTTTGTAGATGGCGGCACCTTTTTCTTCTACCACGAACTCTTTTTCCAACGCTGCGAGGAACTGTTGGGACGTCAAGCCATTGAGATCTTTCACCACCCGGTTGTAGTCGATAATGGTCAACTGACCGGCGGGGAAGCAGACGGCCATAAAGAAATTATATTCTTCATCACCCCGGTGATTAGGGTTTTGCCGGGCTTTCTCAGCACCTACCAGAGCAGCGGCAGCCGAACGATGGTGGCCGTCGGCAATATACATAGCCGGCATGGCGGCAAAAAGTTCGGTAATTTGTGCAGTATCAGCGGCATCGTCAATGATCCAGAAGGTATGGCCGAAACCGTCGAGGGCGGCTACGAAATTGTATTCGGGCTCACGGACGGTATATTTCTTTACGATCGCATCCAGTGCAGCGTTATCCGGATAGGCGAAAAAGACGGGTTCAATGTTGGCGTTATTGATACGCACATGCTTCATGCGGTCTTCTTCCTTGTCGCGACGGGTGAGTTCGTGCTTTTTGATCTTTCCTTCCAGGTAATCCTGCACACAGGCACAGACCACGAGCCCATACTGCGTACGTCCGTTCATCGTCTGGGCATACACATAATAACGTTCCTGCTCGTCCTGCGCCAGCCAGCCTTTCTGTTGGAACAGGGCAAAGTTGGCAGCGGCTTTCTTATATACGGCGGGCTCGTGTTCGTCAGTGCCGACCGGAAAATCGATCTCCGGCTTGATGATATGATACAGGGACTTGTCGTTTCCTTTCGCTTCTTCACGGGCTTCTTCTGAGTTCAACACATCGTACGGACGCGAAGCTACCTGTTCGATCAGGTCTTTGGGCGGGCGGATACCCTTGAAAGGCTTTATCTTCATGATATTAATGATTAGCGATTAATGATTAGTGAACAAAAATACTAATTAGTGATTAATATTTAGCAAAGAAGGGTGTCAAAAGTCAGCAGGTATGCTTGTGATTTCCCTCTTGAGAGCTACTCTCTATACACCTCTTTTGACTAGCTTTAGAGTGCATGCCCCGTCAGGGGTATCGTGTTCGTAGCCAGGGGTGTAAGCCCCGGGCCAGGGGAGTGGTTGATGTTCTTGTGCCGCGTGAGGGGGCGCGGTTTATTATATGCGGGCGCACTGCCGTGGGGGGGGTTATTTTTGATATCGGGATGATTCCGGGGGCGTTGACCC
>JAVBUR010000064.1:0-14391 GCA_031555145.1 Tannerellaceae bacterium | reverse complement strand
ATGTTCGTACACACACATTATGATGTTCGTTTCGGAACGTCATTCTCTTTTTTGTGCGATTCGTCGATTAGGAAATGCTGGATGCTGGTCTCAGTAAATCCAGGCCTGCGCCTCAACTTCCTGAGTCGTGCGTCTCAGACGACTGAGGCGTGCGTCTCGCCCGGGCGACATGTGCGTCCGGATTTAGTTTCAATTCCGGACAAAACTGAATCAGTACTTTTCACAAATCAGTCATTTGCATCTGTAGATGAGACGCTAATTACGGGCAGGGAGGTGATCGTCTTTGGGTAGCTGGGTAAAGATGACGGACGTTACTGCTGTGATCACTCCCATGCAGATAAAGACGGCATGGAAGGCAAAGAGCTTGTCGGAGTGATGTTCTGCTTCAGCCACATTTTGGAAAAGGGAAAGCAGGGCGGCGGCAATAGCCACACCGAGGCTCATGGTGAAAATCATCACCATCGACAACATGCTGTTGCCACTACTGGCATTTGTTCCGCTGAGGTCTTTCAGCGTGATGGTGTTCATGGCGGTAAACTGTAGGGAGTTCACCCCTCCCAACAAGAACAGTTGCAGAAGCAGCACCCACAAAGGTTCGGATGCCGACAGGAAACAAAAACTCGACAACACCAAGCCGATCAAAAGCGTATTTCCGATCAGCGTCTTACGATAACCAATGCGGTTGATCAATGAAATGCCCAACCGTTTGACCATGATACTGGCAATGGCCGACGGTAACATCATCAATCCCGAATGCAGGGGCGAATATTCCAATCCAACCTGGAAGAAAAGCGGTAGTAGGAACGGACTCCCATTGATGCCGATCCGCGAGAAAAAGTTACCCAGTATCCCCGCACGGTAGGTCGGTACGCGAAACAGCCGGAGCGGGAAAAGCGGTGTTTGCTGACGGGAAGCATACAGCCAATACGAAGCCAGTGTCACCAGTCCGATGATTACCAACAGTATGGCCGTGGGCTGCCGTAGCCCCAGCTCCACCACCCCATCCAATGCATACGAGACACTGACCATACCGAACGCCACCATCAGGAAGCCGCTGATATCAAAACGGTTCACCCGGGGTGCCCGGAAGTCGTCCATATAAATAAGGGAGAGAATGAAGCCGATCAGTCCCACCGGCAGATTGATCAGAAAGATCCAATGCCAGGAGA
Organism: Tannerellaceae bacterium; assembly: GCA_031555145.1. GTDB lineage: Bacteria > Bacteroidota > Bacteroidia > Bacteroidales > Tannerellaceae > JAJDIA01. Next base: position 13,222 of record JAVBUR010000064.1, on the reverse strand, counting down.
ATGTCTGCGACAGCCAACCTCCCAGGGTTGGCCCCAATAGCGGTCCAACCAGTCCGGGGATGGTTACAAAACTGAGTGCCCGAAGAAATTTCTCATTCGGGAAAGCCTTCAACACTGCCAACCGGCCAATGGGTTGTAACATGGCGCCCCCCATCCCCTGTACGATACGCGAGAGGATCAGTTGTGTCAGATTCTGCGAACTGGCACACAAAAAAGACCCCAGCGTGAAGAGGAAGATCGATAACAGATACACCCGGCGTGTACCGAATTTATCCGCCAACCATCCGCTTGCCGGAATCAGGATAGCCATCACAAGGGCATACGACACGACCACTGCCTGCATTCTGAGGGGACTCTCCCCCAAACTGGCTGCCATGCTGGGGATGGCAGTATTGACTATGGTGGTATCGAGTGTTTGCATGAAAAACCCTATCGCCACCAGCCAGAGTAACACCTCCGGTGATCGTGTCTTGCCCATTTCCGTTTATTCGAGTCTGGTCAATCGGTACACTAATTGTTGCAATCCTTCCTGATAGTCGTCCAGGATGGATTGCGAAAACGGTTCATGAAATAGTTTACGCGAGGCCTCGACATGCATGTAAAAATCAGACACATGCTTGACAATATTGTCGGGAAGTTTCGTTTCAGGAACAGTGATATGCAAAGCTCCGTTCAACGCATAGCTTGTTTCTGCAATCCGGTCGGTCACATCCAGCAATGTATCAAGTGCCTGGTCGAGGGCGATATGAGTGGCATAACTACCCAAGCCTGTCACATGCCAATGATACATTTTGAGACTGGTATTGAAGGATATTACTTTCCCTATAAAAGCGGAAAGTTCTTTATTTTCGGACAAGTCCGGTTTATGTGTTGTACTCATAACGACTACGTTTTAAAAGATTATTCAACTCATTTATCTAAAACCGTTATATACTATAACCATCTACCACGGAAAAGGGTTTATCCAAAGCAGCGCTATTTCTTCGTGCTCTTCCACATGAACACATAGTCGGCGAGGATATGCAGAAGCGCCAGTCCGACCGCCTCAGATTTGTCATTATCGAGATGGGCCATCGAGATGCGCACCGACCATTCGGGAACGACAAGGTGCTCGCCATTCAATAACTCGACGCCCTCTTCTTCGGCCAGACGGAGAAGGATATCCGCAGGCTCGAATTGGGAAATGAGATAGTCCGCAAATTCCTGACCATGATAACGCTTGGCCCATTCCAGCACATTGAATTCACAATAATAGGCTGCCCGGTTCGGATCGGGAGTTATCGGTAGATGCAGACCCTTCCAGAAGAGGTTATACCGTGTGCGTACTGTATTCATACAAATTCGTTTATATTTATTCTCCCTGTCGAGCAGGGAAAAAGAAGCAAACAGCAACATTTGTATCTGTTGCGGGAGCGACAATCCGGCTGTATCATTCAACGCTACCTGCCGGCTATCGGCAGCCAGGCGATCGATAAATTTCAGCTGATCCCGTGATTCAGACTGTTGAACCGACTTCCGGTCAAACACATTCTCCCGGTGCAGAGCGATCACACCGAGCCTCCAGCCAGTGGCGCCGAAGTATTTCGAGAAGGAATAAATGCAAAGCGTATTATAAGGCAACTCACGCAACAGCGAGTGGAAGGCAGGGACAAAGTTGCCATACGCATCATCGGAGATGATCATCAGCGAGGAATTGTAACGTTTCACCAACTCAGTCAGGTAATGTAACCCCAGCCGGTCTATTGCTACGGACATGGGATTGGAAGGATTTGTCACAAAAAAACACTTCACCGAATGGTCTTTCAATTTATCCAGTTCCGTCGTGGAATACTGGAAAGTGGCATTACCCGACGTATCCCGCTCGGAAGCATGGATATGTACGACATTGAACTGGTAACGCTCCATCGCCGGCATCTCCAGGTAAGGGCCGAAGGCTGGCACGCCCAATGCGATCGTATCGCCTTTCCGAAGCAGACCGCTGTTCATCAGCGAATCAAATACATAACAGATCGCGGCAGTACTACCTTCGGTAGCAAACAGATCGTGTGTTTGGGTGTAGTGCACCTTTCGCTGGCATAGTTCCTGCATCAGGTAGTCGTGAACGATTACCTCTACATGTTTCAGTATACGAACCGGCGAAGGATAATGTTCGCCGATCACGCCGCTGGTTAGTTCATACACCCATTCATCGGGATTGAAGTCATGTTGTTCGACACCGTAACGGTAGGTTTCCCACAACAACTCGGAGCCCGACAGGACTCTCACCTCCTTCATAAATGTCTCGAAACGTTTGGCGATCCCTTTCTTTTCGGGTGTACCGCATATGCCATAGTCGTGACAGCGTACGCGTTTACACTCTTGTATACCAAATAGTCCCAAGCGGAAAAAAGCTTCCCGCGGTAACGTAGCCGTCCAGTTAGGATTTCCCCGGGAAAGGTCCAACGGGGGATGTACTTTATTCGTTTTCATAATTAATTCATATGTTGCTCTACGCATAGTTAGTTGGCATTTTTCTTTCCGGAGCAGGTGCTCCAATCGGTTCAGGCATAGCATAGCCTCGGCGTTCATAAGTATAACAGCAGGCATTTTTTGTTTGTTTACCTATACTTTTTAATTACTGTTAAAACAAAACACTTGGTATGACAGCTTATTATCCGTACTTTCGTCGCAACTAAAATATAAACAGTTATGATCATCGACTCATGTGCTAATTTCGCTGCTTATGCCTGTACGCATCCGCGTTTTGAACAGGTTGTTTCTTTTCTTGCCTCTACAGATTTAGGCACATTGCCGCTCGGACGCCATGCGATCGACGGCGATAACCTTTTTGTTTCCCTTTCGGAAAACGAGCTGAAAACAAAAGAGAATGCCAAACTCGAAGCCCACGATGTCTATATCGACATTCAAGTGATCCTGGCCGGAGCCGAAGCCTTTGGCTGGAAAGAACGCGTTGATTGCCAATGTCCGCGTGAGCCTTACAACGCTGTCAAAGATATTATTTTCTATACAGACGCCCCAGATACCTATTTCACGCTACACGCCGGACAGTTCGTCGTTTTTTTCCCCACCGACGGTCATGCTCCACTGGTACAGACACCGGAAAATGAGAAGGGCCGCGTACTGAAGGCCATCTTCAAGGTACGGGTATAAGCGTTTATCGGATCCGTTCGATCACCCAATACCCCCAACAGGCATCACTAAGGGATTCGTCGATCAGGATTTGTCGACCATCCACCAAGGTTCCCTCATACAGCAACGAGCCCGTTTCTTCACAAAAGAAACGGCGCCGTTGGTAATCTATCTCCGTCAGAGGTTGGCTGAATGTGGCATGCAAGCCCCCTACTCCCCCGTTTTTCTCCGGATCAAAAACATATTCGACACAGGTAGGAGAAACAACAATCGTTCCCTGCGTAGCATATTCTCTCAGTCTGGAACCGACCGGATATACAGTCGGATCCATCTCGTCGGTATAAGCAGAGATGACATACACTCTTGGCAAATCAGTTTCCGTGATCATATTGGTTCCTGTTGCACCCATCCGCTCCCCAGGTGTGGGCATTGAACATAAAAAAGAAGCGTGAGAGCTGCTAAATCCTATCTGCCTAAGAGGTATCGCCAAACACCCACCGAACAAATATAACAGCAGTCCCACGCCCATTTGGGATATAACTGCCACAACGTGGTAACTAATCCAAAAGGCATGAGAACGTTTGTTAATCACTTGTTCGGTTTCTGAAAATTGGCGATTTTCTTAGACAAGTATAATTCTAAACGCTTCTCAATGAATATGTCCTTCTATCCCTTCAAACGCTACGAAGGAGGTAGAATTAAAGCAAAGTTAAGAAAAAGTGTTTATTTATAGATATAACTTAAGGAAAAAGCATGCGATGGAAAGATCGTAGTCCTTATTCCGAATCCGGAATACCCATTTTATGGAAAAGGGAAGAGGCAAGCCGCGCCTTCACCTCACAGTCATGACCAGGTGTCACTACCCGCTGGATCAAGGCCTTGAACCGCTCCTTTTTATTATCATCCATATGTCCGATCACGTCGAAGGCCTCGGTGGGGTTAATCTGCATGGACTCCCATATCCAACTCCCGTTTTCCTGTTCCCATTCGTGGGTTATTTTCGAGACGACATCATAGGTCTCGTGAGAAGCATCCACATTCAGCAGCATCCAAAAACACTGAGACACCGCTTTTTTCTCCAAATCACTAAACAGTTTCATAAAGCATACGTTCTTTCCTTCCTGTTCTCCTCCGGTAGTAATAAACAAAAAAAGAGCGTGAGAACTGTTAACTTATATCTGTCTTAGAGGTATCGCCAAACACCTGCCACACAAATAACAACAGTCTCACGCCATTTATGATAACACTTCAAAAAGGAAATGTACTCAAAGAATGACGTGAGCGTTCTGTTGTATTACACTTGTGTGGCATAGTGATCCAGATAGATCCCTATGGAAAATTGGCGATTTTCTAAGACAAGAATAATATTTTAAAACGCTCTTTTCGTATATGTCTCCCCGCATCACAACACCTTGATCAACGAGAATTGGGACAAAGGTACAAAAAATGCGCCTATATCTATATGCTGAATAAGTAGAATTTGTACCATCGCCCTGTCCGCACCTGCGATCGGTAAAGATACAAAAAGGCTGCAATATCTCTATCACAGCCATTTATATAAATTATAAATAAATAACTTTTACGTACAAGCCGGCTAAAACAGGATACGCACCTCAGTCAGTTTCGGAACGTTCCTTATTATATTGGCTCGGCGTTAGTCCTGTGACTTGCCGGAACTGTCGGAAAAAGGATGTACGAGAAGAAAATCCGGCCATAACATAAAATTCGTTCAACTCCTCTTGGGGATGGAGAGCGGATAAAGAAAGCAGGTAGTTTACCCGATATTCGGCGAGCCAACGGCTGAAATTCATTCCGGTCATCCGATTCAAGGCAGCGGATAATTGTGTGCGGTTCGTTCCTGCTAACCGACAAAGGGTTAGTTGATCAAATGCAGGTTCCAGGAAAGGCTTCTGATCTTTCATGATCGCGAGGATTCGCTGATAATAGTGGTACTGGGTCTCAGGCATATCTTCCGGTTCATCCGAAACAGGCTCGTTGATCTCTGATGCAACCTCCCAAACAGGCAAAGCATAGGTGGGATGGTTTGTCGCTGACGAAAACGAAGGGTCCTGATAATATATTTGCAACCAAGCGGCATGATGTGTTGTCAGCAAATCAAACAACTGACGCAACCGGCGCCGATGATTTCTCCACCACAGGCATCCACCTGTAATAATTCCGATCAGTATCAGAATGATTCCCACCAACACATATTGTATCAACCTCGTATGAGCGGCCTTGGCCTCTTGAAGTGTCAACCGGGAAGACAGCAATTCTTTTTGACTGGAAGCACTGATGCCTTCCCTGATTATATTAATCCGGTCTTGCACCATACCCCTCTGCAGGGAGTCCGTCCGATTAGCGTAATCGATCGCCTTTTGCTGATCGCCCACCCTGTAGTAACACGTTGATAAGGCATGTAGCACCCGCATTTTATATTCATCCAGGGTATATCGGCTTCCGTTGATATTACTGGTAGCCGGGTGCAGTTCGTTGATCTCTTCCAGCAAGGGCAGTGCTTCCCGGATATTGTTTTTATTTACCAGCGACAGGGCATATTCAGCGACAAGCTGGTATTGCACAAAACTCATCGTACGGATGTTGTGTTTTGCCTGGAACTGCCGGAGTTCCTGAATGCATTGCTGCATCCATGCATATGCTTCGTCCGTTCGTCCTAACCGGCTTAACGCGATCCCCCGTACCAGATGGGCAGTACTTGTCGTTGCAAATACCGTGTTTGCCAGAGCCGAGTCCGCATAAGCCAAGGCCTCCGGATACAGTCCACAGTCAAGGCTGGCATCACCGGCCTGCAAATACCAAGTTCCGGAGGAGGTATTCACATGCTTCTTCGCCTCATTAATGAAATCGACACAAACCTCCGGTTGCTGAACTCTCGCGTAAAGGCGAGCCATAGTCAGACAGTCTCTGTAATGAAGCTCATTCGTAGTCTGAAGTGCGTATGGCTCCATACGATTGAATAACTCTTGCGCCTGTGCTACATCCCGTAACGAAGCATAGTGAGTGAATATGACCTGGCGGGTTTGGTACAGGATCGAGTCATTTCCAAGTTGCCGGGCAATCGATTCCATTTCGGTACATAGCTGATCGTTAAGCTCACCTCCCATCAGGTAATAGCTTTTCAACTGTAACTTTTTCAATTTCAGCTGTTGCTGAGGGGTCAGGCGATACGTTTGATCTGCCAGGAGTAATTCAGAGCGCAAATCATCCAAGCTCATGGCGGTATCTGATTTGCGTCCTTCGACTGAATATTCTGCCTCCATCTTCTGCAGGAACACTTCGCCCTCATCAGGCGACAGGCGGCGATCACAACCACAGAGGAACGCCAGGATACATATATAGATAATTGTTATTCTCATAATCTTACTTGCAATTCCAGACCGAAGAACGGCTGGGAGTTTTGTTGGTGATACGAATTTCCGCTGATCGAGTAACGTGTAGGACGCAGGTCGGCGAAGTTATTGGCAAAAAAGGACAAGGTGAATTGACGCCCAAAGGCTTTGCTCGCCCGGAAATTCAGCATACCGTACGGTGCATATTGATCTTGCACAAACCGCTGAATGGCATTTTCCGACAGCAGGGGAGCAAATGCCGGATCCGTTTTTTGTGTATCTGTAAACGGGTGTATGATCCCGTCCATGCCATGCCAGTAGAGCGGCCAAACTTCGCTTTCCTGTCCATTGTTATAGTACACACGTTCCCTGTACATCCAGACCATTTGCCAGGTGATGGTGGTCACCAATCCAATCTGAGGAATACGGGTAATAAACCGGCAGTTGGAGGATATCATCTCCGATCGGGTTTGGTTTCCGGCCTTATTATAGGGCTTATCATAGACTCCGATATAGGGATAGGCCTCCCCGTCGATGTATTGGGTCGGATAGTAGCTGAATAAGGCAGCAGTATGTTCGTCGACCGACAACCAGGCTCCACTTATATTCAGCGAAGTACGTAAAGGAGCAAAAGTGCCGAAATCAGCCACCACCTCGACGCCATGCTTCTTCCGGTTCAGTGAGTTGGAAACTATGGTAAGAGAAGTATAATCATATTTCTCCCGGTAGGGAACAGCCTCGCCATTGACCCACACCTGTCCGTCCCGGTATATGGGCTGAAGACCCGGCGTGGTGATGTAGTCATATTCCCGGTAACTGAATGGCACATAGCTGGAAGAGGAAGAAGAAAAACCGTTGGTCTGCTTCTCGAAGAAAGCAGTTACATCCAGGTTGACGAAAGGAGACACCCATACCATTCCCGCCTCCAGTTTCCGGTTGACGGTAGGTTTGAGTGACCGGTTCCTGATCTCGCCGGATGTATGCAGCGTCTGGATACCCAGGGAATATCCACCCGCCTGACTGTCGTTATAATAGAAAGAGACGGGGGCACTGAATACCTCCTCCGGATAGAGCATGTCGAGTGTAGGCATAGCGCCCACCAATCCGGCACCGGCTTTCAGACTCCACTTATAACCATCTGAAAGCCAGGGAGTCCATTGCAGGTTGATACGGGGTTCCACCTTTTTGATCCACGCATAATCACGGCTTTTCAACCCCATGTATCGCAATCCGGCTTGTAGCTGAAAATGAGGACCTTTGTAATTGGCCTCAGCAAATCCGTTGACCGCATGCAAAAATGGCATTTCCCGGTAAGAACGGGGACGCACCGAGGCCGCAGGAGGCGTACGGCTGTCGAAATCCGTTCCTTCACCCCTATTTCCCTCACTCCGCCAGGAGAGCCCGGCGTTCAGTTCGAGCACGCTCCCCTCCCGAAGGGGAAATGAAGTGGATGCGATCAGTTCTGTTTCCAAATAAATCGGCACATTCTCGTTAGTCAGATCAAAGGCATAGCTAAACGGCAACAGATACGCCTCCCATTCACCATTTTCTCGCTTGTCAGTAAACAGCGACCGGGAAGCGCTGTTTACTCGATGCAGGTTGTGCCAGGTTCGTTGCCAGGAGCCATCAATACGTAGTGAGAGTTTCTGCAATCCCTTCCGTCCTGGCTTCCATTCGCTTTGCAAGGAAAGACGCTGGTCCATCCGTTCGCTTCGGGTATGATCCCCTTCGCTGGCAAATGTTTTTCCTTTACCCGCACGGGCGGTATATAAAAGATTGAGGTCGAGCGGTGTTCCGCCAGGCATCCAATGATACTGGTTGGCAACCCGCAACCCACCAGTATGGAAAGTCCCCTGGCTCATATAATCGCCGGTGAGGTTAAGCGTATGTCCTTGCGGGGATATCCGGAATCCTTTGCCCACCATATATTGTTTCAGGTTGGGATTGTACCGGATACTGACGGAGAACGGCATCTCGCCCTGCCGGGTTTTTAGTTTCACCAGCCCGTGCGTGAGGTTACCGTAGCGGGCCGAAGGTATGCCCCTGACCACCTCGGCTTCCTCTACCTGGTTGAGCGATACGAAGCGGGTATCATAACCTTCATAAGGACTGCTGATCTCTGTATTATAATACAACGGCGACCCGTCTACCCATAGCTGGGTTCCTCTGGCTGCGTTCGGATTCGTATTATCGTAACCGTTTGTCAACGTGATTTCCCGGATCATGAAGTACTGGGGAGTCCCTATACCGGAATTACCGGTAAGCCCTCCGGGCAATAACTGGCTCAGGTCTGACAGCGTAACGGGCTGCGTATGCTCAATGGTAGAAGCAGAAAGCTGGGATATCGTGCCCGGACCCTTGGCTTCAACAGCCGTAACGACAATTCCCGGAAGATAATAGTAGAGCGTATCCGGCACCTCCTGCCCGTCCATCCGGTGACCCGGGCAGAACAGGAGGACGATCAGCAGCAGCATGATCCGTGTATGTATCCCTTTATATATAATGTAGCACATAGCGCGATCGTTTATAACCAAAGAACAAGGCTGAAATCTCCGCCTCCTCCGGTTCTGTGTTGTGGACTGGTTGTTTGCTCCAGGAATATTTTCAGTCGGAAACCGGTCGATATACCGGGGCGGACCGGGAAACGGTATTCCGTAGCGGCACCTATACCGAGGCGGGTAGCCGTACGTGCCACAAAGTCGGCGGCGACTCGTCGTTTGCTTTGCGACAGCCTGATTTCAGCCGACTCATAGGGAGTATCCAACGCCTCTTCCGTCCACTCCTCTTCGACCCCGCTACCCGTCACCCCATACAGGGAAGGGCGGATATGCAGCCGACCCTTCGGAAGGGCAAACGCACGGGCGAAAGCAATCTCGCCCACGAAAGCATCCGTCGATTGTCTGATCGTGAAGGGATAAGCATAATACTCATCAGTCAGTTTGTTCCAGCCCAGGGAGGCATGCCAGGACAAAGAAGCTCCGTCCGGAGCATCATCCCGGGCCATTTCATACCGCAACAACGACGCTATCTGTTGCCGGCTGGCCTGTTGATAGATAGCGAAAGTAGTATGCACCACCGACAGATCTGCGGTGGAAGATTGTAACACACGGTCGGTTGAACTGTAGACCGTATTCACGGAGGGAGAGATGATATGACTCCACCGTCCGTTGTTCCGGGTAAAGCGGCCCAGGTAGCGAATCTGACTGAGGTGTTCTTCCCAGCCCTTCAGGTTTCCGGAGGTATTGGGATTATCAATCAACTTCTGGATTTCGAACGAAAGGTCGTTCATTCCTTTCCACAATCCTCCGTGCAGTTCGGCTTGCAAAGACACTCCCAACCGGTTCCCCACACTGCGGAAGATATTGCTGCTACCCAATTCAGCCATGGGCAGCGAATAGCCTAACGGGAAACAATAGAGTCTGTTCTTATCGTTCGTACCATACGACAACTGTTCGGTACGGTGCGTGTAGTGTAGCGCCAGACCTAAACGGCTGCGCTCCCTCTCGTAGACAAGGCCGCCGGTGATCCGCACCCAATGGGCGCCCCCGGTATAGGCACGATAGGAAGAACGATCCTGATTGTCGGTCGCAATATAGTCGCCGCTAATACCCAAACGTAGGCGTGGAGATACTATATATGCAGCCTGCCCATATACCCGGTATGTTTCGAGACGTTGTGGTTCACCCAGGGTATCACCGGCGACTACCAGATAATCCGGCTGTGTCAATAAACCGCCTTCCCTTCCTTCCAGCCGGCTTTGTGTCCAATCGATGCCACCCGCCAACCACAGGGATCCCAACCGGCTGCGGCCGTACACGGTAGCCTGCCAGGTTTGTGCCTTGTCGGGCTGATCGCTTGCTGCTAAGGCTGTTTGCATCAACTGATAACCCACCCCGGCTTCCAGCACACTATCATTAGGCTCATAGCTGATCCCCACCGGATTGCCAGACAGGCGCCAGGCATTCTCCTGCTGGGCCCAGCCCCAGGGGACTGCGACAAACAACAATAGTATATATATGGTAAATATTGTTCGCATACCGGCCTATGGTTTAAAAGAGGGTTGAACTTTCTCAAAATCCTCAGCCGTGCTATTGGAATCTTTCCAGCGTAAGCGTTCGCCTTCGGGCTCATACTTCCTGCGCATGGCTATTCCCGACCCGGTGGCGGGGGCTATTCCCGGGCTGGCATCCATCACGGCAGGTACACGCGTGTTCGCAATCGTTGCAATAGACGATACGGTGTTGACCACATCCAATACCCAATCAGCAGGTATATGCAGATAGGCCAGGGAAATATCTTTTCCCGGTTCTTTCCTTAAATGATCCGGATCAGCGACCCAAGCCCTCAGATCACTTTGCGGACGGAAGACGACGGCAGTTGGGCCGGTAACGGTAAAGATGTAGGAGGTTCCCGAACTACGCCACACCATATTGAGCGGTTTCACTCCGGTACTGATATGGCTTTCGGTCAGCACAGGATTCCAGAACCCCCATGCTACCTTCGACAAATCGAGCGATGCAGGTACTCCTCCCTCTGTGGCAGTATGATTTATAGCATTGATCGCAACAGTTTGCTGTTCGCCCGGCTGGAGAGGATAGTCGGTGCCCGTTCCCGGAAATTCCCAGCACATCAAAAACAACGGAAGTTCTTTCATCTCCGTCAGGAGCATCCAACTGGAGGGATTGATGGTAGTACTTGGAGCCACCGAACCGATACAGAGACCATCCAGATAGATCACCTCGTCGGCATTATTGGCCAGCGTAATGTATTGATCCCGGTAATACTGGCTTTTCCCATCGGCACGCAGGCACCCGCTGAAATAAAATTCGCTGATCAATAAACGCCCCCTGGTAGAAACTTCCAGAGGTACTGTCTGCGAGAGGCTTTCGCCATCCGCAGCAAACAGAATGCCGGGAACACTTCCACTCAGGATATAATCCGTATTGTCGATCTGGTTTTCCCGGTGTACGGACAAGACATAGATGCCGGCCGTCAATTCGAACGTAGCCTGTCCCTGTGCGTTAGTTAAGACGGTATAAGTGGTACCCTGACTCTGGCAATACAAGACTACCGGAATGTCTGCCAATGAAAGATCAGCATACCCCGCAGGCCTTTCCAATTGGACATGCATGATTCCCGGCTTAAAGTGTTCGTCGTCACATCCTACGAGAGTGAATAGGGTGGAGAGAACCAGATAAAACACAACTCTGTTTACCACTGATCGTTGAATTACAATAGAACTACCACAAAAGTATGTATTATTTGTGGAGTAATCTATCGTCCAAACACAGATTAACAAAAAAAAGAAAAAGCCGTAATCAATTAGATCACAGCTCTTCCCTTATTATTGCAATGTCTTTCTTACTTGCAAGCCTGCTCGATAGCCACAGCCACAGCCACGGTAGCACCTACCATCGGGTTGTTACCCATGCCAAGGAAGCCCATCATTTCCACGTGAGCGGGAACAGAAGAGGAACCTGCGAATTGAGCGTCACCATGCATACGGCCCATTGTATCGGTCATGCCGTAAGAGGCTGGCCCGGCCCCCATGTTGTCCGGGTGAAGGGTACGTCCCGTACCGCCACCGGAAGCAACTGAGAAGTATTTGCGGCCTTTTTCCAGACATTCTTTCTTGTATGTACCTGCAACTGGGTGCTGGAAGCGGGTCGGGTTGGTAGAATTACCTGTGATGGATACGTCTACGCCTTCTTTCGCCATGATAGCAACACCTTCGCGAACGTCGTCAGCACCGTAGCATTTTACTTTTGCACGGAGGCCTTCTGAGTAAGCCTTTTCCTTCACTACGTTCACTTCGCCTGTAGCATAGTCGAACTGTGTCTGTACATAGGTGAAACCGTTGATACGGGAGATGATCATTGCAGCATCCTTCCCCAGACCGTTCAGGATCACACGCAGCGGTTGCTTACGTACTTTGTTAGCCATTTCGGCAATCTTAATAGCTCCTTCAGCGGCAGCGAATGATTCGTGACCGGCGAGGAAAGCGAAGCACTGTGTTTCTTCGCGCAACAGACGGGCAGCCAGGTTACCGTGACCGATACCTACCTTACGGTCGTCGGCTACTGAACCGGCGATACAGAATGCCTGCAAACCGATACCGATTGCTTCGGCAGCTTCGGCAGCATTGGTGCAACCTTTCTTGATAGCGATGGCGGCGCCTACTACGTAAGCCCAGCATGCGTTTTCAAAACAAATGGGTTGCGTTTCCTTACACATTGTATAAGGGTCGATACCTTTAGCATCACAGATAGCTTTTGCTTCTTCGATACTGGCAATACCGTATTGTGCGAGGACCGCGTTGATGTTATTGATACGACGGTCGTAACTTTCAAATAAAGCCATATTAATCTTTCTTTTTAAAATTCTTATTAACCAGGAATAACGATACCAGGAAGTTGATCATGATTACGCCTCCGCAACAAGCTACGTAGAACGCCAGCCAGGGCCGGTCTTTCTGTAGTATGAACCAAGCCACCACGGTAGCCAGAGCCACAATGATGATCAGTCCGGTAAGGATGCGTAAAAAGACCTTCCTTTTATTCATGACGAGGATCGATATACTTTGCGGCTTCTTTGAAGCGACCGTATGAACCCTTGGCTTTCTCCAACGCTTCGTTAGCGTCGATGCCTTTCTTTATCATATCCATGAATTTGCCCAGGTGGATAAATTCATAACCGATTACTTCGTCGTCGGCATCCAATGCCATACGGGTGCAATAGCCTTC
>JAVBUR010000056.1:0-15308 GCA_031555145.1 Tannerellaceae bacterium | reverse complement strand
ATCCAGGAGTGCATCGACCAACTGATCATTGCCGAAAATGCAGAGCGTCTAAAGGAAAGTGAACTATAAAACTATCTGAATCATGACAAAACAAGAGTTAATTGACAATATCAAAAGGAAAGGCTCCTTTCTTTGTATCGGACTCGATACGGACATAAAAAAAATACCCGCTCATTTGTTGGGTGAAGAGGATCCGGTTTTTGCCTTCAACAAAGCGATCATTGATGCCACCGCCGCTTACTGTGTAGCCTACAAACCCAATCTGGCCTTTTATGAAAGCCTGGGATCCAAAGGATTGGTGACGTTGGAAAAGACAGTCGCCTATATCCGCGAACAGCATCCGGATCAATTTATCATTGCCGATGCCAAACGTGGAGATATCGGGAACACATCGGAGATGTATGCTCGCGCCCTGTTTGATCATTCTGATTTTGATTCGGTAACAGTAGCGCCTTACATGGGTGAAGACAGCATGAAACCGTTCCTGGTATATCCCGGGAAGTGGGTGATCCTGCTGGCATTGACATCCAATAAAGGATCACATGACTTCCAGTTAACCACTGATGCCAACGGCGAACGCTTGTTTGAAAAAGTACTTCGCAAATCACAGGAATGGGCTACCGACGAACAGTTGATGTTTGTAGTAGGTGCCACACAAGGCAAAGAATTCCTGAATATCCGCAAATATGCCCCCCGTCATTTCCTGCTGGTACCCGGGGTCGGTGCACAAGGGGGCAGCCTGAAAGAAGTAGCAGCGTATGGCATGAACGAAGATTGCGGCTTGTTGGTCAACTCTTCCCGTGCGATCATTTATGCCGATTCTTCGACCGGATTTGCCACTGCCGCCGCGAAGGAAGCAAAGGCCGTACAACAGGAAATGGCCGTTTATCTGTGTGAGAAAGGTATAATTCCTTGTAATTCATAGGCGATACCAAGTTTTTTTATCATTTTTGCACGTTGAACATATCTGCTACAATAAATAATAAGTTTTACACGAACATTATATAACACAGAAGAGATGGAATTTTCAGCCCGACAAATTGCGGACTTTCTTAACGGGACAATCGAAGGTAATCCGGAAGCCACAGTAAGTACTTTCGCCAAGATTGAAGAAGGGAAACCCGGTTCGCTTTCTTTTTTGGCTAACCCCAAATACGAGCAGTTCCTGTACGAGACAGAATCAAGCATTGTTTTGATCAACAATGACTTTACACCATCCAAGCCGGTCAAAGTCACATTGATTCGGATTGCCAACGCATATGCCGGACTGGCACAGTTGTTGAATATGGTAGAACAATCAAAGATCAAAAAGACAGGAATATCTTCCACAGCATCCATCGCAGCTTCGGCTACTGTGGGTGAAGGCTGTTATGTGGGCGACTTTGCCTTTATCGGCGAACAGGCATGCATCGGCAATAACTGCCGGATCTATCCGCACGCTTATGTAGGTGACTTTGTAATTATTGAAGATAATACCATCATCTATCCGCATGTGTGCGTATACGAAGGATGTAAAATAGGCAAAGACTGTATCCTGCACGCCGGAGCCGTGATCGGTTCCGACGGTTTCGGCTTTGCTCCCGAAGGCGAGGAATACACCAAAATACCCCAACTGGGCAACGTCGTGATCGAAGACCAGGTAGAGATCGGCGCCAATACAGCCATAGACCGTGCCGTGATGGGTTCGACCATCATCCGCCGGGGTGTGAAACTGGACAACCTGATCCAGATTGCCCACAATGTAGAAGTAGGAGAAAACACCGTGATGGCTGCCCAAGTGGGTGTTGCCGGATCTGTCAAAATAGGCAAACACTGTATGTTCGGCGGACAAGTCGGACTGTCAGGCCATATCCAGATTGCCGACCATGTCACCCTGGGAGCCCAAGCCGGCGTGATCAGCAGCATCAAAGAATCCACCACGGTACTGGGAGCGCCGGCAATCAACGCCCGGAACTTCATGCGTTCCAGTGCCATCTTCAATAAGCTGCCCGATATTTACCGTACCATCGGACAGTTACAACGGGAAGTGGAGGAACTAAAGAAAAAAAATCAATAAACAGACATATGCAGAAACAACAGACGCTTGCAGCCAGTTTTTCACTGGCGGGAAAAGGACTACATACGGGATTGGAAATCCAGATTACGTTCCATCCGGCTCCTGAAAATCACGGATACAAGATCAAACGCGTTGACCTCGAAGATCAACCGGTGCTTGATGCCCTGGCAGAAAACGTAAGCGGTACGCAGCGTGGTACCGTACTCTCCAAAAACGGCGTTCAGGTCAGCACGATCGAACATGCCATGTCCGCTTTATATGCTTACGGGATCGACAACTGCCTGGTCGAAGTCAATGCGCCTGAGTTCCCTATCCTCGACGGCAGCTCACGCTTCTACTCCGAGGCCATCCAAAAGATTGGCGTGGTAGAACAGAATGCCCCGAAGGATTACTATATCGTCAAGAAAAAGATCGAAGTCAAGGACGAAAAGACCGGTTCATCCCTGGTGATCCTGCCGGATGACAAGTTCAGTATCAATGTGCTGATTTCTTTTGACTCGCCTATACTATCCAACCAATATGCCACGCTCGACGATCTGACAGACTTCTCGACCGAACTGGCCGCCTCGCGCACCTTCGTCTTCGTTCGTGAAGTAGAAGCGTTGTTGCAGAACAACCTGATCAAAGGGGGCGACCTCGACAATGCCATCGTCATCTACGACCAGAAGATCCCGCAAGATGCCGCCAACCAACTGGCCGACATGATGCATATCCCGCACAAGAACCTGGACGAACTGGGTTATATCAACAATGAGCCCCTGGTGTTTGACAACGAACCGGCACGCCATAAACTGCTCGACGTGATCGGCGACCTTGCCTTGATCGGCAAACCCATCCGTGGCCGTGTGATTGCCACCCGCCCGGGACATAAGATCAACAACGAGTTGGCAAAGCTGATCCGCAAAGACATCAAACTAAATGACGTACAGGCCCCGATCTATAACCCGAACGATCCCCCGGTGATGGACATCAACCGCATCCGCGAACTGCTTCCCCACCGCTACCCGTTCCTGTTGGTCGATAAGATCATCGAAGTAGGCGGCGACTATATCGTGGGTGTGAAGAATATCACCACCAACGAACCGTTCTTCACCGGGCACTTCCCGCAGGAACCGGTTATGCCCGGTGTATTGCAGATCGAAGCCATGGCGCAGACTGGCGGTTTGCTGGTGCTCAATTCCGTAGACGAGCCGGAACGCTACTCTACCTATTTCATGAAAATAGACGGCGTGAAGTTCCGTCAGAAAGTAGTGCCGGGCGATACGCTGATCCTTCGCCTTGAAATGCTGGCTCCGATCCGCCGCGGCATATCCACCATGAAAGGGTATGTGTTCGTCGGTGAAAAGCTGGTCAGCGAAGCTGAATTTATGGCACAGATAATCAAAAACAAATAATTTATCCATCAGATGAGTATATCCCCTTTAGCAGTCATACATCCTGACGCGAAAATCGGCAACAATTGCACGATCTCCCCGTTCGTAGTAATCGAAAAAGACGTGGTTATCGGCAACGACTGCATGATACACCCGCATGTAGTAATCATGGATGGAGCCCGTATCGGCAACAACTGTACGATCTCCCCGGGAGCCGTTATCGCGAATATCCCACAGGATCTGAAATACAAAGGCGAACAGACCACTGCTGAGATTGGCGACAACACCAGCATCCGCGAGTGTGTGACGATCAACCGGGGAACAGCCTCCAGAGGGAGGACAGTCATCGGCAGCAACTGCCTGATCATGGCCTACTCGCACGTGGCACACGACTGTATCCTGAAAGACAATATCATCATTGGTAACGCCACACAGATTGCCGGAGAAGTCGAGATAGACGACTATGCCATCATCAGTGGCGGCAGCCTTGTCCACCAGTTTGTCCGCATCTCCCGCCATGTGATGGTACAAGGCGGCTCACGCATTGGCAAGGACATCCCACCGTATACCCTGATCGGACGTGATCCGATCGTCTATTGCGGTATCAATATCGTAGGTCTTCGCCGCCGTGGATTCACCAACGCGCAAGTCTTCCTGATCCAGGATATCTACCGTACGCTTTATACCCGCGGTCTCAACAACTCAGAAGCATTGAAATGTATTGAAACAGAGTACGAACCGAGCGAAGAGCGTGACTTGATCCTGGATTTCATCAAGTCCTCGAGCCGTGGCATCGTACGAGGTTCTATCGACGAATTATAAATGCCGCTGTTAAAACAAGCCGCATTTCTTTTTCACTTCTATAATTATCACTACTTTTGGGGAACTAAATGTAAAATTGACGTATATGCTATTTAGATTTTTAATCCTGTCAGATGAAGTAGATGACTTCCGTCGCGAGATCGTAATTGATTCCGAAGCTACTTTCCTGGACCTGCAAAACACGATCCTTGATTCGGTAGGGTACACCAAAGACCAGATGACCTCTTTTTATATATGTGATGACGATTGGAGTAAACGGACCGAAATCACCTTGATCGAAATGGACACTTCGTCGGAAGTAGACAGCTACATCATGGAAGACACCATACTTGAGGACCTGCTGGAAGACGAGCAACAGAAGCTGCTTTTCGTCTTCGACATGCTGGCCGACCGTGCCTTCTTTATGGAACTGCGCGAAATCATCACCGGCAAATCGCTCGACAAACCGATGATCAAACGCACCGAAGGCCTTGCACCCGTGCAGCTTATTGCGTTCGAAGAGATTGACATCAAATCGGTAACCACCGAACTGGGTGAAGACTTCTACGGCGATGCCGAATACGATATCGACGAACTGGACGAGTCGGGCTTTGATGGCCTCGGCGGCGCCAGCGAACCGTCTTTTGATGACGAGCGTTTCTGATGAAAACGCTCGTTGTCTTACTGGGTCCTACGGGGGTCGGTAAGACCGAACTAAGCCTGCGCCTGGCCGAACACTTTCGTTCGCCCATTATCTCCGCCGATTCACGGCAACTCTACAAAGACCTACCGATAGGCACCGCCGCACCCACACCTGCACAAATGGCGCAGGTGCCGCATTATATGGTCGGTACACTGGCGCTGACCGACTACTACAGCGCCAGCCAATTCGAAGAAGACGCCCTCGCCCTGCTGCACGAGCTGCACGAAACCATCCCGACCGTCATCCTGACCGGTGGTTCGATGATGTATATCGACGCCCTCTGCAAAGGCATCGATGACATCCCCACCATCACATCCGCTATCCGCACTGCCATCTACCGTCAGTTTGAAGAAGAAAGCCTCGCCCCTATCCTGGACGAACTCAGGACATGCGACCCGGTGCATTACGCCGAAGTAGACCGTAGCAACTACAAACGTGTAATCCACGCCGTGGAAGTCTGCCGCATGACCGGTCGCCCCTACTCTTCCTTCCGTACGAACATCCATAAAGAGCGTCCTTTCCAAATCATCAAGATCGGATTGACCCGCGACCGGGAAGAACTCTGCGAACGTATCAACACCCGTGTCGACCAGATGATGACCGATGGCCTCCTCGAAGAAGCCCGCCGCGTCTACCCCTTCCGACACTACAACTCCCTCAACACCGTTGGCTACAAAGAACTCTTCCACTACTTTGCCGACGAATGGACACTCGACCTTGCCATCGAAAAAATCAAACGCAACTCCCGCGTCTACGCCCGCAAACAAATGACCTGGTTCAAACGCGACACCTCCATCACCTGGTTTCACCCCGATCAGGAAGCAGATATCCTTGCATATATCCAACAGCTGGTTTGAAGCTTTTTCAGGTGTACTTTAAGCAGGGCTTTTCGGTGTATTTGAATCTGAGAGGATAATTATTTCTTAAAGACGAGGTAGACGGCGGCAATCAGGAAGACGCAGGCCAGGGCGTGATTCCATTTGAGCGTTTCGGTTTTGAAGGCGATGGAACTGAAGCAAACAAAGACAACCAAAGTGATCACTTCCTGAATTACCTTTAACTGAATCAGACTAAATGGCCCGCCGTTCTCTCTAAAGCCTATACGATTCGCAGGCACCATAAAGCAATACTCCATAAAGGCAAAACTCCAACTGAACAGGATGACACCAAACAGCGGCAGATGGTCGAACCAGTTAAACTGTTGCTTCATTTTCAGGTGGCCGTACCACGCAAAGGTCATAAAGACATTGGATATGATCAAGAGGCTGATCGTATATACTCCCTGCATTGTTCTTTTACTTTTTGTTTGTTTTCTGAGGTAAATAAGTGGATTGGATATGGGTCATGCTGCTCCAAAGGCTGTAGCGGGCTTCGGGATTGATGGCTGTCAGGCGGGACAGGATGTCTTTCATATCCGAGCGGGTCGATTGGGATTCATACGGACATGTCTTCACCTGCTTTTGATAACCGCGCCAGGCGGCGATCTGTGTCAGTTCCGCTTCTTCCGCCAGGCATAGGGGACGGATGATCGTCATGTCGAACTTATCCATCGCCAGGCGGGGAGGCATCGTTCCGATAGCGCCCTGGTGGGTCATGTTCATCAAGAGGGTTTCAAGGATATCGTCCTGGTGATGGCCTAAGGCAATGATGTTACAGCCCTCTTCCTTGGCGATATCGAACAAGGCTTTACGCCGCATCCACGAACAGAGGAAACAGGGCGACTTACGTTGATCGGTAGTGGGATCGAAGCTGGTCTCCCGCACAACAAAGGGCAGGTCGTAGGCTTCGGCACAGCGGCGAAGGTAATCGGTATCAGCCTGGTAGGGAATGTTCGTCATCCGGATATGAGCCACCACGACTTCGAACTTCGGACGGAAGATCCGGGAACGCCGTCCCAGCAGTTCCACCAGGGCCAGCGAGTCCTTTCCACCCGACAAGCCGACCAGCACCCGATCGCCGTCACTGATCAGGCCATAGTCGCGGATTGCCTTGACCACCTTCTTTTCTACCTTGCGGAAGAGCCTTTCTTCTGTAGTGAGCTTACCCATCTGCATATATTTCCGGCCGCAAAAGTAGATATTTATCCCTGCAATTAGCTTCTACTTTCAAATTATTCTTATCTTTGAATCTCTATATTTTTAACACAGATAAGGCACAATGAATCAGTTCGCAAGAAAACTGCTTTATACAATAGGTATCGTTTGGGTTTGCAGCGGGTTGCAGGCACAAAGTCTGGACCAGGCAAAGAAGCTATATAACGACGGAAAATACGCTGAAGCCAAGCCGGCTTTTGAACGGTTGGTAAAACAGGCGCCCAACAATTCATCCTATAATCACTGGTATGGCGTATGCTGTTTTGAAACCGGTGATATGGTGGGCGCAGAGAAATACCTTGAGTTTGCAATGAAAAAGAAGGTACAGGAAGCCTACCGCTACCTGGGTGAGTTATATTTCCAGACTTATCGTTTTGAGGAAGCCTCCGAAATGTTTGCCGACTACATTGACCAACTCAGCAAAAAGAAACAGAACGTCGAAGCCTTCGAGATCCGCAAAGGACAAGCCGACAAGGCCGCCCGCCTGCTGGATAAGGTAGAGAAGGTACAAGTAATAGACAGCGTCGTAGTCGATAAAGATCACTTCCTCTCCGCTTATATGTTGAGTGAAGAGAATGGCACGGTTGCCTCCTTCCATGATTTCTTCCAGTCGTCTGAGCCTATCGAATCCACAGTTTACAAGAACCAGAAAGGAGACAAGATCTATTACGCCCAGCCGACGGAAGAAAACCGCTATTGCATCTTCACCCAGTCGAGATTGCTCGACCAGTGGAGCGACATGAAGCAACTGCCGATGAACGTCAATAGCAACAACGACGACAACTATCCTTTTGTACTACCTGATGGCGTGACCATCTACTATGCCTCCAAAGGAAACGGCACATTGGGTGGATACGACCTGTTCGTCACCCGCTACAATATGAGTACGGACACCTATCTGACCCCCGAGCAATTGGGCATGCCGTTCAATTCACCGTTCAACGACTATATGATGGTGATCGACGAGAACAAACACCTCGGCTGGTTTGTCTCCGACCGTTTCCAACCCGAAGGGAAAGTATGTGTCTATCTGTTTATCCCGAACGAAAGCAGAGCCCGTGTAGACAGTGACGACCCGGCAGAGAAACGCGTCCGCGCCATGCTGCTGCCCATCCGGTCGACTTGGGAAGAGGGCCTCGACTACAGTGCATTGATCGAACTGGCACATGAAGAAGTCCCCTTCGGCGATGTGAAGCCCAAGAAAGACTTTGAATTCGCAATCAACAACAACCTGGTGTATTATACGCTCGACGAGATCAAAAGCCCCGAAGCACGTAGCCATTACGAAAAGGCGATCCAATTGAGAAAGCAGATCGCCGACCTGAGCACCAAATTGGATACACTTCGCACAGATTACACCAAAGGGAATAAGGCCAAACGAGATCAGTTGACCCCCGCCATCCTGCAAATGGAAGGACAACTGGACAGCCTGCTAGCCCAACCGGCCGAATGGGAGAAGAAAGCCCGGAACGCTGAGATCAATTACCTGAAAAGTCACCGATAAATCGATCATACTATTATGTGGTTAGACATTGCCATTATCGTTTTTCTTATGGGGTTAGCCATCGTGCTGCTCCTGCTGGAGATATTTCTGTTGCCGGGTATTACCGTGGCCGGTGTCGGCGGCGTATTGTTTGCTATCGGCGGGTTGATTTATGCCTATATGGCCGGCGCTATGATCGGTCATATTACGCTGGGGGTATCAGCTGTCGTTTTCACCGCCGTCTTCTTCTGGTTACTCCGCGCCAAATCATTCAGCCGGGTGGCACTGCATGCCGAAGTAGATTCGAAACTCACGTCGAGCCGTGAACTGGGCATCGTGGTGGGCGACGAAGGCGTCACCCTGTCGCGCCTCGCTCCTATCGGGAAAGCCTCTATCAAGGGGATTACGGTCGAAGCCAAATCGCTCGACGCCCTGATCGATGAACACCGCGAAGTGGTAGTTGTACGCGTGGACGGTTATAATGTGATTGTAAAACTGAAAGAGTAATAACATAATTAAACACAATGCCTATGGAAGCTGCTGGTTTTATGCCTCTTTTCCTGTTGGGAGCTGCGTTGCTCCTGATGATTATCTTTTTCTACTATGTGCCGTTCCTGCTGTGGATCTCGGCAAAAGTATCCGGTGTTAACATCTCGCTGGTGCAATTGTTCCTGATGCGGATCCGTAATGTGCCGCCTTCGGTGATCACCCGCGCTATGATTGAAGCCCACAAAGCCGGTCTGAAAATGCTGACACGCGACGAATTGGAAGCCCACTACCTGGCCGGTGGCCATGTGGAACGGGTAGTACACGCACTGGTTTCCGCCTCGAAAGCGAATATAGACCTCTCCTTTCAGATGGCTACAGCTATCGACCTGGCGGGACGTGACGTATTCGAAGCCGTACAGATGTCGGTAAACCCGAAAGTAATCGACACTCCGCCGGTAACCGCTGTGTCTAAAAACGGTATCCAACTGATCGCCAAAGCCCGTGTAACCGTACGCGCCAACATCAAACAGTTGGTAGGAGGTGCCGGTGAAGAAACCATCCTGGCCCGTGTAGGTGAGGGTATCGTTTCGTCGATCGGATCGGCTGAAAACCACGAAACAGTGCTGGAAAACCCCGACTCTATCTCCAAACTCGTACTGCGTAAGGGATTGGACGCCGGTACTGCCTTCGAGATCCTCTCGATCGATATCGCGGATATCGACATCGGTAAGAACATCGGTGCCGTACTCCAGATGGACCAGGCGCAAGCCGACAAGAACATTGCCCAGGCAAAGGCCGAAGAACGCCGTGCCATGGCTGTTGCCGTCGAACAGGAAATGAAAGCCAAGGCACAGGAAGCCCGCGCCAAGGTGATCGAAGCCGAAGCCGAAGTGCCCAAAGCCATGGCCGAAGCCTTCCGTACGGGCAACCTCGGCATCATGGACTATTATAAGATGAAGAATATCGAGGCCGACACGTCGATGCGCGAATCAATCGCCAAGCCGTCAGGTGGTCCGGCCAAACCCATTAAAGATTAAGCCGATATGAGAGTCATTCCGGCATCGGAATTGGTTATCAATGCAGATGGAAGCGCTTTCCATCTGCATCTGAAACCGGAGCAACTGGCCGACCGCGTGGTGCTGGTGGGCGACCCCGAACGTGTCAGCACAGTGGCTGCCTACTTCGACGAAACAGAATGCGACATCTCCAGCCGTGAGTTCCATACCATCACCGGCACCTACAAAGGGAAACGGATCACGGTGGTATCACACGGGATCGGTGGCGACAATATCGACATCGTCCTCACGGAGCTGGATGCCCTCGCCAATATCGACTTCGCCACCCGCACTGTCCGCCCTGAAAACCGACAACTGACCTTTGTACGCATCGGTACCTCAGGTGGCCTGCAACCGACTGTTCCCATTGGGACGTATGTGGCTGCAGCCGAGTCTATCGGCTTCGACGGGATCATCTACTTCTATGCGAACACAGAGAGTATACGTAATCTCCTGCTGGAAAACGAACTGATGAAACAACTCGACTGGAAGGTGGCCAACCTCCTCCCCTATGCCGTACAGGCAGATGCGTCGCTGCTCAACCAGATCGCCCAGGCCGATATCGTACGCGGCATGACCATCGCTACCAACAGTTTCTACGGCGCACAAGGTCGTTACCTGCGTCTGCCGCTAGCCGATCCGTCGCTCAACCGGAAGATCGAAGAGTTTGAATACAAAGGGAACCGGATCACCAACTTCGAAATGGAAAGCGCCGCCCTGGCCGGGCTGTCCCGGATGATGGGACACCGTGCACTCACCGTCTGCTGTATCATCGCCGGACGTGTAGCCCAGAAAATGAACACCGACTACAAAGGCAGCATGACCGACCTGATCGAGAAAGTATTGGATCGTATCTGATACCGGGTGGTTATCTTCCCAAGTATGCGTTATACAGTTGTTCCGTCTCCCCAAACAGGAGGCGGACTTCTTTTTTCACCTCGTTGAAGAAGAACATGTCGATCCCTTTCTTCGCCTTTTTCCACGAACCGATCACGCGACCGTCATACATGATGGTCGGACTGAAGATACCCGTACGGGTGATGATCTTCCGGTGGTGTTCCTTTTCCAGTATTTCTTCCCGGTCTTTGTAGCTGACGACAAACTCGTCGAAAGCGGGGAGCAACAGAGCGGATGATTCTGTACCGGTGGGCATTTGTGTGTCTTTATGGAAATAGAAGGTGCGACCGTTGACCGTTTCACTAACGAAGTCGCTGCTAATAGCATCAATCGCCTTACGGGCATCCGAAGTCAGCATACCCGACCACCACACAAAGTCCTGCAACGTAGCCGGGGCATGGCTGGTGAAAAAGGCACGTGCCAATCGTTCGAGTGACGCCTCTCTATCCGGAGCATCCTGTCGCGGCACCCATTCGTCCAACAAGGCATAGGTCTGCTTGCCTCCTTGCTGGCGACCGTTGCACACGATTCGTTCTATTTCGGCACGGGACATAATCTGATTAACTATATGATTGTCGACCGTCATCCCTTCGGCTTTGATATGGTCGGCAATCTCCTGCCGGGTAAGGTAGTTATGGCCTTCCAAGACCCGTTCGACCACCTGCAAGCCGCGTATTATCAATGCTTCGTCGACATTGATCATCCGGCAATAGCTTTCGAAAATCGGTTTGATACGAGGGATAGACAGATCGAGCATCCAATGAATATCTGCCGCCGACACAAAATGCCACGTCGGGCGAAGGATGTGAGTACGGATGATCTTCCCGCTGTCGATCGCTTCGTCAATACTGCGGATTGTCGCACCGGGCAGCCGAAGGCCGACCCCCCATTTCGCCATTTCGACCGCCTGCGATTGCATGGCGCCCATATAGGATACTATTTCTTCGGGACGGGTGAACCGGCTACCGTTCAACAACTGGTTATGCAGGCGGATGCGCTGGATGTCGGCTGTTTGCATGTTGTTTCGTTTATGATGGTCTAATGTGCACAAATATAACGCATTTCTCCTGAAATATCCCGGAGGAAAACTACCTTTGTAACCAATCTTCCATACTAATACATTATTATATATGATTCCTTTTATCCTTTATCTTCTGGTAGGAACATACACCTCGGGCACAAGCGAGGGTATCTACGCGTATCAATTCAATACGGAAACCGGCGAATCCACCTACACAGGCATGGTCAAAGTGGGTAATCCGTCGTACCTCACACCGAATGCCGATCATACATTTATCTATTCCGTAAGCGAGAGCGACGGCAGTTTATCTTCAGCCAGCGCACTGACGTTCGATAAAACGAACGGCGCCCTCCGCCTTATCAACAGTCAGGAAGCCAAAGGATCAGGACCCTGCAACATCGCCATCGACCCGCAAGAGAAGTTTGTTGTCACGGCCAACTACGGAGGAGGCAGTATCAGCGTCTTCCCCATTCAGGCTGACGGTTCGCTGGCTCCCGTGTCGCAGGTGATCCAATTCGAAGGACACAGTGTGGATAAGTCGCGGCAAAAGTCACCCCACCTGCATTGCGTCCTCTTCTCGCCCGACGGTAAATACCTGTTCGCCGCCGATCTGGGAACCGACAAGCTCTATCGAATGAATATCGGTTATCAGCCGGGAACGGCTTTTATCGATCAGGCATCGCTCACGTCGGTCGAGATCGCCGCCGGTTCGGGGCCTCGTCATTTCGTCTTCCATCCGTCGAACAAATATGCCTACCTGATCAATGAACTCGGTGGCACCGTCACCTCTTTCACCTACAAGAAAGGCCAACTGAAAACCTTCCAAACCATCGAAGCCGATAGTCTCAACGCACAGGGAAGCGCCGATATCCGCATCACACCCGACGGTCGTTTCCTATATGCCTCCAACCGGTTGAAGGGTGATGGGTTGGCCATCTTCGCCATTCATCCGTCGAATGGCAAACTGACAAAGGTAGGCTATCAGCCGACAGGTATCCATCCGCGTAATTTTACAATCACGCCCAATGGCAAGTTCCTGCTGGCGGCTTGCCGGGACAGTCATCTGATACAGGTCTTCGCCATTGATCCGGCGACCGGACTGCTGACCGATACCCACCAGGATATCCACCTCAACATGCCGGTTTGCCTTAAATTAATTCCCTGAGAAAACAATTCTTATTCATTAGTGGTTATATTATAGGAACAGTATGTACTTTAATAAAATATATCATGAAGAAGAAACAACTCACCACACAGGCAGGAGCACCTGTCGCTGACAATCAGAACATCCAGACCGCTGGACCACACGGACCCGCCCTGTTGCAAAACGCCTGGATGATGGAAAAACTGGCACACTTCAACCGTGAACGAATCCCCGAACGCGTCGTTCACGCCAAAGGATCGGCTGCCTACGGCACGCTGATCATCACCAACGACAGTACCCGCTACTCGAAAGCCGCGATCTTCAGTGAAAAAGGGAAACAGACTCCCCTGATCCTGCGCTTTTCGACCGTAGCAGGCGAACGTGGAGCCGCCGACAGCGAACGCGATGTGCGTGGCTTCGCCATCAAATTCTATACCGAAGAAGGGAACTGGGACCTGGTGGGAAACAACACACCGGTATTCTTTATCCGCGATCCGCTGAAATTCCCCGATTTCATCCATACCCAGAAACGTGACCCGAAGACAAACATGCGCAGCAACACAGCCATGTGGGATTTCTGGGGCCTTAGCCCGGAAACATTGCACCAGGTAATGATCCTGATGAGCGATCGCGGTATCCCCGCCAACCTCCGGCAGATGCACGGCTTTGGTAGCCATACGTTCAGCCTGATTAACAGCAAGAACGAACGCCACTGGGTAAAGTTCCACTTCAAATCCATGCAGGGCATTGCCAATATGACGAATGCAGAAGCTGCCCAGATCGTAGGCCATGACCGCGAAGCCTCGCAACGCGACCTCTTCGAACATATCGAAGCCGGTCAATTCCCCAAATGGAAAATGTGTATCCAAGTGATGCCCGAAGCCGATGCCTCGAAATACCGTTTCAATCCCTTCGACCTCACCAAGGTATGGAGCCAGAAAGACTATCCGCTGATCGAAGTCGGCATCCTGGAGCTTAACCGCAACCCGGAAAACTACTTCGCCGAAGTGGAACAAGCCGCCTTCAATCCCGCCAACATAGTGCCCGGTATCGGTTACTCGCCCGACAAGATGTTGCAGGGTCGCCTCTTCGCCTATGCCGACGCCCACCGCTATCGCCTGGGCGTGAACTACGAAAGTCTACCGGTAAACGCTCCCCGATGCCCGATGCACAACTACCACCGTGACGGCGCCATGCGTTTTGACGGCAACAGCGGCGGACAGGTGAACTACGAGCCCAACAGCTTCAATGGCCCGGTTGACGACCATCGTTACAACGAACCGCCTCTCGCACTCGAAGGCGACGCCCACAACTTCGACCACCGGGTAGATACCGACTACTACACCCAAGCCGGCGACCTCTACCGCCTCGTCCCCGAAGCTGAAAAGGTACGCATCGCCTCCAACGTAGCCGAAGCCATGGCCGGTGTTCCCGAACCCATCCGCATCCGTGCCATCGCCCGCTTCTACCAAGCCGACGAACGCTGCGGATGCGATATCGCCACCAACCTCGGCATCGACCCCGCCAAGATAGCCGAAGAAGCCGTCCGCCAAAAAACGACACAAGGCTAATCGTTCAAATAAGCGACATAGGGCTGGCCGCACAAACAAGCGACATAGCCTGATCACACAGGTGTCGGTAGGGTAAAACCTTACCGGCATCTTCATATTTGACCGGAATTGAAACTAAATCCGGACGCACATGTCGCCCGGGCGAGACGCACGCCCCAGACGGCTGAGATGCACGACTCAGGAAGTTGAGGCGCAGGCCTGGATTTACTGAGACCAGCATCCAGCATTTCCCAATCGACGAATCGCCACAAAAAAGAGAATGACGTTCCGAAACGAACATCATAATGTGTGTGTGTGTACGAACATCATAACGTTTGAAAAGAAACATAATGCTGATTTTTCAAACAGACCGTGGTGATTTCACCCCCTCTTCACTACCCAAACAACCCAAAAACGCAAATACCCTCCAACCCTCCACGGATGTCATAATCCGAAAACAGTCAGCGTATTACGAGGTGGATAGTTTGTTCTAAACCCTCCATGAAGTGCACCCCAAAAGTTGGACGGGTTACACATTAATACTATTTGCAATTCTGTATTTGACTGGGCTTAATCCTCCCAGCTTAACCTTAATCCGATCATTATTGTAATATCGGATATATCTGTCAAGTTCATGTCTGAA
>JAVBUR010000017.1:0-65466 GCA_031555145.1 Tannerellaceae bacterium | reverse complement strand
AGCTACTCTTTATACACATCTTTTGATGCGTGTATGGGGATAACTTGAGGTCGTGACAGTGAAAATGCCCCGTCAGGGGTATCGTGTTCGTAGCCAGGGGTGTAAGCCCCTGGAATAGTGCGAATATCATATATAAACCGTGCCACGTCAGTGGTGCCGTATATAATAGACCGGTACCGCTGACGCGGCACAAGAACACGAACTAATCGACTGTCCAGGGGCTTACACCCCTGGCTACGAACACGATACCCCTGACGGGGCATTTTCACTGTCACGACCTCAAGTTATCCCCATACACGCATCAAAAGATGTGTATAAAGAGTAGATCATAAAGAGGACATTTCTAAGACTTCACCATCCGAAAAGTAACGTGAATATCTTGTGCCTGTCACACTTCTGAAAAACGACTCCCCTAATTTCGCAGCCGAAACGAGAGAGACAAGAATGAGTACTAATTTTATTAAACGAGCATACATATGACCTAATATCCAAATAAAAAAACGCCGGCAAATGTGACAGTAAACGTCGGTACAAACCTACTACAAAATTCAACAACCTATTTATTCACTGTAATTCATAAAGTTATGACAAAAGAATCGCGAATTCTACGCATTATGAAGATTTCAATTTTTTCCCTCCTTTTGGGCCTATGCAACTTACAGGCAACCCAAGCAGGCAACCCTGATTCTTTCGGACCGACGGTGATGTCGGGAGAGAAGGCAGTCAAAGGTATTATTACCGATGCCAAAGGGGAGACGATTATCGGCGCCAACGTGTTGATAAAAGGAACCAGTACAGGAGCTATAACAGACATCGACGGCAAGTACGAAATAGCCCATGTACCCAACAACGCCATACTCGTGTTTACCTATATTGGTTACAAAGCGCAGGAAGTCAAATTCGTCAATCAATCAGCCATTAACATCATCCTGCAGGAAGACACCCAGTCGCTGGATGAATTAGTGGTGGTTGGTTACGGTACACAGAAGAAAGTGAACCTGACAGGAGCTGTCGCTCAGGTAACCGCCAAAGAACTGGAGAACCGTCCGGTGTCCAATGCCACCCAAATCCTGCAAGGGACAATGCCCAATGTCAATATCACCTTTTCAACGGGTGAACCGGGTGCAGGCGGGGCAATCAATGTTCGCGGACAGGCATCTATCAATGGAGGAAGCCCGCTGGTATTGATCGATGGTGTCCCGGGCGACATCAACCGCCTGAATCCGAAAGACATTGAATCAGTCTCCGTATTGAAGGATGCCGCGGCATCGGCCGTATACGGAGCACGTGGTGCATTCGGTGTCGTGTTGGTAACAACCAAAACAGCTAAGGCAGAGAAAACGACCGTGACATACAGCAACTTCTTTGCCACTTCAACGCCTACGGTCAGTACCGATTTCATGACATCGTCTTACGATGCCGTCACCATGCTGGACGAGGCTTTCCGTCGCACTACAGGGAATACCTACACACGTTATTCGGAAGAAGACATGGCCGAACTATACACCCGTCGCAATGATGTGACTGAAGATCCTTCACGCCCCTGGGTGGTGGTAAAGAATGTAAACGGTAAAGACATCTATAATTATTATGGTAACTACGACTGGTGGCATACCATCTTTAACGACAATCAGTTCTCACAATCGCACAGTGTGAATGTGTCGGGAGGAAATGAGAAAATGAACTTCCTACTTTCCGGAAACTTCTATACAAAGGAAGGAATCATGAAAATGAACACAGACCGGTTCACCTCTTATAACTTCCGCAGCAAGATCAATGCCCAGATCTTCCCCTTCCTGAAGATATCAAACAATACCTCCTACTACGACAAAAATTATACCTATCCCGGACGTGAAGGCGGTGGAAACGCAAACTTTACAGCCATAACGGTACATGCCCTACCCTGTTATGCCCCCTTAAACCCCGATGGAACTGCGACCTATAATACATTAAAGAATAACTATTCGATTGGCGACGGTTTATTTGCCATGTTATTTGACGGGAACAGCAAAGGGGTAAAAGGTATACACGAGTTTACCACTACCACCGGCTTGCAGGCTGATATCACCAAGCATATTAAATTAAACGCCGATTATACTTATACGTTTTATATTGCTGACGACTGGTATCGTACCGCGGTAGCCACCTACTCCATTCAACCGGGAATCACCCAGGAAGTGCCTAACTACAATACCGACCAGTTGAAGAAAACAATGTGGTTCGACCCCATGCATGTAGCTAATGTATACGCCAACTACAACCAGTCGTTTGGCAAACACTCTGTGGGAGCCACAGTCGGTATTAACTACGAAAACAAGCAACACTCACGCCTGTTCGCATCGCGGAAGAATCTGATCTCCACCACGTTGAACGACCTCGAACTGGGTACCGGTGATATGTTGACCGGAGGAGGAGCCTATGAATACACGTTATTTGGCGCCTTTTTCCGCGTAAATTATGATTTCGATAACCGTTACCTGCTTGAAGTGAACGGACGATACGACGGTACATCCCGCTTCAAAGAAGGAATGCGTTTCGGTTTCTTCCCTTCTGTATCTGCCGGATGGCGTTTCAGCGAAGAGGCTTTCTTTGAAAATGCGCGTGAAGTTGTCAATAACCTGAAGATACGCGCATCGTATGGTTCATTGGGTAACCAGGTAATGGATAATAACTACCCCTATATCTCTACCATGGGGATGGAACTGTCCAGTTGGCTGATAGACGGACAAAAAACACAGAATGTAAACAGTCCCAATCCGATTATCGACAACCTGACCTGGGAAAAGGCAACGACTATTAACGGAGGTTTTGATCTTGGCTTCCTGAACAACCGCTTAAGCATGTCGGCCGACTTCTATGTCCGTAATACCACAGATATGCTGGTTCCCGGTAAAACCCTGCCCGCC
Source organism: Tannerellaceae bacterium (assembly GCA_031555145.1). GTDB lineage: Bacteria > Bacteroidota > Bacteroidia > Bacteroidales > Tannerellaceae > JAJDIA01. Next base: position 62,560 of record JAVBUR010000017.1, on the reverse strand, counting down.
GTATTCGGAGCTTCTTCTCCGCAACAAAATGCAGGCGACCTCCGTACCAAAGGATATGAACTTGTGCTGAACTGGAAGGATCAGTTCGAACTGAAAGGAAAACCGTTTAGCTACGGCGTATCCCTCGTATTAGGAGATGCCACGTCTGAAATCACCAAATACGACAACCCTAATAAACTGTTGGCCAACCACTACGTAGGAAAGAAATTCGGGGAGATATGGGGATACCGTATTGACGGATTATTCAAGACAGATGAAGAAGCCGCTAATTGGACAGTAGATCAGCGATTGGTGAATACACAGATACAGAAATCTCCCGGTGAATGGGGACATTTACGGGCTGGCGATATGAAATTCAAAGACTTGAACAACGATGGCGTGATCTCTCCGGGGAAAAAGACAGCCGATGATCCGGGCGACATGGAAATTATAGGCAACTCCACCCCTCGTTATAATTATGGTATTAACCTGAATGGAAGCTGGAACGGGATAGACCTTTCCGTCTTCTTCCAGGGTATCGGCAGAAGGGATTGGTATCCGAATACGAATGCAGACAAATTCTGGGGACCTTATTCACGTCCGTATTATTCATTCACTCCCAAAAACTTCAGCGATCAGATCTGGACGCCTGAAAACCCGGATGCTTACTTCCCCTTATTGCGTGGATATACCGCATTGAACTCCGGTGGCTGTTTGAACAGTCCGAACGACAGATATATCCAGAATATCGGTTATCTGCGTCTGAAGAACCTGGTTATTGGTTATCGCTTACCCGAACAATGGACGCGTAAAGTAGGCATCCAGCATTGCCGTTTGTATGTAAGCGGCGAAAACCTGATCACCTGGACTCCCTTTATGACTGATTACATTGACCCCGAACAGCCGATAGCCGACAGTAACGGACGAAGCTATCCGTTGTCGAAAACCTTATCGATAGGATTGGATATCACATTTTAATCACCTGTTAAATTATTGAGTACATGAAAAAAATAGCATATACACTCGCAGCCGGTTTACTACTCCTTGTTAGCTGCGACCTGGATAAATACCCGTTGGATGCTGTATCTCCCAACACATTTTTCAATACGGAAAATGACCTTCGTTTATACACCAATTCATTCTATGATGCACTTCCCAGTGCCGAAGGCGTATACAATGAGTCTGTCGACAATGTCATCAAAATGGATTTGAGCGACGAGATCAAAGGAACACGGATCGTCCCCACCAGCGGAGGTGGCTGGAGTTGGAATGCCTTGCGCAATATCAATTTCTATCTGGAAAATTCATCCAAATGTACCAACGAAAATGCACGTGCCCGGTATGACGCCGTAGCCCGCTTCTTCCGCGCTTATTTCTATTTTGGCATGGTCAAACGATTTGGCGATGTACCCTGGTATGACTATGTGATTAATGACCAGGATACCGAAGGGCTTCAAAAAGCAAGGACGCCACGCACCGAGTTGATGGTGCACATCATGGACGACATTAATTACGCCGTCAAGTATCTCCCGGAAGAAAAGAGAGTAAATGAAATCACCAAATGGACAGCGTTGGCATTGAAAGCCAGAATATGCCTCCACGAAGGTACATTCCGTAAATACCATACTGAATTCAATCTACCGGATGCCAATACGTTCCTCAATGATGCTGCCGACGCTGCCGACGAGTTGATCACCCAAAGCGGGTATAAGATCCATTCCACCGGGAATCCGGAGAGTGATTATCTCAACTTCTTCGCTTCGCTCGAGGCCATTTCTTCCGAGGTTATATTAGCCCGTGGATTCAGCGATGAACTACAAGTATATCACAATTTTAACTATTACACGATGACGGCCTCCTACGGACGTCCCGGGTTGGAAAAAAGTTTAGTGAACAGTTACCTGATGAAAGACGGCAAACGTTTTACAGACCTGCCGGGTTACGACAAGATGTTCTTCACCGAAGAGACAAAGAACCGTGACCCCCGTCTAAGCCAGACCGTCCGTACACCCGGATATACCCGTATCGGAGAGACAGAACAGTTAGTACAGGAATTCGGATCTACCGTCACTGGCTACCAACTGATTAAATTCGTCACCGAGCGCAAATGGGATACCTATGCGAAGGACGTAAACGATATGCCCATCTTCCGTTTCGCCGAAACAGTATTGATCTATGCCGAAGCCAAAGCGGAGTTAGGCACATTGACCCAGGCTGACCTCGACAAATCCGTCAAGCTAATCCGCGATCGGGCCGGTATACCGAATATCAATCTGGCAGCATCCAACGCGAACCCTGACCCCTACCTAAAGAAACAGTATCCGCATGTCGGCGGCGTCAACCAGGGTGTTATCCTTGAGATACGCCGGGAAAGACGAATCGAACTCGTTATGGAAAGTTTCCGTTGGGATGATATGATGCGTTGGAAGGAAGGCACCATCTTTACCGAACAATTTAAGGGCATGTATTTCCCCGGTATCGGGACATTCGATCTCGATGGAAACGGCACAATCGATGTATGTATCTATAAAGATACGAAACCGACCCTGGAAGGCAAGTCCATTCAATTCCTGAAGTTAAACAGTGATATCACACTGGAAAATGGAGAAAGCGGATGTATCGTCATCAATCCCCATATCAGCAAAACCTGGGATGAGAAGAAAGACTACTTCTTCCCCATCCCTATTCAGGAACGTTTGCTTAATCCTAACCTCACACAAAACCCCGGTTGGGAAGACGGCATAGACTAACATAAGGACGGAGGCTGTAAAAACAAAGTGCACTTATATTCCTACAAAAAGTGAATCATATAAACATATCTGTTAACTTTGCATGGAAACGGTCAAGTACCTTTTTTACAGCCTCTGTTTATTAAATCTACATTCAAATAACATGAAAACACAACTGATCTTATTCGCAGTATTTTTACTCGGACTCTCCGGGTTGAGCGCACAAACGCCCATTCCATCGAAAGAAACCAATTCACTCCGCGTGATGTGCTATAATGTACGTAACTGTCGGGGCATGGATGAAGTGACAGACTTTCAACGTATTGCCGATGTCATGAACCGGGTGAATGCCGATGTCATTGCCGTACAGGAACTCGACAGCGGAGCCCAACGCACCCAAGGCATCTATTTACTACAGGAACTGGCCTCCCGCACACGGATGTTCCCGACGTATGGGCCTGCCATTGATTTTCAGGGTGGCAAATACGGCGTCGGCATCCTTTCGAAAGAAAAACCATTGAACTACCGCACCATCCCCCTGCCCGGACGGGAAGAACAACGGGTGCTGCTGATTGCAGAATTTGACGAATACGTCTTCTGCTGTACTCACTTTTCACTCACAAAAGAAGATCAGGCAGCTTCTGTCCCCCTTATTAACAAGGCGTTGGAAGGGATACAAAAGCCTGTATTCCTGGCGGGTGATATGAATTCGGTATACGACTCTCCTGCCCAGGTCGCCATTCGGGAGAAGTTCACTACGTTAAGCGATTACAAGGCGAACACGATTCCAACCGTCAATCCTAACCGGTGTATCGACTATATCTACGGATACAATAACGGACACTCTATAAGTGTACTCCGTAGGGCCGTACTCTTTGACGAGCAGGTTGCTTCCGACCACCTCCCACTCTATGCCGATATCCGGATTGCCGCTGAGGCCGACCAAATAATCAAGACAAAGCCTTTCCTACAAAACCCGACAGATAATGGCATCACCGTTTCCTGGTTTACCCATGTCCCCGTACATGGCTGGGTAGAATACGGTACCAGCCGGGAGAACCTGGATCAAAGTAAGGAAACCCTTGTCGATGGACAGGTGATCTGCAACAACACGCACCAAAAGATACGGTTGACCGACCTGCAACCCGGTGTCACATACTACTACCGTACCTGTTCACGTGAGATCACCCTCTATGAGGCCTATAAGAAAGAGTTCGGACATACCGTCCACTCGGATATTTATTCCTTCACAATGCCGTCCGCTTCATCTTCGGATTTCACAGCTATTATCCTCAACGACCTGCATAAAAAGACCGAAGTAATCGATCTGCTGGCCAAACAGATTAAAGACATTCGATATGATCTCGTCTTCTTCAACGGCGACTGTATAGACGACCCGAAGAACGAAACTGAAGCCGTGTTCTTTCTCTCCTATATGAATGAGAGAGTAAAAGCAGAGCAGGTGCCTGTGTTCTATATGCGTGGTAACCATGAGATACGCAATGCCTACTCCATCCAGCTTCGGGAGTTATTCGATTATGTAGGCGATAAGACCTATGGCGCTTTCAGTTGGGGAGATACCCGCTTCGTGATGCTTGACTGCGGAGAAGACAAACCCGATTCCACCTGGGTATATTATGGCCTGAACGACTTCACCTCCCTGCGTCAGGATCAGTTGGGTTTCCTGAAAGAAGAATTATCCGGCAAAGCCTATAAGAAAGCTACGCGTCATATCCTGATTCATCACATTCCCATCTTTGGCATGTCGGAGAAGAGTTACATTCCCAGCAAAGAATTGTGGAGCCCGGCCCTGTCGAAAGCGACGTTCGACATCTGCCTCAATGCCCATACTCACCGCTTTGCCTATCACCCGAAAGGGAGTGATGGCAATAACTTCCCGGTGATTATCGGCGGTGGTAACACGCCCCAGTCTGCCACAGTAATGATCCTGAAAAAAACCGGGAAAGAACTGACGCTTACCGTGCTGAATACACAAGGTGAAGAAATACAAAAACTTACCCTGTAAGGACTCCTCCTCTATACACATCCATCAACGACCTGTCGACAATACCGTCAGGTCGCTGTTGTTTTATGGCAAAAATCATTAAACACCCCGGATTGTTAACAGATTATTTTCCCATCGCCAATTCTTTTATTTTCTTTGCAGGATGATATTCAACTGATAAACTAATAATAGATCATGAAAAAGAAAACTGTGTGGAATCTCTGTCTGGCACTCCTGTGTGTATTGCTTCTCAAACCAATGGCTGCCTTGGGAAACGACAAAATTACTCCTGTTGACTATGTCAACCCGTTGGTAGGTACCCAATCTACCTACGAATTATCTACCGGGAATACTTATCCCGCCATTGCCCGTCCGTGGGGAATGAACTTCTGGACACCACAAACAGGTAAAATGGGCGACGGTTGGCAATATGTATACACTGCCAATAAGATCCGGGGCTTTAAGCAAACCCACCAGCCCAGCCCGTGGATCAACGACTACGGTCAATTCTCCATCATGCCGGTAACCGGTACCCCTGAATTCGATCAGGACAAACGCGCCAGTTGGTTTGCTCACAAAGGCGAAATAGCCAAGGCGTATTATTATAAAGTATATTTGGCCGAACACGATGTGGTGACCGAGTTTACCCCAACCGACCGGGCTGCCATGTTCCGTTTCACCTTCCCCGACAACCAGTCGTATGTCGTTGTCGACGCCTTCAACAAAGGTTCTTATGTGAAGGTGATTCCCGAGCAAAATAAAATCATCGGTTATACGACCCGCAACAGTGGCGGCGTACCCGATAACTTTAAGAACTACTTTGTGATCACCTTCGACAAACCGTTCACCTATACCGCCACCTTTGCCGATAGCCTGCTGACGGCAAACCGCAACGAACAAGCCGCCAACCATGCCGGTGCCGTGATCGGTTTCAAGACGAGTAAAGGCGAAATCGTACATGCCAAAGTAGCCTCTTCTTTCATCAGCTACGAACAAGCGGAGACCAACCTGAAGGAACTGGGCAACGATAGCTTCGACACCATTGTGGCCAAAGGCAAAGACGCCTGGAACGACGTGCTGGGCAAGATCGAAGTAGAAGGCGGCGATCTGGATCAGTATCGTACGTTCTACTCCTGCCTCTATCGTTCAGTACTCTTCCCACGCAAATTTTATGAGATCGACGCCAACGGCAACGTGGTACACTATAGTCCCTACAACGGGCAGGTACTGCCGGGCTATATGTATACCGATACCGGCTTCTGGGATACGTTCCGTTGTCTCTTCCCCTTCCTCAATCTGATGTATCCGTCGATGAACAAGGAAATGCAGGAGGGCTTGATCAATACCTATAAGGAAAGCGGCTTCTACCCCGAATGGGCAAGCCCTGGCCACCGTGGTTGCATGGTAGGCAACAACTCGGCCTCCATCCTGGTGGATGCCTATATGAAAGGCGTCAAGGTAGACGATCTGGAAACACTGTACAAAGGCCTGATCCACGGTACCGAAAACGTTCATCCGAAGGTGAAATCTACCGGCCGTCTCGGACATGAGTATTACAACAAACTGGGCTATATCCCCTATGATGTGGCTATCAACGAGAATGCCGCCCGTACACTGGAATATGCCTACGACGACTGGTGTATTTACAAACTGGCCAAAGACCTGAAACGCCCGAAAGCCGAGGTAGACCGCTTTGCCAAACGCGCCATGAACTATAAAAACCTGTTCGATCCCTCTTCCAACCTGATGCGCGGTAAGAATGCCAACGGTACGTTCCAATCTCCCTTCTCCCCGTTGAAGTGGGGCGATGCCTTTACGGAAGGAAACAGCTGGCACTATTCCTGGTCGGTATTCCACGATCCACAGGGATTGATCGACCTGATGGGAGGCAAGAGCGTATTTATCGGCATGTTGGATTCGGTATTCAACGTACCCCCTTTGTTCGACGACAGCTATTACGGCGGCATCATCCACGAGATCCGCGAGATGACCGTCATGAATATGGGGAACTATGCCCACGGAAATCAGCCGATCCAACACATGATCTACATGTACAACTACGCCGGCGAGCCTTGGAAAGCCCAATATTGGCTGCGCGAAGTCATGAACCGCATGTACACCCCCAACGCCGACGGTTACTGCGGTGACGAAGACAACGGCCAAACCTCTGCCTGGTATGTATTCACCGCCCTTGGCTTCTACCCCGTTTGTCCGGGTACAGACCAGTACGTGATAGGTGCTCCCCTGTTTAAGAAAGCCACACTGCACTTCGAGAACGGGAAAGACCTCGTTATCAACGCCCCACAGAACAGCGACAAGAACCGTTACATCGAGTCGATGACCATCAACGGCAAGACATGGACAAAAAACTACCTCGAACATGGCGAACTGTTCAAAGGCGGCACGATCAACTGTATCATGACCGACAAGCCGAACACCAACCGTGGCGTGCAGCCGTCCGACTTCCCCTACTCGTTCTCTGTAAACGAAAAGAAATAAATGGCTATGCGTTCCTATATCAACACCTGCGGCAGTATATTGGCATCTACCCTGATGCTGATATCCTGTGCGCAAAGTACCACACAATATTCCGGAGAGGCAGTCGACTATGTCAATCCCTACATGGGAAATATCAGCCATTTGCTGGTACCCACCTATCCGACGGTACACTTGCCCAACAGTATGTTGCGCGTGTATCCTGAGCGTTCGGACTTCACGGGTAACCGCCTGAACGGACTTCCGCTCGTGATCACCAGCCATAGGGGTAGCTCTGCCTTCAAACTCAGTCCTTTCCAAGGTAATGAGGGCAACATCCGGCAGGTATCCCAACTGTCGTACGACCAGGAAGTGATCAAGCCCTACCGTTACCAGGTATATCTCGATGAGACAAAGATAGCCGTGGACTATGCCCCCTCGTACCAAAGCGGCGTCTATGAACTGACGTTTGAAGAAAGCACCGCCCCCTACCTCGTATTCAACAGCCGACGGGGAGCCATAAAGGTAATGGGCAATACCATAACCGGATTCCAGTACCTGAACCAGCAAACCAAGGTCTATCTCTATGCAGAGACCGACCAGAGCCCGGTTAAAGCCGGACAGGTAACCGATCATATCGATTATGCATCGACCACTGCCGAAGGGCAGAATGCGACGATCGCATTACTCTTCCCGTCCGAGACACATTCCGTCCGCGTACGCTACGGCGTGTCCTTCATCAGTGAAGAACAGGCAAAGGCGAACCTGATCCGCGAAATTGCGGGATTCGAAGTAGGCGTTGTTGCCAAAGCCGGCCGCGCCATTTGGAACCAGGCGCTGAACAAGATCAAAGTGGAAGGCGGAAGCGACGACGACAAAGCCGTGTTCTACACCTCGCTTTACCGTTGCTACGAACGCCCGGTCAACCTCAGCGAAGACGGACGTTACTACAGCGCCTTCGATGGCAACATCCACGAAGATGGCGGCCGCCCGTTCTATACCGACGACTGGATCTGGGACACTTACCGTGCTACCCATCCGCTACGCGTACTGATCGATGCCGAACGGGAAAACGACATCATCCAGTCGTATCTGCTCATGGCCGAACAAATGGGCACCAACTGGATGCCTACCTTCCCGGAAGTAACCGGCGACTCCCGTCGTATGAACTCGAACCATGCCGTAGCTACCGTAATCGATGCCTATAAGAAAGGCCTGAGCGGCTTCGACCTCGAGAAAGCCTACTATGCCTGTAAGCAGGGCATGGAAGAAAAGACGCTCATTCCCTGGTCGGGCGCTCCCGCCGGGTGGTTGGACGAATTCTACAAGGAGCACGGCTATATCCCGGCATTGAAACCGGGTGAAACAGAAACCGTTGTCAACGTATCTGCCTGGGAAAAACGCCAGCCTATCGCCGTTACGCTCGGTACGGCCTACGACCAATGGTGCCTTTCGCTCATCGCCCGCGAACTGGGTAAGACAGCAGAAGCCGACTACTACCTGCGCTGCTCTTACAACTACCGCAACGTATATAATCCCACTACCGGTTTCTTCCACCCGAAAGATAAAGACGGCCACTTTATCGAAGGCGTGGATTATCGTATCTCCGGCGGCCTCGGTGCGCGTGATTATTACGACGAGAACAACGGCTACGTCTACCGTTGGGACGTGCAGCATAATATCGGCGACCTAATCTCGCTGGTTGGTGGCAACAAAGCCTTTGTTAATGCCCTCGAAGAGATGTTCAACACCCCGCTCGGCCAGTCCAAGTGGCAGTTCTACGCCACCCTGCCCGACCATACCGGTAACGTGGGACAGTTCTCGATGGCCAATGAGCCTAGCCTGCATATCCCGTATCTATACAACTATGCAGGCCAACCATGGAAGACACAAAAACGCATCCGTACGCTGCTCGACCAATGGTTCCGCAACGACCTGATGGGCGTCCCCGGCGATGAAGACGGAGGCGGCATGTCGGCCTTTGTCGTATTCAGCCAGTTGGGCTTCTACCCAGTGACCCCAGGTTCACCTACATATAATATAGGCAGCCCAGTATTCACCAACGCCATTGTACAGTTGAGCAACGGAAGCACCTTCGAGATCCGCGCCAACAACGCATCAAAAGAGAACAAGTACATCCAATCCGCGCGTCTGAACGGTGTCAAGCTGGACCAAGCCTGGTTCAACCACAGCGACCTGGCCTCCGGTGGCGTACTGGAACTCGAAATGGGTCCGAAAGCCAATACCCAGTGGGGCATCTCCACGCCCCCGCCCTCGGCGGCTCCTATGCCTTGAACAGCATAACCTTGTCATTCCAAATGCCCGGCCAAGCACCACCGCTTCCCGGGCATTTGCCTGAATTTGACACCCTTGGGAAGGAGGTTTTGAGGATTTTAGGGACGCAGAATGGTGTTATCAGTTTATTTATCTACGTTTGTCCGGTAAAACAAAAGGGAAAAGGATACTGTTTCAGTTATGAAAAGGTACAGTTTCTGTTATACAGACGTATTTTTATTACTTATCAGATAATACATGAATATGAAGAGATTGAAACAATTAGGTATGGTCTTGCTGCTTGTTGGTATAGCAGGGACAGCACAGGCACAAGCAGATGACAAAGGGTATGTAGATGGTAAATGGGTGACAACCGGGGTAACCGGCATTAACCTCTCGCAGACGGCATTGAGTAACTGGTCGGCCGGGGGTGAGAACTCCCTGGCAGGAAATGCCTACCTGAATGGGAAACTGCTGCGAAAGAGCGGCAACTGGCTCTGGCAAAACACGCTGGTACTGGAATACGGGTTATCAAACAATAAAACGGATGGTACACGCAAAACAAATGACAACATCAATTTTGCGACTCAGCTGGGATATTCCACCAACAACATCTGGTTCTATACCGGAATGGCAGATCTGAAAACACAGTTTGCCAAAGGGTACAATTATCCCGACACGGAGAACTACATCTCCAACTTCTTTGCACCCGCCTATTCGACCGTATCAGTAGGTCTCGAATACCGTCCGAAGGCCAACTATTCGATCTACCTCTCACCGATAGCCGGTAAGCTGACATTTGTGGAGGATGATTACCTGTCGTCTATCGGGGCCTTTGGTGTGGATCCCGGTGACCGCTTCAAAGCCGAATTAGGTGCATACCTGAAAGCCCGCATCGAACAACCGGTAATGGAGAATGTGAAACTGGTGTCGAGTGTCGATTTCTTTACCTCGTATGATGATCAGTTTGGGAATATCGACATTAACTGGGATGTGCTGATCAGCATGAAGATTAACAAATTCCTTTCGGCTACCCTCAACACGACATTGAAGTATGACAACGATGTCAAAACCATCGACGACAGTGGCAATCCCCGTGGTGCCAAAGTGCAGTTCAAAGAAATTCTGGGTGTAGGCTTGGCTTACAACTTCTGATACTCCATATCCTTTAGGGGCAGGGTGAACCAAAAGACAGAACCTTGCCCCTGGGCGGATTCCACACCGATCTCCCCTCCCATCGCTTCTACGATTGCTTTTGCAATCGACAGTCCCAGCCCTGTTCCCTGGTTGAACATGCTTTCTTGGTAAAAGCTTTTGAACACATTCTTTTTATCGGCTTCCGAAAGACCAATCCCCGTATCTTTCAACTTTATCAGGCAATAGTTAGTATCCGTTCGCTCATACGACAAGGTGATCTCACCCTTTCGGGTATACTTCAGCGCATTGCCCACCAACTGCGACAAAACCTGGCGTACCCGTGTACGATCCGCATGTACCAGATAAGAAGGATGATTCTGATCAAATACCAGCCTGAGGCTCTGTAACAGCAAAGGCTCATAGGTTGATATAACTTCCTCGCAAATTTCCTTGATAGGCACAGTAGTATAATAATAGTCCAACGCCCCTAATTCGATTTTGGAAAAATCGAGGATATCATCCACCAATTGCAGCAACAGAGAATTGTTTTTATTGATAATCTCCCGGAAACTCTCTGTCTCAGGTGTACTGTTCATGTCGACCAGGAAATTGGAAAAGCCCACGATGGAGTTCAACGGGGTACGCACTTCATGGCTGATATTCCCCATGAAGGCAGATTTCAACCGGGCCGCTTCCTGCGCCTGTAGCAACTCCACTTCCTGTTCTTTCTCACGGGTAATATCGGTAGTATAGCACAATACTTTTATGGGGAGGCCATCTTCATTGCGTACATCAACATGCACATTGGAGGTGTACCAGCAGGTTTGGTCACCCAACACACGACGATAGGTAACCGTAAACTGATCCAGTTCTCCCTGCATCATCAGAAGATGGTATTTTTCCACAATGGTAGCCCTGTCATCCGGATGCATTGAATCAAACAAGTCTTTAAGCGTTCTGGGTGAATACCTTCCCTGAGTTACTTCCATTGAATCACCAGATAGATCCTTTGGATTGAATTCGTACAATTCACCTTCGATATCCTTCCGGGTGTCGAACTCCCATAAATACGAATGCCCGGTATCCACGGCAGCACTCAGTTTAGCCAGGTTTCGTTTCAGTTCTTCATCACGGAGGTAGTTTTCCGTATCGTCGAATAAGATACTAATAAAGAACAGTACCTGATTGTATGCATCTTTTACAGGACGACAATATCCTCGGATAAGTTTGAACTTCCCTTCGTGTTTAGTGGCAAGATAACCGCTTTCACTGGCCAGGCTAAAATCGTAAGACAGATCGAATGGCACCGTTTCCCCCCTGCGCAACCGCGCCTTCTGGTCTTCCGGAATATTTGGATTCTCATACAGATTAATACCTATTGCCTGTTCACGGGTAAACCCGAATAATTCTAAGTCAGCAGGATTCATATCGGTCAGATAGCCATTCTCGTCATACAATTCCACTGCCCAGGCTATATTCTCAAACACATAGCGGAAAAGATAATCGGCCCTCAGTAGTTGTTCCGACGAATTGATCACAGCCCTTCGGGCCCGCTCCTGTTCAATCCCCACAGCTAGCAGATTAGCCAGGGTATGAAGGTTCTCTGCCTCCAACCGTGTCCATTTTCGGTGAGTTTGCAGGGTTTCCAATACCAGGAATCCTTTCATACTACCATCTGACTCCACAGGGGCAACCATATAGGACAACGTATTCAACTGTCCCATAAACTGTTTTTCGTCCATTCCTTTTGGAGGGATATCTCCGAGATCGTTAACCATCAGTACTTCTCCCCTCAGCAGTAGTTGAATCATCCATGAATGTACCGACACGGGCGAACGCCTGTCAAAGGCAAAAGGCAATGGATCTACGCTTTTCACATTGGACTGGCTTATATAAAACAACTCCTCTGCCTGATGATCAAAGCCTGCCAGCGAAATCCTGTCAACAGCGAAGAAATCACGTATAAGCTTGAGCGCTTCGTCCAGCGATCGGTCATTTCTGGAATGCATAAGGGCAAGAACAGGAACAACGATCTCCCGTAGTGCCACGATATGTTGAATCAGTATAGTCGGCTCGCCGGTAGTATTCTCCGGCATATCGGATGGTTTCATTGTCGTATAAAATAAGTATATATAATTTAAACTGAAACACTCGTGCATAAAGGTAATGTAAACCAGAACACTGAGCCGGCCCCCTCTTCCGATTCTACTCCAATGGAGCCTCCCATTCCCTCAATCATCGATTTAGCCACAGCCAGTCCCAACCCGGTACCCTGGTTGAAGTTATTAATCTGATAGAAATAGTTGAAGATCATCGGCAGTTCCTTTTCAGGAATCCCTATACCGGAATCCGATACACTCAACATCAGCATTTGATCGTCGTCCACATCGTAGTTGATCGTGATAGAGCCCGCCTGCGTATATTTGACGGCATTTCCCACAAACTGCGACAAGACCTGGCGCACGCGTTTACGGTCAGCGTAAATAAAAATATCAGAAGCATTGTGGTTAAACACCAGTTTAACCTCCGGAGTAAGCATCAGTTCATAGGATTTCAGCACCGATTCACACATTTCCTTTATATTGACCGATCCCTTGTTATACTTCAGCGTACCGACCTCGATCTGTGAAAAGTCAAGTATATCATCTACCAACTGGAGCAAAAGAACATTGTTGCGGTTAATTGTTTTACGAAAGAACTCGGTTTCCTCTGTACTGTTCATGTCTACCAGAATATTGGAGAATCCTATAATGGCATTCAGCGGCGTGCGGATTTCATGGCTGATGTTTGCCATAAAAGCCGATTTCACTTTCTCGGCTTCCCGGGTTTTGAACAGTTGGATTTCTTTTTCTTTCTCCCGGGTGATGTCGGTGATATAAGCCACAATCTTTTCCGCTTTCTTCTGTTTATCCCATTTGTAGGTTCTGAAACTGGCACGAAACCAATATGACTCCCCTTCTATAATGCGGCGAAAGGCAAACGAACAATACGAGCGCTTTCCGGTTCGCAGTTGCTGCAAGTAATAATTGTAGAGCTGGACATCTTCCGGATGTAGCGTCAGATCCAGTTGTTCGGGAGCAAAGGTAGCTTCTTCCCAGAAACGGGCGACCGTTTTATTCGAGGGATTAGGAGTCAGGTTAAAGTCTACCGTAAACACATTTTTAGGGATATCCAACTCCATAAGAAATGAATCTCCGGTATCAACAGCTGTTTTCATTTTGGAGAAGAGTCGCTTTATCTCTTGGTTCTTTAAATAATCCTTAGAGTTATCGTAAGCCAGAAACAAATATCCGATGACCTTTCCCTTAGCATTCTTCATCGGAACACATTTAACCCTTAGATATTTGACTTCATTCTTGTAACGAGAGACGAATGAACGATCATGGGCATTCTTTCCGAAATCATAAGCGACGTCAGCATGTGCCACTTCTCCCTTCAGCAACAATGCCCTCGACTCTTCCTGCAAATTTCCACTATCGAAGAGCGACACACCGAGTATCTCTTCCCGGGTGGTTCCAAAAAGTTTCAAGCCGGCATCATTGATGTCAATCATGCGTCCATACTCATCAAATATTTCCACACTCCATGCCATATTCTTGAATATGACGTTGAAAATCGTCTCATGCTCCAATAGCTGGTGGGCTGATGTGATCAACCGCTTTGCAATAAGTTCTTTTTCGACCGTCATGGAGATCAGTCGGGTAAACAATTTGGCATACTCGATATCCAGATCCGTCCAAACCCTTTTACGTCCAAAGGTCTCCAACACAGCATACCCAATCACTTCTTCATCTTTAATAGAAGGGAAAACGAATATGGAACATACCCCAAGCTGCATAAAACGTTGTCGGTCCACCTGTGTGCCCGTATATAATGCCAAATCATCAATGGCAATATGATTCATCTGAAAGATGGGTTCCATATCCCACTCCAAACCGGATATGGAAATATAATCCAATTCCCCCCCGGGTACGGGACCACGACCCTCGGTATATACCTGTCCGACTGTAAATAAACCCTTCCTGTTATCCTGAAAACCACCGATAGAAACTCTATCGACTTTAAAAAAGTCAAGCAAACAAGAGAGCACATCATGTACAGCCGTTTCAGAGCCGGAGTGCAATAGATCAAAGAGAGTGGTTAGGGTTTGGCGCAAAAGGATCATATCCTTTAATACGTTCTCATTCATATGTTTTCTTTTTGGGGCTAAATGGTTTTCTCACCTATGCAATACGGTTACTTACAAATAGCAAAAATAGACTATTTTTTCTTACAAAATACAGTAAGTGATACTTTTAACATGCTTTATTTTACGTTTACCCACTAAGCAGGGTTATTTCAAGAAGGTTTGGCAGATTTCGGCTGGTTAGACAGCACTATTTAATGGGGATGGAAAACCAGAATGTAGAACCTTTTCCTTCGACAGAATCTACACCTATCCTACCTCCCATACCCTCAACAACCGACTTGGCAATCGTAAGTCCAAGTCCGGTACCTTGGTTGAATTCGTTTTCCTGGTAAAAACTGTTGAATATAACTTCCTTTGCCTTGGCTGGCATACCAATACCGGTATCTGTCAGTTGGAATACAAACTGGTCATCCGTTTGTTTGTACGACAAGGTAATGGAGCCTTCTTTCGTGTATTTAATGGCATTACTCACAAACTGGCAAATAACCTGACGGATCCGTTTCCGGTCTGTTCGGATGATATAAGACGGTAGCTCCGGATCAAAAACAAACGAAACGCCTTCACCCAGCAACGAACTGTAACCTTCGACCACTTCCCTGCAAACATCTTTCACATCCACATCAGCCACCTTATAGTCAAGCGTACCCATTTCTATTTTCGAAAAATCGAGGATATCATCTACCAGTTGCAGCAATAGGTCGTTATTCTTATTGATGACTTCACGGAAACTTTCAGTATCGGGAGATGTATTCATATCCACCAATATATTTGAAAAACCGACAATGGCATTCAACGGCGTACGTATCTCGTGACTCATATTGGCCATAAACGCCGATTTGAGTTTGTCTGCTTCCTTGGCTTTGAAGAGTTCCATTTCCTTGAACAGGATCTCTTCATTCTTATAATGGTTTTCCGTATCGTCGTTAACCAGAAATAAGTAACCATAGACTTGCTGACCAGCATCCTTCAACGGCACACACTTACCCTTGATATACCGGCAAGAATGCTTGAATTCCGATTCATAATATCCCAATTGGGAAGCCGTGTCGAAACTATAAGCAATTTCCATATCAGCTTCTTCTCCCCGGCGTGCTTTCTCTTTCAGATAATTAGGCAGGTTCGGATTCTCAAACAGGTTAAGTCCCAAGGCCTGTTCTTTGGTCACACCAAAAATCTTTTGGTCGGCAGGATTAATGTCGATCAGGCGACCTTTCTCATCATACACTTCCAGTCCCCAGGCCAGGTTCTCAAAAATGATACGGAACATGGATTCGGTTTTCAGCAACAGATAGGCCGACTCGGACAATTCTTTTTTGGTCTGTTCCTGTTTGACGGCAAGGGAAATAAGATCGGCAAACATATGCAGGTTTTCCACATCGATTGATGTCCACTGGCGTTTTTGACGCACAAATTCCATCACAATGAAACCATTGATGCTGTCTTCGCGTACAGTAGGAGCAGCCAGGAACGACTGTATGCCGTTCTGAACCATAAATTGCTTTTCCATTTCTCCTGCCAGGGGGATCTCGTCCATATCGCTGACCACGATATGATTGCCGCCATAAATCGTACTCAACAGCCAGGGTTGGATAGAGGCCGGGATCCGTTGCATGGCTGTAAAAGCAAAAGCCGGTACTCCCTCACTCCGTGCTTCCTGGATAAAAAAAACTTCCTGACCATTATTATGAAAACCACCCAGCGTAACCCTGTCGGCCGAAAAAAACTGTCGAATCTGTTGAAGCGACTCTTCAATAGCCGTCTCGCGTCGGGAATGTAGAAGCGTTAGGATAGTTGACAGCGTCTTACGCAGAATCATCATATTTTCCAGCATATTATCCAGAATAACAGCCGACGACAGGTGATCACTCATCCCGGATTGTGGACATTGGGGGTCTTGCATGTTTAACGGTTGATTCGCGTTCCTTTTTAATAGTGCGGCAAATGTACATAAAATACACAATCACACGTCAATATTCGCCATCTTTTTATAGATAACGAAAGTAAAGATATCAAAACAGCCTTATTCGTGTAATGGCAATGTAAGCCAGAAAGTCGAACCTTTACCCACTTCCGACTCCACACCAATCGCTCCCCCCAATCCTTCTATCAACGATTTTGCAATCGACAACCCCATTCCGACACCCTGGTGGAAATGATCCACCTGGTAAAAGCATTGAAAGACTGCATCCTTCTCTTTCTCGGGGATACCGATACCAGTATCAACCACTTTCAAGGCAAAGGAACCCTCAGGCGTACAGTCGTAGGAGATGGTGATATATCCGTTCTCCGTAAATTTTACGGCATTACCAACAAGTTGTGATAATACCTGACGGATACGCTTCCGGTCGGCATGGATTATACAAGAAGGGCTTCCAGGAGCCAAACCGAGAGTCACACCTTCATTCACCATCGGTTGAAAGGTACGGATCACAGCGTCGCAAACGTCCCTGACATCCATCGCCTCCACCCGATATTTCACCGCCCCCGTCTCCATTTGTGAAAAGTCGAGGATATCATCCACCAATTGCAGCAAAAGTGTATTATTCTTGTTGATCACGTCACGAAAGCTCTCTGTTTCCGGAGTGTTACACATATCCACCAGCACATTGGAAAAACCGACAATAGCATTCAGCGGCGTACGGATCTCGTGGCTGATATTAGCCATAAAAGCTGATTTGAGTTTGTCATTTTCACGTGACTTGAACAATTCCATCTCTTTCGCCTTCTGTTGGGTGATATCTGATGTATAGCATACGATTCGGAGCGGTTTACCATCTTCATCCCACTTATAGGTGCGTACATTGGATGTAAACCAGCAAGGTTTACCGTCACGTATCCGGCGAAAGGCAGCCGTAAAATGTTCAATATCTCCCCGCTTCAAGCTGACGAACTGCTGGATGTAGGTATAGTCCGGATCATCAGGCGGAAGAGATTGCAACAGTTCTTCAGGATTCTCAGTCACATCCTGCCAGAAACAAGTGACCAGGTTTTTGGCTGGTGCATCAGCCGAGAGGTTGAAATCGGTAACCAGTGTCTTTGTTTGCAGGTTGTATTCCCACAAGAAGGCGTTGTCGGTATCCACAGCAGCCCTGATCTTAGCCAGATTCATCTGGATCGCCTCATTCTTCAAATGTCCCTCCGTATCGTCAAAGATAAGGAGCAGGTAACCAACGATTTCATCCTGCTCCCCTTTCAAGGGTACAGTCTTGCTCTTGAGGTATTTGATCGTGTTCCGGTAAACCGAAGGGTAATACCCAATCTTTGCCAATCGGTCGAAGTCATACGTCATGGTAGCACATACAGCCTCTCCATGCCGTAATTTGTCCTTTAGATTGTCGTTCAAGTGTGGGCTGTCAAACAATGACAACCCCAGCATATCTTCTTTTTTGGCGCCAAATATCTCCAGGGCGGCGCTATTGATATCGATCAGACGGCCTTTTTCGTCAAAAACATCCACTCCCCAAGCCAGGTTGTCGAAAATGATACGAAACATCGCCTCACTTCGCAGCGACTGGTTAGTCAACGTTTTATCACAGCCTGTCATATCGGTTTCTGGTATTGATGCGTTCATAGTTAGCCTATATTTGTGATTCTTGTTTAATCAAACAAAAATACGCAATTCCTACGTATAGAACGAGCAATTGCGTATTTTTCTACGTAAAAACGCTATTCGGCAGTCAAACCTGCTTAGCGGTAAATGCGGTAGAACTCCGCCACCGACTCTATACCTTTATAAAAGAAGTCCAACCGGCAACTTTCATTGGGCGAATGGATGGCATTTTGCTCCAGCCCAAAGCCCATCAGTATCGTTTTGATACCCAATACCTGTTCGAATGTGGAGATGATCGGAATACTGCCGCCGCGACGAATAGCCAACGGCTTGATACCGAATGCAATCCCCATCGCTTCTTCCGCCGCCTTATAGGCCGGCAGGTCAATCGGGCAGACATACCCCTGACCACCGTGCGAAGGGCGAACGCTAACGGTTACATAATCAGGCGCCACACTGGCCATATATGTTTCAAACAGCTGCGAGATCTTTGCATGGTCCTGATGCGGCACCAACCGGCAGGAGACTTTGGCGTATGCCTTCGATGGCAATACCGTCTTGCTTCCTTCCCCCGTATATCCGCCCCAAATACCACAGATATCAAAGCAGGGACGGCAACTATTGCGTTCGAGGGTAGAAAAACCTACCTCCCCTTTCAAGGCCTTTACATGGATTGCGTCCTTATATTTGGCTTCATCGAAAGGCACTTGACGGAGCATGGCGCGCTCAGCTTCGGATACCATCTCCACATCGTCGTAGAACCCGGGAATGGTGATACGCCCGTTTTCATCGGTAATATCGGCCATCAGCTTGCAAAGAACGTTGATAGGATTGGCGACCGCTCCACCGAAGTGCCCCGAATGCAGGTCACGGTTCGGCCCCGTCACTTCCACTTCCCAATAAGCCAAGCCACGCAGGCCGGTGGTCAGTGAAGGGATATCCGCACTCACCATACTGGTGTCGGATACAAGGATAATATCGGCTTTCAGTAATTCGCGATGTTCCTGACAGAAGGCTTCGAGGCTGGGCGAGCCAATCTCTTCTTCGCCTTCGAAGATAAATTTTACGTTACAGTGCAACAAGCCTTCCCGGATGGCTGTCTCAAATCCCTTTACCTGTATCATGCCCTGCCCCTTATCGTCATCGGCGCCACGCGCCCAGATACGCCCGTCACGGATCTCCGGTTCAAACGGTCCACTCTTCCAGAGGTCAAGCGGCTCGGCAGGCATTACATCGTAATGGGCATACACCAACACCGTCTGTGCATCGGGCGAAATAATCCGCTCGGCATAGACCACTGGGTTCCCTTTCGTAGGCATGATCTCTGCCTTATCTGCACCGGAAAGCAGCAGCAGTTCTCTCCACCGCTGGGCACAGGCCAACATATCGGGCTTGTGTTCCTGCTTGGCGCTAATGGATGGGATACGTAAAAGGGAAAATAGTTCGTCAAGGAAACGCTCCTTGTTGGCGTCGATGTATGCACTGACTGACATGGTAATTTGCTTTAGTTAATAAACAATACTTGATACAAATATAATAAAATACTAATATTGCATGAAGGATTTGGAAACATATTCCATCACCAAAGGCAGTTCCATACGCCAGTAGGTCCAGGTGTGGGCCCCATCCTTCACACGGTATTCATGCGGGATCTTATTTTTAAGGAAAGCGATATGCATCATACTGTTCCCTTCGGAAAGAAAATCATCGTCACCACAACTGACATACCAACGAATGCTGCGGATCTTCTTCATATCGTCTTCTGTAGCATTTTGAATGATGCCTTCAATACTGTGACGGTTGTAGTAATCTTGTATCTGCTTGTCGGTGAGTTTCTTCTTCACATCGTCGCTCAGACGGCCAGTCACCTGGTCGATCGACCAGCTTCCGGTAGAAGCGCTCAACGGAGCGGCGGCGGCAAACAGTTCGGGATGGTGAAGCGCGTAGAAGATCGTGCCTCCGCCGCCCATCGAAAGTCCAGCCACAGCACGATACCGACGGTCGGAACGTACCCGGTATGTCTTTTCTATATGCGGAATCAATTCCTTGAAGAAGAAATCTTCGTAGTTGAAGCCACCTTCGATCACATTGAAGTAGCCCCTGCGACCAGTGTCGGCATCAGGCATAACAATGATCATTGGACCGGCCATGCCTTCGGCAATGGCTTTGTCGGCAATATGCTGTACTTGTCCGAACTGGACCCAACCCGTATGGTCGTCACCCGAACCATGCAATAGGTATAAGACGGGATAACTACGGTCTGTTTCATCATACCCTTCGGGCAGGTAGATGGAATACTTGCGTTCCATTTTCAAGATATCGCTTTTTACCGTGCGGGTTTCATACACTTTCCCTCCCGCCAGTGCCATAACGGCAAAGCCGCACAAACAGACAATGGTCAATAACTGTTTCCTCATAACGCTGTAACTTATTAAAATTAACTGCCTAAAGATAATCGGTTTTTTTCATATATTTGCCAAACGAACATAACACCTCAATTCTTTTTCAAAATGAATATACAACAATTGGAATACATTGCCGCCCTTGATACCCACCGGCACTTTGCTAAGGCGGCCGAATATTGTCATGTGACACAACCTACGCTGAGCATGATGATTCAGAAATTGGAAGACGAGCTGGCACTCAAACTGTTTGACCGTAACACGAACCCCATCTCTCCCACCCCGGCAGGCCGCAAAGTGATCGAACAGGCTCGCAAGGTGTTGTTCGAAGTAGGCCGCATCCAAGAAATCATCAGCGAAGAAGAATCCTCCCTGAAAGGGACATTCCACCTGGCCGTGTTGCCGACCATCGCCCCCTACCTCCTGCCCCGTTTCTTCCAGCAGATGACGGAAAAACATCCCGAACTGGACATCCGTATCCACGAGATGAAAACAGCCCCCACGTTGGTAGCACTGACCGACGGTTGCCTTGACGCCGCCATCATCGCCAACCAACCGGAAGAAAGCCAACTTCAGGGCGACACTTTATTTTACGAGCAATTCTTCGCCTATACCGCCCGTAACGAATCTCTCTTTAAAAAAGACCTGATCCGTACCGCTGATATCAGTGACGAAAAACTCTGGCTACTTGATGAAGGTCATTGCTTCCGCGACCAGTTGATGCGCTTCTGCCAGATGGAGAAAGTACGTCTTCGCCAAGCGTCCTACAGCCTTGGCAGTCTGGAAACTTTCATGCGCATGGTCGAAAGCAACAACGGCATCACCTTCATCCCCGAACTCGCCACCCTCCAACTCTCCAATGAACAAAAAGAGCTGGTACGCCCCTTCGCCATACCTAAGCCCGCCCGCGAAATCGTCTTCGTCACCCGCAAAGACTTTATCCGCCACAAAATCGCCGCAATCATCATCGACTGCGTCAAGCAATCCGTGCCCAAAGAGATGCGGATCATACAGGCAGGCGTGAAAGTGGTGTAAGCTGAAAGAAGGTGGCAAAAAGGTGTAGTCTACACTCCCTGAATCTAGGCCTAGATGTTGTTGCAACAACGTCCAGATGTCGTTACAACAACATCTAGATGTCGATGAAACAACTCTTAGGCGCAGATTTGTGAAACAGCCATACTCAACTTCCAGGTGTATAGGTGGTGTAGGCTTTTAAAAACCATACACCAGTCAAATTATTGAATGATAGCTATTTATATCAAAAATGTAGCGGTGTAGCATATTTCCATAATTCAGTCTGAATAGCCTATGAAATAGATAGTTAACTTAAAAACGCTCCCCTAGTAAAAACATTCAGATTTTGCAGCATCTGAATGTGTTTTAACGTTCTATCGTTTCAGCTACTAAAAAAGCATAATTTCACTCACTCCCAACTGTATAACCAATTATATTCATTACATTCGTCCACAAGGAAATATCGTTTGTATCCAAATGGAAATTGCCGGTTAAGGGAATAATAATAAACTAATACAACTACGCATGAGAAACACAATCACAATTTCGGCTATTATCCTGCTGGTTATGGCAGGATGCGGTGGCGGTAATCAATCCACTGACGAGCTTATCACCGTTGATATGACAACAACAAGCTATTCGCCTAAGAAGGAACTGATTATTCAGGATCTGTTTGATGTGGAATACATTCCGTTGGAAACGAATGATGAGTTTCTAACACAAGGCTTTGTGCAGGATGTGGGTAAGGATATCATCGTCATGAAAAACTATAACAGCGACGGTAATATCTATATGTATGACCGGACGGGGAAAGCCCTGAGAGTGATCAATCGTAAAGGCGGAGGCAACGAAGAATACACAAGTCCTTTTGGTATCAAATTGGATGAAAGGAATCAGGAAATGTTTGTCAACGACATTTATGCAAGAAAGATCATGGTATATGACCTCTACGGAAACTATAAACGGACACTGAAGCACAAGGAAGGAAACGGGACGCAATTCTATACCGACATCTTCGATTACGACAACGACAACCTCATCTGCCATGATCCGTATAATGAAGAGATTGCATTTGTACTCATATCCAAGCAGGATGGGAGCATTACGCATGAAATAAAACTCCCATTCAAAGAGAAGAAGTACTTGCAGCAACGATCGGGAGATATGACTGTAAGCCCCGGACCATCCCGCAGCATCATTCCTCACAATGGCAAATGGATGCTGGCTGAATTTTCGTGTGATACTGTCTACACCTTTTTGCCGGATTACAGCCTGCAACCGTCGATCGCCAGAACACCGTCGATCCAGTCGATGGAGCCGGGCATTTTTCTTCGCCTGAGATGCTTCTCCGACCGCTACTACTTCATGGAAACCGTTAAAAACGTGTTCGACTTTGACACACAAAATGGATTTCCGCAAACCTATCTCATGTACGATAAACAGGAAAAGGCATTCTTCGGGTATACCGTTTACAATGGCGACTATTCCACCCAAAAGGAAATGTATATGAGCATGGCAAGACCCGTGAATCATGACATCGAATCATGGCTATTCATCAATGCCGACAAACTGACCGAATCCTACGAAAAAGGAGAGTTGACAGGACGGCTGAAAGAAATGGCGGCGGGACTGGAAGAAGATGCCAATCCGGTGATCATGCTGCTAAAGCATAAGAAACCATAAGTGTTTATTCATTTCGATAAAGAGGGTGTGTCAAAAGTCCGAAGGCTTTCGATTCCCCTCTTTATCGTTTTTCTAAATCTTTCTAATGCAATTAAATGGATGTATTTTATTTATAATAAGTAACCGTCTTTATTTTCTTCCAGTCTCCCCGTGTAAAATCGGGCACAGCTATTGGTTTAGAACCATTCTGTAAAGAAAGTTTACTTAAATCGACGATAGACGACCATTCCGCACAATCATACACATCCATATCCAACGGCAGGCCTTTGTGTAAGCAATAAATCAAACGGTAATCCATCATGAAATCCATTCCTCCATGACCACCTACAGATTTGGCCCACTCTCCTAATTCAGACACAATCGGATGTTCGTATTGCTGTAGCATGGTATTCATTTCATCCTTAGGCATAAATGAATGGGCGTTCGGATCGAATGCCAGGCCTTCTTGCGGATATTTCTGTGCAAAGCCCTTCGTACCACTTATTACATGATGCCGGCTATATGGACGCGGACTGGTAATATCATGCTGAATCATCAACGTCTTACCATTTACTGTTCGAACAAGTGACGTGTTCATATCGCCATGTTTATAATCCACTTTCGCTTCTTTCGAATCTGCGCCAAATTTATTTTTCGCAAATTCAGTCATACCGAATTGATTGGTAGACACCGTAACAAGGAATTCCATCCTGTCGCCACGATGAATATTCATCACATGAGCAATAGGTCCTAATCCATGTGTCGGATAAAGATTCCCGATATTATTCGTGTTATGTTCCAGACGCCAATCTTGCCAATAAGACCGGGAATCAAAAATTTCACCCCGCAAATCATGGATATACGCGCCTTCACAATGCACAATCTCACCGAACAGACCCTGCTGAGCCATGTTGAGTGTGGCCAATTCGAAGAAGTCATAGTTACAGTTCTCCAGCATCATACAATGCCTTCTATACTTTTCGGCTGTATTAACCAAATCCCAGCATTCCTGAAGAGTCAAAGCACCCGGAACTTCCATTGCCACATGTTTGCCGTGTTGCATGGCATATACGGCAATGGGTGTATGCAAATCCCAGTGCGTACAAACATAGATTAAATCAATATCATCTCGTTCACAAATCCGTTTCCAATCGTCTTCTTTATTATAGGTATCCGGAATGATATTTTTTTTCGCCAATGATTTCATGGCTCTCTCCACATATCGGTCCTGTATGTCGCACACGGCAACTATAGAGGCATTAGGAACCACAGATAACCGGCCTACTGCACCGATTCCTCTATTCCCTAAACCGATAACAGCTATCCTTACATTCTCAATGGGCTCACACCGTAATTCTATCACGTCTGTTTGTCCTTGCGGCCTTGGCTGGATAGAGGAACTCTCATTTTGAGCACAGGATATACTTGCATAAAAGCATGCAAGCGAAAACAATAAACATTTGATATTCATGACTTTATTTTTTAATGTTAATACCCCGGATTCTGTTCTAAAAGAGGATTCAGATCTATTGCCGACTGTGGTATAGGCATATACAGCAATCTGTTACTCCATGCTTTTGTCACGAGGACAGAACCATTAGGAGCATAAATGCTCCCATTCATATATTTGGCGGCATACTCATTCCCATATCTACGTATATCTTCATAGCGAATACCTTCGCCGGCCAATTCGATACGCCGCTCGTTCCAAACAAAGGCAAGAGCTTCCTCTGTGGATGGCATGGTTGTCGGAACATTCGGCATACCGCAACGGTCGCGCAAATCATTCAATGCCATTTGGGCAGAGCTATCCCATCCCACATTCCTGATCCGGGCTTCTGCATAGGTCAGTAAAACTTCGGCATAACGCAACACAGGATAATCATCAAAGGAGTTTTGAGTATTATATGGCGTTTTGGCAACCATTTTACGATAACTATATCCTGACCAGGATTCATTTCCATCGGTTCCTATTTTTTCAGGGAACCACCGGTAATAGAAAACTCCGGCATCTGTTTCATGCCAGCCTTTAAAGGGGAACAACATAGATCCGTATAACCGGCTGTCTCTGTTTCTAAACTCCTGCATGTAATCGAATGATTTCAAATCCAGTGTGGGAACAAGTTCGCTAAATGTCTTTTTTTCTACCTCCACCCACTCTTTTGTCAGTTGATTCATGATGTCGAAGTTATTCTTCCGGTCTTCTACCGTAACAGGAGCAGGATACGTTTTCCCATCAATAAACCAATACGCATCAATAATGTCCTGCGTAGGCTCATAAGAGGAATAACCACGGATCATCTGACTGGGACGAATATAAATATAACGTGCATAATCTTCCTGATAATCAGCGGCCATATACTGACGGGTTACGATATACTCCGGATTGTTGGGACTTGCATTTTCGGAATGCCAAAGTGTCTCATAGCTAAAAAGACCTTTCGCAAATTTATCCTTATCGATCCCATAGATGTCATAGTCGATGAAAGCATCCATCTCATCCGCCTCTTTCTGCTGTAACTGAGTGAGTGTTGTCACTCTAAACAGCGAATGATCACCTTCATCAATAACCGTTTTTGAAGCAGCTTCGGCCGCAGCAAAATCCCCAAAGAAGAGAGCGGCCCTTGCTTTAAGCGCCAGTGCTGCTGCCCGTGTAAACCGGCCATATTCATTTAAATAGGTGCCGGAATATTTCCGGGGAAGGATTTCTGCAATCTCCGTCAGTTCTGAAAGGATAAATGCATGTACCGTTTCTTTAGCGTCTCTTGGAATGTTAGGAGCATCATAAGGCATAACTTCTTTGACAAGGGGGACATCTCCAAACTTCGTTGTGAGATCAATGTAATGGAAAGCTCTGAGGAATCGGGCTTCTGCCTTCATCCGCGTTTTAAGCGTTTCATCCATCGTACATTTCTCCACATTTTCGATGAAATTGTTAAACATCCTGATACCGGTATAGCTATACCCTACATCGTATTCGGGGGTGATATAATCTTGCTGAATAAGTTCATACGGACCTTCCCACGGTTTATGGCTATGGGCATCATCGGTGTACATTTCATCTCCAATATCAAACCCGGGCAACTGTCTGTAGCAGGCGTTCAACGCATACCACGCATCCTTATCCGTATTCCAGAAGCTTTCTGCCGCAATATCTGATGGAGGAATCACATCCATATCACAAGATACAAGGAGTACAAGTGAAAGAGCAGCACTTACTATGGTTTTACAATATATGTTATTCATAATGATCTATTTTATTTGTGAACACGTATAATTAAAATGAAATATTAACACCAAGAGCTACCGATTTAACCCCGAATGCACCGACTCCTCGTCCCGTAGCTGCTTCCGGGTCAAAATCCTTCATCTTATGATCGCCGCGGATAGTAAGCAAATTTTCCCCTGTCAGGTAAACCTTCAGTGCAGACATACCGGCTTTTCGTATGACTTTGGGAGGTATATCATATCCCAATGTGATTGTTTTGAAACGGAAGTAATTCGCATTAAAAACAAACCAATCGGAATATACTCTATTGTATTCATCCAGGCTATGTGCTCCGTATATACGTGGGTAAGTGGCATTCGGATTCGGGTTTTCTTCCGTCCATCGTCCCATATGGTACATGCGCGGATTAGAGGAGAAACAATCGATCTGTTCCGATTCAAAAGAGACGGAAGTACCTCCTACTCCCTGCCCGAAGACTGAAAGTTCAAAATGCCTCCATGCCAGATTCAGATTCAGTCCATAGGTGAATTTGGGTACATCATTACCAATCACAGTTCTATCCAGATTACTGTCAATGGCACTACCCCACTCTACATGCTCTCTTTGAGGTACATATTTGATATCTCCCGCTTTGGGTACGCGCCCATAGGTATAATAATGACCTGCATCTATTTCTGCCTGAGTATATAGTCCATCCGTTTTTAAGCCGTAAAAAGAACCGATCGCTTCCCCGACATGCCAGATATAGCGAATCTTATCACCGCCATTTCTAATCATTTCATCCGTACCGGACAGGTGTGTTATTTTATTTTTGTTAGTTGCTATATTCGCAGAGATAGCATACTGTAGTTCCCCTATGTTATTGCGATGGGTTAATGCAAATTCAACACCCTGATTTCGAACACTGGCAATATTCTGTGAAGGACTGCTCGACACACCTACTTCTACAGGAACATTGTAAGGCATCAGAATGTCTTCCGTATTCTTTATATAGTAATCAGCAGTTAAGCTCAGTTTTCCTCCAAGTATATCCAGGTCCAAACCGATATCGGTCAATTCTACAGTTTCCCATGTAAGCCCTATATTAGCAGGTCTTGACTCTCGAACCCCGCCTGCAATAACATTGTTAAAGTTGTATCCTGTAGATCCTGACATCGTATAATTCTGGAAATAATCATAATAACCGACATTATTAATATTCCCCAGGGTACCCCATGACGCTCTTATTTTCAAATTGTCTATCCATGTTATCTGCTCCATGAAACGCTCTTCACTGATCCGCCAGCCGGCAGAGAACGAAGGGAAATACCCCCATCGGTTATCTTTGTAGAAACTGGAAGAGGCATCCGCCCGGAAGTTGACTTCAAAAAGATACCTGTTATGAAGCACATAATTTAAACGTCCAAAATAGGACAGCAATTTATTCTCACTCATTCCTCCCCCGTTGGATATATCAACTCCGGCAGAAGAACCTGCATTTAAGTCCCTTAGACCATCAAGAGGAAAATTTCTACGTGAAGCAGAGAGTCCTTCATAGGTATAATGTTCGAAAGAAGTGCCAAGTAAAACCTCAAAATCATGCATAGGATTCGACCAGTTATATTTTGCATTTCCCATATACTGCATTCGTTCGGAGTTGCTCCAACTTTGCGACATAGAGTTTATCTTATTACCTGACCCCGGGATCAATACATCGGTTAAGAAGTTGGTGATCTCGTCTTGCAGCGCCGTATACGATTTTGATTTACCTTCACTGCCCCTGTAGACCATTTGTCCATTAATAACCAGTCCGGGAAGCGGATGAAGATCAAACCCTAAGTCTATCATTGTATTTTCACTCTTCGAATTGCCCCAGTCATTTCTATTCAAATTCCGTAAGGGATTCATTAGATACCATTCCATCGGAGCGGTTTTCCCTCCGTCAACGCTTCCCCATTCCCCATTGGATTGCCGGGCGGCATAGGTAGGAGGAACTTGTACAAAGGTTGCCAACGAAGGGCTCCCTTTCGTTCTGTCTCCTACATTCCGGAAGTATTTAATACTTGTTTTTAAGGTTAACCAATTGGTAACTTTAGAACTTACGTTGGTACTTAAATTGTATCGTTCGTTTTTCTGTCCGGGAACAAAATTGTCATCAAAAACATAGCCTATACTGGTGTACTGACGCAGTTTCTCTGTTCCCCCGCTAAAATTGATGGAATGATGAGTGGTTAGGACTGATTGGTCCAAAACCAGATCTGCCCACTTGGTATTCGGATAAAGATCCGGATCTGTTCCGTTTCTGAATTTTTCTATTTCTTCATTGGAATAGACTTGATTTTTCCCTTTATCCGGTTCCCTGTTATACCGTCCTTCATTCATTAACATCGCATAATCGGCAGAACTTACGACATCTGGCAAGTAGGTTGGCATTTTAAGCCCTACATATCCATTGTATGTTACATTGATTTTATCAGTTACTCCCTGTTTGGTGGTTACCAGTACCACACCATAGGCTGCACGTGCTCCGTAAATGGCTGACGAAGCTGCATCTTTCAGGAAAGAGATCGATTCAATACTTGTCGGCTCTATATTACTGAAGAATGTAGCATCAGCAATAGCCCCGTCTATGATATATAAGGGACTGGATTCTCCAAGATTCCCTCTCCCCCGGAAGTTAATGGAAGGAGTTTGTCCGGGACGTGAAATAACGGTTACTCCGGGAACTGTACCCTGAATAGCCGACAAGACATTCGTCTGAACACGGTTAATGATTTCTTTTGAACTGAGTGAAGCCACCGAGCCGGTCAGATTCACCTTTTTTTGCGTACCATAACCGACAACTACTACTTCATCCAGCATCAAGAGGTCTTCTTTCAATATAATGTCATAGAACTTTTTCTCCCCTATAACTATTTCCTGGGTGACATATCCAATATAGGATATCTGAAGTGTTGCCTTATCCGGAAGTACGATAGAGAAGTTCCCTTCCATATTTGTTGTAACCCCGTTGGCCGTTCCCTTTTCGATGACAGTGACACCGATGATAGGAACTCCTTTTTCATCTGTAACAACCCCGGTTATCTGCCGGCCGGCCTGGTCTATATAAGCCGACGTTTCCTTTTTGCTATAGATGATGATATGCCGATCTTCTATTACATAGCCTAAGCCTTCATTGGCAAGTAGATTGTCGAGAACATAGTTGATCTTTTTATCTTTCACATGTAGAGAAATCTTTTTATCCAGATCGATCTCTTCGTTCCTATACCACACCGAATATCCGCCCTTTTCTTTGATTTCATCCAGGGCTTCTCCCAATGTGACATTCTCCAGATTAAGCGAGATACTGTTTACCTGTGAGTAACTGTTATTCGCTGATGCACAAAAGATTGTGATCATAAATAGTATGAAGGTTAATCTCATGACAGTAATTATTTTTCTTAAACAACAAACATGGGTAGTTTGTATGGCATTTAAATTTAAATCCATATATTTGTATTGATTTTAGGTTTGTAATTTCATGAATTAATGCAGACTAAAGTCTTTTATAAAACGGAAGATGTGAGCGCATTTTCCGTTTTTTTGTTTTCTTTACCTGTTATTTTACCATAAGCAGATCTTTTTTGTTATTACTATTTTCTACATCATACAACACGTCCATGTAGCTGGAGCCCTTAGAGAGTAATTTATCTGGGGTCGATATACACACCGGGTTCTTCTATTCTGTATTTCAATCGTTTATCCGCAGTGATTACCCGTAAAATCTGTTCCAGATTTTCGCCTCGGAGGAAATCGCCAGTGATAATTATATTTTCCAATTCAGGAGAAGTAATCTCGATATGTACATTGAAGATACGTTCCAGTTGGTGAACAATTTCCTTCAAAGGCAGGGCACGGAAATAATATATGCCGTCTTTCCAGGATATATAATGTGTCACATTTATCCGGCGAGTTATCAATGCCTGCGATTGTTTATCATAGTATGCCTGTTCACCGGGATGAAGCGACATCCGGCCTCTTTGGTTCTTCAGGCTTACATCTACCTTTCCTTCCGACAGAGAAACTTCTATCCGTTCATCTTCTTCATATGCTTTTACATTAAATTCCGTACCAAGCACTTCAACGTCGATTTGATCCGTTTTTACAACAAAAGGATGTTTCGTATCAGGCACTACACTGAAAAAGGCTTCTCCAAGGATTCCTACTTCCCTGTTTTTCCCTACAAATGCATTCGGGTAAGTGACAGTCGTACCGGCATTCAGAATAACCTTACTGCCATCCGGCAAGATAACGGTAGACAACATACCCAATGGATTAGATAGTTCGATCATCTGGCTGTTAACTTTCCGGAACCCTCTCTCGTATGACAAATAACTGGTAGCAACCAGCAGGATGGCAACAGATGCCGCGATACCGGCAATCTTCAATAGGCGTTTACGCAGAGTTGCATTATTTATTCTATGAGTTACCTGCGTTAAGATATAAGGTTTCATAGCCTCCCCCTTCTGCTCTACTTCCGGAGAAAGTTTCATTTCATTGACTAACTGACGAAAACGTTGATTATCAGAAGACAAGTCATTCCATTCTTCCAACAAGGTGATATCCTGGTCATTGATTTCATTGACCAATTCATCCCGTAGGGCATCCATATTGTCTTTTCCTTCGTCCATTTTTCCTTGCATTCATACAGAGGAGTAGACGAAGTTCCATTTCGTTTAAAAGAACGCTGTTTTTTTACACCCTTTAACAGATGAGGAAGGTTTTCCTATTGAAAAATAGAAACCATGAATAAGGAAAATGTAAGATCAGGGTAGTAAGGTGTTATTTGTGCTACGATCTTCTCAATGGCAATCTTCATTTGTACA
Organism: Tannerellaceae bacterium; assembly: GCA_031555145.1. Lineage (GTDB taxonomy): Bacteria > Bacteroidota > Bacteroidia > Bacteroidales > Tannerellaceae > JAJDIA01. The sequence goes on along the minus strand of JAVBUR010000017.1, from coordinate 31,071 downwards.
CGAACCGTATTTTCCGAAATAGAAAGTCTTTCGGCTATTTCTTTCGGTTTCAGCCCTTCCATACGTGCCATAAGAAAGATAAGACGGCATTTCTCCGGTAATTGCCCGACAATTTTACTTAATAATTCTTCCATTTCCGCGCTGACAATCTTATCATCAGGCAATTCTTCGCCTGTTACTTCCAGATCTACCGGCATATTATCTAAAGAAACATGATTATACCTGTATGGCTTTTGGTTGTAACGGGTCACTTCATTCCGCACAGACACAAACAAATAAGTCTCCAGATTTTCAACCCGTTTCAATTGCTTACGTGATTGCCAGATTGCAAAGAAAACATCCGCAATCACTTCCCGGCAGGCTTCGGTATCTTTCAGAAAATAATAAGCATAGCGAAACACCTGATCATAATATATCTCATAGAACATATTAAATGCCAGCCGGTTCTCTTCTTCGATCATTCCTAAGAGAGTTTGGACGTTCACCGCTTTTTTGTTCATCTTATCTTGTTCTGAATAAGACAAACATACGCATTTTTATGTTACGGTACAGATTTTTGTGTACTCCTTTTTATGTATCTGAAGATTTGCCATTTACCAATACGCTCAAATCACACCAACAGCTAAACATTAGCCTCCTGAAATCTGTTTTATGAGCAGGAGAAAGAAAAATTATTACTTTTTCCTTGCATATTAGAAAAAAACGTTACATTTGCACCCAAATACAAGACAAATAGTCGAGATGAACAATTTTAGTTTTACATACTTTAGCTTTTATTACTTTTACTTTAGCAGAGTGAAGGCAGGAGTTTGTATGTAAAACGTAAGAGATAACGAAACAGATTATAACAATCGAATCATATACAGTCCTGCCGGAAACGGTGGGACTTTTATTGTTTCATAAAAAAACAAAAGAGTCAGATGAAGAAGAAAGTTGCCATCCAGGGTATCGCAGGGTCGTATCACGACATCGCTTCACGTAATTATTTTGCAGGAGAAGAATTTGAAGTGGTTGATTGTGCTACGTTCAGAGATGTGATCACGACCGTTAAAAAAGATCCATCTATACTGGGCGTGATGGCGATCGAGAATACTATCGCCGGCAGCCTGCTTCAGAATCACGAACTGCTCCGCCAGAGTGGACACAAGGTGGTCGGCGAATACAAGCTGCGTATCTCCCACTCGCTTGTTGCCCTGCCGGGAACATCCATTCACGATGTGACTGAGATCAACTCCCATCCGATTGCCCTGATGCAATGTGAAGATTTTCTCGACACCCTGCCCCACGTCAAAGTGGTGGAAAAAGGAGATACGGCGATGAGCGCCCGGTGGATTGCCGAAAATGGGCTCAAAGGACATGCCGCTATCTGCGGCAAACAGGCGGCTTCGATCTATGGCATGGAAGTGCTGGCCGAAGGGATCGAAACAAACAAACGCAACTTCACCCGCTTCCTCGTACTGGCCGACCGCTGGGTGGCACAGGATATGCAGAAACAGGCGGATATCAACAAGGCTTCCGTCGTATTTGCCCTTCCCCACGCACCGGGTAGCCTTTCCAAAGTACTCTCCATCCTGTCTTTCTATGACATGAACTTATCCAAGATCCAATCCTTGCCGATCGTCGGGCGTGAATGGGAATACCTGTTCTACATCAACCTTGTCTTCGACGACTACACACGCTACAAACAGGCATTGGATGCGATTATACCATTAACAAAAGACTTTCAAATTTTAGGCGAATATGCAGAAGGAAAACAAAGTGTGTAGCTTTCAACCCGCTACACGTGTCAATAATGTCCAGGAATACTACTTCTCACGCAAACTAAAGGAAGTAGCCGAAATGAATGCCGCGGGCCGGCAAGTAATTAACCTCGGTGTAGGCAGCCCCGATCTTCCTCCTTCGGGAGAGACCATCGAGACACTGTGCCAACACGCTCATCAAAGCAATGAACACGGCTACCAGCCGTATGTTGGGATACCCGAACTGCGTAAAGCCTTCGCTTCGTGGTACAACAAATGGTACGGTGTAGAATTGAATCCGAATACGGAAATCCAACCCTTGATCGGTTCCAAGGAAGGGATATTGCACATCTCGCTGGCCTTCCTGAATCCGGGCGACAGCGTACTGGTTCCTAATCCGGGATACCCGACTTACAGTTCGGTCAGCAACCTGGTAGGCGCCAACATTATCCCTTACGAGTTGAAAGAAGAGAACGACTGGTTCCCCGATTTCGACGCTTTGGAGAAAGAAGACCTCTCGAATGTCAAACTTATGTGGGTAAATTACCCGAATATGCCAACTGGAGCGAACGCATCCGTAGAACTTTTTGAGAAATTAGTTACCTTTGGACGCAGGCACGATATCGTCATCTGTAATGACAACCCATATAGCTTCATTCTGAATGACCAACCGTTGAGTCTGTTGAGTATTCCGGGAGCAAAAGAAGTATGTATCGAAATGAATTCGATGAGCAAATCGCATAACATGCCGGGGTGGCGCATCGCGATGCTGGCCTCAAATCCCGAGTTTGTACAATGGATACTGAAAGTGAAAAGCAACATCGATTCCGGTCAGTTCAAACCCATGCAATATGCAGCGGCAGAAGCATTAAACGCCCCGGACGAATGGTATAAACACATGAACGACGTGTATCGTAGCCGTCGCAACCTGGCCGGACAGATCATGCATTCGCTGGGATGTTCGTTCGATGAAAAGCAAGTAGGTCTTTTCCTGTGGGGACGTATTCCCGACAAGGTGACGAGTGTGAACGAATTGGCCGACCGTGTACTCTATGAGGCCAACGTTTTCGTCACTCCCGGCTTTATCTTCGGTAGCCGTGGCGAACGTTATCTGCGCCTCTCCCTCTGCTGCAACGAAGAAACCTTGCAGGAAGCCTTGAAGCGCATCCAAACAACCATCCAGAATTAATCATCAATCGTTAATCATTAAACAGTATATAAAATGGACTTAGATTCTATCATTCTGCCGGGCATTAACCCGCAACGGCCCATCGTAATAGCCGGCCCCTGTAGTGCCGAAACAGAAACACAGGTAGTCAGCACCGCCAAAGAACTGGCCGACAGAGGCATCAAAATATTCCGTGCCGGGATATGGAAACCCCGTACGAAACCGGGCGGTTTCGAAGGAGTAGGCTCCGTCGGTCTCCCCTGGCTGAAACGTGTCAAAGAAGAAACCGGTATGTACACGGCTACCGAAGTAGCCACCAAATACCATGTGGAAGAAGCATTGAATGCGGGCATAGATATCCTATGGATCGGTGCTCGTACCACCGTTAACCCCTTTGCCGTACAGGAAATAGCTGACGCACTCAAAGGAGTGGACGTACCTGTGTTTATCAAGAATCCAGTCAATCCCGACCTGGAATTGTGGATCGGAGCCATTGAACGTATCTACGGTGCTGGTATCCGTCGGATTGCCGTGATCCATCGCGGATTCAGTTCGTACGACAAGAAGATGTACCGCAACCTACCGCTCTGGCATATTCCTATCGAACTTCGCCGCCGGATGCCCCAGTTACCCATCTTCTGCGATCCAAGCCATATCGGAGGCAAGCGCGAACTGATCGCTCCCCTCTCCCAGCAAGCGATGGACCTCAGCTTCAACGGGTTGATGATCGAATCGCATTGCTCACCGGATCAGGCCTGGAGTGATGCCAGCCAGCAGATCACCCCTGATGTACTGGATTATGTACTGAACCTGCTCGTCATCCGCGATACCGTCCAGACAACGGAAAACCTGACCGAACTGCGCCGCCAGATCGACCAGATCGACGAGCAACTGCTTGAAATTCTTTCTAAACGTATGCGTATCTCCCGCGAGATCGGTATCTATAAAAAGGAACACAACATGCCCATCCTGCAGTCTCCCCGTTACAACGAGATTTTGGAAAAACGTTCGCTGATGGGTGCCAGCATGGAGTTAAGTACTGATTTTGTCAAAAATATCCTGCAAGAGATACACGAAGAATCTGTCCGTCAGCAGGTTGTTATCATGAACCAACAATGAAAATACTGATATTGGGTGCCGGAAAGATGGGATCTTTCTTCACCGACCTGCTGAGCTTCGACCATGAAGTAGCCGTACTGGAACAAGACCCGAAGCGGATGCGCTTCATCTACAACGCCCTCCGCCTGCAACGGCCGGAAGAGATCGCCTCCTTCGCCCCCGAACTGGTGATCAATTGTGTCACACTGCATCAAACGATCGCTGCTTTTGAAGCCGTACTGCCCTACCTCCAACCCTATTGTATCATAGCGGATATCGCATCGGTCAAGACCCATCTAAAAGAATTCTACGACACCTGTGGTTTCCCCTATGTATCCACTCACCCGATGTTCGGGCCTACCTTTGCCAACCTGGGCAACCTGGAGAAAGAAAACACTATCATCATCTCCGAAGGCGACCACCTCGGAAAGATATTCTTCAAAGACCTGTACGGTAGTCTGCACCTGCATATCTGCGAATACACCTTCGAAGAGCACGACAAGGTAGTGGCCTACTCGCTCGGCATTCCTTTCGCTTCGACCATAGTCTTCGCCGCGACTATGAAGCATCAGGATGCACCCGGTACCACCTTCAAGCGGCATATGAAGATAGCCCGCGGCCTCTTCTCCGAAGACGATTACCTATTGACGGAAATACTCTTCAATCCCCGCACCCCGACTCAGATCACACGGATACAGGAAGAGCTGTCTACACTCCAGGAACTCATCAAGGAGAAAAACAGCGAAGGGATGAAAGAGTATCTGAAAAAGATCCGTCAGCATATCGAATAGATGTTTGTACATAAATAGAGCAGGCTGTCCTTATGGAACAGCCTGATTTTTTGTTTACATATATAATAGTTGAATTTGCTTATTCCACATGCAGCACCAACCCTTTCAGGTATTCGCCTTCGGGGTGGTAGATATTGACCGGATGGTCGGCAGGCTGTGTGAGTTGGTGGAGGATACGTACCTTGCGTCCGGATTCAGCCGCAGCGCTGAACACAGCCAACCGGAAGTTTTCCTTGCTCACTACCTGAGAACAGGAGAACGTGAACAGGATACCGCCCGGTTTGATCTTCTTAAACGCCATCGCATTCAACTTCCGGTATCCCTGCAGCGCATTGTGCAGCACATTCTTGTGCTTGGCAAATGCAGGCGGATCGAGAATAATAAGGTCATAGTGCGACCCCATCTTTTCCAAATATTTGAACGCATCCTCAGCATAGGCCTGATGACGTGGGTCGCCGGGGACGTTCAATTCCACATTCTTATTGGTGAGTGAGATCGCTTTCGCCGAACTGTCTACCGAATGAACCAGTTCCGCCCCACCCCGCATGGCATAGAATGAGAAACCACCTGTGTAGCAGAACATATTCAGCACCGAACGTCCCTTGGAATAAAATTCGAGCAAGGAACGGTTTTCGCGCTGGTCGACAAAGAAACCTGTCTTCTGTCCTTTCAGCCAGTCGACACAAAACTTCAGTCCGTTTTCCATTGCCACGTCTTCCACGCCGCCTCCGAGGAGGTAACCATCTTCACTGCCCAGGTTAGCTTTAAACGGCAAAGTCGCTTCCGACTTATAATAGATATGTTTCAGATCGTCACCCATCACCGCCTTCATCGCTTCAGCCACCTGGTGGCGGGCATAATGCATGCCGACCGAGTGCGCCTGAACGACTGCCGTATGGGCATAGACATCGACCACGAGGCCCGGCAGGTTATCCCCTTCGCCATGGATCAGGCGGTAGGTATCGTTGTTCTCCACACCAGCCAGTTTCAATGTCCGGCGTAAGGCATAAGCCACGCCGATTCGTTCCTGCCAGAAAGCAGCGTCAATCTCCCGAGGGGTAAACGACAGCACGCGCACGGCAATACTACCGATCTGGTAATGACCGACAGCCAAAAAACGTCCGTTCACACCATAGACCTCGACCAGATCTCCTTCTTCCGGTTTGCCTTCGATGGATTGGATGGCTCCCGAAAATATCCAAGGATGGAAACGCAGTAATGATTCTTCTTTCTTAGGTTTAAGATTTACGCGGACAAGGCTCATGTATTCGGATTTAAGTAGTTATATATTTTCAGGCAGGTCCAGGCATCCAATGCCGCATACTTCTGTTGAGACTCGGTAAGACGGTCGGCTTCCCAGTTGGTCAGTCGTTGGCCTTTGGATATCTTCTTTTTGAAAAGGATGGCATATATCTTTTGCAGGCTGGCATCTTCGATACCAAACTGACCGACAAAGTTCTGCAAGTCAAGGAACTGTGCGGGTTCAACTTCCGTCCGGCGGCGTAAAGCACCAAAATCATCCCGGAGCGAGAGGCCGATCTTCTGTATCGTAGTGCTTTCGATAAAGCCGAGCAGTGACTCAGGCATATCGATCTTGTTCAGCCGGAAAAGGTAGCAGGTATCTTCTGTCGACACTTGCATCAGAGCGATCTTAAAACGTTGTCCTTTTTTGAAACTGGGGCGTGTTTCCGTATCAAACCCGACACGGGGGTGTTGCATCAATTGGGCGACAGCCTTATCAGTTGCTTCTTTTGTTTCAACCAACACAATCCGCCCGGGAAACTCTTCCACGGGCAACTGGTTGATCTCTTCTTTCGTTATCGAGTGCGTGAATTGTTGTATCATTCGTTATCGTCAATTTCCTGATCATCATTTGCGCTGTATCGCACGGCATGCAGCGACCTGAGCGCGTTCAATAGTTGTTGTCCCCAGTAGGTACGGAAATTCTTCCCGCAGACCCCCAGGGCTTGAAACATGGCTTCTTCATTCTCATGCTTGAACAAGGCCACAAAATTACCTGTATCCTGATAAATATCCGCCAAGTTTTCTGAAATAAATGCGGCTATGGGCGTATCACTATACGGCATATCCGGATGGAACGTTTCCAGATAGGTATCCCTGTCTCCCAACAGGCCGACAATCTGGTTACGTACAAATTCATACATATCCTCCGTCACGGTCATTTCCATATCTTCGTCTTCATCCGCTTCCACTTCCGGAAGCAAAGCCGCTTTCAGGTAGAGTAGCGGTAATAATTTAGCAGCTTTATCTACAAATTCAGCGGGTGTATATTGCCCGGCAGTCTCCACAAACGTGCAGTACTCATAGGCTACAGACACAAACTCCAATGTATTCCGGTCGTAAATAGGATGCTGTTCATCTTTCATATCATACTCCATTAAGTGGCAAAAGTAAGAAATAATATCGGAACAAGCACAGAAAAAAGGCGGATGATTCACTCACACGCCTTTTCCTCATAACATCATTACTATATAATACTATTAAACAAAAAATGTACTTCATGCGTTTCATATATATAACATAACATGCTGTTCTTTTGTTTACTAGCGACTCTATTTCAGGCGATAAGCGGATATCGGCTCTGTAAATGTCATAAAGTTGTAACATCTATTTCATCTTACTGAAATGAAAATGCATCATCTTTGCTGAAAAATAAATATTTTTGCAGAATATAGGATGCGCCTCGGCCATTCAAGCAAGCTTGACGGCTCTCAGCTTTCACTATATTTGTAGTAAACTCGAAATACCTATGGCAACAACCCGCATCCTGGTCGTGGACGACGAAGCTGATTTATGTGAAATACTCAAGTTCAATCTGGAAACAGAAGGATATGAAGTAGATACCGCTTTCAGTGCTGAAGAAGCCTTGCAAAAAGACCTCTCGGTCTATAGCCTGCTTATGCTCGACGTGATGATGAATGAAATATCCGGCTTCAAAATGGCCAGCATCGTACGCAAAACGGAAAAAACAGCCGACGTGCCCATCATCTTCCTCACCGCCAAAGATACGGAGAACGATCTGTTGACCGGCTTCAACCTGGGCGCCGACGATTATATCTCAAAACCGTTCTCCATCCGTCAGGTGGCCGCCCGTGTTAAGGCAGTCCTGCGACGTACCGCCGATAAAGGCAAAGAACCCGAGAACACCCTTCTCGAATACGAAACCCTCGCCCTCGACACCCAACGCATCAAGGCTACCGTCAACGGCCAGGAAATCTCTCTCACCAAAAAAGAATACGAGATACTGAAGCTTTTCCTCGAACACATCGGCCAAGTCTTCACCCGCGATGAGATCCTCTCCCGCGTATGGAAAGACGAAGCCTATGTCCTCGACCGCACCATCGACGTCAACATCACCCGCCTCCGCAAAAAGATCGGCAGCTATGGGAAGAACATCGTCACAAGGTTGGGGTATGGGTATTGCTTTGAGCAGTAACAGAAGGTATGGAAAACAGGATATGGAAGGGATATAGGCAACATATAGGCATGTAATAGACATGCAATAGGCAGGAATGCAAGGCGGATTAACAATACTCATTTTTTCAGATACGCTATCGTCAATATGGGATTACTGTCTTCGGCTATTTCCATGCCTAAAAAAACCGGATGAATTACTTATTCCACCGTGAAGGAGACGGAGAGGGTGTTGCCTTCGTCGTCGACGACGGTCATGGAGTGTTTGCCGGGGGATGGGGAAACGGAGAGTTTGTGGAAGTCTTGCGTAAGAGCAAGGTAAGTATCATCCAGGTGCCAATAGATGGTGGCATTGGAATGGGTATGGACAAGCTCGAAGGTGATCTCCCCTACCCGGCCGTCTAGTTGGCGCGGAAGACGGATGCGGGCGTTCATCTGGGGATAGATGAACTGCATCGGTTGGAGGTTGTCTTCACCACAACCGGGTTTGAAGGGCGGAAGTGGTCGGTATTCGGGGTGATGTTGTTTGTAATACCATTCCCAGGTAGGCGGCAGGGTGAACCAGTTGCGTTGGATGGTTGATTCGGTATCAATGCAGGTTTCATACACGCGGCGGGTTTCGTCGGCGGTGAGATGGATGGGGTGATGGTATGGACAGGCTGCGGTTTTCAGTCCGGCTGGCAGAATGAGGACGGTATCTGCATCTTCACAGAAGCGGCCTTTGAGATGGCCTGACAGGTGGCAGACTTCCGTTTCAGTGAAATCGGCGGTCGGTCGGTCGAACCAGCGGGAGGACGGGAGCATATTGAATATATCGAAGAGGACAGGACCTGCCGTACGCGCTCCTACCAATCCCGGTTTGCCTTCGCCGGAAGCATTTCCTACCCAGACGCCTACGACATAACGAGGCGTGACACCTACGGCCCAGGCATCGCGGAAACCGTAGCTCGTCCCTGTCTTCCAAGCAACAGTCTGCATGGAGGGGATGATTCGCCAGTCGATCTCTTCGGGACGGTTTACTTCCTTGATGGCATCGAAAACTTGCCATACGGCAGCGGGCTGGAAAACACGGGTGTTCTTCGAGGATACTTTCGTCTTTCTGTTTGTTTCCGTTTCTTCGGACATTAACAGGGCTACCGGTTTATTTTCAATGGCCAGTAGCGAGCGAGCCATGTCACTATAAGCCGACGTTACATCCCATAGGGTAGCCTCGGCACCGCCCAGTATGAGCGACAGCCCGTAGTGTGAAGAGGGTTTGGAGAGGGTGGTCAGTCCTGCTTGTTTCAGCAGGTCGTAGAACTTGGGTACACCGTATTGACGGAGCATGTGAACAGACGGCACGTTAAGTGAACGGGCGATTACTTCCGATGCGGGTACTGCTCCTTCGAATTGCAGGTTGAAGTTTTGCGGAGAAAAGCCGTTGATATTGACAGGTATATCGGGCAGTAAAGTATGAGGCAGTAGTTCGCCTTCCTGCAGCATGGCTGCGTAGAGAAAGGGTTTGAGGATACTGCCTGTACTGCGAGGTGCGCGAATTACATCGACCTGGTTGGATGATTCCGATTCCTGGAAGCGTATATTGCCGCAATAGGCAACCACCTGATTGGTTTGCACGTCAATCACTATAGCCGCCATGTTGCGAATATCGCTGCGGCGGAATTCGTCATTCCAACGTTCAAGTAGTTGCTCTATCTGTGTCTGTATTCCTTTGTCGATAGTCGAATGGTATTGCTGGCCTTTGCCCGTACGGTAGAAATAGCTGACGACGTGCGGGGCAATCTGCGGAAGGGGAAGCGGTTCGTCGGGAAGGGGTTCATCCAAGGCCAGTTCATAGGAAGCGGTGTCGATTGCACCTTGTTCATACAGTCGAGCCAACAGGCGGTTTCGCTTGCGTAACAGTTGATCGCGGCTTTTCGAGAGGTGGATCATGGCAGGGGCGTTCGGCAGGACAGCCAGGGTGGCGGCTTCTGCCCACGACAGTTGGTCAGCCGGATGGCCGAAGTAACGCCAGGCGGCGGCATCCAATCCCACCACATTGCCGCCGAAAGGAGCGTGGGAAGCATACATGGCCAGTATCTTTTCTTTGGAGTAACGAAATTCCAGGCGAGTGGCCCAGATCATCTCTACCAGTTTCTCCGGCCAGGTACGGGGACGGTTACGGGCGAGGCGGATGGTTTGCATGGTGAGGGTGCTACCGCCACTGACTATCCGGCCGGCTTTTACGTTTTGGACAATCGCCCTTCCCGTTGCCAGCGGATTCACGCCCCAATGCCAATGGAAATAGCGGTCTTCGAAGGTTAGCAGGCAGGCTTCCATTTTGGCGGAGACTGTGTCGCGTTGGGGAAAGCGCCATTGTCCGTCTTCGGCGATACGGGCACCAAGCAGTTCGCCATGGCGGTCGGTTACCACCGTTGCATACGGTACTGTAAACAACTGGCGTGGCAAGCAGAAGATGAACCAGACAAGTAACAAAGCGATCCCTATCAGGAAATACTTCAACCGCCCCACCACCGCAAGCGGCGGTCCCCCCCGCCTTTCAAGGCGGGGAGCCGCGTTAGCCTTATACACTATCCACTTCACGCCTCTATTTTTCTACCGTCACTCTGCCGGCGACAGTACGGGCTTGAGCCTGGGTGTCGTACATGGCTTCGCATTGGATGGCAGGGAGGACGAAGGAACCGGCGTAGGCAGCTTGCAGGCGGACGGTGAAGGTCTTCGACTTGCTACGGGGCAGGTCGAAGTAGGTCAGTACACGGTCGTCGCGGATATCCTGGTAGGTAAAGGCGTCGACGGTCTTTACTTCTTCCGTACCCTCGGTATTGATCATCCGTTCGTTGTAGATTTCCCAGCCGGAGGGGATGATGTGTGTGAGGGCGATATCCTTGTAATCGTTCATGCCGCTGATATTGGCGACGGTTACCCGTGCCTGGAAGTCCGTGCTTTGTTTCAAGCTGTGGACATCGAGCGGACGGCCGTTCAGGTCTTCGTAGCGTACATCCAGCCGCAGGTTGTTGGCCATGACAGGCAGGGTGTCGTTGATCAGTTGGGTACGTGTGACCAGGTCGACGTACAAAGCACCACTGCCTTTATTCACTACTGTTGCCGTTCCCTGTTGCGGGGAAGGGAGGATATCCGTCTGGTAGATAGCTTTCGCAGACTTCACCACCTGCACCTTCTGCCCTGCCGTATGCCATTCCATGTCGATAGCGCCGGAAAGTGTTGAAGCCAACCGTCCCATAGCCATCAGGGAGAAGGCAGTGGACTGGGTACTGAAATAGCTTTCGGCAGACAGGTTCTTCGATACCTTCTGTGCCTGGGTGAAGGCTTCGCGTTCCTTGCCAAGCAGAACGAGGGTTTCGAGGATCATGGCCTCATCACGGTCGTAAGAACCATAGATGGCATTATTAGATGAATAAGCTTCGACTAATGTCTGGGCATTGAACACCAGTTCGTTGGCGGCATTGGCCTTGCCTGCCACAGCATAGGCGGCAGCCAGTCGCCATTTGGCTTGGAGGGTAAGGTCTTTCATTTCCTTCATCCGGTTCATGGCGCCCATTTCGGCGGCATTGGCAAGGGCGAGCGTATAGAGGCGATAGGCCTGTTGGAGATCGGACTGCCAGTACTGCCAACCCGAATCACGGCTGGTGGGCGTCCAGTTCTGTGCCGCCCGTTTCTGGAAGGCTTTCCACTTATTCAATACATTCTTATTTACTTCATATCCCTTTTCCTGTGCCAGGAGAAGGAAGCTACCGGCATAGGAGGTGATCCACTCGTCGGCGCTGGCATTACCCGGCCAATAGACAAAGCCGCCATTCGGCAACTGACGTCCGTAGAGGTTATTGATCGCTGCCAGCACATTTTTCCTCACCATCTCACTTTCCTTTGCGTCCATATCCTTAAACTGGGAAACGAACAGGAGCGGAAGGGCACACGATGTAAGCTGTTCGGAGCAATAATGCTGGTAATTATACAGGTAATCGAACCGGCGGCTGATATCGACCGACGGAATACGGGATACTTCGAGTTTGATCCAACTGTCGGACAGGTTACCGCTGAGTTGATAAGGCAGTTCGGCAGTTTCGCCTGCGGCAAGCAGTTTAGACGTATGCTGTGTAACGACCGGATTGGGATTACGCACTTCAATCTCTATCGTTTCTTTAGTGGTTTGTCCACCACCCGTGGCATTGATACGCACGGTTGCTTTTCCGGTCTGCATACCTGCTTTCATACGGAAGAAGACCATCTGGTCACCCGTCTGTGAGAAGCGGACAGACTTCGTATTACCATCCGTTACCTCAAGGTTATCAGATGATTCGACGCTGACCGATACATCCTTCACCGACTCTTCCATGGCAAAAACATTGACCGGCAGCAGGATCTCCTCGCCCACACTGATCACACGCGGCAGGGTGGAAAGGATCATCAACGGTGTGCGCACGGGCGTTGTCTTTTCGGCACGGCCATAGGCGCCGTCTTGTCCGGCAACGATCATGGTACGTACCGAACCGACATACATCGGCAGGGTTACTTTATGTGCGTTGGTCTTTTCCTTATCTAAGGTGAATGGACCGAGGAATTTCACCACCGGACGGAAGCGGTTCGCCTTCGCATCCTGTCCTTTCAACATTTCGTCGCCACCGACACTGAACAGCGAACTGTAGCGTCCGGCGTAGGCCCCGATCACCTGGTCGAACATGTCGCAGGTACGAATGCCCAACAATTCGCGGGCATAAAATTCGCTCCACGGATCGGGCGTCTTGAAGTTAGTCAGGTCGAGCAGGCCATCGTCTACAATTGCCAGCGTATAGGTCATCGGTTTGCCTTTCTGTTCACTGACCGATACGGTGAACTCCGTTTCGGGACGCAATACGTCCGGCATTTTGATCTGCGGTTCGAGCACCGACTCTTTGTTGGTGACAAATACCGGTACGACACCATACATACGGATCGGCAAGTCGTTTACCGTCTGTGCATGCGGTTGAAGCAGCGTGACATGGACATAGATATTCGGCGCCATCTCGGGTGTTACCGTAAACTGATACTTGGCATCCTTACCTTCGGAAACAGTCACCCATTCGCGCTTCATCACGGTAGAACCATTCTCCAACGCCACCTGTGCATGGCCATTGGCGGCGGAGGGAATGATGACGGTCACCGTCTCTCCTACCTGATACGATTCTTTATCGACAGAGAACGACAACATGGTGATGCCACTCGGGTCGGCCTTATCTGAACGTCCGCGCCAATCAGGCCAGTCAATATAGACAGTGCCACCGGCGGCATGACCACTGTTGCGGTCTTTTACATAGACCAGGTAACGTCCCCACGACGGATAATCAACGCGGAACTTGAATTGCGCCTTTCCGTTCACCGTACTCAGGGTTCCGGATGCTTCGGGCGTGATGGACGTATTATTAATGTAAGAGGCAAAAGAGTCGTCGCGGTTCTCCCACCACCAACTCCAGTTCACCCGATAGACCTTGTATTCGAGGTTGGAGCGGTCGACGGGTTTTCCTTCGGCGTTGACAGTTACCACATCGAATACATGGTCGGTATCCGTTTCGATATATTTTCCTTTCGGTTGGTTGAGGTTTACACCTACATACGAAGAGAAGGGAGAGAAAGGTACGGATGTAGTCTGGATACTGGCATCACCGCCCGGTTCAAATACCCGTGTGGTGATATGTGCCTGCAGCATACCGGGGGCGTTCTTCGATTCAGGGACTTTCAGTGAGAAAGAGGCATTGCCCTGCCCGTCGAGCTTTCCTTCGAACACATCGTTGCGTGCCGAGGCATATTCCGTCGCCGGATCGGTGAAGATATACTGGCTGTAATTAGGAAATTGCGTGTTGACTTTCGACAGGGTCATTTCGACCTTCACTTTCAACTCGGAAGCCGTTGCCCCCGTCAACCACGATGATGACAGGGATACCGGTACATTGCCCTTGGCGGCATCGATATAAGCGCCCGGCACTTTGAGATTGATCTTCAACCGGTTCGGCTTGATGGCTTCTACACGGAAGGCTTTATGGAAGGAGGTACCACCCACTTTGATATAGCCGTTCCAGAGTCCTGTAGGATCGTCCGCTTTAGTAGGGACGTCAAAGGTATAGAAACCGTTGGTTCCCTTGGCAGAGATGAGTTTGCTATAAAATTGTCCACGTGGATTATACAGTTCGAACGATACCGGATGGCGGTCGGGAATCCGTTTCTCCCGGTCTTCGAGGATAAACGACACATGCAAGGTATCACCCGGTCGCCAAACACCCCGTTCGCCATAGACAAAACCTTTCAGGCCTTTCTGCAGTTCCTTGCCACTGACGTCAAAGCGGCTGACGGAGAGTTCTTCGCCCTCCTGCACCTTGAGGTAGGTCTTTTGCTTACCCTGCGCTGCTACGACGATAAACGGTTTGCCTTTCGCTTTGATCTCGGCAAATCCGTTGGCATCCGACTTGCCTGTTCCAATCGGTTGTAACTGGAAGTTATAGACAGTCAGATCAACCCCCGATAGTGGATCAGTGGTAAGGATATCCGTCACCGTCGCCCAAACCATTCCGGTGGCATTCTGTTTGACAAGCAGTCCGATATTGGTAGCCAGGACGTTGCAGGAGGCAAACTTATCGCCCGTCATATAATACGACGGGTGGCAGGGGTTACCGGTCTCCGACCAACTGAACACATCCCAATTCACATTGGCGTAGTACGAATTATAATAGGTATTGGGAACATCCCACACCGCCTCATCAGCTTCGGTCATATCGCCCGACGCCACACTGGTGAGTGCTTCGGCTGTTTCGGCAAAACGCTTCATTTCCTGTCCGTCACCACAGGCATAGGCTGAGTATTCCTGGCGGAAGGATATTTCTACCCGGTAGAGTGCGCCCGGTTCCTGATTGATCAAGCCGGAGAGGTCGACGGAGTAGTCTTCCCACTCGTCGGTCTTCTTGGACGGGTCGGTATCGAGGCGGAACATCTTCTTATAGACCAGGCGGCCGGAGCGGCGTAGTTCGCTCGACGACGACAGGCTGTTGTCTTGCATAAACATCAGCATATTGCTTTCGAACACACGCACCACACTGAGATCCACCGCATACAGCCCCACTGCCTGGAAAGGCACAATCAGGTTCTTGGAATCGGGCAGGATTGTCCCTGTAGATGCCATCTTCACTAACGGTTTGAGCGATTGTGCGCTGAAAGAGACAGAAGATGATTCTTTCAATGCTTCATCGTTTTGGCTACGGAGACCTTCGTTGACCGACAATACCGTCGAAGAAAGGTTTGTTTCCTCAAAATAGACATTGACCTTATTATCTGCCACCTGGAAGATATACGACGACAGGCCGCTGAGCGTGATCAATCCCTTTAGCTCCTGTGAGTCGGACACAGGTTCGGAGAAAGTCAGTTGGATACCGTTTTCCGGACGGCTGATACGTTTGGCGGAGAGGAAGCGGAAGTCGCCCTTTGCCGGGATTAGGGCCTTTTCTTCGGCCGACTTATTGATATCGCCTTTCTTGCCGTTGACCGAAAGCGTCACTTCCGAGTCTTTCGCTCCTCGTCGGATACCGGCGATGGTAAAGGGATAGATGTTACTGTTCTCGGGGGCGTCGATTACTACTGACAACGGTTGCTTGTCGCTGCTGCTTACTGACAGCATTTGTTCGACGAGGCTTTTGTCCACCACATCACTGAGACGGATCTCACCCTTCAGTGTGGCTTCGTCGGGCGTAGAGGCTGATATATCCACCGGTTGTAGTTCAACAGCAAAGTTCCGTTCCATTACGCGGAAGGAGAATTCAAATTTCTTCAGGTCGCCAGTCACATCCACGAAGTCACCCAACTTGAATGTCGCCTGGTAGAACTGTCCTTGTTTCAGGGCGCCCGGCTCAGGTACGAACTCCAGTGTTTTATTGTCAGCCCAATAGGTCTTACCCTTGATGGATGGAGAAAATAGGAAGGGACTGCCCGGCACTTCGGTGTTCAGATCGACCACCGGTTGTTCACGCGCCAATTCCACACGGATAGTGGATGTTTGTGAGATCACGCCCCCCGTATAGGCATGAACATACGGAATAAAGATTGCCGGAGGGACAATCTCTTTCGGCACCTGCTTACAGGAAAACAATCCTACAAGGAGGAGAAGGCAGCCAACGGTTACACGGCACAAGGGTAGTCGATTCATAGCGTTGTTCTTTTAATATTTGATGACATATCAGTCGTACAATCAGCAAACATACATAAATTCCCGGTCATTCAGTGTGCATCCGCCTGATTTATTTAACAACAAAAGTCGCACGATGCGGGATTGTTTATATATTTGCCATCAGGAGACAAATAGTGAACTTTCGCTTATCTGTACTGTTCTATATGTGAATATAATTAATCATTTGCATGAGTTTATCGTTTAAGCCTATTACTATAAAGGACCGGGATACAATCACGTCCTTCACGTTGCCGGGCGATTACCGGAATTGTGACTTTTCATTTGCCAACATGTGTAGTTGGCGCTTCTTGTATGATACCGAGTTCGCCATTTCAGACGGCTTCCTCTTTATTCGCTTCTATGTGAACGATAAAGAACGGGTCGCCTACATGATGCCCGTCGGCCAGGGCGACCTCCGAAAGGCCATCGACCTGGCGGAAGAAGACGCCCAGGCCCACAACGACTCTTTCCTGCTGCTCGGTATCACGCCTGATGCACAGGCCCAACTGGAACGAGCCATGCCCGGCGAGTTCGTCTATAAACCTCAACGCGACTACTTCGACTATATCTATTTGCGTGACGACCTGGTGAACCTCCGTGGCAAGAAGTACCAGTCCAAACGCAACCATATCAACAATTTCAAGAAGCAGTATGCCTACCGCTACCTGCCGATCACTCCGGAACTGATGCCCGAATGTCTGGCATTGGAAAAGCAGTGGTACAAAGAGAACCGTACGGAGGAGGATCAGGAAGAACTGAGTTACGAACGCCGTTCGATCACTTACGCCCTGAATCATTTTGACGAACTGGGACTAACCGGCGGCGCCATCTGTGCCGAAGGCCAGATTGTGGCCTTCTCCTTCGGCCGTCCGATCAACCATAACACCTTCGGGGTACATATCGAAAAAGCGGATATCACCTACGACGGTGCCTATGCGATGATCAACCAGGAATTTGCCTCCCACCTGCCCGAACAATATACCTATATCAACCGGGAAGAAGACCTCGGCATACCCGGTCTGCGACAGGCCAAACTCTCCTATCATCCGGTAGAATTGCTGGAAAAATACACCGTACACAAAATACACGCACATCCCGACTGTCATGAATCGCAGGAAGCAAATCAGGACGCTGTGGCAAAGGTGCTTTGACGATTCGGACGCATCGCTCGAGTACTTCTTCGACCGGGTGTACAAAGACGAAAACGCCATTTCCATCGAAAAAGAGGGCCAGGTTGTGTCTGTCCTCCAGATGCTCCCCTACCGGATGCGCTGGTGTGGAGCAACGATCCCCGTATCCTATATCTATGCCGCCTGTACCGCCCCCGAAGAACGGGGCCGGGGGCTGATGCACGACCTGCTGCTCCAGGCATTCACCACCATGCGCGAGCGTGGTATCCTCTTCACCTTGTTGATACCGGCCAACCCGGGCTTGTTCGACTATTACCGCGGGCAGGGATATACGGAAGTATTCGACTATTCGACGGAGACATATACGGTAAACAGTGTCACTAAAAGTGCATCAAACAATATCACCAGCACAGCTTCCCGGTACACCTCTGTGGCGGTCGACGAACATACTGCCGGTGACTGGTTCCCCTACTTACAAACGAAGCAATGCGAACGCCCCCTGACAGTCGTCCATACGGAAGACGACTTCCGCTACCTCGTCGGTGATATTCGTATCAATGACGGCCTTGTCATCGGTCTGTTGGATGAAAAGGAAGAACCGGTTGGAATGGCTTTTGCCTCCGAAATCGACGGGGAGATGCTCGTTCGCGAACTCTTCCACGACACCGACGACGCCAAGCGTCAGTTGCTGTATGAAGTCATGTCACGTCTCGGAATTACCTCCCTCACCGTCCTCACCCCTCCCCGTCTGCCTGACGCACATTGCATGGGCATGGGGATCGTACTCAACCGTGCCGAAATGATCCGCCTTTGGGGGGATTATCACCATGCATCTGCCGATACCATCCGCCAACTGAACGGGATAGATACCCCCCGCCTCACGTCCCTCCTCCTCGACTACTCCCACCGCACCGGCAGCCTGAGCCTGTTACCGGATTAGTGGTGTATTATTCCCAAGCAGACACTTACATTACAAAGCGCTCCGGATGCTCGTCAACCGCGGACGTAACTGACAGTCCTGAACTGACGAGGGTCAGAGGTAATGCTTGCAGGGCTGGCGTGCGACGTGCATGCTCAATCTTCATCCGGTAGATTTGTTGTCAACATCCTGATGCACTATTGCAGACATCAGAATGTTTTATTATTTTTGTGCTATAGTCTTATCCGTTGCACCCAGGAGCGAAAAAATTCGCACCTGGGTGGAAAAAAGTTTGCACCTTGATGCAAAGATGTTATCACCTAAGTGCGACGGATAAATCCTTTAGATGACGCCACTAAAGGATCAGAAAGTTGACAATAAAAGGTCAAGGAGTTGCCAATACATTATCCACATCTAGACAATATAACTATGAGCATTCAGTATGATTTTTACCAGAATCCTCCCCAAAAGGGAAGTAACGAACAACCGAAACTGCACGCACGTGTCAAACCGAAAGGGACGATGACGACTGCCGAGATCGTCGAACTCATCAACCAGTTCACATCCTTCAGTACCGCCGACGCCAAAGGCGTGTTGGAGGCTTTCCTCAATATGCTGAAGATGGCGTTGCATAGCGGAAAGGTGGTGCAGATAGACGGGCTGGGACTTTTCTCACTCACCCTCGATTGTCCGTCGCTAGATACTCCCACCGAACGCCGGGCGGAATCGATCCGGGTCAAATCCGTCTCCTTTCGCCCCGCCCCTGAGCTGGTCAACGACTTCAAAGCCGCCGACCTCGAACGCGCACGCCTGAAGTACCACTCGCATAGCTGTACGCCTGAAGAAATCGACCGCCGACTTACACTCTATTTCAAGGACCACCATTGCATCACCCGCAAACAATTCTGTCGCCTCTGCGGCGTTACCTTCGCCACCAGCATCCGCCGCATCAACGATCTTATTGCTGCCGACAAACTCCGCAAAGCGGACTATGGCGTCGGGGTGTATGAACAGGCTACGCGTGACAGATGTGACAGCAAATAGTCCTAGAAACGGATCTGTCACGGGCATCTGACACGAGATCAATTTGCTGAAAATCAGAATAATAGAACCTTTCGTGTGGCAGCATGACGGATAAATTTAAAAATAAACTGTCGTGTAGAGGTCCTATGTTTATTTGTACGGAACCCGCTCCGGGAATGATTCCGGAACGGGTTTCTTATATTCATCCGCTCGGAGCGGATCTGGGACAGGGCATAGAGAAGCCTATATCGTCGCCTTGTTCATGATTAGGTTATTCAACTACATTAGTAATCTGAATTGCCTGACCGTTACAGTCAAGGTCGAATACGGCTGTCAACTTGTTAATAGTCGTTCGGTTAGTTCCACCAGTGAACGTCTTTCCAGTCGGATCCAATGAATAAACCCAGGGATTGTACTCTTCCAGGCTATTGATAAAGGTGTCGACCTGAGTGAGTGTTCCGCTTATAGCTTGGAGTTGATCATTAAGTTTGTTCATTGACTCAAAGTAGTCGTTGATTTGCGGCAACACACTCGCGACTTGATCAGCTGTAGCATTCTGACCGAATAAGCGTAATCCAGCAAGAGCGAGGTTGATAGCAGTTTTTGCATTATCAACTCCTACTTTCGTATTAAGATTGTAGTCATCTTCAGGAATCCATTGAGAGATTATTGGAAGACCCTTCCAATGGCCCTTAGTTCCAGCCGGAAGCTCTGCATAACGAGCAACATCATAAATATTTTGGATATCCTCGAGCGAAAGGTTAAAATAAGTCTTACCAAACTCTACAAATTGATTAATATACCCGATTGCTTCGCTTACCGTATTCATCAACGTGGTGATATTTTCCAAATCAAAATTATTCGTTGCCTCATAGTACACCGGAATAGCACTGGCGATACTCGGAGATTTGAAGTTCGGGAAGAATTTTCCGGCAATCATCATAGAACGGTTAACGATATCGCCATATCTGTCAAGCTTTTTAAATATTTCATCGCCATCCTTATCCAGTGTTGCAATATACTTGTTGTCTCCATTGTGGATACGATACTCGATCGTCCGCAACGATCCATGGTTGAGATTGATATAAGGATTGTTGAATACCGTAACAGCACCCGAATAGTAGAAATTCGGTTTCAGGATATCATTTACCAGTTTAGCTATATCATTATTCGACAAGAGGGAAAGGTCGATATTCCCCATATCAAGACCAGTCTTAGCAAGTAGTTCAAGCACCTGAGTCACTGCGTCAGAATTAAGCACTTCAAGCGCATTAAAGCCTTCAAACTGGGAATAACCCATCTTTTGGATATCGGCTGTCTTGAAAGATTGTCCACGCAACGCATTGTGGTGCTTGCCGAATGTGTTGTCGAAATAAACTTCGGTGCCTGCGCCCGAGATGAATGTTTTACCGCTTAATGCGCCTGCAATCGTAGCCTTACCGCCTTCGGCTGTAAGTTTACCGTCGATTGTAGCACCTTTTTTCAATTCGAACGCTTTCGTAGTCGTTATCACGTCGTTTACCGTATAACCACTGCTGATCACGAACGAGCCCAAAGACAACTTGGCTGTGATATTGCCCATAGTGACCGGCGTTGGGGTTTCTTTCTTATAATATTCGGCCAGCGCCAAAGCACGAGCATACGTATTATCCTCCACTGTCAGATTGATCCGGTCACCGTCTGAACTGGTTGCAGCGTCAGCTAGTGTAAAGTCAATATCCACCGGGAGATCAAAGCCTTCAGGGAGTACTACTGATATATTCTGGTTATGTTTGGTGCTACCGGAGTATCCGTGTTTATCCGAATCGTCAAAGATAAGAACCACTTTGTTCATATCCGGGAAAATACGTGTTGCTTTGAGTTCGAATACACCATCCGAAGAAAGGTCTTCATCGTTCGGGAAGATATGGATCACCTGTACATTCTCAACCTTGACAACATAGAGGCCTGTCGAGGTGCTGCCGTCAGCGCCTAATACCGTGATCGTCAAGTTAGCATTCGGCTCATTGCCTGCAAAATCTACCAGATAAGGAGCAGTGATCTTGACTTTTACAGTCGGTTCTTCAGTACTGAAATCAGGTTTACCAACTTCTACATTCCAAGGCGTTTCAGCACGGGTATATACATCAGCAGCCATACCTGCACGACCTTCAATATTCGCTTTGATAGAAATGTAGTTAGCGTCTTCCCCTCCTTTAAGGTTCTTAATCGCTACATCAAATTCTTTGGTGTAGCCTTGCTCTACCCAAAGAGTATAGTCTACCACATCAGGAATTGAGATTTTGAAAGGCTGCGCATAGGGAAGGCGGATAGTCGTATCACCATCTTCGCCGATACCTTTGAATGTAAAAATAAGTTCGCTACCTTCCGTATCGATTTCTACATTGAACGGAATATTCGTCGCCTGACCAAGAATCTTGTCTCCGTTGGCATCTTTCAGGTATTCGGTTACGTCTCCCAGTGTAACGGTCCAGTAACCTTCTGAGTCTACACCGAGAATCGGCGTCTGACCAGCTGCTCCTGTAGCTCCTGTAGCACCTGTGCCACCTGAACCTCCATTGCTACCATTTGTGCCGTTTGTTCCATTAGTACCGTCTTTTCCATCCTTACCATTGGTACCGTCCTTACCGGTGGTTGGGATTTTCTTACCGTCTTTGTCGGTCATCCACTCGGTCTTGCCGTCGATGGTGATTGTCCAGTAATAGGCACCTTCGAAGAGGTCAACGCCAATAGCTACTGCCGCAGCGTTTGAACCGGCCTGTCCGTTCTTGATAGTGATCGGACTGCCGTTGGCAAAGTTAAGTGTGTAACCGTCGGACGTAGTAGTAACAGATGTGATCCAATCGCCAGCCTGAATAGCCGACAAAACACCCTGGATACCTGAAATCTGGTTGTTAGCCGTAGAAATCAGTGATTCGAGAGAGGCAATTCTGCCTTCGTGGTCTTGCAGTTGCTTCTTGATGTCTGCATCATCATAGTCACTACACGAGGACATTACGCCCAAGCATACAAAAATTGTAAATAAAATCTTCTTCATCTTTTTCGTGTTTAGAATTGAGATTATTAGTATTTAATTTAAAAAGCCACAAATAACAATCAACTGCAAACCCGCCTTACAACAGGGTTTACACGCTCCTGAAGCATGTTAAAAAAACGATCGTTTTTTCAAGAATATTAAGCTGGATTAACAAAAATCCGTAAACACAGAAAAGGTGTTGAAAAAGATGCTTTGCAGCATGAAAAACTGCCTATTTTACATTTTAATTCATTTTTCGTATTAATTATTGTTCAAAATTCGTTTCCTTTATTACCTTTGCCACGAATAAGCAATGTCCAGAAAAACGATCGTTTTTCCGAACACCTAAAACCCTCTTCACAAAAGGGACATCTGCCATTTTCAATCTTCCATGAAAACGTGTTTTTTATTCATTTTACCCTCACTTATACCGTATTTCAGGGCATAGGTATGCGCACAACGACACTACAAGTGCATCGTGCACTTTGAAATGCAGCAAGGAACTTAATATTGAATATTCCCAGGGGTATCACCTTCCCAAGCAGATTCCGATCCGGCAGGTATCAGTTTCCCTTATCGTAAGCAATCTGCCATTTATCCAGCATTTCGTAGTCTTCTTTCTTTAATCCTACGTGCCAAAATGGGATGGGGTCGTCGTGATCGTCGAGGTACATGCGATCGCGGACGGTAAAAGCTGGGTTAGTTAAGGCTAGCTCCGGGTTCAAGACAGTCGTTTCCACACCAGCCAGGTCGAGCATAGTATGGAAGACAGTATTGGTACTGACCGGCATGGGCTGATGGCCAATAGCTTGTTGGTATTTCTCGCCATAGGTGTGACGATAGTTTTCTGAGAACCAGATGATATATGGGATATGCAACTGATAGTAGGTGGGTATCGGCGAAGCGTGCAGGTAGCGATCACGGTCGTCGTCGTAGATATCTTCGCCGTGGTCACTCAAATACAGCATCGAGGTACAGGCATGGGTATCGTTAAGCATATCCACAATCTGGCCCAGTACATAGTCGGTATAGTAGATTGAATTGTCGTAAGCATTCCGCATCTCTGCTTTTTCGGATTTACGGATGGCGTCGGGCTTCTCGGGGGTATACAGGGCAAACGCTGTAGGATACCGTTCATGGTAATTGAAATGCGAGCCGTAGGTGTGAAGAACAACAAAGAGATTGCCTTCGGTGTTTTGCAAGGCTTCCTGTAGGGGTTGCAGGATGTCGCCGTCATAACGGAAGGCGGTGGATTTGTCGGCAGTCATTTTGAGCACAGTATCCGCTTCGTTGTAAAAAGAGGCAATGATAGAGGTGTTCAACTTCTGGTTAACGATAGCAACGGTATAAAAGCCGGCTTCCCGGAAAGCGGCAACAATACTTTTCTCGTTATAGATACGGTCGTAATCTTCCGCACTGGCACCCGACAGAATGATAGGGACACTCTTATGGGTATTGTTGGATTGGGTGACGGCGTCGCGATAACAGACAAGGCCGTCCAGGCTGCTCATGCGGGGCGTGGTCTCTCGTTCGTATCCATACAAGCCCCATTCCATGGCGCGGGCGGTTTCGCCTACAACCAGGACATAAATCTCCCGTTGTCCGTCTGACGGCGCCGGTTTGACGGCGCCGAATGTAAAGTCGGCAGACGTTTTTGTATAGTTTGCATTCCGTTCGGCCTTGTTCAACGCAAAATACAGGTTATACACAGCATTGGCCGGGTAAACATCATTCTTCAACGAAAAACCATAGTCCTGCAACGGGGAAAGGATTGCAAATAACACACCCAGTGCAAAGGCGCCAAGGCTGCCATACAGGCTCTTCCGGCGGAAAGCATCCGGCAAGCGGTCTTTCAGCCGAACCGAATGCCAGGCCAGGTACAACGTAGGCAATGTATACAGGAAGAAAACGCCAAGAATGATCAATAATATATTACTGAGCAACTCACCGGCTTCGGAAGAATTGGAGCTGGTAAGGTTAAGAAACATATCCACCGCAATCACCGATTCGCCAAAGAGGCAGAGCAACACGACCTGTCCGCCATCGAGGATAATCTTCGGAAACAGGATCCATGCCACGATACCCGGTTTACGGAATACCAACAGCAATGCCATCCAAAGGGAAAGGGGCAAACAGAAAGAGGCCAATGCAGTCAGCACCGGCTGTGGCTCCGTTATAAATAAAACGAAGTTAGGCACAAGAAACAAAAGTATGAAAACGATGTACAGATACTTTTGCGAAGCGAAACACTTGATCCAGCGTAGAGAATTGTTCATCTTCCGTTAATCCAACTGGTATAATCTCATCTTGTTATAAAGGGTTTTCCGATCGATACCAAGCAATTGAGCCGCTTTCGACTTGTTATTGTCGGCTTCCCTCAAGGCTTTCCGAATCAGCTCACGCTCATGGTCTTCGTCCTTCAGGGATATGACGCCAGCTACCGAAGGCACATACTGTGTAAGTTCTTCCGGCAGCTCCCTTTTAGTAATAGACGACCCGGAGGCCAATAATGTTGCATACTTAACCACATTTTTCATCTGGCGCAGGTTACCCGGCCAGGCATATGATTCAAACAGTTGGATGGTTTCCGGATCAAAACCTGCAATCTGTTTATGCAGTTCGCGGTTTGCCTGCGCAAGGAAATTGTTGGCAAACAACATAATATCCTCTTTTCGGTCCCGCATATCAGGAATGCGGATCGTAAATTCATTGATTCGGTGGTAGAGGTCTTCCCTGAATTCCCCTTTACCGATGGCATCACGCAGGTTCTCGTTTGTTGCCGAGATCAGGCGTACATTGATCGGTATCTCCTGGTTACTGCCTACGGGTTTTACCTTACGTTCCTGCAAGGCACGCAGGAGTTGTACCTGTACTTCATAGGTGAGGTTCCCTATCTCATCCAGAAAAATAGTGCCACCTTGGGCAGCAACAAAAGCGCCGGTCTTATTTTCAATCGCTCCGGTAAATGAGCCTTTGATATGGCCAAAAAATTCGGATGCTGCCAGTTCTTTAGGAATTGCTCCACAGTCGACCGGAACGAACGGGGCTTTCTGCCGATTGCTGTGTTCGTGCAGGTAACGCGCCACATATTCCTTACCTGTACCACTGGAACCGGTGATCAGCACCGACATATCCGTGGGGGCTACCAGCCGGGCATGTTCATATACCTGAAGAGCACCTTTACTGACTCCCGTCACATAATCGCCCGACTGAGCGGGTGATGCCGCAACCGGTTTAGGGGCTTTGGCCGGTTTAGCTGAAGCCGGAGCCTGTATAAGTTCCTGTATCTTAACCAATAATTCATCGGGGTTCAATGGCTTGGCGATATAGTCGGACGCGCCCAGTTTCATCGCTTGCACAGCCGTCTGAATATCGGCATAACTGGTCATCATAATAAAAGGGATGCCGACAGATTGCTCATTGGCCCATTTCAACAGGCCGATACCGTCGCCATCCGGCAAACGCAGATCGGAAAGAACCAATTGATAGATATTCTTCCGGATCGTTTCCTGCGCATCTTTCACTGCGGCAACTGAATGTACCTTAAAGCCTTTCTTTCCAAGCCAGGTAGACAACATCAGGGAAAACGTAATATCATCTTCTACGATCAATATCGAAGACATAGGAAATCTCTGTTATTTCTTTGTTATTTTATGGCAAGTTGCAAAGTAAGTAATAAAAACACAAAAAGAACATCAATCACGATGTTCTTTTTGCCAAGGATAGATTTTTCTTTTTGTTTTACTGCACGTATATACAGAAGTTTCTTCACTTCTTTAGGCAGGGTTAATGTTTGGAACGTATTGCATATAGTATATTGAAAATACCGTGCCAAACCTTTAGCCCTTATTGTCAAACAATCACAACATGCAGTAAATCAATGCATTTAGTAGTCCTGTCACGCGTGCCAAACTTTTAGGCTCGGGAGTTTATTGGGGAATATTTCCCCACTTGTGGAATATTTCCCCATTACTCACTCCCCAATTCGGCATCTGTCACCATCGATTCGATTTGCCGGATCACGTCAGAAAGTAAATGTCGCCAGCCGGCATCCGATATTTCCACATCATCCCTTTCCAGTATTCGTAGCTGTTGCACCAGCGTATTGGCCCCCAGCATGGTGGAGACCGGAATCATTTTATGTGAAATACGCTCGGAGAGTTTCCGGTCTGATTCAGCCAACGCCTGTTTCAACAGGGACAGATTCTTTTGTGTCTCGGCAGAGAATGTACGCATGATATTATCGGAAGCCGTTTTGTCTTCACCGGCAAAAGCAGTCAACGAAGAAAAGTCGGGCCGTTTACCCGTATCCGGCAGATCAGGAATGATCTTTTTCAACAGCGTAATCAGTTCTTCCGAAGAGAAGGGCTTACTGAGTGAATCGGTAAAGCCAGCTTCTTCATACCGTTTGTGATCTCTGCCCACAGTGGCCGAAAGGGCAACCACCGGAATCGTATCGGCATCAGACAGGTCGGAAGAACGGATTTGCCGGATCAGGTCGTACCCGTCCATGCCCGGCATCTGTATATCGGTGATCACAATATCAAAATGTGCTTTCTTCAACATATCGAGTACGAGTCGTGGATTGGTGCATGAAACGACATTGAGATGGTTCTGCTTCAGGATTTCTTCCATCAATACGATTTGCAACAAGTCATCGTCTATAATCAGGCAGGTGACAGAGCGGTCGGCAAACGGATTAGCTTTCACATCTGTTTCACTCTCAGTTTCGGGCAATGTCTGATTTTCTGCCAGAGTCAAAGGAATGGTCACAGTAAAGTCACTCCCCTGCCCTTCTACACTATGTAGTGAGATCATACCACCCAGCAAAGCCGTCAGCTTACTGGTGATTGAAAGTCCCAGACCGAATCCTTCCGTTTTCTCTGCTCCGGCCAGTCGGGTAAATTCGGCAAAGATCCGTTCCTGTTCCGCCTCCGGGATACCGGCACCGGTATCACTGACTGTAATGGTCAGCGTGGCAGTTGTTGCATCTTCGGGCTGAGGACAGTCTACCAGCAACGTCACGGCACCCTCGTTTGTAAACTTCAACGCATTTGATAACAGATTACCCGCAATCTGCCGGATACGGATAGGGTCACCCATATAAACCGCATCGGAGGCCGTTTCTAACCGAAGCTTCAACTCTAATCCTTTCGAAGCCGCCTGCGGTTGAAAGCTCTGGTAGATATCATTACATAATTCAGGAATCTTAAACGGAATCTCATGAATCTCCATCTGACCGGAATCCAATCGCTGGAAGTCGAGCAAATCATTCACCAATGAAAGGATATGGCCGGACGAGCCACTCATATTACGCAGGTACATCCGTTGCTTTTCATCCGGGAACGAACGTTGCAACAACTCCGTATAACCGATGATAGACGAGAGCGGAGCCCGTATATCATGTCCAATAGTCAGAATCAGCTTTTCACGGCTATTGAGCAGGTTCTCGGTATACTTCTTCTCCTTTTCCAACTGCTTACGGTAATACTTGCTTTTCGACAAGTCACGTCCGATAAAGAACAGGAAGAAAATGGCGACCCCCAGTGACACCATTGCAATGACGCTGATCAGCCAAGATGTCTTTTCCAATATATCCTGCCGTTTCTCCAAACGGGAGACGGAAGCCTGTAATTCTTCTTCTTCGATAGAACGGAGGATCTGGTTGATCCTTGCAGAAATCACACTGTTGTCATAGCGGAGGGCAGACGAACGGTCGACCAGCAAGACACGCAGCCGTTCGCGTTCAGAAGCCACACTACTTTGAATACCCCGCAAAGTTTTCGAAATCGCCTCATCCGGGTTATAGGTATTCAGCGTCGTATCCTTTACCACCTGTTGGTTGCCCGATAACCGGATACTGGAATCGCGCACTTCCGAAGGTACAAACACCTCGGCTAGGCGTTTAAAGAATGTTTTCTTCTTAGGGGCACTTTGTACGATCACCGTGTCCTGTTTCACGTTTACCTGCTCTGAGACAGAGGCCAGGCTCACGTCCTCCGATTTCTGTTCCAAGGCTTTCCGGATATTCTTCGCATACAGGTCGGCATTGGCTTCTTTCCAGATCTGGAGCAAGAGCGCGGTATTGTCTCGTTTTCGTTCCAATAGCATCTGGATCGTATCGATTTTCTGATGGAACAACGTATCGGCTACCAGTAAACGCAACTGCTCCATATTCTCTGCTGCCTGGTCGAGGGTTTCATTATAATAGGTATAATCATCCTCAGGCATATCGATCAGTTGCCCCATGGTTTCACTTTCATACAATAACGTCTGTGTATTGGTTACCAGATAGATCTTTTGACGGGGAACGGTATTCACATCTTCCTCCGCCGCAATCTTTTCAATGATCGTATATAGGTAACTGATAGATACCAGTGCAATTACGGCCAACAAGATATAGCCGAACACCACATTACGTCCAATGCGTTCATACTGCTGCTTTTTCATATACATTCCAAACTTATAGCTTAACAAAAGGTAAAAGTAAAAAGAAAATCGTTTCCAACGATCATAATTTACGATCTTAACACCCTCATCAACAACAATTATGCTTCTTCGACCAAATCCGCCGCTTCCGCCCTTGCCTGACGAAGAAGATCGGCCGGTACGAGCCGTATCTGTAACCCACGCTGACCAGCACTGACATATACATACAGGAAGTCATTCACCGTCGTATGGATATAGGTTGGGAAATGCTTCTTCATCCCTATCGGCGAACAGGCTCCACGGATATATCCCGTCAAAGGTAACAACTCTTTCATCGGGATCAGTTCGCAGTTCTTGTTGCCCGATACCTTAGCGGCCTTCTTCAGATCCAGTTCATCACCACCCGGGATGATGCATACAAAGTAACCGCTACGGTCGCCATGCAACACCAGTGTCTTGAATACCTGGCGGATATCCTCTCCCAACTGCGCTGCCACATGTACAGCGCTTAAGTCGCTCTCATCCACCTCATAGGGTATTAACTGATACCCCACTTTGGCCTGGTCGAGCAACCGGGCGGCGTTTGTTTTGCTGATCTTCTCTTTCATTCCTGTACGGCGGCTCTCATTGACAACTGAACACGATGGCGCTGAAGGTCGACATACATGACCCGCACCTTCACGTGCTGGTGCAGTGATACGATCTGGGTAGGATCACTCACAAAGCGGTCTGCCAGTTCGGAGATATGCACCAAGCCATCTTCCTTGATACCTATATCGACAAAACAGCCGAAGTTGGTTATATTCGTCACAATACCGGGCAGTTGCATTCCTTCACGCAAGTCTTCGATACTCTTCACGTTCGGATCGAACGAGAATACCTGGATGGTCGAACGCGGGTCGCGTCCCGGCTTATCCAGTTCGCTCATAATATCCAATAAGGTCGGCAACCCGGTCTTTGCCGTAATATAGGCTTCCGGATTGACCTTCTTCTTTAGTTCTTTATTGGCAATCAGTTCGGAGACGGAACATTGAAGATTAGTTGCTATCTTCTCCACAATGACATAGCTCTCTGGGTGTACGGCCGAATTATCCAGCGGGTTCTGACTCCCGGGCACACGAAGGAAACCGGCACATTGTTCAAAGGTCTTCTCACCCATCCGGGGGACCTTCAACAGTTCCCGACGGGATTGGAAAGGACCATGCTCGGCACGGTAATCAACAATATTTTGCGCCAACGTCTGGGAAAGTCCCGATATATAGGCCAGCAAATGTTTACTGGCGGTATTCACATTCACGCCGACCAGGTTTACACAGCTTTCCACCGTCTGGTCAAGGCTCTTCTTCAATGCCGATTGATCCACGTCATGCTGATACTGTCCGACCCCGATGCTTTTCGGGTCAATCTTTACCAACTCGGCCAGCGGATCCATCAAGCGTCGTCCGATACTGACAGCGCCGCGAACAGTCACATCATAATCCGGGAATTCATCACGCGCCACCTTCGATGCCGAATAGATGGAAGCGCCGTTTTCACTGACGACAAACACCTGTACCTTACGGTCGTAACGAATATTGGTGATAAAATCTTCCGTCTCACGGCTGGCGGTACCATTACCTATAGCTATAGCTTCTATTTCATAGGATGCAACTAACTGGGATACTTTAGCCGCTGCCTTGCTCCGTTCGCTCTGAGGAGGATTCGGATAAATGGCTTCGAAATGCAGCAGGTTCCCTTGCGCATCCAGACATACCAGTTTGCAACCGGTACGGTAGCCGGGGTCGATACCCAACACTCGCTTCTGTCCCAAAGGCGCTGCCAACAACAGCTGACGCAGGTTCTCGGTAAATACGCGGATAGCTTCTTCGTCGGCTTTGGCCTTGCTTATATTGGCAAACTCTGTTTCGATGGAAGGGCGGAGGAGACGTTTAAACGAATCTTCGATCGCCATACACACATGATCCCCACATTCACCATCAGTCTTGACAAAGCGGTTGATCAGTTTATTGACGCAATAGTCGATATCGGGCACAATGTTAACCCGCAAATATCCTTCTGCTTCTCCTCGCCGGATAGCCAACAGCCGATGAGAGGAGGTTCGCTTCAACGGTTCGCTGAAATCG
>JAVBUR010000118.1:0-13039 GCA_031555145.1 Tannerellaceae bacterium | reverse complement strand
GGGCTTGCACCCACGGCTACGAACACGATACCGCTGACGCGGTATTCACCGTCGCAAAATCTTCAAATACTGCACAATCTGAAGATCTCCCAGCTCTTATTACAACCCTAACTTAAAACAAAAAATACAATAACCCTAAATTTGGGGAATTCCGAATCTTACATTCCAGAGTATCATAAACAGCTGAATCACAAATTCTTAATATCATTTTCCACCCCTGCATATCACTTGCCTTCGTGTTGCCTATAACATGCCTATACCATTCCTTCGCGACTTTTACCTCTTTTCAACACCCCAAAACGCCCTTTCCCTCTTTCTGAAAATAACAATAACCCTGTGCCTCGGATTCAACCACTTTCAGATTCGGACAGATTCGAAACCAACCGATCTTCTATTCCGGACAGATGCCCGGCCTGTTTTATACCTGTCCGGCTTGCTGACGGGCTTCGCGGATGATGTCGGCAGGGTAGCCGTTGAGTTCGAGGATGCGGATGGCGTTGCGGGTGGTGAGGTGACCGGGTTTGAGGGTGTAGTCGAAGTGGATGTTATCGTCTTTGATGACTTCGGTGAAGTAGTAGAGGGCGTAGGTGTCGCCCAGGAGCGAGGCAAGTTCGATGTCGTGGGTAGAGACGAAGACGATGTTGCGGGGCGAACGGTTGAGGTAGGAGAGGACGGCTTTACCGGCGGCGATGCGTTCGACGGTATTGGTGCCTTTGAACAGTTCGTCGAGCAGAAAGAGGTTGGCGGAGGTATCGGCCAGGCTTTCGTCGAGCATATGGCGGATGGCGAGCACTTCTTCGAAGTAGTAGCTTTTGTCGTTCAGCAGATCGTCGGAGATGCGGATGGCGGTGAAGATACGCATCGGCGAGAGACGGAACCGGCGGGCAAAGCAGGTGTTGAGTGTCTGTGCCGTGAGGCTGTTGATGGCGACAGTACGGATAAACGACGACTTGCCGGCCATATTTGAACCTGTCAGCAAGACGGAACGACTGTTGACATGCAGGCTGTTGGCTACGCAGTCGGGGATCAGGGGATGGTAGGCCTCTTCGAAAGCGAGTTCGGCCGCTTCGGTCGAGTATTCGGGCCGGCAGTAATACGGCACTTTCTCACGGATGGCGGCTACCGACAGGGCGGTGTCTACCTTTCCCGCGTAGGCGAACAGGGTATGGATATCTTTCCGGCGGGCGTCCAGCACCTCCAATACGTTGAATACCACTTGTGGCTCGACAAGGAACAGTATCTTGATATATTCGGTGATGGCATACGCGATCTGCGCCATATCCGAATCCAACTTCGCTTCGAGGCTGAACAGGGCCAGCCGTTTCTTCAGTTTTTTGATGGAACGGAGTGATGCCTGTACCACTTCACCGTTGGTGGCGGGTGGTAGATCGGTCCGGAGTAATTTCTCCACGCAGTTGCACAGTGTCAGCAGTTGCGGAATGGAGGATGAGTACATGTACAGGTTCTTCTTGTTCCAGTAGTGGAACAGCATATTGATGACCAGTATCCCGATCAGTGGAAGGAATAGCTGGGGAAAGAAAAATACGCCGATAAACAATGCCACCGACATCCCCGACATCCCCCGGATGACCCAGTACCACGACGGCTTCCGGAGGTATTCCTCCTGAAAGAGGCCGGCGAGGTAATAGGCCTCCCGTTTGTTCAGTTTCGACAGGATAGCCTTTATTTGTCGGCGGGTGTCTTCGTGCTGCGTGAAATGGGCGATCCATTGTTCCTGTTCGGTAAAGTCGACAGGGGAGTCGATGGTGAGTAACCGGTCGAAGAGGTATTGCTGTCCAACGCGTGAGCTTGTATGGTCGAGATACATGAACAGGTCTTCCATATTCAGGTCGCCGGCTGTCCGGTCGGAGATGACTTGCAGGCTGTTGTCGTGCCTTTTGTTGCGGGCATAGTGTCCGATGAGGTCGAAGTGGAATAGTTCATCTTTCATAATGGAAACAAAAATAGGAAATTTGTATGGCATTTTATCATGTATGCGTATCTTTGGCTCCCGGATGCAAAAGAAAAAGAGAAAGTATACAGGAGGAGCCCGTCTGGCAGTGTTGACCGTTGCGCTGGTGGTTGTCTGGAGCGTCATGGGAATCCATGGGGCAGGAGAGTGGTACGTTCAAACGGTATACCCGGTGGTGACAAGCGTCCTTTCCTATATCTCTTCGCCTTTTCCGTTTTCGTTGGGCGACTGCTTTGTATACGGTAGTATCGTCGGGCTGGTTGTTTACTGGCTGCATGCCTTGTTCCGCCGCAAGTCATTTATACGGGTGTTGATGCGTACGGTCGAATACCTGGCCTTTGTGTATGCCTGGTTCTACCTCTCCTGGGGGCTGACGTATTTCCGCCAGGATTTCTTCCACCGGACGGAAACACAGCCGGTGGCGTATGAAAAAGCGGAGTTCCAGTCATTTCTTTCTGCCTATACCGATTCGTTGAATGCAACCTATTGTGCCGTGAACCTCGATGCCGCCACGGTCGATCGTGCCGTTAAGGACGGTTACCGTACGGTGAGCCCGGCTCTCCACTTGCTCGTGCCCCGCGATTATCAGCGAGGTAAGCCCATGTTGGTCACTCCCCTGATGAGCGCCGTAGGTGTGAAAGGGTATATCGAGGCGTTCTTCATGGAGGCTAACCTTAGTGGCGACCTGTTGCCGGTTGAATATCCCTCTACATACGCCCATGAGATGGCGCATGTGCTAGGTGTGAGCAGCGAGGCGGAAGCCAACTTGTGCGCTTACCTGGTCTGCACCGGTTCGCCGTTGCCCGAAATGCGCTTCTCCGGTTACCTTTCCCTGCTGTCGTATGTGTTGGGGAATGCGTATGGCGCGCTTACCGAAGAAGAGTTTGTGGCCTGGAAGGAAACCCTTCGCCCCGAGGTCCGTCAGCTCTACAATGATAAGGTGAACCATTGGCACTCCCTCTACAGTCCGTGGATAGGCGAGGTGCAGCATACGTTATACAACTTCTACCTCAAGGGCAATAACATCCCGTCCGGTACGGCCAATTATTCCGAAGTGATCACCCTGTTGATGGCCTGGCGATACGCAGCTTCCCTGCATGATTGATCCTCTTTAATCAGAGGTGACTCGTGTTTATAATAAGTTTGTTAGTAATAAAATTGTTGCTAATAGAGTTATTACTTATTTTTGTGGAAAATGTAGTTGGATTACCCCGCCCATTTGCTAAAAATTACTTTTTTCTATAAAAAAGCGAATCAAACACAGTGATAAATGTAATAAGTATATTACATTTGCGTCATGATGATTAGTGACAAAAATTTACGAACGGTTCTAAAGACAAAGGAATTCGATTCGTACTACCAAAGCTTAGACAAACGGACAAGGGATAAATATGACGATTAGCGAAGAGAAACTGGCAAAACTGAAAAAGGCCGATGAACATTTTGACGAATGTTATGGAGAGCCGGGAACGCCTGGGCGCATCGAGTTTGAGGCCAAGGCCAAGGCTTGGTATTACGCAGAGATATTAAGGGACGCACGCAAAAAAGAAAAAATCACCCAGCAAGAGCTTGCCGATAAAATAGGCAAAAAAAGGGAATATATTGCCTTGTTGGAGCAAGGTAAGACGGATATGCAACTCTCTACCTTTCTCCGTATTTCAGAAGCATTGGGGCTAAACTTTACGCTTTTGTAAACCAATTACATGATTTGTAATCACTACCTTTGCCGCCCTAAACTTATTTACTCATGATGAAAAGAGTCTTTACAGCCCTGCTGTTGTGTGCTTCGGCGGCTGTTTCCGCCCAGAACGTCCAGTTACATTACGTGCCCCGTCACACCTTTGCTCCCGACGATATGCCGGATAACTTCCTGTTGAGTACGGTGGAGATGTTTAAACCCGACAAATGGGGATCGACCTTCGCCTTTGTTGATATGACGTATGATGGCAGTAAGGGCGGTATCAATTCGGCCTATTGGGAGATTGCACGCGACCTGAAGTGTTGGGACTTCCCCCTGGCCGCCCATGTGGAGTATAACGGCGGCGTGGTCGGCGGTGTGCCGGATGCTATCCCGAACGCCTACCTGGTCGGTACGTCGTACAACTTCCAACTGGGCCAGGCCTTTTTGGGCACTTATCTGGTGTATAAGTACAACGCCTTCGCCAAGCATAGCGACGACGTCCAGTGGACGGTGACCTGGACGTGGAACCTCTTCAACGATAAGTTCTCCCTCTGCGGTTTCATGGACTGGTGGACAGAAAATAAAGACCGTACCGGCACCGGCCCTGAATCCGGCAAGAAACTCATCCTCGATATGCAGCCGCAATTCTGGTACAACATCACCCCGCACCTGGCAGCCGGTAGCGAGGTGGAACTCACCAGCAACTTCTATGCCGACGGAAAGTTCTATGTATTCCCTACGCTTGCCGCGAAGTGGACATTTTAATGAATCAATAAAAACAGGAATCATATGCTCTGGATCATACTTGTAATCGTCGCGCTATTAGTGGTGCTGGCAGTGGTTATTATATATAACGACCTGGTCCGGAACAAGAACCGGATGCAGGAGGCGTGGAGTACGATCGACGTGTTCCTCAAACGGCGTTTCGATCTGGTGCCTAACTTGGTGGATATTGTCAAAGGATATGCCTTCCATGAGAAGAATGTGATGGAGCAGGTGACGCTTTACCGTACCCAGGCAATGCAGGCGCACGACCTGACGCAACGTATCGAATCGGAAACTGCTTTTGGTCGTGCGGTGGGCAACCTGATGGTGGTGGCTGAGAATTATCCGACGTTGAAGGCCAACGAGAACTTCCTGCAACTGCAACAACAACTTTCCGAACTGGAAGAAGACCTGGCTTCGGCACGGCGCTACTACAACGGTACGGTCCGGGAGAATAACATCGCCCTGGAAAGCTTTCCGTCGAATCTGATCGGCAACCTGTTCTCGTTCCCGAAAGGAGATTTCTATGCTGCTGACCCTTCTGAGAAAGTACTTCCCGGCGTAACATTTTGATGCTATGGTAAAACGTTTCGTATGTTTGTTTCTACTCTTCCTTGCCCCGGCTGTCTATGGACAGCAGTCGCTTACGGAGAAGATCATGTCGTTCCACTCGAATATTACAATTGCTGCTGATGGGACAGTAACAGTAACGGAACATATCCGGGTCTGCGCCACCGGTGATCAGATCAAGCGCGGTATCGTCCGCCGCATCCCACTGATCCGTACCGACAGCAAGGGGAAGAAACAAAAGATCGACATCAATGTCCTTTCTGTGGAATGCAATGGTAGCAAGTCGGACTTTCGCAACAAGCGCGAAGATGGCAACCGGGTGATCTATGTGGGAAACAAGGAGGTGATCCTTTCCCCGGGCGAATACGATTATGTCATTACATACAGCAGTCGCGGTCATATCGGCTTTTTCGATACGTATGATGAATTATACTGGAATGTGACGGGTAATGACTGGGACTTCGCTATTGATAAAGCATCGGCTACGGTCACATTGCCGGATGGCGTTTCGGCGATGGATACCGATTGTTATACAGGTGCTTATGGCCAGTCGAAGAAGAACTGCGAGGTTGCTGACGAGGGTAACATAGTACGTTTCCATACAACTGCCTCTTTGTCTGAAGGGGAGGGACTGACCATCGCCGTTTCTTTTCCACGCGGGATTATCGAGCGTCCGGCACCACCTACGGCACTGGCACTTTTCTGGGAGAAATATTGGAGTGTGTTCGGCTCGGTTGTCTGCCTGCTACTTCTGCTAGTCTATTGTTGGATCACCTGGAACAAGGTAGGACGTGATCCCCGCAAACCGGTCGTGATTCCAGCCTTCCGTCCGCCACATGAGTGGTCGGCCGGCGTGATCCGTTACCTCTATAAACGTACGAGCGACGACCGGGCTTTTACAGCCGCATTGGTCTCCATGGCGGTGAAAAAGGCGATTCATATCGACTGCGTCGACAAACAATACACTCTCAGGGCAAAGGAGCGCGTGGCGACGTTGTCGGAAGAAGAACAGGTGCTGTACGATACGCTGTTCAAATCGGCCAAGACACTGGTCGTGGCGGACAAGAACCATACGTGTTTTGCAAAGGCGACGCTGGCGCTGCGTGATTCTCTTTCCGCCAAGGTCAATCTGACGGATTATTATCTCAAGAACCTCAAGTATATCGGATGGGGTGCTTTCGTTGCTGTGTCTGTGCTGGTGTTTTATCTCTTGATGAGCCCGTCGGTGACAACGGCTGGTATGTACTTCTTTACGGTACCGTTGATAGTGATTCTCCTGATGTCGTTGTTTGGTAAAAAAGTATCGCCTACAGCATCCAAAGGCTGCTTTACATTACTTTTCTGGCTCTTTTTCCTGCTCCCGATGGGGTTGATGGGTTTTGCTACGATTGGGGCGGGAGTGCTGTTTGTGGCTTCGGATAGCGTGATATCGGCTGTGTTTGTTTTTCTGGTGTTGGTGATTTACGGTTTCTATGTCTGGTTGATCAAAGCGCCTACTCCGCTCGGTGCGAAGACTTCAGCCGAACTGGAAGGCTTCCGCATGTATCTCAAGACAGCCGAAGAGCATCGGCTGAACCTGCTTACACCACCCGAACAGACCCCCGAATTGTTCGAACGGATGCTGCCCTATGCTATCGCCCTGAATGTGGAAAACCAATGGAGCCGCAAGTTCGAGTCCGTACTCGCGCGCTATAATTATGAACCTGATTGGTACAAAGGCTCCGAACCGCTGGTTTATGGAGCGTTAGCCGGTTCATTCTCCTCATCCATCAGCAGTGCTCGTATCGATCCCGCATCTTCCTCGTCCTCTTCTTCCGGCGGAAGTTGGAGTTCCGGTAGCAGTGGAGGCGGCTTTTCCGGAGGCGGTGGCGGTGGAGGCGGTGGTGGCGGCTGGTAAGTTTATAGCCGACATCCCAATAAGGTATTACCGGAGTCACGAACTTTTATTTTCACCCTCCTGATCGGTTATCCTTCGCATAGCCGTGCGAAGATGTTCGCATAGCCGTGCGAACTTCTTCCCATAATTGTGCGAACATCTTCGCACGGCTGTGCGAAGGATAAGCTATCATAGCGTTGATAATAAACCCCTTGAATGAGAACCATACTTCTACCGAATGCCGGTAATAACTGTTTTTTTGTTTGTTTTATGCGCTGTGCAATCTATTTTTATTGCCTATTTCGAATTGTATGAGTAACTTTGCACTCAATTTTTAAGAAGACGATAATTACAACAGCTATATGAGTAAGAAGTTTGCGGAATATTCGAAGTTCGACTTGGCGCAAGTGAACAAGGAGATGCTGAAGCAGTGGGAAGATGGCGACATCTTTCGCAAGAGTCTGGCCATCCGCGCCGGACACCCGTCGTTTGTGTTTTACGAAGGCCCGCCTTCGGCGAACGGGATGCCCGGTATCCACCACGTGATTGCCCGTTCGATCAAAGATATCTTCTGTCGCTACAAAACCATGAAAGGTTTTGAAGTCAAGCGCAAAGCCGGTTGGGATACCCACGGCCTGCCGGTGGAACTGAGTGTGGAAAAAGCGCTCGGTATCACTAAGGAAGATATCGGAAAGAAGATTACCGTGGCCGAATACAACGCCGCCTGTCGTAAGGACGTCATGAAGTTTACCAAGGAGTGGGAAGACCTGACGAAGCAGATGGGCTACTGGGTGGATATGGACGATCCGTATATCACCTACGACAACCGTTACATCGAAACGCTGTGGTACCTGTTGAAAGAACTCTACAACAAGGACCTCCTCTATAAAGGCTATACCATTCAACCCTATTCGCCGGCTGCCGGTACGGGGCTGAGCACGCACGAACTGAACCAGCCCGGTTGCTACCGTGACGTGAAGGATACCACCTGCACGGCACAGTTCTACATTCTTGACCCGAAGGAAGAGATGAAAGGCTTTGGCGATGCATATTTCCTGGCCTGGACCACCACACCGTGGACGCTACCCTCGAATACCGCCCTCTGTGTAGGCCCGAATATCACCTATGTAGCTGTACAAACGTACAATCCTTATACCAGTATCCCGATGACGGTGGTCTTGGCAAAAGATCTTGTTTCCGCTTTGTTCAATCCGAAAGCAGCCGAACTGGCGCTCGAAGACTACAAGGAAGGCGACAAGCTGGTGCCTTACCGCGTAGTAGCCGAATGGAAAGGCGCGGAGCTGGCCGGTATGCACTACGAACAACTGATCCCATGGGTGAACCCGGGTGAAGGAGCGTTCCGTGTGATCACGGGCGACTTCGTGACGACGGAAGACGGTACCGGTATCGTCCACATTGCACCGACCTTTGGTGCCGACGACGCCCGGGTAGGGAAAGCCAACGGTGTGCCGCCGCTCATGATGCGCGACAAAGACGGCGCCATGCGTCCGATGGTCGATTTGACGGGTAAGTTCTACCGGTTGGAGGACCTCGATCCCGCTTTCGTGCAGGAACAGATGAACGCAGCCGACTACGACCCGTTTGCCGGCATCTTCGTCAAGAACGCCTACGATCCCGAGCTGACCGACAAAGATGAAACACTCGATATCAAACTATGCATGATGCTCAAGGTGCAGAACCGCGTGTTCCGCATCGAAAAGCAAGTCCACAACTACCCGCATTGCTGGCGTACGGACAAGCCGGTGTTGTACTACCCGCTCGACAGCTGGTTTATCCGCACCACCGCTTGCCGCGAACGGATGATCGAACTCAACAATACGATCAACTGGAAACCGCAAAGCACCGGTACCGGCCGCTTCGGCAAATGGTTGGAAAATCTCCAGGACTGGAACCTGAGCCGTAGCCGCTATTGGGGTACACCGTTGCCTATCTGGCGCGCCGAAGACGGTTCGGAAGAGAAGTGTATCGGTTCGGTAGAAGAACTCTACAACGAAATAGAAAAATCGGTAAAGGCCGGGCTGATGGAAGAAAATCCGTTTGCAGGCTTTACACCGGGCACCTATACAAAGGCGAACTACGACCTGATCGACCTGCACCGTCCGTATGTGGATGATATTGTGCTTGTCTCGTCGAAAGGACAGCCGATGAAGCGCGAATCCGACCTGATCGACGTATGGTTCGACTCAGGCGCGATGCCGTATGCGCAGATCCACTATCCGTTTGAAAACAAGGAGGCGTTGGACAGCGGCCGGGTATATCCCGCCGACTTCATTGCCGAAGGGGTAGACCAGACACGTGGTTGGTTCTTTACGCTCCATGCCATCGCTACGATGGTGTTCGACAGTGTGTCGTTCAAGGCCGTTGTGTCGAACGGACTGGTGCTGGATAAGAGCGGCAACAAGATGTCGAAACGATTGGGCAACGCCGTCGATCCGTTTGCGACGATCGATGCCAACGGCTCCGATCCGCTGCGCTGGTATATGATCACCAACGCCTCGCCGTGGGATAACATCAAGTTCGACCCGGAAGGAATGGACGAGGTGCGCCGTAAGTTCTTCGGTACATTATATAATACCTACTCCTTTTTCTCGCTCTATGCCAATGTGGACGGCTTCGACTACAGCCAGCCCGATGTGGCCTGGGAGAAACGACCGGAGATCGATCGTTGGATCCTCTCCCTGCTCAATACGCTGGTGAAGGATGTGGACGGTTATTTTGACACCTACGAGCCGACACGTGCCGGACGCGCCATCTCGGAATTCGTCAACGATCACCTGAGTAACTGGTATGTACGCCTCAACCGTCGCCGTTTCTGGGGCGGAGGCATGACGGAAGATAAGCTGTCGGCCTACCAGACACTCTATACCTGCCTCGAAACCGTGGCCAAACTGATGTCGCCGATCGCGCCGTTCTACGCCGACCGCCTCTTCCTCGACCTGACCGGTGCAACGGGACGTGAAACCGTGGAATCCGTCCATCTCTCAGACTTCCCCGTATGCGACGAAAGTCGTATCGACAAGGGACTGGAAGAACGGATGCAGATGGCACAGGATATTTCGTCGATGGTACTCGCCCTGCGCCGCAAGGTGAACATCAAGGTGCGCCAACCGCTGCAAACGCTGATGGTGCCTGTGATGGACGCCCATCAACAAGATAGCATCGAAGAAGTAAAAAATCTTATCCTGAACGAAGTGAACGTGAAGGAATTGAAGTTTGTGAACAATGCTGACGGTATTCTTGTTAAGAAGGTCAAACCGGATTTCAAGAAACTCGGACCGCGCTACGGTAAGATTATGAAAGACCTGGCTGCTGTAATTCAGGTAATGCCGCAGGAAGATATCCTGGCGTTCGAAAAAAACGGTTCGTTTGCCTTTACCGTCGCCGGACAGGAAGCCGTGGTGGAACTGGCCGATGTCGAGATCATTTCCGAAGATATCCCGGGTTGGTTGGTTGCCAATGAGGGCCGCCTGACGGTAGCATTGGATATCACCGTCTCCGAAGACCTCCGCAAGGAAGGCCTGGCGCGTGAACTGGTGAACCGTATCCAGAACCTCCGCAAGAGCAGCGGACTGGATATTACGGACAAGATCAAGATCCATATCCTCTCGACAGTAGAAATAGACGATGCAGTGGCTGCCTACAACGAGTATATCTGCAACCAGGTACTGGCGGTAGCTTTGAAGACCGTTGACATCTTGAGCGAACCCGTTTTGCTCGACTTTGAAGACTTCACGGTGTCGATCCGTATCGATAAGGTGGACGAAGCATAAAAAATAAATGTCTACATCTTGTTGCTGACATATATCTTCGTATATTTGGACTGCATCAGAGTAGCGTGTTAAAAATAGAATGTTGAACCAATAGAAAGTATGATTATGGCAGAGAAAACCAGATATTCGGATGCTGAACTCGAGGAGTTTCGCGCCATTATATTAGAAAAGCTGGACGTGGCAAAAAAAGATTATGAAATGCTTCGCTCCGGTATTACCAATTCAGACGGCAATGATGTCGCCGATACTTCCCCCACGTTCAAAGTGTTGG
The DNA here is from genome assembly GCA_031555145.1 of Tannerellaceae bacterium. Classification (GTDB taxonomy): domain Bacteria; phylum Bacteroidota; class Bacteroidia; order Bacteroidales; family Tannerellaceae; genus JAJDIA01. Next base: position 2,113 of record JAVBUR010000118.1, on the reverse strand, counting down.
AAGAAGGTGCCGCTACCCTGTCGAAAGAAGAAGCCGGACGATTGGCTCAGCGTCAGATGAAGTTCATCCAGAACCTCCAGGCCGCTTTGATCCGTATCGAAAACAAGACGTACGGCGTTTGCCGCGAAACAGGTAAGCTGATCCCGAAAGAAAGACTGCGCGCTGTTCCTCATGCGACATTAAGTATCGAAGCCAAACAAGGGGGTGCGAAGTAATATGAGATATTCCAAAGGATGGGGAGCAGTGTTGATCATAATACTGCTCCTTCTGCTTGACCAGGTGTTAAAGATCTGGGTGAAGACGCACATGCAGTTGCATGAGAGTATCGAGATCACACCTTGGTTTTATATTTATTTTACCGAGAATCCCGGGATGGCTTTCGGACTGGAGGTGATCAGCAAGTTGTTCCTTACCGTGTTCCGTATCATAGCCGTGGGCTTTATCGGTTATTTCCTGTATAAGATTCTTAAACAAAACTTACACTTTGGATTTGTTGCCTGCATTGCACTGATCTTTGCGGGGGCAATCGGTAATATCATCGATTGTGTGTTTTACGGGGTTATCTTTGACAGCAGCTATGGACAGGTGGCAACCTTTATGCCTGAAGGCGGTGGTTATGGCACTTTGCTGCATGGAAAGGTGGTGGATATGTTCTACTTCCCACTGATCGACACCATCCTTCCTGACTGGGTGCCTATCTGGGGAGGTGAGCCGTTTGTCTTCTTCCGTCCGATCTTCAATTTGGCCGACTCTGCTATTTGTGTAGGGGTTTTTATACTGATCCTGTTCTTCAGACGTACCCTCTCCATCAGTCTTTCAACAGAGAAAAGCCCATCGACAGCAAAATAAATGCGGTTTAACTGGCGGACATATGGCATGATCTTATTGGCTGTCGCCGGAATGGCAGCCTGTAGTAAGGTGCCTAAAGGTATCCTTTCGGAGAAGGATATGCAAAAAGTACTGACCGATATGATGATCGCCGAAGCCATGACCAGTACAAATTACCAGCAATATAGGGAAGACACCACGAAGTTGGCTCTTTATCAATCGGTTTTCCGTAAATACGATATCACCCAGGCACAATATGATAGTTCGCTTGTATGGTATGGACGTAACCTGGATATGTATGTCAAACTGTATGAACGTGTGTCGGTTGATCTTGATAAGCGCATTGCCGCCTTGGGTGACATACAGGCGGATGCCGGTCCTTCATCTAACCGGGATTCGGTGGATATCTGGCCGCGCCGCAATTCGTTTGTAATGGAACCCTCTGCTTTGTTCAATGGTGTGGTATTCGACATCAAGCCGGAATCCAATTATGCCTCGGGCAGTTCGTTTGTATTGGGTGTGCGTTTCTGGGGATTGAAGAAAGAACTGAAGTTCAAGCCTGAACTGCGTTTGAGTGCCGAGCAACGTGATACGGTCATCTCTGTTACGAAAGAGATCAGCCGGGATGGCTATTATGAGGCCGTACTCAAAACGCTGCCTACCCGCCAGGTTCGCCGTGTATTTGGCTCAATCCGTCTCGACAATATGGATTCCACTTACTACAAGGTATATGTGGACAGTCTGAGTCTGATGAGGTATAATTACGGGACTCCTTTCCGTGAAGAATAACAGAGACCTTTTGTATGCGCCGCCTTGCCGCCCATTATGTCTGGTATAAAGACGTTTTATTTCTGCACTATATCGAACTGGCCGACGATGGTACATTAGCCGGTGTTTTCCCGTTGACGGAAGAGTTGGCGGGGACGGCTTTTTATGATGGGATACTGATCCCGGTGCCTGCGGATTTCCGGCCGTTGCCGTTTGCATTGCCTGAAGAGTGGAGGATGTTTTCCGGGGAGGTCTCCGTCGGCAGCCGGGTTGCTGTTTACCGCTTATCAGGCCTCTCTGCTGCGGCGGCGAAACTCGGCACAAGTGATAGCGGTAGCCACTGCCACATTGAGCGACTCTGATGTCTCCTGCCCAACCGGGTAGTTGGGGATATACAGCTTTTCATTGATAAGCGATTCGATTTCGGGACGGATGCCATTGCCTTCATTCCCCATCACGAGTATGCCTGTTTTCGACAGCGGTTTGTCGTAGATGTTTTCTCCGTCGAGGAAGGTTC
>JAVBUR010000131.1:0-38942 GCA_031555145.1 Tannerellaceae bacterium | reverse complement strand
CTAATATATGTGTGGGGTTTAAACCGGGGTCCGGTTTTGCTTGTGGGAGGCCGTGGGGCAAACCCCAGGGAAATTTATTGTTTTGTTGTTTTATCCGCGCGTTCACGGGTGCCGTTTTGGTTGCCCGGACCCGCTGACGCGGCGCATAAAACACAATCCAATTACATGTCCGTGGGCTTGCACCCACGGCTACCAACACGATACCGCTGACGCGGTATTCACCCACACAAAAATGTTCAAATACTGTACAATTTGAAACTCTGTGCACGTTGTCCTTTGTGAATCGACTGCGTTCTCTACACGAAGCTTTTTTCAAATTCATCTGTCATGCTGCCACGCGAAGGGTGTTATTGTTCTGACTTCGAGTAGATTGAGTGCGTGACAGATAGCCGTGACAGATCCGTTTTTAGGGTAATTTGCTGTCACATCTGTCACGCGTATTGTGTAGGACTAGGCAAACCGGCATGACCGGCCTCTGAAATCGAGGCTGTGATGCAGGAGGAGTTTCATCAGCATGGAACTAAAAGTTCCACCTGCATAAACTTTTTGTTTCATGCTGATGGAACTTTTTGTTCCTTATGATAAACTTTTAGTTCCATGCAGATGGAACTCCGGATGGTTGCAGACGCTACAAAAATAACAACCCTACCCCCTACAAAAACATTCAGATTCGGTCAAACTTAAAGATTATCTCTTGCCCCGGTTTTAAGCCGGGGCTGAGATAAGGGGTAAATGAGTGGTTAATGCGCAAAGTCTTTTTTGAGTTGTTTCACCCAGGCGTTGATGCGTTGGGTGGTTTGGTCGGGTTGGTTTTCGATGTCGATACCGAGGCCAAGTAATTGGCCGTTGCGTAGGGCACGGGAGCGTTCGAAATGGAAACCGGCCGGGTCCGTGAGGCCGACGATGGTGGCGCCGGCGGCTTCAAAGGCTTCTGCCAGAAGGCCTACGCCGTCGAGGAAGTTTTCGGGGTAATTGACCTGGTCGCCGAGGCCGAAGATGGCGACATGCTTTCCTTTCAGGTTGGATGAGTTGACTTCGGGAAGTGTCTCGTCCCAGTAAGTGGGTAACTCACCGTCGAACCAGGTGGAGGCGCCGACGATGATATTGGCATACTTTTCAAAATCCTTGGGGGTCGCTTCTTCGACCGGGATGATGTCTATATGGTCTCCCTCGAAGGCGGCTATGAGTTGTTGGGCTATGGTGCTTGTTTTGACGGCTTCTTTGCCGTAGAACATACCGATTCTTTTCATCTGTAATCCTCCTCTGTTAGTATATTAATAATTCTTTGGCGGCATCGTAGATACGGGCGACACCAGGCAGGACTGCCCGTTCGAGTATCGGGTTGAAGCCGACGGGGGTGAAGGTAGAGCCGACACGTTTTACCGGGGCGTCGAGCAGTTGGAACATCTCGTCGCTGATCATGGCGGCGATCTCTGCGCCGAAGCCGGAGAAGACTTTGTCTTCGTGTACGACCAGGACTTTCGCTGTTTTCTTGACTGTGGCTAGGATTGCGTCTTTATCCAGGGGGATGAGGGAGCGCAGGTCCAGTACTTCGATATTTCCTACGCCATCCTGCGCCAGTTTGTCGGCGGCCTGGAGGGAGAGGTGGGTCGTATTGCCATAGGTGATAATACTCAGGTCGGTACCGGGGCGACGAATGCGGGCTTTACCAAACGGGACTTCGAAGTCGTCGGGTATGATGGCTGAGGCTTCGACGGCATTATACTGTGCTTTCGGTTCGAGGAAGAGGGTGGTCCCTTCCGACCGTATGCTGGTACGCAGCAGGCCGGCGGCATCGTCGGCAAACGACGGATACACGATACGGGCACCGGGCAGTGAGGCGAGCGAGGCTTCTAATGTCTGTGAGTGGTAGAGTCCACCGCCGATATAACCGCCTGAGGCCAGGCGGATGGTGATATTGGGCGAGAATTTGCCGTTGCTCCGCCAGTAGTCGTGCGTACACTCGACGTACTGTTCGATGGCCGGCCAGAAGTAGTCGGCGAACTCGGCGCCTTCGATAACCAACCGGATTTTTTTGTCGAAGCGGCTCATGCCGTTAGCTGTTCCTACGATATAGTCTTCGGCAATGGGTGCGTTGAAGATGCGGGCTTCGCCAAATTCCTGCTGCATGCCTTTGGTGACGTTGAATACGCCGCCCTTTTCCTTGTTGGCGACATCCTGTCCCCAGAGGAAGGTGTCGGGGTTCTGGCGGAATTCGGCTTTCAGCGTTTCGTTGATGGCGGTGACAAGGTTCTTCTTTTCGCCTTCCTGTTGGTGATGTACACCGTCGGTATATTTCTGGGGGACATAGGGATCGGGTACGACGAAGTTGAAGATCGATTTTGGGTCGGGGTCGGGGGCAGCAATGGCCTTGCGGTTAGCGACACTCAGGTCTTCCTTCGCTTTGGCTTCGATTTGCTTCAGTTCTTCTTCCGTGAAGCGGTCGTAACGGATCAGCATCCGGCGGAATTTGTGCAACGGGTCGGCGCTTTTGACATAGGCCAGTTCGTGCTCATCGCGATACAAGGTCTGTTTATCGGAGTTGGAATGCGAACCGATACGTACACAGTTGGCCTGTACGATCACCGGGTTACGGTGTTCGATAGCGTATTTGCGGGCTTCGGTCATGGCGTTCATCGAATCGAATACGTCTTTGCCGTTGCAATGGATGATGCGGAGGTTCTTAAAGCCGCTGAAATCGTCAGCCACTTTGCGGTTGGCAGTCTGTTCCTTCTTGGGGACGGAGATACCGAAGCCGTTATCCTGTATTACAAAGATGACCGGCAGGCGTTCGGTGGAGGCGCCGTTGATAGCTTCGTATACAAAGCCTTCCGAGGTGGAAGCTTCACCGTGGGAGGTGATCGCTACCCCCGGTTTGTTGTAGTAGACCAGGGCACGGGCTACGCCTACAGCATGGAGGTCGTGTGTACCGGTGGCCGATGATACGTTTTGGATATGCCACTCCGGTTTGGCGAAGTGATTGGACATGTGCCGTCCGCCGCTGCCCGGGTCGGTGGCTTTGGAGAGGCCATTGAGAATGAGCTCTTCCGCTGTCATACCGGCCGACAGGGCAGTCAGCATATCGCGGTAGTAGGGGAAGAGGAAGTCTTCTTCCCGGTTGAATACCTGTCCGATAGCCAGCTGGATGGCGTCGTGACCGGCATAGGGAGCATGGAACGACCAGCCCAGTGACTGCAACAGGTAGGCGGGTGCTTTATCGTCAATAGCCCGTCCGAGGGTCATGAGGTAGAACCAGTGGGCAAGGGTTTCTTTATCGGTTGTTTTGATGGAATGTTTCATGATGGATACTTCATTAATGTGATTACTCATGCCAGTTTTCGAGATAGTCGGCTACATACTTGAGGAAGTTGCCGCCCAGGGAGCCGTCGATTACCCGATGGTCGTACGACAGCGAGAGGTACATTTTATGACGGATCGCGATCATATCACCGTCGGGTGTTTCGATCACTGCCGGTTTCTTTTCGACAATGCCTACGCCGAGGATAGCGACTTCGGGCTGATTGATGATCGGTGTACCGAACAGGCTCTTGAACGAGCCGAAGTTCGTGATTGTGAATGTACCGCCCTGGATATCATCCATTGCCAACGTATTCTTGCGAGCCTTGGCGGCCAGTGTGTTGATAGATACGGCCAGTCCCTTAAGGCTTAACTGGTCGGCGTGCTTAATGACGGGCACGATCAGGTTGCCGTTGTCTAACGAGACGGCAATACCGACGTTGATCTGTTTCTTTTGGAGGATGTTATAGCCATCGACCGACGAGTTGACACGCGGGAACTTGATCAGGGCCTGCGCCACTGCTTCGGCGATAGCCGGCATGAAGGTGAGGCTGATGCCTTCGCGTGCTTTGAAAGCGTCTTTGTGCTGTTCGCGCCACTTTGCCAGATGGGTAACGTCGGCTTCGATGACGTTGGTTACGTGCGGGGATATCTGTTTGGAGGCTACCATACGGTCGGCAATGATCCGGCGTACGGGGTCCATCGGGATCACTTCCACATCGGCGCTGCTGCTGACGGGAGTGGCGCTGGCCGGAGCAGCTTTGGCCGGGGTCGGTTGTGCCGTAGGGGCTACGGATGCGACCGGAGCGGTCTGTACTGTCGGCGCAGTGGCGGGCTTACCTTCTTTTTTCTGTTGGATATAGGTTTCTATATCCCGTTTCGTGAGTCGTCCGGCGAAGCCTGTGCCCGGTACGCTGTCCAGTTCGTCGGAACCGATACCGGCGTCTTTGGCTTTCGAGAGGACAATGGGTGAATACCAGCGGTCGGTTTCAGTCTTGACTGTGGTAGCGACCGGGGTAGTTGGGGCTACTGTCGGTTGGCTGGCAGGAGCCGGTTGTGCAACGGCTTGAGAAGCCGGCTGGCTGACCGGTGTAGACTGTGTCGCAGCCGGTGCGGAATCCACAGCTGGTGTGGCTGTTGGTTCGCCTGTGTCTTCCCCGCCGGGGAGTTGTACAATGGCGACTACCGTACCTACTGATACTGTATCACCTTCCTTAAACAATATTTCTATGATTTTACCAGCGACCGGTGAGGGGATTTCCGCACTCACCTTGGCAGTATTAACTTCGAATAACACATCGTCTTCCTTAATATCATCACCGACTTTCACCGCCCAGGAGATAATGGTTCCTTCTGTAATGCTTTCGCCCAGCTTGGGCATTTTTATTTCAAATCTTGACATAACCTATTGATTTATTTGTTGTGATTAAGAGGTATAACCTATCTGATATTAACTAAACACTATCTGAATTTAAATTGTTTTACGGCCTGCTATCCTACTGTCAGATAATGCGTTGTAATTCCAGCGGGGCTGCATGTATTTCTGCCGGCGTAACTGGATGATTGCACTCTTGTCGGCTTCGGTTAATGAATAACCGGAGTGGCCGTCTTCCCGGCGCAGGAAGTAATCGGCGAGGTATTGCCGGAAGTCGTCGATGGGGACCGGATGCGAAAGATGATCGGCAATATTGGTGACAGGACTGCTGACTGAACCTACGTAGATTCGTTTTCTGTCGTTGTGGACTACGGCCTGTAATTCGCGGGAAAGCAAGGCGGACCGGAGTTTCTCGAGGTCGGAATTAAACAATAACGTGGCATGATACAACACCCGGTCTTTCCAGATACACTGGGCACTGCCCGATATCTTGAGGTTGCGGATGTAGATGCCTCGCCGGCTGTCGGTACGAAGCGGCAGGCCATAGGGAGTCAGGGCATCCATGATCCAGGTGGTGTATTTGTCGAAATCAGCCGCGCGGGTGGTTTCGATAAACGTCAGGTTCAGGTTGCCGGCGTCGTGATAGACGGCGCCGCCGCCGGTATAACGGCGGGCGACCTGTATGCCTTGTCGCATGGTGTAGTCCAGATCGATTTCCCGGTACACGTCCTGGTGCTTGCCTACGACGACGGTTGGGTTACTCTGCCAAAGCATAAAGTAATTGCCTTCGGTCTGTTTCAGCAGATATTCTTCTGCCGCCAGGTTGAACCATACGTCTTTCTGTGTATTATTGATACAGAACATACCGGATTCTCTTTACTCGAAAATGACTTCCCGGAAGATTTCGCCGACGGTGGGATGCGGGATGACGAAGCGTTTGAAGTGATCGACGGTGAAGCCTTCTTCAATCGCGATTCCGGCTGTGACGATCAGTTCCGAGGCTGGGTTGCCGATCATATGGCAGCCGATTATATGCTCGTCTGCATCGATGATGATCTTGCAGAGGCCGTTTACGTCTTCGTTCTCGGCCATAAAGCGGCCGGAGTAGGTCATCGGCAGTTTCATGACGCGGTAGGGGGTACCTTCGGCATCCAGTTCCTTTTCCGTTTTGCCGACGCTGGCTATCTCGGGGTTGGTGTAGACCACGCCGGGGATGGCGCGGTAGCTCATAGGGTCGTCGATACCGACGATATGGTTGATGGCTACTTCTCCTTCGCGGATGGCCGTATGTGCCAGCAGGGAGAAGCCGGTGATATCGCCGGCGGCATAGATACGGGGGTGGGAGGTCTGCATATAGGCATTTACCTTTACCCCTTTGCGGTCGGCTTCCACGGGGAGGCTTTCCAGACCGAAGCCGGTGATATTGGGCTTTCGCCCGGTACTCAATAATATCTGCGTGGCTTCGATGGTGGAGGTTTGTCCGTCTTTCTCAATGACTACGCCTTGCGGGATGACTTCGACCACTTTGGTTTGCAGGTGGAAGCGGACACCTTTTTTGGTGTATTCGGAGCGGAGCATGGCGGAAACTTCACCGTCGATGGCGCCTAATATCTCAGGCAGCATCTCGATGACTTCGACTTTTACACCCATGCTGTTGAAGTAAGAGGCGAACTCCATTCCGATCACGCCGCCGCCGATAATGGCTAACGAGGCGGGAAGTTCTGTTGCATCCAGCGCTTCTTTCGACGTCCAGTAGCCAGATCCTTCGAGGCCTTTGATGGGAGGAATGATGGTTTCGGAGCCGGAGCAAAGGAGTACGTAGCTGACGCTGTATTCCTCGCCGTTGCTTTGGATCAGGATATGGCCGTCTTTTTCACCGGACAGTGTTGCCCAACCGTTTACGAGGGTAACTCCACCGTAGGTTAGTTTGGCTTTTACACCGGCGGTCAGTTTACGGACGACTTTATTTTTCCGAGCGATGATCTTCGCATGGTCGGGGACGACTGTCCCTTCGATGCCTACGCCATACTTCCCGGCATGCCGGGCACTATCGGCCAGCTTGGCTGCATATAGCAGTGTTTTGGTCGGGATACATCCTTCGTTCAGGCAGACGCCCCCGACGTTACTCTTTTCAAATAAAAGGGTGCGAAGTCCGTTTGCGGCTGCTTTCTCCGCAGCGTTATACCCGGCCGGACCACCACCGATGATTGCAATATCAAAGTTCATAATTCATTAGACTAATTATCCTACAATAGAAAATCTCACTGACTATCAGTTGTTCCTATGGGTATAACAAGCCTGGGATGAATTATGTTGTTGGTTATTGACGGAGTTTAAATTCCGATTGCATGCCGGTGGGTTTGAATGTATATTGCCGACCGTCGGGTGATGCTACAAGGACGGTGTCGGTGAGGAAGAAGGGACCGGTGAGGTTTTCTCTCCAACCATATAGCTTGATATCGATCCGGTTCTCTCCTGAGGAAATATGACTACTGATATCGATCCAGTCTTCGGTTTTCTCCGTTAGTTGTACAGCTACTGCTTTGTTGATGATGACAACGATCTTTTCCCCTGTCCAGTCGGGTATGTACAGGTAGGTTCTACCTGTTTGTTTTATGTCGTAGATCTTAGAGTAGGTGATGGATTCGGCATAGAAGGGCATGCCCTGGCCGGCCCAATCGCCGGTCTGCAGGACAGAGGGCTTACTGATCACAAAGCCATGCTCCGCAGTCATCAGGTGGAAGGAACCGATTACATAGACCGGATGTACGCTGCGTTCGGCCGTCGCTTTTCCCAGCAGGCTGATGGTGTTCTCTCCCTTATTGGTATACGGGCCGATTTCGTATAAGAGATAGTTGGTATCTGTAAAGAAAGAGGCTGGTATCGGGGTTACTTTATGTCCGTTGATACGGTTATCCGTAGCGGTTCCGGAATGTACAGCCATCTGCAATGTCGAGAAATCAATGTCTTCGTCGATGGTAAAGACGTACGACTGTTCTCCCTGGTCAGTCTGCGTGGAGGCAAAGCAGATGGCCAACACATTGGAGTCGTCGGGCGTAATCAACAGGGGGGTATGCTCGGTAATTACCGAGACATCGGGTGGAGAGAAAGACAAGGACAGTTGGGTATCCTCGCCCTCGCAGCTGTGGTCGGAGAACCGGCAGCCGGTGGTCATGATAAGCATAAGTGCCGGTATAAGTCTGAATAGCCGCATCAGGTATATCATTTAGGTAACAAATTAGTAATAGCACAAAACTATGCGGAAAAAACGATCCGAGATTTCAAATTCGGGCACAATGCGGCTGGTCTCCCTACAAGGGTTGTCGATTTTAATCCATTTCATTTAGAAAATGAACTATTTGCCGGTATGGGCGGTATTCTTTTTCGGTTGGTCACTGCTTTTGGATGGTTTTTTTCGTAGTTTTGCGGGTGTTGTTGAAAGAACCACCACACCTATGCACCAATTGATAAAAGCCAATAGAAAGAGTCTTTGGAGTATCACTCTTCTCCTGTTTACGTTATGCACGGCCTACGGGCAGCAGCCTCGCTTTTATGACGTGGACAACGGATTGTCCAGTTCTTATATCACTTCCGTTGTTCAAGACCGGGAAGGATATATCTGGGTAGCTACCGAAGATGGGCTGAACCGTTTTGATGGACACCGGTTCGTTACTTTTCGCAATATTCCCGGCGATAGCACGTCGCTGATCAATAACCATATCCGGAGGGTGTATGAAGACAGTCGTGGCCATTTGTGGATTGCCACGCTGACCGGGCTTTGTATATATGATAAAGAGACCGACCGGTTCCACCCTCTGCGGGTGCCGCATATCGACAAGGAGAAGGAGATTACGCAGTTTTATTATCTCACTGAAGATCATCAGGGCTATATCTGGGCTTGTATCTCAGCTAACGGAGTGGTGAGGATTAGTCCTGAGACGAATGAGTGTATCTACTTCAATACGCTTAACTCGGGTATTTGCAGCGATCATATTAATGTGATCTACGAAGACCGGTTCGGTAATCTTTGGTTTGGTTCCGGGCAGGAAGGATTGAGTGTGTACAATCCGGAGAATGGCACGTTCCGTACTTTCCGCTATCATCCGGATAACCGGAACGGGATTACGTCGAACGTGATTTCGTCTATCTGTGAGGATATGGATGGGAATGTGTGGATCGGTTCCCTGACAGGGGGGATTTGTATTTATTCTTTTGCGACTCAGTCTTTCCGGCCTTTTCAGGAGAATATCCGGAAGGTGAATTACCTTTGGCGTGACAGCCAGCGTAATATCTGGATCGGGACGATGGGCACGGGCTTCCGGGTGTATTCCACGACACAGGGGAAGTTGCTTGAGCGGCCTGTATCGAGTTCCGAGATCGATATATCCGACACCAAGGTGCAGGATATGTGTGAAGATAAGCAAGGGAACATCTGGATGGGATTTTTCCAGAAGGGGCTGTTTATGATTCCCAGTGAAAAGAGTTTCTTTACCAACTATCACTTCAATCCCTTTGCCAAGGAACCGACTATCGGTGAAGGTGCTGTGCAGCCGCTCTTTATGGATTCGCGCAAGCATATCTGGCTGGGTGTGGATGGGAAGGGTGTTTACCAACTCGACCAGGATTACCGCATTATCAGGCACTATGGGGAGGGCGATGAAAGTCGACTGTTCAATAATGTTGCCCTGAGTATGTTTGAAGACAGTAAAGGGTATCTCTGGATCGGAACTTTCCTGGACGGGGCTATTCGTTATAATTTGCAGACAAATACCTTCGACCTGCGCCTGCCTAAAGGGGAAGCACCTCATGGGCTGCTTGCCTCGCACGTAAACGATATCAAAGAGGATGCCGATGGGCGTATCTGGTTCGGTACGAATGGTGGCGGGATCAATATTTATACTCCTGCCACTCGTACGTTTGACTATCTTGTGCGGGATGAATCCAAGGGCAGTCAGAACCAACTGATCGATAATTATTGTAGTATTCTTTGCTTTGATGTGAATGGGATATGGTGGTTTGGTACGTACCGGGGGCTGTGTTCGTATGACCCGGCGAAGCAATTGTTTACGTATTATACGCTGAAGAATGGGAAGCTGCCTAACGATATTGTCACCTGCCTGAAGGCTGACAAAGCGGGGAATCTCTGGGTAGGCACGCGTGGCGGTCTGGTCTGCCTGGACAAAGCCCGGGAGATAAAGCGGACATATGCCATTACGGACGGACTGCCCAATATCATCATTAACGGGATAGAGGAAGACCAGGAGGGCAATCTTTGGATCGTTACCAATAATGGACTGTCGATGTTGGACACTGCCAGGGATGCTTTTGTCAACTATACTACAGCCGATGGGCTTTATACGAATGAGTTTATCCGCAATGCCCTGGTGAAGACTTCGTCGGGGCGTTTCCTGGTGGGTTCGATGAAGGGGATTACTTCCTTCCGTCCCGAAGAGAAAAGTGATAAGGTTTCGGAGCCGCTGAACTTGCTGCTGACTAATCTGTATATCTTTAATGAAAAGGTAGAGATTGGCGATCTGCAGCATGTGTTGTCGCGGTCGCTCGACTATTCGGACCGGATTGTGCTTAATCATGCGCAGAACAGTTTCTCGATCGAGTTCGCGGCCATTGAGTATATCTCGCCCCAGAAGGTGCAGTATGAGGTGATGATGGAGGGCTTCGACAAGCAATGGCGGTCGGTTAAGAATAATATGGTGACCTATACGAATCTGAGTGCCGGTGAGTATACGTTGCATATCCGGTCGTGGATGAATAATAAGGAAAATGCGCTGACACGTACGCTGGTGATCGAGTCGTTGCCGCCTTTCTGGGCTACCATCTGGGCGAAGATGATATATATTCTGTTATTCCTAATTATAGCCTATATGGCTTACCGGTATATCAATGACCGGATGGCCGTCCGCCGTCAGGAGCAGTTGATGCAGGCTAAGCTACAGTTCTTCACTGATATCTCGCACGAGATCCGGACGCCGCTTACCCTTATTCTCTCGCCTCTGAGCAAGCTGATCAGCAAGAATAAGGATGCGTCGCTGTTGCAGACATATAATATAATGTATAGTAACGGTATCCGTCTGCTGCACCTGGTGAATCAGGTCATGGATTTACGGGCGCTTGAGTTTGGAAAGAAGACGCTGCGGGTCGAAGAGGTGAATATCACAACGTTTGTCCGTGAGTTGAAAAATTCTTTTAACCACCTGGCGGAAGAGAAGAACTTGTCGTTCACTTTTCAGTCTACCCCTGAGGATATTCAGGGATATGTAGATACGGATATTATGACTAAGATATTGTTCAATCTCATTTCCAATGCGTTCAAGTATACGGAGCAGGGTGGGGTGGAACTTGTGCTTTCGACCGTTCGCCAGGGGGCGTCGGATGTGTTGGCTGTTATGGTATCGGATACGGGGAAAGGGATACCGCAGGATCAGCAGGCGCGTATTTTCGAACGGTTCTATATGATCGGTGAAGAGTCTTCGCGTCGTGCTAACAGTTCGGGTATCGGTTTGCATCTTACCCGCAAACTGGTGGAATTACATCATGGTAGTATCGAACTGGAGAGTGCCGACAGAAAGGGTAGCAGCTTTACTGTCTGCGTGCCTTACCGGAGAGAGAACTTTGCACGGAATGAGGTCATTGAAGGCAATACGTTGTCCGGTATTCCGGAAAGAAGCCTGCTTGCAGATAATATTCCCGATAAACAACCGCTTCGGAAGAACAGCAAACCGGCCTATAACACGACTCTGCTGATCGTAGAGGACAATCCCGATATTCGCGAATTGCTCTATGCCGAGTTCGAACGTGAGTATCAGATACTTGAAGCCCACGATGGTATGGAAGGCTTGCATCTCGCCATGGAACGGAAGCCCAACCTGATCATCAGTGATATACTAATGCCGAAGATGGACGGGTATGAGTTTTGCCGGAAGGTGCGGAATAATGAACAGACGGCCACTATCCCCTTTATCATGCTCACGGCCAAGTCGGGCATCGAGCAGCAGATCGAAGGGTTGGAGCAGGGGGCGGACGCGTATATTGTCAAACCGTTCCATATGCAGTATCTGCGGGTCACTGTAGAGCGCCTGTTGCAACGTCACCTTCAAAGCAGCCGCAAGCAACAGCAACCGGAAGAGAACACGCCACCGGCCGAGTCGGCCGACGAAAAGCTGCTTCAGAAGCTGAATGCCTGTATCGATAAATGGCTCGATAACCCGGAACTAAGTGTCGAAACCCTGTGCGACGAATTGGGATTAAGCCGTACGCACCTGAACCGAAAGATCAAGGAGGTGACTGGCGAATCGCCTGCTTCCTATATCCGCCAACTACGTTTGCGTAAGTCAGCCCGGATGATGAAGGAACGGAATCTCACCGTGTCGGAGATCGCATATATGGTCGGCTTCTCCTCCCCTTCTTATTTCTGCCAGGCGTTTCGCGACTATTTCGGCGTTACGCCCAAGGAATATATCCAGGCGGAACTGTCGCCTGCCGGAAAGACAGATGCGCCGTCTTCCAGCAGCGAACCTACGGTCTGATGCCGCCGGATGGGTCATAAACTAAACAATATGCATCAAAAACAACATACGAAACCGGCACAGGTAGTGTAAATGGGTTGGTTTCAGACAAGTGATGGGAGATTGTCTTCCTATCTTTGTTACAGGTAGAGGTTACCCCTCTATCCTACTAATAGTATTCATAATCTAAATAGCAATACCATGAACCAGATCAATCGCCGACAATTTTTGAAAACCAGTACCCTCGGCGTTGCCGCCGCTACCGCACTGGGCACGATGCCGGGCTTGTTGACCGCCTGCCAGGAGACGGTGCCCCGTAATGCCTTACCCCGATGGAGAGGCTTTAATATTCTCGACTTCTTTTCCGCCCGTCGTTTTACTGCCGATAAGCTTGCGGTAACCGAACAGGACTTCCAGTGGATGGCCGACTGGGGATTTGATTTCGTCCGTTTCCCTCTGTCGTACCCCGGCTATCTGATGTATGATCCGCAAAGCGGTATCCCCATCACACCCGAAGAAACCGTGGAGTTCAACGAAGAGGCCATCGAGATTGTGGAGAAGACAGTCTATGCCGCTCATAAATACGGCCTGCATGTAAGTCTCAACCTGCACCGGGCGCCGGGCTTCTGTATCAATGCCGGCTTTCATGAGCCGTTCAACCTCTGGAAAGATGAAGCGGCACAACAGGCTTTTTATGCACATTGGGAGATGTGGGCTAAGCGATTCAAACATATTCCTTCCTCGTCATTAAGTTTTGACCTGGTGAATGAACCCTGCTATAAGGAGGATATGAATGATCAGTACGGCGCTTCTACTTCCGTGCCGGGCGACGTTTACCGGAAGGTGGCAAAGGGCTGCATCGAAGTGATCCACGGACAGACACCCGACCGGTTGATTGTGGCCGACGGGAATAATGGTGGCGGACTCGTGATTCCTGAGCTTTTCGACCTGCCTATCGGACAAAGTTGCCGGGGATACTTCCCGCATTATGTATCCCACTACCGGGCCAGTTGGGTGTGGAAGAACCCGGACGAAGCTCCGATACCCGTATGGCCGGGAACTATCAATGGCGAAACATTTAACCGGGAGACGCTGGAGCGCTTCTACCAACCTTGGATTGATCTTGTCAAACAGGGTGTGGGTGTCCATTGTGGCGAATGCGGCTGTTATAGCGAGACGCCCCACGAAGTGTTCCTCAGCTGGTTTGGCGACCAGTTGGATATCCTTACCTCCCACGGCATCGGCTGGGGATTGTGGAATTTCCGAGGCGACTTCGGCGTACTTGACTCCAAGCGGAAAGACGTTGCCTACGAAGACTTCCACGGGCACCAACTCGATCGTAAACTGTTGAAATTGCTACAGAAGTATTGAGCAGGGATGCCGGTTTAGATGTGGATGCCGTATTGGTGCTTTACTTCGTCCATGACGAAGGTGCTTTCGAGTGAGCCGAGGCTGTCGATGGTTCCCAGGACGTTGAGGATGAACTCCTGGTAGTACTTCATGTTGGGAGCGTGGATTTTAAGGAGGTAGTCGTAGCTGCCGGAGATGTTGTAGCATTCGGTCACTTCGGGGATGTCCTGGATGATGCGGGTGAATTCGGCGGCGATGTCGCGGTTGAGCCGCCGGAGTTTTACGCTGCAAAAGACGACGAATCCCTGGTTGAGCTTTCCGGCGTCGAGCACGGCGATATACTTCTTGATATACCCGCCATTTTCTAACCGTTTGAGGCGTTCGAAGACCGGGGTAGAGGAGAGGCTTACCCGGGCGGCCAGTTCTTTGGTAGTCAGTCGGGCATTTTCCTGCAGGGTGCGGAGTATCTGCAAATCTGTTTTGTCTAATGTGTCCATAGAACAATATTCTTTTAGAGGGTCTTTTTACTGACCTGTTCAGTGCGTGTATTCTGTTCGAATATGCAAAAATAGTGCTATTTTCTGTATTTCAAGTAAGTCTTGTATGATAATCCTTTGTATTGTAATTTTGTTGGAAAATAAAATAAGTAAATACTAATTCTAAAAGAATACGATTATGGCAACAAAAGCATTACACTTTGAGACATTGCAGGTGCATGTAGGTCAGGAACAACCCGATTCGGCAACCGATGCCCGGGCCGTACCTATTTATCAAACCACTTCCTATGTGTTTCATAACTCGGCCCATGCCGCTGCCCGGTTCGGTCTGCAGGATCCGGGTAATATATATGGTCGGTTGACTAACTCGACTCAGGGCGTTTTCGAACAGCGGGTAGCTGCGCTCGAAGGTGGGGTCGCCGGACTGGCGCTCGCTTCGGGAGCTGCCGCTATTACGTATGCGATCCTGAACATTACCCGTGCGGGCGACCATATCGTGTCGGCCAAGACTATCTATGGTGGTACATACAATCTGTTGGCGCATACCCTGCCTACGTACGGAGTGACGACGACCTTTGTCGATCCGAGCGATCTGTCGAACTTCGAACGGGCGATCGGCGAGCATACGAAAGCCTTGTTTATCGAGACATTGGGTAATCCCCATTCGAATATTATTGATATACAGGCTGTGGCCGATATTGCCCATCGCCACCAGATCCCTTTGATTATCGACAATACCTTCGGTACGCCTTACCTGATCCGCCCGATTGAGTATGGGGCAGATATTGTGGTGCATTCGGCGACCAAATTCATTGGTGGACATGGCAGTTCGTTGGGTGGCGTTATTGTTGACTCCGGTAAATTCGACTGGGTGGCTTCCGGCAAGTTCCCGCAACTCACTGAGCCTGATTCGAGTTATCATGGTGTGCGTTTTGTCGATGCGGCGGGGGCGGCTGCCTATGCGATCCGTGTCCGTGCTATTCTGCTACGTGATACCGGGGCGACGATCAGTCCGTTCAATGCGTTTATCCTGTTGCAGGGATTGGAAACCCTTTCGCTCCGGGTGGAACGCCATGTGGCTAACGCTTTGAAGGTGGTAGACTTTCTTCAGCAGCATCCGAAAGTGAAGAAAGTGAATCATCCTTCGCTGCCCGACCATCCGGATCAGGCTCTCTATGAACGTTATTTCCCGCATGGTGCTGGTTCTATATTCACCTTCGAGGTGAAAGGTGGGCAGGAAGAGGCCCATCGGTTTATCGACAGTCTGGAGATATTCTCGCTGTTGGCAAATGTGGCTGATGTAAAGTCGCTCGTTATCCATCCGGCCAGTACCACCCATTCGCAGTTGAGTGCGGAAGAACTGGCCGGGCAGGAAATTTATCCGGGGACGGTGCGTCTGTCGATCGGTACGGAACATATCGATGACCTGTTGGCCGATTTGGATCAGGCATTGGCTCAGATATAGTTAGATGAAGGATACCAGACAATAAAAAACGGGAAGATACCTTGTGTACCTTCCCGTTTTCTGTATACTACGGATTAATAACGTCTTTTGTTGTAGCCGTCGCCGCCATCGCGGCCACCACCGTAACCACCACCACGGTTGCCACCGCCGTAGCCACCACCGCCGCCACGGTTGCCATAGCCACCACCGCCACCGCGGTTGCCGCCGTAACCACCACCTGCGGGTCTTTCAGTACGGGGACGAGCCACGTTTACGCTGATCGTTTTCCCTTCGAAGTCTGTACCGTTGAGTTCGTCGATGGCTTTCTGTCCTTCGGCGTCGTCGGGCATTTCTACGAAGCCGAAGCCGCGTGATCTTCCTGTTTCACGATCGGTGATGATGTTAGCGGAAGTAACCTCTCCGTACGCCGCGAATAAATCCTGTAAGCTTTCACTCTGAGTGCTGTAGCTTAAATTTGAAATGTAAATGTTCATTTGAATTGTTTTAATGGAAAACGATAATTGTCTTATTTAATTATGGTGATATTAACTGCGTTCATACCTTTGGGACCTCTTTCGAGCTCGAACGTTACCTTGTTGCCTTCGGCAATGTTCTCCGGAGCGTTACTGATATGGAAGAAATACTTGTCGGCCGGACCGCCGCCGCCTTTGATAAAGCCGTATCCTTTGTCGGCATTGAAATAGTCTACGTGGCCGGTCGGTACGGTATCTTCCGATTCTTCTTTTTTGGGAGTGGAGACGGCGATGTCTTCCAGATCCACTTCGATCTTGCGATTGGGATCGGGTGGGGTATCAGTGATCATGCCATTCTCGTCTACATAAGCGATCATGTCTTCAAACGAACCGCTACCGCCGCTTGCTTTGCGCTGCAGTTTGCGTTCTTCTTTTTCCTTTCTTTTACTTTGTTTCTTTTTTTCTATTTCTCGCTTGTTGAACGAAACGGATTTAGCCATACTGGATGATGTATTTTAATGTTAGATATTCATTGAAGGGATAGCGGCCGCTTTCAGCGTTTTGCCGGTGAGTTTCTGGATGTCTTTCACCATTGTACGTTCTTCTTCCGAACAGAAGGTGAGGGCAATTCCACTGTGTCCGGCACGGCCGGTACGGCCAATGCGGTGTACATAGGTTTCGGCCACATCGGGCAGGTCGTAGTTGATCACCATTTCCAGGTTCGAGATATCGATGCCTCGGGCGGCGATATCGGTTGCCACGATCACGCGGGTAGCTCCCGACTTGAAATTGCTGAGCGCCCGTTGGCGGGCTCCCTGCGTTTTATTTCCATGGATGGCGTCGCATTCAATGCCTTTTTTCTTGAGTATGCGGGCAATCTTGTCAGCTCCGTGTTTAGTACGTGAAAAGACCAGCACGGACTTGTCCAGTTCGCGTTGCAGTACATTGAAGAGCAGGTCGCCTTTCAGCGGTTTCTCTACGAAGTAGATACGCTGTTCGATGGTGTCGACTACCGAGGCTACCGGCGCTACTTCTACCCGGACGGGGTTGTGCAGGATAGACTTCGACAGGCCGGCGATGACTTTAGGCATCGTGGCCGAGAAGAAGAGTGTCTGTTTCTGTTTTGGCAGCATTGGTAACAAGCGTTTGATATCGTGGATAAAGCCCATGTCGAGCATACGGTCGGCCTCATCCAGCACAAAGTGACGGATATGGTCGAGCGAGATATATTGCTGGCTGATCAGGTCGAGCAAGCGTCCCGGTGTAGCCACGAGGATGTCGACTCCCTGTTTCAGTTGGTCTACTTGCGGCTTTTGGCCTACGCCCCCGAAGATCACCGCATGGCGAAGGAGGGTAAAGCAGGCGTAATCCTGGAAACATTCGTCAATCTGTATCGCCAATTCGCGGGTGGGGGTGAGTATCAATGCTTTGATTTCCCGTTTGCGGCCTTCGGCTTTGGATTGAATCAGTTGTTGGATGATGGGGATAGCAAAAGCGGCGGTCTTGCCTGTTCCGGTCTGAGCGATTCCCAACAGGTCACGCCCGCTGAGGGCTACTGGTATGGCCTGTTGCTGAATAGGAGTTGGTGATTCGTATTCTTTGGTTACCAGAGCTTTAAGAACCGGCTCTGCTATGTGTAATTCTTGAAATGTCATTTATAAATACTATAATTACTAAACGGGGCTGTCCTGATCATGATCCGGAGGGTAGCCCTAATGGATAATTGCAACAAATAAGTTGATGTGGTGTCGATTCTGACGATGAGAAGTTCGGCCAGGAAGGCACGAACCAAAGCATAGCGAAAAAAGAACAAATACAAACTCGATTGTTTTACGGCGTAAAAATAGGTATTATTTAATTACAAACCGCAGAAAGTGCTCTATTTCTTAAAATTAATTCCTGCTTTGCGTGCTTGGGCGTGTTGAAAGTGGCGTTTGATGTGGTATGTATGCCCATCTTTCACGAAAAGAGCGCCGGTTTGCTTGAACCAGAAGGGTACATTATTATATATACAGACACTGCGGATGTCCATCACCCAGTCGTAGTGACAGGGGCGGGCGTCGTTACCCGACTCGCCACCTGCGACGACCTGCTCCACCCAGGAACCGACCTCAAACGGACGCAGGTCGATGGCAGTCAATAACGGTTCGCAGATAATAATCTTATGCCGGATGGGGAGGGCGCGGTAGATAGGCAGGCGGTAGTCGGCGCGATCCTGATTTTCTGTTGTACAACAGATCGTGACGTTGGGATAACCTTCACCCCAGTCGTCGGGGAGGGTAGCCGCTACCCGGTCGATACGTTTGGTGATCATCGTGAAGTCGAGGTCGCTGCGCAGGCGCATCATTTCCCAGGCTTCGGCGCGCCAGGGATCGGCGTCTTCGACAAAGAAGTCGGAGGTGAAACAGGTATAGAGGTGTGTGCCCGGTGGTATCTTATACTCTCCGTTCCGTTTGCGGCGGATGGGAAGGTCGAAATTTTTCGTTTGGGTAACGATGGAACTGTCCCTGTTGCGCCGGGCATCGCCCCGATATACGTAGCAATGCTGACAACCGGCACTCAGCTTGTGGCAGCCGTGCCACAGGTTCCACATCATGTCCATGGCAGCATTTCCCGTTGTTTCACGATCTTTTTTATGAAAATGAAGTGAGACAAAGATAGGCAATTCACGGTAATATTATACCTTTGCGGATATAAATAAAACCACCGGATAGAGGTGGCGCTCTCAATAGACTGTTATTTTAGACCATGAGTATTTTTTATCCTGCTACCGTATATGCTTCTGCTATTGTATACCTGTTGATAGCTGCACTATTGTTCCTCCGGCGTCATGAGGGAGAACGTTCGCGTGTGATCCTGGCCTGCTTTGTGATGTTTTCGGTGCTGAATTGTAGTAACCGTTTTATCAATCTGCTTGAGGGCGAAGTGCCGGCGTTGGTGGTGTCGGTGCCTATGTTGCTGCTGGGGCTGGTGATGGTGATCTCGTATATCCTTTATCCTATCGAGGTGGTATCGCCCGGTTGGCTCAAGTGGAGGCGGTTGGCGTTGCTCTATTCGCCCGTGTTGGGACTGGGTGCGTTGTGGATGCTGACCGTTTGGGCGGGAGTCGAGTATAAACCGTATGGATCGCTACGAGAAATGCTGCCGGAAGCCTTGCAATTCGACGTCAGTTTCCGCCTCTTGCTCTCTTTGCTGATCTTTGCCCCTCTTGCGATCGTCTTTTTTATACCCTATACACGGCGCTATAATAACACCGACCGTGTATGGATGCGTAAATATGCCGCAGCTTTTACGATAAATTGCACTGCCTATCTGGTGGTGGTCTTTTTTTCTCACCCGGTGGTGAATGTCTGTTATTATTATGTGAGTGTGGGATGTAGCCTTTATGTCGCTTATTTGGAACTATTCGTACGGTTGATCAGGAGCAGTGAATCGAGTGTCGAAGCTACTGCCGGCGATACGGAAAATGTGCGTATGGATGATATGCTGCTTGCTACCGAACCGGACGTTGTTGAATCAAAGAATGCTGCTATTTTCGAACGCTTCCGGGCTTATGTGCATGAAGAACATGCCTGGCGTGATCCCGACCTGACGATGGAGCAGATCGTAGAACGGATTTATACGAACCGCACGACCCTTTCGTTGGCTATTCAGGAGCAGGGTTATGATAATTATACAGCTTATATCAACAGCTTGCGTATCAACGAATTCATCTCTATCATCCACAGCAAGCCTACGGAAAACTTCCAGAATGCCTTTTTCGATGTCGGCTATCGTTCACGTACCACTGCTCACCGCAACTTCCGCCAGATCACAGGCATGACTCCGACTGAGTATTTCCGTGGAGTGCATATGGAGTGAAGCCCAAAAAGCATCCCGAAAATTTTCATGTACAGTAGCACAAGAATACTGCTGCTATGCCTTATACTCTCTTTCGCTATGCCTTGTACCCTCTTTCTAAAGTAACACGTATTATCCCCGTATTCATACCTTATTCATTGCTTATGCAACCCATATGTGGTTTAATGTCTTCCGGTGGCTATTTTAAGGGCGAATTGTAGATTTGATACATCTGATATTGTGATTTTGGTACACCTGTTGCGTTGAGAGTGTGTATTTTTGTGTCATAAACAGGGATATGAAAATTGTTTTACATAAAAAGCTGGGAGATTTCTATTCAACGCCCGGATACGAGGATTTTCGTATGGGGCTGAAACGTTGGTATAGTATTGTAAAGTATGCGGAATGGAATAGCCTGGGTGATATAAAAAAAGATTTCCCAGATGTGGAGAGTGTGGAAAACCAACATTATGTATTCCATCTAAAAGGCAGCAAGTATCAGTTGGTGGTTGTTGTCAATTTTGCGATCGGGTATGTGTTCATCCGATGTGTAGGGACGCATGATGAGTATGATAAGAGTAAGTGTTCGATTATTTAAACCGTTTGTAATGAAAAAAAGTATTACTAAGGAACAATACGTATTTGCTTTGGAACGGATAGAAGTGCTTCTACCACTGGTTTACGAACGCGCACATCCGACAGACAAGCAAACTGTCGAGTTGACGTTGATGTCGGATGTCGTCATAGAGTATGAACAGGAACATTTTCCTATCACCAAACTGACGGTGGCCGAGTTGCTGAAGGTGTCGATCGAGGAAAAAGGGATTTCCAAGAAAGATTTTGCCCGGGAAATTGGTGTCAGCCAGTCTCGTGTAAGCGATTATCTGGCAGGGCGCTCGGAACCAAGCCTGAAAACTTCCCGGCATATTTGTGAGGTGCTCAACATTCCTCCGGCTACGCTGCTGGGGTTCTGAGAAATAACAAGGGCAGACCCTTTTGATCGTCTGCCCTCATGCGTTTACGGTCGTAAACCTTTTTCGATTGGTGTACCCGGGAGAAATTGATCGGGCGGGAGTGATTTTCTATCTCAGCCTCGCGGCTTGCTTTGCGGTTGGCTTTGATGTAATCACGTTGCATGTTCTTTTTTGATTTCATATGTACATCGTTTTTACGTGGCAAAGGTACTGAAAAAAAACAGGAGAAGATGGTGATTTGTTTGTTGCTTTTTTCTATTTTTGCTATCCGAAAGAGGAAAGGTGCCGGAGTGGTCGATCGGGACGGTCTCGAAAACCGTTGTACTCTTACGGGTACCGAGGGTTCGAATCCCTCCCTTTCCGCGGAGAATATCTTTCTTTCTCGGTTATGGTATCGAACGGTGTCAGTTTGAAAAGAGGGGAATCGCAAGTTGCTGTTGGTCCGGTTGGGTATCTCCTACCGTGTACAGTGTGCAAAGATATGTTTTTCATAGATACTATGTATTTTTGCAATCACTGATATAAATGATAAATAGACACCTTTGTGAATCTGATACGATGGACAATCAACAGAAAGTAGTTTTAGGAATTAAGGAAAAGCCCGGCTTGTTGCAGGGATTATTATTAAGTGTTCAACATTTATTTGCCATGTTTGGCGCTACGGTGCTGGTTCCTGCATTGACCGGAATGAGTCCGGCGGTGGCGTTGGTGTCGAGTGGGGTAGGGACATTGGCATTCATTTTGATTACACAGGGGAAGGCACCGTCTTATCTTGGGTCGTCGTTTGCATTTATCAGCCCTATTATTGCAGTGAAAGCGCTGGAAGCTAATCCGGATGCGGGCATGGCCGCCGGCAGTTACCTAGTGGGGAGCTTGATGGTTGGAATTACATATGCCTTGGTTGCGTTGGTAATTCATAAGGCTGGAACTCGTTGGCTGATGAAGCTGTTACCGCCTGTAGTGGTAGGCCCGGTGATTATGGTGATCGGCCTGGGATTGGCGGCTACGGCAGTGAGTATGGCATCTAACGGGCCGACGGGCGAGTATGATATTAAATCGGTTATGGTAGGATTGATTACATTGACGGTTACCATTCTCGTGGCGATATTCGGGAAACGGTTTTTCAGTGTGATCCCCGTGTTGATCGGTATTGTTGGTGGTTATCTGGTTGCTGTGGCTATGGGAATGGTGGATACGCAGGTGGTATGTGATGCCGGTTGGGTAGAGATGCCTCCGTTTATGATTCCCTTTATGGATTATACGCCGGTGTTCTCCTGGCGTATCCTGCTGATGATGGTACCGGTCAGTATTGTTCCTATTGCTGAGCATATCGGTCACCAGTTGGTATTGAGTAAGGTGGTGGAAAAAAACCTGATAGCCGATCCCGGTCTGGACCGTTCGATGATGGGGGATGGAGTGGCGACGATACTTGCCTCCATGCTGGGTGGGCCACCTAATACAACCTACGGCGAGAATATCGGCGTGCTGGCTATTACGCGCGCGTTCAGTATTTATCTGTTTATCGGAGCGGCCTGTCTGGCCATCACCTTCGGTTTTTGTGGTAAAATAGCAGCGGTGCTTTCGTCTATCCCTTCGCCGGTAATGGGTGGGGTTTCCATTCTGTTGTTCGGTATTATCGCCTCAAGCGGACTGCGAATGCTGGTCGATAACAAGGTAGACTTTGGTGTGAAGCGTAACCTGGTGATCGCTTCTGTGATCCTTGTGTTAGGTATCGGAGGAGCAAGCATTCACTTCGGTACGGTGTTCGCTGTCGAAGGAATGGCATTGGCCTCTATTGCCGGCGTGATCCTGAATCAGATACTTCCCGGCAAGTCCTGGGACGATTTCAGCGAAATATTTGAGTGATGTTTTAGCACCTCACCCCTTTGCGTTTGAAACCTAACCGGCCTTTATCCTTTGCTTTTTGAATGGCTTCGGCGGCTACCGGAACAGAGCAGGCGCCCTTGTCTGTATGTACGGCTACTTTTTCGATTTTTATGGCGGCTATCATTGCTTCTTCATGGAGGGGGAGGAAGGAGACGCCTACGGCAATGACAAAACCGTTCATGCTGTAACGCGTGCGGTTGGGTTGCTGGTGGATGGTGTTGGTGGCACGGTCAAGCATGGCTTTCAGCTTTTCCGGATCGAATTCACTGTCGGGGCGTGAGCCTAACAGCCATTCGTAGCAGGCCCATCCGGCGGACATTCGCAATTCTTCTCCACTGTCGATCCAACGGTCGGCTACTGCTTGGGCATAAGTTGTTTCTGCCAGGCTGACGGATACCACATAATCAGACAGCATGAAGAAGTAGGCAGCATCCATCCAACGATCGAAGTCGGCTTCCGTCATTACCTTCGGATCGGCAGTCATCCCGGCGAAATACATGGCGTCGTAGTTGCCGGTTGCATATAGTTGTTCTGCTAACGGCTGATTTCGCTTGATTTTTTTAGCCAGTCCTCGCATGGCAGTGGTGGGTACGCCCCAATGAGGTTCGTGTACACCGTGCGCTTGATATACCTTTTTGGTTTGTGGGGTAGCAAGTGCTTCCAACTCGTGCATTACTTCTTCGAGCGTCATGGTATGTTTTTTCTTACGTGTTTAAAAACAATAGGCTGCATGTATACCCAATATCAGGTGTGAATCGTCTTTTATGGCGTATGTAAATCGTTTACTGTTTGTCTGCATACATCAATCAAATATCTTTTTATAACTATGGCAATAGGGCGTAGTGCCTTTGTGCTCGTAGTATTGCTGATGATAGTCTTCGGCTATCCAGAAGGTAGAGGCAGGAACGAGGGTGGTAGCTACGTCATACCCTTTGGCTTCGAGGATGGCGACATACTTCTCGGCTATCTGCTTTTGCTCATCGTTCTGATAAAAGAGGAAGGAGCGGTATTGAGGGCCGATGTCCGGACCTTGTCCGTCGGTCTGGGTGAAGTCGTGGGTCTCGAAATATAACTTAACCATTTCTTCGAACGATGTTTGGGTGGTATCGAAGATGACACGGGTAGTTTCGAGGTGTCCCGTTGTCTGGGTGCATACTTCTTTGTAGGAGGGATTGTCTACATGGCCTCCCATAAAGCCGACGGCGGTTGATACGACGCCCTTGGCTTTCATCATATAAAACTCGGTTCCCCAGAAGCATCCGGAGGCAAAATAGGCAGTTTCTGTGTGTTGCGTATCCATACGTGTATAATCTTCCTTATGAATTGAATGCTAAAACTAATACTAATTTCAATATGTTATACTAATAACAATCCATTAATAAAGAATAGCACTATGGCAGCATCAAAAATTTGTGAAATACTGGGTGATCAACAAAGCTATTACCTGGAACATACCTGTAAGACTATCGACAAATCCCTTCTACATGTGCCTTCGCCTACCATTGTAGACGATGTGTGGCGGTTGTCCGACCGCAATAACCAGATATTGGTGAACTATCAACACCTGCTCGACCATGGACGGTTGGGAGGTACGGGCTATGTGTCTATCTTGCCTGTGGATCAGGGAATTGAGCATACGGCAGGCGCTTCGTTTGCGCCGAATCCGCTGTACTTTGATCCGGAGAATATTGTGAAGTTGGCAATTGAAGGCGGTTGCAATGCCGTAGCTTCTACCTTTGGTGTATTGGGAGCGGTGTCACGCAAGTATGCACATAAAATACCGTTTATAGTCAAACTGAACCATAACGAATTGCTGACATACCCGAATTCGTACGACCAGGTGCTATTCGGTTCCGTCAAAGAAGCCTGGAATATGGGGGCGATGGCTGTAGGTGCTACTATCTATTTCGGCTCCGAAGAAAGCCGTCGGCAGATTGTAGAGATATCCGAAGCGTTTGAATATGCGCATGAACTGGGGATGGTCACCATCCTTTGGTGTTATCTACGCAATGACCATTTCAAAAAAGACGGTACTGATTATCATGCGGCTGCCGACCTTACCGGACAGGCCAACCACCTCGGTGTAACCATCCAGGCGGATATCGTCAAGCAGAAACTACCGGTCAATAACGGTGGCTTTACCGCTATCGGCTTTGCCAAGAGCAGCCCGAAGATGTATAATGAGTTGGCTACTGAACACCCCATCGACCTCTGCCGCTACCAGGTAGCCAATGGTTATATGGGACGCGTAGGCCTGATCAACTCAGGTGGCGAATCCAAAGGTGCATCCGACCTGAAGGATGCTGTCGAAACAGCCGTTATCAACAAACGTGCCGGTGGAATGGGACTGATCAGTGGGCGTAAGGCCTTCCAGAAACCTATGAAGGATGGCATAGAACTGCTGCATGCTATACAAGACGTATATCTGGATAAGAGTATAACGTTGGCTTGAGGTAAGGACAAAAGTCTTGTAAAGAGGTTTAAAGAGGGTGTGTCAAAAGTCCGAAGGTGTGCTTGTGATTCCCCTCGCAAGCACACCTTCGGACTTTTGACACACCCTCTTTATAATACCTTCGGAATTGTTGCTATTTTTTGCAATGTTCCTGCGCTTCGCGGCTTAGCTTCATGGCACAGAAATTGGGGCCGCACATGGTGCAGAATTCGCCGTCGGTGACGGCGCTTTCCTTATAATATTGAAGCGCTCTGTCGGGGTCGAGGGCCAGGTGGAACTGGTCTTTCCAACGGAATTCGGCGCGGGCTTTGCTCAGGGCGTTGTCACGTACCTGTCCGCCGGGGTGGCCTTTGGCCAGGTCGGCGGCATGAGCGGCGATCTTGTAGGCGATCACGCCGTTGCGTACATCTTCCTTATTTGGCAGGCCGAGGTGCTCCTTCGGGGTGACGTAGCAGATCATGGCTGTTCCCTGCCAGGCGATTTGTGCGGCGCCGATGGCTGATGTGATATGGTCGTAGCCGGGAGCGATATCGGTTGTTAACGGGCCGAGCGTATAAAACGGTGCACCGTGGCAGGCATATTGCTGCTCTTTCATGTTCTCATGGATTTTGTTCATCGGTACATGGCCGGGGCCTTCGATGATTACCTGTACGTACTGATCCCAGGCTATTTTGGTGAGTTGCCCCATTGTGTACAGTTCGGAGAACTGCGCCTGATCGTTGGCGTCGTAGATGGAGCCCGGACGCAGACCATCTCCGATAGAGACGGCCACGTCGTAGGCTTTCAGTATTTCGCATATCTCGGCAAAATGGGTGAAGAGGAAGTTCTCCTTGTTGTGTATCTGCATCCACTTGGCCATGATGGAACCACCGCGGGAGACAATACCGGTAAGGCGCGTCAACGTCATCTCGATATAACTCTTCAGTAATCCGGCATGGATGGTGAAGTAGTCGACACCTTGTTCGCATTGTTCGATCAGCGTATCGCGGTAGAGTTCCCAGCTCAGGTCTTCGATGCGGCCATTCACTTTCTCTAATGTCTGGTAAATAGGCACGGTTCCCATCGGAACGGGACAGTTACGGATGATCCATTCGCGTGTTTCGTGGATATTGTCACCGGTGGAGAGATCCATTAGCGTATCGCCACCCCATTTACAACTCCAGATCGCTTTCTCGATCTCTTCGTCAATGCCCGACGAGAGCGCCGAGTTACCGATATTGGTATTGATCTTCACCAGGAAACGCTTACCGATAATCATCGGTTCGGCTTCCGGGTGGTTGATATTGGCGGGGATAATTGCACGACCGGCCGCCACTTCCTTACGGACAAACTCAGGCGTGATATACGATTTGAGCCCCAATGCTTCGATCTGCTGGTTTTCACGGATAGCAACATACTCCATCTCCGGCGTGATGATACGACGTTTGGCATAGTACATCTGGGTGATGCACTTACCGTCTTTCGCTTTGTAGGGCAGGTGCAGACGTGGAAAGCGGATGCTATCCAACGATGGATCGGCCTGCCGCTGGCGTCCGTATTCGGAGCTCAGTTCGGTCAGTTCAACCATGTCTTTCCGTTTGCCGTACCATTCTTCGCGGATACGGGGAAGACCTTCTTCGATGTTGATAGTGTATTTCGGATCGGAATAAGGGCCGCTGGTATCGTATACGATCACGGGGCTGTTCTTCTTATGCGTTTTCTTTCCGTCTTTATCTACGGTAACACTGTCCATCAATTTGATCTTACGCATACCTACCCATATCTTGTTGATGTCGCCTCGTACATAAATCTTGTCGGACGAGGGGTAAGCGATGCGCATGTTGTTCTTTTTAGCCATGTATGTCAAGCATTTATTAATTGTATAAAATGTTGGGTTTCCGCAGTTGGATCTGCAGCCCGCAGGATGGCACCCGATACGGCTATGCCGTCCAGACCTATTGATCGTAATGAGGTAATATCGTTTCGTTCAATGCCTCCGATGGCAAAGATAGGTATTTCAATGGCAGCCTCTCTGCATTTTTGCAGAATATTCCGGTAACCATTCTCTCCAAGCAACGGGCTAAGGTTGGATTTTGTCTCTGTATGCCGAAAGGGACCAAGGCCGATGTAAGAAGCGCCCTCATCCACTGCCCGGCGGATGTCGTCGAACGTGTTGGCTGTGGCACCGATCAGGAATGAATCTCCCCGCCCACAGGCACAAGCCCGTTGACGTGCTTCGCGTACCGACATATCCAGTTTGCCCAGATGCACACCGGAAGCACCGCAGGCGAGTGCCAACTCTACATCATCATCTATACATAGAATAGTGTCATTCCCCTGCTTCTGGCAGAGGGCAATGATGGCTTCAGCCGTTTCCGGGTTCAGCCCCTGTTTCATCCGGAGTTGGATGAAACCGCAACTTCCTTCCAATACCATCCGTGTCTGTTCGATCTCCGAAAGGGCAGGTGAGGGGTGGGTGATATATATCAGCCGTTGGTTGTTTGTAAATGTCATCATAGAATAATGTGTTGGGTGATACATTGTTGAAGGAGATGGAAACGGGTCACAACCTCCTCCATCGCGATAGAGCCGGACTGTCCCCATAAGGCGCCCAGTACCGCCACACCCCCGAAAGAAAACCGGGCGATTTGCGTGATTGTTTCGCTATCCATTCCACCGAGGGCGATTACTTTAGGATTGATCAAGCCTGCTTCAGCAGCCTGCTCCAACGCTTCGGATGAGAAAGCAGCCGGATAACCTTCCTTCGAAATACTGTCGAAGAGGGGACTAAGGAATACATAGTTGTAGTTGGAAAGATCAGCCATCTCGTCCAGCGTATGGTATGAACGGCTCACGTTTCCGGTAAAACCTGACGGTATGCCTCCGTTCCGACGGTTGAGGTGGATACCATACAGTCCATGCTTCATCGCCAAATCGAAATGATCGTGCAACACGATATGCCGGTGAAAGTCCGCCGGTAGTTGGCAGAGCAATGCTTCCAGTTCGCCTATCCGGCAGTCAGGTTTGCGTATATGCAGTCGGGACATGCCTTCATGGAAGAGTTGTGTCAGTATATCGGCTTCCCCGTCGAAGAAGGCGGGCGTTGTGATGACAACTAATTGCTTCATCCCTTCAGTTCAATCTTACGCAAGGGCAGGGGAGCGAAGAAATGATTCACCGGTCCGTGCCCTTTCCCCACAAACGTATCTGCACCAGCTTCGAGTGCCTGTGTGATATAGTCTTTGGCCAGCTTCACGGCTTCGGGCAAAGAATGACCTGTTGCCAGGAAAGCGGTGATAGCTGACGAAAACGTACAGCCTGTACCATGCGTGTGTTGGGTATGTATCTTGGGAGAATGCAGTCTAAGGGGCGCTTCGTCTTCGGCAAAGAGGATGTCGGTCATTTCCTCGCCTTCGAGGTGTCCGCCTTTCATCAGTACGGCGTGGCAACCCATCTGCATCAACCGATGGGCGGCCTGTTCCATATCATCAGGCGTACGGAGGGTGAGCCCGGTCAGGAACTGAGCTTCGTCGATATTGGGAGTCAGCACCGTACAGCGTTTGAAGAGCAGATCGACAACGGCTTCCACCGCTTCATCTTCGATCAGTCGGCTGCCACTGGTAGAGATCATCACCGGGTCAACCACCAGGTAAGCGGGTTTGAAACGGTCTACTGTTTCGGCGATAATCCGGATTGCTTCGCTATTGTGCAGCATGCCGGTCTTGACGGCGTCGATGGTACTGTCTTCGAATACTGCTTCCAGTTGGCCTCGCAGAATATCCGGCGCAATGGACTGGATACCACGTACACCCTGTGTATTCTGTGCCGTAATGGATGTAATGGCCGACATGCCATAAACGCCCAATGCGGAAAACGTCTTAAGGTCAGCCTGTATGCCGGCCCCACCGCTACTGTCCGACCCGGCGATCGTTAGCGCCGTCGGATATCGGAATCGGGTTTGAATGTTCATTTCCGTACTAAAATAGGAGGGGAGCCAGTTGCATATGCTTCCTACGACGGCATTACCCGCATCAGGTTCATTGGGTATAATCTCAGCCCGTTACAGTATGGCACCCCTTGTTTCGGAGGACAAAGGTAGAAAGAAATGTGATTGAAAGCTGTCATATACGCCCGGTTTTTCTTACTTTTGAGCAGAAATAAAATACTGGCTCTATGAATCATGGGTTTGTGAAAGTCG
The DNA here is from genome assembly GCA_031555145.1 of Tannerellaceae bacterium. Lineage (GTDB taxonomy): Bacteria > Bacteroidota > Bacteroidia > Bacteroidales > Tannerellaceae > JAJDIA01. The sequence continues at coordinate 9,653 of JAVBUR010000131.1, read as the reverse complement.
GCGCTGCCGTACCACGGGTGCAGGTGGCTGATTGTTTGTATAATATACAGCAGATCGAAGGATTGATGCGCAAGGCAGCAGGTCAACAGGTACAATTGTTGGCGTTTCCGGAAATGGCTGTGACGGCATATACCTGTATGGATTTGTTCTTGCAACAGACGCTGGTGCAGGAGGCTGAAAAGGCGTTGTTGCAGTTGGTCGAGCGGACAAAGGATCTTGACTTGTTTACCGTCGTCGGCCTGCCGCTTGTGAGTGGTAATACGCTGATCAATGCGGCGGTGGCTTTTCAACGGGGTGAGATTCTGGGCGTAGTGCCAAAGGCTTATCTTCCCAATTATAAAGAGTTTCAGGAGGAACGCTGGTTTACGTCGGCGTTGGATCTGACGGATGATAGGATTCGAATTGGATCTGGCGAGTACCCAATGAGCCACCTGATGGTGTTTGCTGCCGGGACTGTTTCCGTAGGAATTGAGATCTGCGAAGATTTGTGGGTGCCCGTGCCGCCCAGTTCGCAACTGGCGATGCTGGGGGCGAATGTGATCCTAAACCTTTCGGCCAGTAATGAGCTGATCGGGAAGCATGTCTACCGTCGGTCGTTGGTAGCGCAGCAGTCGGGGCGTTGCATTGCCGGTTATGTCTATGCCTCATGCGGGATGGGCGAATCGACAACTGATTTGGTCTTTTCCGGCAGTTGCCTGATCGCCGAGAATGGGGCGATACTCTGCGAATCCGAACGCTTCTCGACTGATGAACAACTGATCGTGAGCGAGATTGATATCGAAAACCTCCAACATGACCGAATGGTTAGTTCCAGCTTTATGAAGGGAGCGTTGGATTTTCTACCAGCCGGTACGCCGAAGATAGGCTTTGAGTTGCCGGACGTAGCCGACGGCTTCGTGTTGACCCGACCTGTCGATGCCCATCCGTTTACTCCTTCGGGCGATATACTGACAGCGCGTTGTGAAGAGATTTTCCGCATACAGGTGGCTGGGTTGGCCAAACGAATACAGCATGCACATGTACGTACGGCCGTAATCGGTATCTCCGGTGGATTGGATTCGACGTTGGCGTTGCTGGTGGCTGTGATGACGTTTGATTTGCTCGGCCTCTCGCGTACATCTATTATAGGGGTCACCATGCCGGGATTTGGTACGACTGACCGTACGTATACGAATGCCGTAGCACTCATCCGTTCGCTGGGAGTGACCTTTCGCGAGATATCGATTCGCGAGGCTTGTATGCAGCATTTCAAAGATATCGGTCATGATGTGAATAAGCATGATGTGACGTACGAAAACAGCCAGGCACGCGAACGTACCCAACTGTTGATGGATATCGCCAACCAGGAGAATGGCCTCGTGATAGGTACCGGCGATCTGTCGGAACTGGCGCTGGGCTGGGCTACCTACAATGGTGACCATATGTCGATGTATGGTGTCAATGCCGGTATACCGAAAACGCTGGTACGTTACCTGACCGAGTGGGTAGCGCTCCATAAGGTGGATGAAATGTCACGGTCGATACTGCTTGATATCGCTGATACCCCAATCAGCCCCGAACTGATACCGGCAGATGAAAACGGGAATATCAAGCAAAAGACGGAAGACCTGGTTGGCCCGTATGAATTGCACGACTTCTTCCTCTATCACTTCCTGCGGTTTGGCGCTCGCCCGACAAAGATCGACTACCTGGCGCGGATAGCTTTCGCTGGCGTCTATGAGACGGTGGTGATACGGAAATGGCTACATGTGTTCTTCCGCCGTTTCTTCCAGCAGCAGTTCAAACGTAGCTGCCTGCCCGACGGACCGAAGGTGGGAACCATCAGTCTCTCGCCTCGTGGCGACTGGCGGATGCCGAGCGATGCCATGGCGACGCTCTGGCTAAAAGAAATTGAATCGCTGCCGAAAGTGTAGACTTAACCAAAAAAGCCTATCTTTGCCGCCTCATAAAATCAAACGTTGAAAAGAGAAGAACGATGAAGAATCCGATCCAGATGATCAAGCAATGCAACGAAAAGGACGAACCCTATTTCCTGCTGCGCGGACAAGACGTATGTGCCTTGGCGGCCATTGAAACGTATTATAATGAGGTAAAGCAACGGGTGAAAGACCCTTACTTTATCGAAGAGATTGAAGAGATTATGAAAGACTTCCGTGCCTTCCGCGAAGAGGTGGCACGCACAAAAATACCCGATTAAGCGAATGGCAGGCGATACCTACAGGACGATTAAACAACTTTCCGAGGGTTATTACTCGGAGAAGCGCAGCCGGTTTATCTCGTATGCTATCCCTGTAACTACAGCGGAGGAGGTGAAGACGCATGTCGATGCGTACCGTAAACAGTATTACGATGCACGCCATGTCTGCTGGGCGTATATGCTGGGAGCAGAACGTCTGACCTACCGTTCGAACGACGATGGCGAGCCTTCTTCCACCGCCGGTAAACCGATCCTGGGACAGATCAACTCGAATGAGTTGACCGATCTCCTTATTGTCGTCATCCGTTATTTCGGTGGAATAGAATTGGGGACAAGCGGCCTGATCACCGCCTACCGTACGGCTGCTGCCGAAGCCATTGCCGCTGCCGACATCGAAGAACGGACGGTAGATGAAGAGATCAGCATCACGTTCGAATATCCTTTCCTGAATGGCGTCATGCGGATCGTCAAGGAAGATAATCCCATCGTCGTTGCACAACAATTTGAACTGGATTGCGAGATGACATTGCGTATCCGAAAAGGGGAAGCGGAGCGGTTGAAGCATCGTTTATTAAAGGTGGATACCCTGCGTATCCATTGATCCACTCACTTTTGTGCCGGAATCTTTGACCGATTTCCGGCTTTTTTTTTGGAACTTTTATGCCGAACGGTATATCTTTGTATCGATATGAACCTCCCGGCAGTTCCATTTGTTTTGTTATTACCGGGCCGGGAATTGTAAACAACTGGTTAACAGATTAATTTATGCGCCACGAACTAAAGACGACCTTTAGAATGATTCGTCGATATATTTTGCGGAAACCCAATCCAAGTCTATTATTATTTATGGCTACGATCATCGCTATGATATTGGCCAATTCTCCTTGGGCCTCTACTTACCATACGATGTTATCATTCCCGATAGAGTTTCAGTTGGGAAGTTTATCGGTCTTTTCGCATGGCGGCGAGCCGATGACGATGCTCGAGTTTGTGAATGATGCCCTGATGGCTGTTTTCTTTTTTATGATCGGGTTGGAAATCAAGCAGGAGATCTTACTGGGTGAACTGAGTTCGGTGCGCAAAGCACTGCTGCCGGTATTGGCGGCTTTTGGCGGGATGATCGCACCGGTGCTGTTTTACCTGTTGGTATGCCCGGATATGCCGGAAGCCCGTGGGGCGGCTATCCCGATGGCGACGGATATCGCGTTTGCACTGGCAGTGCTGGCCTTGTTGGGGTCAAGGGTGCCGTTGGGGTTGCGTATCTTTCTGACGGCGCTGGCTGTAGTGGATGACGTGGGCGGTATCATTGTGATCGCGTTGTTTTATAGCGGGCATATCGCCTATACGCCTTTATTAGTGTCGTTGGGCTTGCTGGCGGTGATGTTCATCGGCGGACGGTTGCGGGTGGAAAGCAGTTTGTTTTACTATGTGTTTGGGTTTCTTGTCTGGTTTTTTTTCCTGGAGTCGGGTATTCATCCGACGATTGCCGGCGTGTTGGTTGCCCTTACCGTGCCTCTTCACCAACGGATAGCGATCCCTGATTATTCGAAGAAGTTGAAAGAACATGTGGCGTTACTGGAAAAGACATACAAGAGGGCCGACTCCCTGACGCCGAGCCAATTGCATTTAATCAATGATATACATGTGCTGTCGAACCGGATGATGAGCCCGCTCCAGTCCATTATGGAACGGCTGCATCCGGCGGTGAACTACGTTATCCTGCCGCTGTTCGCATTTGTCAACTCCGGGGTGACGTTCGGGGATCTCGACGTGTCGTCCCTGGCGGGTGTGCCGTTGGCTATCGTGCTGGGCTTGTTCCTGGGTAAGACAATCGGTATCTACCTGTTCTCGGTAGTGGCGGTACGGATTAAGTGGTGTTGTTTCCCCGGCGGCATGTCGAGGAAAGCGCTGCTGGGTATATCCATGCTGGGCGGGATCGGTTTTACGGTGGCCTTGTTTATTGCCAACCTGTCCTTCCATGTGGATACAGCTACAGGCGCAGACCTGTTGAATCAGGCCAAACTGGGCGTATTCGCCGGATCATTTGTATCCGGCGCCATCGGCTATTATTATCTCAGGCGGGTATTGCCGAAAGCTGGAAGTTGAGTTTATTCTTCCAGATTCAGCGCTTTCAGTGAGAAGAGGAAGGTGGTACCCTTACCTTCGCCTTCGGATTCGAACCAGAGCTTGCCACCATGCAGTTCCACAAAGTCTTTGATCAACATCAAACCGAGACCGGAACCTTTCTCATTGTTGGTTCCGTAGGTGGTGAAGTGGGTATGCTGGTTCAATAATTTGGCTTGGTCCTCGGGCTTGATTCCTTTACCGGTATCGATTACCTTGACAATCACAAAGTCGCCTTCCGTATGCGATTTGAGGGTGATGGTGCCACCGTCAAAGCTGAACTTCAAGGCATTGGAGATCAGGTTGCGGACAATCGTTTTCAACATTTCGATGTCTACCATACCGATCAATCGGGTATTGATATCGCTGGTGATAATGGTGACGCCTTTTTGCTTACCCATCGGTATGTATATTTCGGCCGTACTGGCAATAATACCGTTGATATCGGTTTGCTGACGCATCATCTGTTGGCGGTTCAGGCGGTTCTTCGCCCATTTCAGCAGGTTGTCGAGCAAGAGGAAAATTTCTTCCGATGTCTTGTTGATCATCTGCAGCATTTCGAACACTTCTTCGCCGACACTTTTCTTATCCACCATCAGCAGGATGGCGTTGATCATCATCTTGAGTGAACCGAGGGGTGAACGAAGGTCGTGTGCGATAACGGAATACAACGTATCACGTGATTCGATGGTTGTTTCCAGTTCTTGCTTGATACGTTTGATACTGAACAATTCGAAGCGGTGAGCCACACGTTTCAGCAGTTCTTCGCGCTGGAAAGGTTTGGTCACATATTCGATAGCTCCTAATTGATATCCTTTGACAATGCTCTGCATGTCGCTGAGGGCAGACATGATGATCACGGGTATGTCGTTGGTTTCCGGATTGCTCTTCAGGTGTTGCAATACTTCGTATCCATCCATTTCCGGCATCATAATATCCAACAGGATCAGGTTCGGATGTTTTTCCTGAGCGATCTTTAATGCTTTAGGGCCACTGTCGCAAGTCAACAAGGTATATCCTTCTTTTTTTAATATGGCTTGCACCAGCATGACGTTGGTTGGTACGTCGTCAACAATGAGAACTTTATATTCCGCAGCTAAATTGTCCATTCTATATGCACTTTTTAAATAGGATACGTTTTAAAGATACAAAAATATCAAAAATGTTTGGATGCGTCTCTTTTTCACCTCTCATTTTCGCTTATTTTGCAGAATTACTTCGCTTTGCTTTTTCCCAAGCTCCTTTTCCTTTGTTTTTTCGGAGATAAAAGAATCCCCGGATCACATTTATGTTCATGAAAAGGAAATAATAGGGAATGAAAAGCAGTTTATTCCGCATTTGCCGTTGCTCCATGCGGTAGCCCAAATAGCCAACCACATAAAATAAGATCTGTAATGCTAACACTATCAGGTAGAATATATTACCATCCCATGCCAGCCCTATATTCAACGGGAGCAGCAGAAAGAGAACCACCGGGGTAATTGTCCATCGCAGCACACGATGACTGATATATTGAAAGCTCAACGTGCCATACCTGAATATATTCAACAGCGAACGAAGCCGCCAAATGGATTGCAGACCTCCGGCGGAGATGCGCACCTTGCGTTTTTCTTCTTCTTTCATATTCAGGGAGGCGCTTTCGACGGCATAGGCATCCTTGCAGTAGGCGATCAGATTGCCTTTCTGTGCGATCCGCAGGGAGAGAATAAAGTCGTCGAGCAGCGTATCGTTGGGCATCTGTTCGAACAGGGCTGTGCGGACAGCGAATAGTTCACCGGCAGCGCCGACCGCCGAATACAGGCGGTAGTCCCATTCTTTCAATTTGGATTCGTATTTCCAGTACATACCTTCGCCGGCGGTTGCCCCCTGTTCGGTTTGTATTTCCACTCGTTTCTCTCCGGCTACGCATCCTACTTTGGGGTTGGAGAACTGGCGGACGATTTCTTTGATCGCCTGGTCGTTCAGCATGGTGTTGGCATCGGTAAAGATGACGTAGGGAGTCTTGACAAATGGAACGCCACGGTTTAAGGCGGCAGTCTTTCCTTTACGCTCGGGAGAGTACAGGACGGTGACGTCGGGATATTGGGCAAGCAGCTCGTTCGTCTTGTCGGTAGTTCCGTCAGTGATCCACATGATCTTCAACCGACCGGCCGGGTAATCCAGTTGGTGGCAATTGGCCATCTTGTCGTGAACGATCGACTCCTCGTTATAGGCCGCAATAAACAATGTTACTTCGGGAAGTGGGTCGGGCAGGGTGTAAGCTATGGGTTTACGAAACCATTCTTTTACTTTGACAAGTCCGAACAACAATATGCCATATCCCAGGTAGGTGTAAAACACTATAAAAACACAAACCCAAAAGATTACTTCAGTCATAAACCAAGGAAATGAGAGTTAACTATATAAGATGCAAAGTAACACCATTTTTTATAATTTACATACTTTTCCGCCAGGAAAACGAACCTTTTACCTTTTCGCTTGTTGTGTAGGCGATTTCTTGTTCATGCTGACCTTTGGAAGTGATAATCAGAATAAATCAAGGCAAATTGCTTGCTTTGTTAAAAAAAAGGATATTTTTGTAGCTAATTTATAACCCGGATGCTTATTCTTAAGACTTTAGATATTGTATTGTTTTGCTTATTATCCCTGATGGTATGTTATTTACTGATTCTGGGTGTTGCTGCGTTTTTTAGACGACGAACTAAGCCGAAACAGACCGATACATGTCGGCGTGTTGCCGTACTTTTTCCTGCCTATGGTGAAGATCGTGTGATCCTGTCCAGCGTATCTTCTTTCCTGCAACAAAACTATTCCAAGGCGGCCTATGACGTGATTGTGATCTCTGACCACATGCAAGAGGAAACGAACGATGCTTTGCGGCAATTACCCATTGAAGTACTGATTGCAGCATATGAAAACAGTTCGAAAGCCAAGGCGCTCAACCTGGCTATGCAACATCTGGAAGGACGGACATATGATATTGTAGTTATTATGGATGCCGACAATGTGGCAACGCCCGATTTACTGTCGGAAATCAATAAAACTTTTGCCTCCGGTGTCCATGCTATACAAGCTCACCGGGTGGCCAAAAACCTGAATACGGATGTAGCGGTGCTTGATGCCGTGAGTGAAGAGATTAATAATTCCCTCTTCCGTCTGGGGACAGCCAATTTGGGCTTCTCGGGTAGTTTGTCCGGATCGGGTATGGCTTTCGACTATGTCTGGTTCCGCGACCATGTGTCCTTACTACAAACCGCCGGCGAAGACCGCGAACTGGAAGTCTTATTACTTAAGAATCGCATCCATGTAGAATACTTGCCTGATCTGCTAATCTTCGACGAAAAGACACAAAATCTGAAGAACTTCTCCCGTCAACGGAAGCGTTGGCAGGCGGTACAATTTGGTTCGCTCCATGCTACGTTTGTCGATCTTCCGCAGGCGCTGATACATGGTAACTTCGATTATGCCAACAAGATTATTCAGTGGATGCTTCTCCCGCGCTCAGTCATGCTGATGCTGCTTACTTGTATCAGTGTTATCTTATTGCTTTTTGATTGGGAGTCAGCTATCAAATGGTGTGTGCTTACTGCGATGTTTTATCTGATCCTGATTGCGGCGATTCCGCGCCACCTGTTAAACAAACAGTTAGCAAAGGCATTGACTAAAATTCCTGTCATGGCATTCCTGATGTGTGTCAACTTCTTCAAAATGAAAGAAGGACGCAAAACCTTTATCCACACGGAACATCATTCCTGAATCCTGATCAATGCAGATATTCAAATCCAACAAAACTTCCTCTATAATTAGAAGAGTCCACACCCCATTCCCTTGGTCGTCGGCGTATATCCGTGCGGAAAAAGGCTCTTTTTTCAAGCATTTCTATTGGGTATGGGCATTATAAGGGTTTGCCTCTTGTGGGTAAAGAAGCGCACTTAGATATATTAAATAATTTCCTCTGCAAGCTCTTAGGCTTAGGGGAGGGTACATAACCGCTTAGATCATGAGCCGGTTTGAAAAAGCACTAAGCACAAGTTTCTAGACTTCGGGATGTAAGCGGTATATAAGGGGCTTGTCATTGTTCAGGCGGTATGGTGCCGCTAAACAAGCAAGCTCTTATAATCTGTTTTGTTGGATCATACTTCTGTTTCTCCTTTAGTATATGCCAAATGATGATCAGTATCTTTCGTGCAATAGCTATCAAAGCCTTTCTATCCGGCATATGCCTTCGTAGAAGCAATTGGTATTTTGTTTGGAACAGTGATCCTTTTGTCCTTACTGCTGACCAGGCTATTTGTATTAATGCCTGACGAAGATATTTATTCCCCTTTAAAATTTTCCTGGACTTGATTTTGCCTGCAGTTGTATCATTTCGCGGTCTAAATCCTGCCCATCCAACCAGCTTGGATGCTTTCTCAAACGCAGACATGTCTGCTCCTATTTCAGCCAGTATGGCCAACGGATTGACTTCCTTCATGCCGGGCATGGTTTTCAATAGTTCCAGTTCCTCACTGAAGTAGGTTTCCGCCAAGCTTTGCATTTCTGCCAGACACTCTTGTTGATCCTGTTCGAACATTTCCCTTGTCCGTTCGTATTGCCTGAGGATGACCAAATCGCCAGGAAGCATAGTTCCGGTTAATGCCGCCACAATGGTTTTCTCACCATGTTTATTGCGGATACGCCCATGGATACAATCGGCCAGTTTCCCAGGGGAGGTTTCGCCTGCCAACAGACAGGTAATAACCTTCTGGTAAGACTTCGAACGATTGGCATTTGCGATGTAGTTGCTGATACGTATATTGCAACGCTGCAATAGGTTGTCTGTTTTAGCGGCCAACCGAACCTTGTCTTTACGTAAGTCGGCATAGCGACGATGGAAGGGGCGCATCTCTTGTACAATCTCATTAGGAATGTAGCTTTTCTTGATATACCTGTTCATTTGAAGTTCCGCAATCCAGGCAGCATCCGCTTGGTCGCTCTTACGGCCAGCCATCTGTTTAATAAAGACAGGATTGGCCAATGTGAGATCAAAGTGAGGGGAGAGGGTTCGTAAGATAGGAACCCAATAAATGCTGGTACTTTCCATGGCGACCTCGGTCGCGTCGGCTGACAATAAATCATCCCTGAGTTCAAATAGGGATGGGGTCAATACATCATACTCTTTTTCGATTTGTTCTCCGTTTTCTCGGAGGATGCAGCCAAAGATGCTATCTTTGTGTACATCGAGTCCACATACTGTTCTCATACTTTTTGTTTTTAAAGATTGGTACCCTAAAGATACAAAAGCGGACGGAGGATATACGCCAACGACCAAGGGAATGGGGTGTGGACTCTT
>JAVBUR010000071.1:0-19900 GCA_031555145.1 Tannerellaceae bacterium | reverse complement strand
AAATAGTCGCTTCCGGCGACTGCGGTCGAAAGACCGCCAAGGGAGATTCCAAAGGGGGAAAACCTTTGGCTTATTGGGGAATTTTTAGTGGTAGTGAAACGAGAGCGTAAAGAAAATTCCCTAATAAGCTATGGCTTTTTTTATAAGCCGCTGGGAGTAGTGGCGACGGATTACATTTTTAGCCCTCTGCCCGGCTTCTTTACCACTACTTGTTTCGGAACTGGACGACTACACAAATAGTCGTTCAGGTCTTTGTGATTGGTATAATGTACAGACTGGTCGATGACTTCTTTGCAGACAGAGCGTATATTCTGGACAGCTCGTTTTCCAGCTTCATCGTTATCAAGGAAAAGGGCAACCGAGCTATATCCGGCAAGCGTATTTTCTATCTTTGGGAGATTCGTCAACGAGTTCAGAACAATTACATCTACCGTAGAACGAAGTTGGTTCTTCATTGTCAGGAATGAGAGGTAATCTATAAAGCCCTCGAATACCTGACAACCGTCTGTTTTGTTCTGTACGTAGGAAATGTCTTTTGAAGTACAGCCTTTGAAATACTTGCTCCGCAACTCGTAGCCGCCGACGTCATTCCGGAAGCCAACAGCAAAATAAGGCTTATCAGAAACGGAATAATGTACTTCAGAGCATTGCTCTCGCGCTATGTCAATATTTATGTTCCGTTGTTTCAGATAGGCAATCAAAGCCGGATTCTCAATTTGTTTTACTCTCTTTATCGTGATCGCGGATTCGTGTTGTGGTGATACAGGGCCATCCCGGTGAAAAGAAAAGGATTTATCTTCCAGTCTTTTGATTGCCTCTCCAATGGAACAGTTTTCCAACTTGGAAACCAAGTCAATGATACTGCCCCCTTCGCCTGTTCCATAATCAATCCAAAGATTCCGATTATAGTCCACTTTCAAGCTGGCATCATGATCTTCTCGGAAAGGAGAATGATACATGCCATATCGCCCGTTACTTCTTTGGAGATTAACACCTATGTTTTTTAGGTATTCCCCAATATTTATGTGTTTTATACTATCTAAACTCATAATACAATTTTTTTGTTGTTTTGTTGCGAATCGGGTTAATCCACAGAATGTTAATTGATTACAAAGCCAACAGAAACACAACAAGCTTTTGAGGCGTTGCTACCTTCTCACTACAAATCTGATTTTGTTGTGCATTTGTTGTGTAGTTGTTGGGATGTATTTCTTATTGATTATCATTCATTTAATTATAATAATCAACATTACAACAGGATATCATCAATAAACTGCCGTGTTATTTCCAAGTACCTCCCTTTTCTTTTCATAGGAATGAGATTTCCCTCTATCCCTATGTAGTAGAAAGTGTAGTCACTATTTTTATCAGAACGTAAACCCCAACTGTCCTTTAGGATGTTGCGAATCTGGGTAATATCTGCTTTGAGTCCGGTATCACGTATAGTATCCATAAAATCTTTTGGGCAACAAAGTATCTTATCCTGCCCAAGCCTATCCATTGCCTCAGAGCAATAGGTAGCCATTTCCACTTCGATTTTATTGGTATTGTACTTCTTTATCTTACGAAGGGCGGGAGTTTCAAGAGCTGCCGGATTGAACCACATACGGGATTCGTTTTGTGAAAATAGCTTCCTGTTAAGAAGAAAGTGAAGGAAGTGGGGTATCTCATCCATCATACAACTACGTAGATGAATATTATCCTTTGCTATTGGATTTATCTTCCTTACCCAAAAGCGAACCTCCTCTTTTGGGATAATGATTGGATTCTTCTCGTTATTGGAGCACAGGACGAATTTGGCAAAGAATTCTATCTCTTTCCGATCTTTTCCTTTGGCTTCTATTTTATAGTCTCCGGCTGTAGATAAGTTCTTTATTTTTTCTGTATCCTCTATTTTGTTTAAGAGAAGTTCATCAACCAAAACTAACAACCGGTTTGCCCAATCCGCATTAAACTGACTACGGAAATCTTCATTAGAATTGAAGGTCGCATTCTTTCCGAATATCATCTTTAGGAATCGGAGAAATGTAGTTTTTCCGGTATTCCGTTCATTGGATACTAATAGGAGGATAGGAAGCATTTGGGTAGGATGTTTATAGAGGATCTGGAGATAATCCAAACCAAACTCCAGTTGCTCTCCGAATATATGTTCTAGGAACGAACGGATATAGGGGAACCCGCCTTCTACCGGAGCATGATTAATCGGTTCATACTGGTTCAGGTATTTCCCATGTACCTGTCTATAATTGATATGATCCGGTATAATACAAAATCCGTCATATTTCTTTATCTCAGGAAGATTGTTTTTACCATAATCCTGCCGGAGCGTTTCATAACTCCAAGGAATTTTCTCCTCAATATAATCGCCACTGATAAGAGGTCGGTGTACTATTTTGTGCAAAGTGGTACCGACACGGACGTATTTTTCCGAAGTGTTTTCTTCTTCTTTCATGGTTAATCCTCCTTATCTTTTACGTTTGGCACTCTTGGCAAGAGTGAGGTTAACGGCTGTAACATGATCCTGATGGGTTTTTGTCTGGCTTTCAGCCCATAAGACAAGTTCTTTTCGGGAAAAGACAAGTTTGTTCCCATACTTACGGAAAGGCATAGCGCCAGCCGAAGTCAGTTTATAAATCTTTGCTTTGGATGTCGGAAACCCAAACTCTTCTAATACCTGAATAGCAGTATCCAGTGTTATAGTATCAGGAATCTCTTTCTGTGAGTAGCCCACTGGCAGAGCTTTTGATACTTCCTCGCTGATGATTGCCCGTAATTCTTCGGACGTTGTAAGGATAATGTTTGTCATTACTGTAGCATTTTATTGTTAATATTTTGCTATCGTCATAGCGTTACTAACCGATCGGTGCCACAAAGTAAAAACGTATATAAATGGTTATAAAACTGGGAATTACTTTACATGGGTAGGACAAATTACCAAGTATCGAAGACAAACGATGCCATATCAGAGACAGGATCGAGCCTCAAAATGAAGAAGGTGTGCTAAATTCCCAAAAAGACGTAGTTTGTCACCTTTGTGTAAAGTCAAAAGGAGAAATTGATTTTTTACTGTTTTTGTTTGCGCAGTTGTTCTATTACTTCATCTATTTGGAAACAATCGAGATAGAGACCCGGCACTAAGGAGGGTGCTATGAATCCACGTTCAAGCCATTTATCTATGGTTGGCCGGGAAACCTTCATCATTTTGGCTAAGGCATTTTTGGATATCAGTTGCTTTCCGTTGAAGGTTTCTATAAACTGCCTGTTGGCCGCGTAATAGTGCTGGAGATTAGAAATAACCTTATCCACATCCTTTATATATGGCTGATACTTCTTCTTGATGGTGATCTCGATGGAGTCCATGTCGTAATCCGCTGCCAGCTCCGAATCTTTTGACAGCTCGGCAACGATCTCTCTAAAGATAGAGGTGTCCTTTGCGTTTATGGTTATTATCTTTCGGCGGGGCATAGTCAAATAGAATTGGCTAATTCTCTTATTTTAAGAAGAATGCTTGTGGGGACTTCTACACCAAACAATATCTCGTTTGGGTTATATCCCATAAACTGAAGATACTGGATAATTAAACTGTAGATATTTTCCGCATGGTCAACATTTATTTCGCCTGCCGTGTTAAAACAAATAGGTTCATGGTGAGCAATTCTATTTCTAAACCCTCTAATACTATCAAGCTCCTTGTATATTTGTTTTTGGTTCATCCCATGAGCCTTATGTGGAAATATCTGTAAAAGAGTTTTGCCCGCGTTCTTATAATAATTTTTAGAGAACATAATTGTCCAAGTACCAAAACTCAAAGAGGCCACCAATTTATCATGAGTATACGACTTTTTTTCCACGAGTTTTTTCTTTTCCTTAAATATATCAGCTTTAGAAAGAGTCAAGAAGCCTGTATTTGATTGGGTGATCAACCACTCATCATCGGAGAAGATGGTGCTATAGTGCTCATTTATTGCATTACGCAAAACAACTTCCAGAACTCCTAAAACGCCGTAGAATTTTTGGCATAGCTTAATGTTGTATCGATACAAGATTAACGCCTTGTTCTTATCATCATGACATGCCACTTTATACCGATCTATTCTAGGCAGTGACAGAGCTTTCTCATATTGGTTATATTTCATATGCGTTATTTTTTTTGCAGAATGTTTGCAAAGATAAAAATAAAGTCGTACATTTGCGTTGTGATACCTCGTTGTCCCTGTTAGCAATAACATACTTCGAGGTTTTTGCATTTTATACCTGATCATTTCCCATATGCTAATTTTTTCTTGTATGACTGACTGGAATGCCTTGAGTTCTATTGCCACATTACTTATGGCGATTGTTACTTTTTTGACATTACTTCAGGGTAGAAAGCAGTTAAAAGAGCTGAAAAGACAGTGGGATGAACAGCACAAACCCAAAGTCATCCCTGTTCTTTTGCGGAAACATGATCATATTTATATAAGATTAACCAATACTTCCCAAAGTATAGCTTATGGCATAACAGTTGACATAGAAAAAACACCTGATGCTCAGATTGACTCTTATGACGAACTAAAAGAAGGCCTTAGAGATGCAACATTTACGATAGAACCAAATGGAGTAAAGGACTTAATGCTATACTATAATAATTGGAAGGAGAAAATTTACAATGGATCCATATCCATTACGATTAAGTACAATCTAAAATACGAAGAGATTTACACCTTGCATTTGTCTGAGTTGAATGTGTTAGAAATACAATCTTCTGATTTCTCAATAATTACGAAAAATCTAGAACACATAGCGGATGAAATACGACAAAAGAGATTTTAATCGTGTATTCATGATTATTCGAATTTAGTCAACAACTTCGCATTCTTCTCCCTTTCCTCCCTCTCAAAGGATGCCAAATAATTCTCCGTTGTCTTCAGGTCGTTATGACCTAAGCTCTCAGAGATGTAGGCAATATTGGCACCGGAACGCTTCAAGACAGTGGCATACGAGTGGCGTGCCGTATAGGTGCTTAGGCCTTCAATACCCAACGCTGTAGCAATTTTCTTCAATCGCTTGTTACAAAGTTTAGTGACTGCTTTCACAACGTCCTTTTCTTCAAAAGCCGTTTCTTTGCCTGTGAGGTATCCAAAAATGTAATCATCCTGTTTCCCGGATTTATTACCCCATTTCTTAATGATTGCATCCATTTCAGGAGTGAGAACCGCGCATACTTCCTTTTTTACTTTGGCTGTACGTGCTGTCTTTGCTCGTAAAAAGCAAATCTCTCCATTATGGATGTTCGAATATTTGAGGGTAAGCATATCTGCAAAGTTGATCCCATTGCAGAGATAGGAAAAAAACCACATATCCCGGTACTTTTCTGTAGCCTCTGTCCCATCAGAATAGGTTACAACTGATTTTATCTGTTCCAGTGTTAAGGCTAATTTACGCCCCCGCCCTGTTGGTATTTCATACTTTCCATGCCCAAAAGGATATTGGTTTTCTTTTATCACCCCTGCTTTCTTCGCTTCGTTTATTGTGCAGCGGATAGCACGGCAATACATACCAATGGTGGTATATGCTCTTCCTGCGCTCAACAAATGCTTTTCATACCGCTTTAGCCAGTCTACCGTAACAACTATATAAGGAATATTTTCACCGGCAAAGTACTCTACACTCTTAAGCGCATCCTGGTAGAAAAGATGGGTTCCCACTTGTTCATTCTCTAACAGTGTTGTTATTTTAGCCTTAAATCCAGAATTTAGCGTATCAGTAGTAGGCTTACTCAGACGGCTGTTTAACGCATCAAAGGAGAAGCCTCCCTCATGCAATAAAGCTTGAACAGCATCTTTTACTATACCAAAGGTGTTTTGGATGTCTAATCGTGTAGAGGCCATCTTCATGCTTTTAGCATCAGGTAACCTGTTCCACTCATCGGTTGTCAGGTATTTGCCTGTTGAATAGTATTTACGGATACGCTGGTAGGTGACACGTATCTTGATCGGATACAAATCGTCCTTAGTCGCTCTCCGGTTGTCAAAAAACGAAGATACTGTTACCCCTGCGTTTGAATAGCTGAACATAAGTGCTATATTTGGTCTGTTTTCTACTGTGTGCAAACTGTATTCTTGCACACAATTTGCACACAAATATAACAATTGTTTCTAAACGCATACTCCTAATAGAAAACTTATTTTTGCAAAATACGCTTTCTGTCAGCATTTTACAAAACACATAGAAACGAATATAAACAGAAGAAACCCTATTGATTAATACTCATAATCAGGGAGTCCTTGGTTCAAGCCCAAGTGGGACCACCAGCTTATAATTAGACACTTACGATATCTCTCGTAAGTGTTTTTTTATGCCCGGTTGACTCTAAGTTGACTCTAAAACCAAAACTGACACAATTAATAATAGCCTATAACATAAGTTTATGCCTAACCTGGCATCTCCGCCAAGAGTTGAGGGATTAGCATCCGAAGGTTTGTTTTCTATCATTTTAGGTTGAAAAAAAGACATTTTATACCTCTTTGTTGAGAAATAAACATTTCATGCTAGGAAATCAACCTCCCCCTCAGAGATAAGAACCAACTTGCGTTCCTAAAAGAATCCTTAGCGATCTAAATAACTGTGCAGGAGCACATCCTCTACAATTAAACAGATCACTTAGTACAATAAGGTACAAGTCGTCAGATCGTATAAGGAAATGTATACTATAAACAGACAAGTACTACTTATTATCTATAATACCGCATGAAGACACTTACTGAAGACACTTACATTTTTTTTCATCACACAGCGTGGGTTACCATAGGTATTCCGGTAATAAATAAACCGTGGATATGATAGATTATTTGATAATCTAAATACTATACAGTTGTAGTTGTTAACTTACTAATTCGAATTATGACAATGACGAAAAAAAAACGAAACTGGTTCTTTCTGTGTATACTGGCATTCTTTTGCCTGCTACCAGGAATAACTATTGCACAGAACCTCAATGTGACAGGTACTGTCATCGATGAATCCAATGAGACGCTCATTGGGGTATCCGTACGGATAAAGGGAACCAATACGGGGACCATTACGGATTATGATGGACGTTACACACTGCCGAATGTCCCGCAGGGAAGTACGCTGGAATTCTCCTACATCGGATACCGAAGTAAGGAAGTGAAAGTGACTGGTAACAGACTGAATGTAACATTAGACCCCGATAATAAACTGCTGGAAGAAGTGGTTGTAATCGGTTACGGACAACAGAAAAAAGTAACGATCACAGGCGCTGTCGCCAATGTAGGTGGTAAAGAATTGCTAAAGTATCCTGCTGCGTCACTGGGGAATGCTATTTCCGGTAAACTGCCGGGGTTGCAGTCCGTTCAGTACTCCGGTATGCCGGGTGCTGACGACCCTGTTATCCGTGTGCGTGGTATCGGCTCATTGAACAGTGCCGAGCCTTTGGTATTGGTGGACGGCGTAGAACGTCCTTTCAGTCAACTCGACCCCAATGAGGTGGCCGACATTAGTATATTGAAAGATGCTTCTGCTACCGCAGTATTCGGTGTGCGTGGCGCCAACGGTGTGATCCTGGTGACCACCAGACGTGGTGAAAGCGGCAAACCGTCGGTTTCATTCAGCGCCCAGGGTGGTATCCAGCAAATCACGAACTTCCTTACCCCGGCTAACTCCTACGAATATGCCATGGCTTACAACACGGCACAGATGACGGATGGAGTCACCAAAGAAAATTGGAAATATAAGGATGAAGCCATCCAGCACTTCAAGGATAGAGATATGCTGATGGTTTATCCGGACACCAACTGGTTCGATTACCTGATGAAAGACCATGCATGGCAAAGTCAGTATAATGTGAATATATCGGGAGGTAGCGAAAAGGCGAAATATTTCGTTTCGGCAGGGATGTTCGACCAGGATGGCCTCTTTAAAACTTTCGAACAGAGCCCGGAATCGAACTTCAAATACCGTCGGTATAACTATCGCGCCAATCTCGACCTGGCCTTGTCCAAGATCAGTCAATTATCGATCAATATCGGCGGACGTGTGGAAAACCGGAACACTATTGGTGGAGGTGAAGGCGGTTCAGGCAGCGGCGGTGATGGTGGTTTGTTTGCTAACCAGGGGCTGCTGAACAGCGGTATGCCGATGTCGGGCTATGGGCTTGACTCCGAAGGACGCCGTATCGTAGCCGACCGCGCATTGGTAGGCGACCACGGCGGTGACGCTTTGGGACGTATTTACGAACGTGGTTATATAAAGGAAAGCAAAAACACCCTGAACCTGGACTTACAGTATCAGTTGAAACTTGATTTTATCACCAAAGGATTGGATTTCAAAGCAAAGGGTTCATACAATGCAAGCTATACTGCCCAAAAGAACCGCGATCATGGGTTCGGTTCGGGGATCAGATACAGAGCGACGCTTGCTCCGGGCGAATATGAAGCAGACGGATCGCCTAAAATCGTATTAGTGAAAGAAGGAGATTCATGGCCTTTGCCCTACAGTGAAGAAAAATGGGGTGACAGAAACTGGTATGTTGAAGCCGGCCTCAACTATGCCCGTAAAATCGGCGAACACAATGTGGGCGCCCTGCTGCTTTACAACCAATCCAAGAAATACTATCCGGACGGGGCCTACAGATCCATTCCTTCGGGATATGTGGGAACGGTAGGACGTATTACCTACGACTATGCCACCCGGTATATGGTCGACTTCAATATGGGATACAACGGCTCCGAAAACTTTGCTGCGGGCAGACGTTACGGTTTCTTCCCTTCCGCTTCTGTCGGATGGATCGCTTCTTCGGAAGAGTTCTGGACACCGGTCAGCAATATCGTCTCTTACCTGAAACTCCGCGCTTCAGTGGGCCGGGTAGGTAACGACAACACAAACAATATGCGTTTCCTTTACCTGCCAGGTAGCTATGAGTATTTTAGTGGCGGCAATGGCGGCGGTTTCACCGCAGGCAGAACAGGAAACTTTGGGACCAACACGAATACCTGGATGAGAGGTGCCCGCGAAGTATCCATGGGGAATCCTTTTGTCACATGGGAAACAGCAACAAAGCAGAATTACGGGGTTGACTTTAAATTTTTCACAAACAAGCTGAGCATTAGTACCGATATTTTCTTTGAAGACCGTAAGAACATCCTGGTTTCGAACCAAACATCGCTTGCTGCCATTACCGGTATGAAAGCAGGCTATGTGAACTTCGGACGCGTAAAAAACCATGGATATGAAATCACTGCCAAATGGGAAGACAAGATCGGTAATGTGAGATATTCTATTGCGCCAAGCCTTTCATTTGCCCGCAATAAGGTCATTGAGATGGCTGAAGTGAAGCAGGATTACGACCATCTGTATCATACAGGACTTCCGGTAGGACAGCCTTTTGGCCGCGAGTTTTTCGAACTGTATGAACCGGGAAAAACCGAAGAACGCTACCAGTCCAAATACGGCGCAGAGATGCCCGACCAGGGAGTCGTCGTAAAACCGGGTGACGCGGTGTATGTGGACTTGACCGGAGACGGAAAAATCGATGCGAACGACCGCCATGCCATCGGATATACCGACATTCCCGAATACACAGGCTCGGTTAATGTCAGCCTGACCTACAAAAATTTTGACTTTTCGATGACATGGATCGGCGCAACCAATGTAGACCGCCAATTAGGCGCCTACTACCGCCCGGCATTTGGTACAGGTAACCAGTCGATGTTGAATAAATGGATTTATGACAACAGTTGGACGGAGGAAACAGCAGAAACAGCTTTCCTGCCACGCCTTACCTTTGTCAACACGAACCACAACATTGAAATGTCGCGGATATGGATGATCGATGCATCATATGCCCGCTTGAAGAATGCTGAATTCGGCTACACATTCAAGACCCCGCGTATCCCGCAAATAAACAGCATCCGCTTCTATGCGTCGGGATATAACCTGTTGACCTTCTCTAAATTTAAAGCAAATGACCCCGAAAGCCGGGGTGGTGAATGGGGCGTGTTTATCAAATACCCGATGACACGTGTGATCAACTTTGGTATCAACTTAAATTTTTAATGCATCCGAATAATGAAAACAACAACAATCATAAAAAGAGCAATCAGCAATGCTAAGCTATGGGGCTTTGGCTTGACGATAGGCGCTTGGTCATTTTTCTCCTGCGTTGACGATATCTATGTAGGCGATAAATTCCTTGAGAAAGCGCCCAGTGTAGACGTCAACATCGACTCTATTTTCTCAAAAGCGGAAAGTGCCAAACAGTTCTTGTGGCATCTGTACGGCAGTATCAACAGCCCGTACGTCTATAACGCAATGATCGGTTATAACCCGCTTGAAGCATTGACCGATATCACCCATAGCTACAATGACTGGGGACAGGTGAACTACAATTACTATCCGGGCACCCTGACTGAAGCCAACCAGGAAGGATGGGAGCCTTACGATAAGTTTCCGTTCGCCGGTACCAGCAATGGCAGCAGCCGTACAGGTATTTGGGGCAACGTCCGTAAAGCATGGATCTTTCTGGAAAATATAGAACGCGTGCCCGATATGAACGACACGGAGAAGAGCCAACTCAGAGGCGAAGCCTATATCATCATGGCTACCCGTTACTTCGACGCTTTCCGCAACTTCGGCGGACTACCGCTGGTCGACCACGTGTTTGAGACAGGTGAACAAGTGACAGGCGGACGCGCTACGGTAGAAGAAACCGTTACCTTTATCGACGGCCTGCTTCAGAAGGCGATTGACGAACCCGGATTACCCTGGAGAGTCACTGACACCGAGACCAATGCCGGACGCATGATCAAAGCCGCCGCCGTGGGGTTAAGAGCCAAGCTGTACCTCTTTGCCGCTTCTCCCCTGTTCAACGACGACCGTCCTTATCGCGACTATACCAAAGCTGAAGAAGGACAAAACCCGCTTCACATATGGTTAGGAGGAAAGAAAAGCGACTACTGGACCAAATGCAAGCAAGCATGTGAAGACTTCTTTGCACGCAACAGCCAGAACGGCAACTATTTCCAGCTCATACAGCCGACATCACAGGACCTGGCAGGCTATACCGCCGCTTTCCGCGCCGCCTATTGGTTCCGTGGCAACAGCGAGAAAATCATCGAAGTACACTCTTCGTACAATGGCGACGAATGGGGTGGAACAGGAGATGCCCGTGGACAGGCACACTTTGGCGGATCGAACCCGACACTGGAATACATGGAAATGTTTCCGATGGCCGACGGTAAAAACTACCCGTACAAGGATATTTATGGTACAAAGAACACGAACAACGTAGACATCTTTGTGAACCGCGACCCGCGTCTCTACGAAACACTGGTGGTGACTCGCCAAAACCTGGTGCAACAATACCAGAGTGGTTTGTCCAGTGTCCAGTTATGGAAAGGCGGAAACATCGAGCACGCCGGTTTCAACTGGGAATACACCTACCGCTTCTCAACGGGTATGGGAATGTATAAATGGGTATTGGACTTCGGATGGCATTATCCGGTCAACTATGCATACCTGCGCATGGCTGATATGCATCTGGTTTATGCAGAAGCATTGGCTGAAACAGGAAGCCTCCAACAGGCCTGTGATGAAATAAATAAGGTACGCGCTCGCGTGGGGCTGGGTAAGATCGAAACGATGAACCCGGAATTAAGCCTTACGACCAACAAGGAAAACCTCATTAGTGAGATTATGCGCGAACGTGCGTGTGAATTTGGCTACGAAGACGAACGGCTATATGACATCATTCGTCGAAAAATGATCGACAAGTTTACCTCTCCGCTGCACGAACTGCACACCTGGAGAAAAACGGCCGACGGACAGAAGGACGAACGGGACGATACCCGATTGCAAGCCGGCGAACCCTGGCCGAATTTCATCTACGAGAAAAAGGAAATCACTTTTGGCTCGCGCAGATGGTGGGCCCCCGGCGGTTGGGACAATAAATGGCTGCTTTCGCCGCTACCCCGCTCCGAGATAAACAAAGGATACGGCTTGACCCAGAATCCGGGTTGGTAATTGAATCGTTAATAATGTCAGACTTATAATTTTAAATCATGAATAGTAGTCACATAATAAAAATAGGTTTACTTGTGTCCTTTGCTGCCGTCCTATCGGCCAATGCACAAGTGACACTCGACGACAAGACGTTGCAGAAAGTGGATCTGGGCTTTGGGGTGAAAGAGACCGAGTTCCTTTCGACCGCTGCAACGACCATTATAACGGCAGAGGAATTGCAACAAACAGCTGCCACCAGTTTAGCCGACGCACTGTATGGACGGTTACTGGGGTTGAACGTATTCCAGAATCCCGGTTTTGTTGGAGAAGAAAACACGGGAGCCTCCTTAAGCATCCGGGGATATAAAACCTATTGGGATGAAACGATTCTCACACTGGTGGACGGGTATAAAAGACCGATCGACCGTCTCACTGTAGAGGAGGTAGAAAGCGTAACCGTGCTGAAAGATGCAGCAGCAGTAGCCCTGCTGGGCCACGAAGGGATCAATGGCGCCATCCTGGTGAAAACCAAAAGAGGACACGACGGTAAAACACAGATCAAAGTGGGATACAGCCACAAGTTCACGTTTGGTGCGGAATTTGCCGATATGTTGGACGGACACGGTTATGCGTCTGCCTTAAACAAGGCCCGTATCAACGACGGCTTAGCGCCTGCGTATTCCCAACAGGAACTCGATCTGTTTAAATCGGGCACCGATCCTAACTTCTATCCGAATGTAAACTGGAAAGATATGGCGTTCAACGACAACGGCTCCGAAGACCGGGCCAACCTGTCGGTCTTTGGTGGAAACGACAAAGTACGCTTTTATACCATGATGGATTATACCGACAGCCGGGGCTTGTTAAAAGGGACCGAACAGGGTGAATATAACTCTCAGCTGAAGTACTCCAAAGCCAATATCCGCTCGAATGTCGACTTCTCCTTGTCGTCCACCACCAAAATGACAGTGAATGTATTGGGTATTTTCGTGGAAACCAACCAGCCATATGGTGCATGGGCAAGCCGTGTCTCCGACTTGGTGTATACGACCCCGGCCAGTGCATTCCCCTATAAAACATCGAATGGCATATGGGGGGGTAACGAAACGTATGGCGATGCCAACGTGGCGGCCAGGATCCAGTCGACCGGATTCACGAAAACCCACCAGCGTCAGCTCTGGGCAGATGCCAAACTTACGCAGGACCTGAGTTTCTGGGTAAAAGGGTTGAGTGCTTTCATCAGCGCAGGCTATGACAACTCTTCCATTACCAATGAGAATCGTAGCAAAGGATTTCAATACGGATACGAGTACTATACCGGCGCCATTGGTGATAAGAGCAACGTGAAAGAAGTGATCATGGGGAATAAGGATGAGAAACTGGCTTTCAACTATGGTGTCAACACACAGTGGAGAAGGGCGAATAGCGCCATGGGCTTCCATTACAATACCTCATTTATCGATGACGACCATTTTGCCGCTTCATTGATCTACAACACACAGGGTGATATGTTGGATGGCCGTGGAAGCACCTACTACCGCGCGAACTGGATGGGGGCTTTCCATTACGACCTTCAGAACAAATATGTAGCCGACCTCGTACTGGCGGCCAACGGTTCGAACCGGAGTTATCCGGCCACCTGGGCATTCTCACCGACGCTGTCGTTAGCCTACATCTTCGCAAACAACCCCGAAAGCGGCATGCTTACGTATGGTAAGGTAAGAGGATCGGCAGGTATTCAGCATACTGACTATGTACCCGAACACGGTATATGGCTTTCCTCCTGGCAGTATTCCAACGGCTACTTTATTTACGGCAATCAATACACGACAGGCAACGGAGCCTTCCTGAATGCGTTCCCGACTACCGACTTCCAGCAGGAGACAGCAGCCAAGTTCGATATCGGAACCGACCTTCGTTTGTGGAATGCATTAGACATCACGGCCGATGTATACTACCAGAAAAGAAGCCATATCATGCTCCCTGCTGCACTTGAAAACTCGTATGTAGTAGGTATACAGTCGGCTTACAGTGATGTGGGTGAGATTGGCAGCTACGGATTTGAACTGGGCGCTAAATATGCAAAAAAAATAGGAAAAGACCTCTATCTGAACGCATCGGCCTCCATGGCTTGGGCAACCAACGAAGTGACCAACTTCATCGGAGAACCTCCCTACCCCAACGTCGACCCGGTAGGCAAGCGTGTCAACGAAGCGTGGGGATTGGAAGCGATCGGTTTCTTTAAAGACCAGGCCGATATCGACAACAGCCCTCGTCAGGAGTTCTCAACCGTACGCCCGGGAGATGTGAAATACAAAGACATAAACAGCGACGGAGTGATCAATCAATTTGACTATACCAGTTTAGGTAGTGGTATGAATCTTCCCGAACTAAACTACGCCTTCAGTGTTGGTGCCGAATACAAAGGGTTTGGTTTCAATGCCTTGTTCCAGGGAGCAGGCAATTATATGAAGAACCTGTATGCGGTAGACGGTGTATGGAATGTACTCACAGGCAACAAGAACCTCTCAAAGGAGTATTACAACCATTCGTGGGATGTGATGGGGGATGCCGCACTTTATCCGCGCTTATCTTCTGAAAGTGTTCCGAACAACATCCAGGGAAGTACCATCTGGTATCAGAAGATCAATTTCCTGAAATTGCGTAACTGCGAACTCTATTACAAGATTCCTACCCAGTGGACGCAGAAAGCGCGCATGTCGGGAGCGAAAGTATTCGTCCAGGGACAAAACCTCCTGTCTTTCGACAACGTAGATGCCATGGATGCGGAAGTCCTCTCTACAGCTTATCCGGTGTTGAAATCAGTCAATGTAGGTTTGTCTTTAACATTCTAACCTTCAAATAACGAAAATATGAACAGTAAAAAATATATACTAATCGCACTGTCGACCGTGTTCCTTGCCGGATGTGTCGACCTGGATTACAACGAAGCAAGTACCCGCGATGAGGAATGGACGTACAATAGTCCGATCAACGGTGTGAAGAACCTGGTCTTTGATGTCTATGGACAGATGTTCAGCGAACTGAAGCTGAGCTACAACGGAGGAGTCAAAGCCAGCGCTACGGACGAGGCGGATTTTGCCGTTTCCCTATCTGATATCCACAAGTATTATAACGGAGGCTGGACGCCGGCCTACGCATTCGCCAACACCTGGATAACCGCTTACCGGGCCATTGCCGAAGTACATATTTATCTGGAGAAAATAGACCAGATCAACCTGGATGATTACAAATACGATAGCAGCTATCCGAACATGGTTCAGCAGTTTGAACTCTATCCGTACGAGTTACGGTTCCTCCGGGCGTACTATTACTTCGAACTGGCTAAAACGTATGGGGATGTGCCTCTAGTGACAACGACCCTGACGAATGCGGAAGCGAATAACGTAACACGCACTCCGGTTCAGGATGTCTTCAAGTTTATCGTCGACGAATGCGACGCTATTGCCGAATACCTGCCGTATACCTATCAGACCGAGCCCAACCAGGAAGTCGGACGTGCCACCCGCGCCGCCGTTTTAGCCCTGAAAGCCCGCACGCTGTTATACGCCGCTTCTCCCCTGTTCAATACAGACAACAACAAGGAGCGCTGGAAACAAGCAGCCGCCGCATCCAAAGAATTGCTCGACAAGGCCGATGGCTGGGGAATCCGCTTAAGTGCATACGCCGATCTGTGGGGGCACAATGCGTTCTACAACGCCGAGTTTATCATGGGACTGGGCCGGATCGCCGACAATGAATTTGAAAAGGCCAACTATCCGGTAGGGGTAGAAAACGGTAACTCGGGCAACTGTCCTACGCAATCACTGGTGGATGCCTACGAATACAAGAACAACGGCGAGACCTTCAAGAAGCGGTATCCCGGATCGGTAAATATCACCCAGGAAAATCCCTATGATGGTTTAGACCCCCGTTTTGCACTGACGGTAGTGAAAAACGGCGACAAGTGGCCGACCAACAGTACGCAGCAAATCACGATCCAGACGTATGCCGGTGGATTCAACGGTTCGCCCAAGTACGGCGCAACACCTACGGGCTACTACCTGCGGAAATATGTCGACGGCAACTGCGTCACCGCCTTCAATAACCCCACCACACGTCGCCACACCTGGATTGTGATGCGTCTGGCGGAAGTCTATCTGAACTATGCCGAAGCCATGTATAATTATTATGGTGATGCCGATACGAAAGGTGAATTCGGTCTGTCGGCCAACGAAGCCATCAACGTGCTGCGTAACCGTCCGGACATCATGATGCCCAATTTCGCAGGAAACGCCGGCTTTGAAGAACGCTACATGCGTGAACGCCTGGTGGAACTGGCCTTTGAAGACCATCGTTTCTGGGATATCCGCCGTTGGAAGAAAGGAAAAGAGTTCTTCACCAAGGTCGAGATTGCCGACCTGCAACTGGTCAACAATGAAGTAGTCCTGAACCGGAAGAGCAAGTCCCGCCAATGGGAGGAGAAATACAACCTCTACCCCATTCCGCAGACAGAGCTCCAGAAGAACAAGAAGTTAGTGCAAAATCCCGGATGGAATTAGTAGCATCCATGAATGACGTAACGAAAGATATATATGAAAAGAAATAGTTTTATATCCCTCATAGCTGTCTTCATCACCCTCTGTGCAGGGGTGGTGGTAAGCTCATGCGACGACAGCAAGGACGATGCATTGTCTGAAGGACTATCCATCAAAGTATACAGCCCGACGAAAGTGATTGAAGGGCAGGAAGTGGTGATCAACGGTACCGGACTCGACGGAGTGACTTCCGTAGTCTTTCCCGGTGGCGTAAGTGTGACGGCTATCAAGGCCGTCACCTCCAACGATATCCGCGTTATCGCTCCGGCAGGGATTGCGGCGCAAGGCGGTGAACTGACCGTACAGGCCGGCAACCAGTCGGTTACCGCCCGTATCCCCCTGACGGTAGGAAGCCCATCGGTTGCCACACTGGCGCCGGGCGACAAGGCCGGCATTGGCGACGAACTGATCATCACCGGTACGGATATGGAGTTCTTTGAGAAAGCCATTTTCCCGGGCGACAAAGGCGATGTGGTCGTCAACGCGATCGACTTTAATCGCAAATCAACCGGCTTCATCAAGCTAAACGTACCGGAAGGTACCAAGAACGGTACGGCGCAGATACGGTTGGTATCCTGTGCCAACAAGGAAGTGTTGCTTCCCGCATTGAACTTCATTGTGGCCGTAGTGGAAGAGAAAGATCCAATCACGGTGTCCGCCTTCCCTGCCGACCTGGAGCTTGCAAAGGGACAGAAGGTGATCATGGAAGGCATCACCGGTATTTCCGGCTGGTGGATCGACCCCGACTTCTTTGGTAAAGTAGATGGATCGGACAACGAGTTTATCTTCCAGGCTGCAACCGGTACGTATCGGATCACGGCCAATACCACCCTCACGTATTTCGCTGTTGAAGTATTGCTGAACGGCGAACTGGCTACCACGCAAGCCGACGGAACAGGTGCGATCTGGATCATTGGCGACGGCAACATCGGTAAGCCCTCGTATGCTTCCAACGGTATCAGTTGGACGCCAAGCAAGGGATTCTGTATGGCGCCCATAGGCAACAAGAAATATCGCGTTACCTTAGTGGCCGGCACACATATAAAAACCGACGCAATCAACTTCAAGTTCTTCTTCCAGAAGAATTGGGGCGGCGAGTTTACACACGATAAAATATCCACCACTAGTGATCTCATCTTAATGGGCGACGGCACCAACGGAGCAGACTCGGGCAACCTTAACCTGAAGTCGGGCGTCAAGTTGGAAAACGGCGCCGCCTACGAGTTTATTGTGGATCTGTCGGGCGGCACCAATAGCGCTAAACTGACGATTTCACAGAAGTAAGTCGAAAGCGGCAGTGGGGTAAAAGGCCTCTCCGCTAAAGGAAGAGGGTGTGTCAGAATCCGTTTGACACACCCTCTTTATTTGTTTCATCATCCATTAAAACACCCCTCTACCTAATATTTATACAACGAATAGGATGATAACCCGGACTATTTCTCTATATTTGCTCAGTACCCATACCTACATGCGGGTCAAAAACTAAACTATTACCAATTGTTTACCCCTAAAATTACATGTATTATGAAACTAAAAGGTTTGTTTTTATTTCTCCTGATCGCTTCTTTCCCCTTACTTGGCAAAGCGCAAACGTACGCAGGTGGTTCATTGTCCATACTTGACTATTCAGGTACCTCTTATGTCAAAATCGCCCCTGAAGTAGGTTACAATTTTAACGACAAATGGGCGTTTGGCGGGAAATTAGGCTATTACAATTACGATGGCGAAGATGCGTTTTCCATCTCGCCGTATGCCAGATTCACCTTCTTCAGAAAAGGGATCTTCAGCATGTATGCCGATGCCGGCGTGGAACTCTATCTCGCTGATTCCGACACCTACTGCGGTGTGGGTATTACACCCGGCCTGGCAGTCAGGGCAACCGACCATATCTCCTTTTTCGCTAAATACGGATTCCTGGGATACAATAACACCCCCCTTACCAAATCCACCGGCATCAACCTGGACACAAACAATATAAGCCTCGGCTTCTATTATAACTTCTGATCTGCTTTGCACAGACTTACTACCAATCGTTTTCGCTGTTGAGAAGAGTACTATAAACCATCCCTTCTCAATAGCGAAAACATCGTCATATCATAATGCCTGCCGTTCCAGAACATCCAATCGCGCAGGATACCTTCGTTACGAAAGCCCAGCTTTTCCAACACCTTTTCAGAAGCGGTATTTCCCTGCATGACTTCTGCTTCGATCCGGTTGACTCCAAGCACATTGAAGCCATAGGCGATCACAGCCTGGAGGGCTTCGGTGATATAACCGTTGTTCCAATGAGCAGTTTGCAGATCGTATCCCAGATTGGCCCGGTGCTGTTTGGCATAGTTATTAAATCCAAGGGTGCCGATAATATGGGAACTCCCCTTCAAAGCAATACCCCAACGTATTCCCAACCCTTCTTGGAAGCGATTGCCGAACCAGTCTACTAATTTCTGTCCGTCTTGTTCCGTTTGGAAAGGGAGTAGGTTATAATAACGCGTTACATTTTCGTCACCAAACAGTTTGAATATGTCACCGAGATGTTCCCGCCTGATCTCAATCAGGTCAAGACGTTGCGTATGCTGCGTGGGAAAAGAGGATTCCATGGCTATATATATTAATACGACAAACATACGAAAGTTTTGACGTTATTGGCTTCAGTTTTGTCCGTATTGGAATGTTTTTGTTGTGGGGTCGTGTAGTTGTTTTTGTCGCGCCTGCAACCATCCGGAGTTTCATCTGCATGAAACAAAAAGTTTATCATAAGAAACAAAAAGTTCCATCAGCATGGAACAAAAAGTTTATGCAGGTGGAACTTTTAGTTCCATGTAGATGAAACTCCTCGTGCATCACAGCCTCGATTTCAGAGGCCGATCATACCGGTTTGCCTCAACAAGTAATACGCGTGACAGATGTGACAGCAAATTACCCTAAAAACGGATCTGTCACGGGTATCTGTCACGCACTTAATTTACTCGCTATCAGATCAATAATACCCTTCGCGTGGCAGCATGACAGATGAATTTGAAAAAAAACTTCGTGTAGAGAACGCAGTCGATTCACAAAGGACAGCGTGCCGGATCTTCAGATTTTCCAGCATCTGAAGATTTTCCGGGGATAAACAAATTGTGTGTCAATGGTATTTAGTATGGTGTAACAAAGAGTAATATGGCTCCCCGCCTTTGAAGCTACTCTTTATACACATCTTTTGATGCGTGTATGGGGATAACTTGAGGTCGTGACAGTGAAAATGCCCCGTCAGGGGTATCGTGTTCGTAGCCAGGGGTGTAAGCCCCTGGACAGTCGATTAG
>JAVBUR010000025.1:0-25359 GCA_031555145.1 Tannerellaceae bacterium | reverse complement strand
CTAATCGACTGTCCAGGGGCTTACACCCCTGGCTACGAACACGATACCCCTGACGGGGCATTTTCACTGTCACGACCTCAAGTTATCCCCATACACGCATCAAAAGATGTGTATAAAGAGTAGCTTCAAAGGCGGGGAGCCGAGCTACCTTCTGATACCTCAAAAAATATTCAAGTCTTGTTGCATTTGACTCTCAGCCGCCTTTATATGAAGCCTGTCACTCCTCCCGCCGGTGGCGGGGCGGATCGTGGCGGTAGCGGTAGTCAACGCCGAAGAGGGCGCCGGCAAAGGTGGCGACTTCGCCGAAGGCGACGAGGACGGAGTTGTGTATCTCGCCTTCCGGCGGGTAGAAGAACCCGAGGAAGAGCAATACCAGCCCGGCGAGGCTGAGCAGGGTGGCGACGGCTAACTGGCGCATAGCTCTTTGTATTCGTCGGTGGCATCGAAGCCCGGGCAACCTTTGACCCATTCGTCGGGCGAGACGATGCCGTCGTAGTTGGCATCGGGCGAGAGATCGCGGTGTCCGCAGATGCGGGCTTCGGGATAGATATCGAGCAGTTCGAGCAGGATGGCGAGGATCGACACCTTCTGCTCCGGCGTGCGGGTGTCGGCCGGGCGTTCATCTTCATCCACACCGCCTTCGTAGCTGATGGCAACGCTGAAACGGTTGTGTCCCCGGGCATGCGCGCCGATCATATTCAAGGGGCGTGTCCGGACCACTTCGCCCGAACGGCGGATGTAGTAGTGGTAGCCGATACATTGGAACCCTCTGGCCAGATGGTCGGCTTCCAGCATCCGGGGAGTGTACGCCACCCCGTTGGGGGTGGCTGTACAATGGATCACGATCAGGTGTACGGGTCGTCTCATCAGGCAACGTGTTCTTGCTCGCAGGGAACGGGTACTTCGACAATCTTCTCTACTTCCCGGATGACTTCGTCGTAGGGCACGAAGGTCATCTTGCTACAGGTGTCGCGCAGGATCGCTCCCGGGAAGAACACTACGCGCGCCTTGGTCACTTTGTCGGCGGTTACCTCTTCGGCCGTCTCCTGCGCCTTGGCGCAGAGGGTGAGGCGGAAGTGCCCCAGTTCGCCCAGGTGGAGGGATCGGCCGGCCTTGAGTTCGCGGCTGACCACCCAGTTGAACGAGTCGAGGATACTTTTCACGTCGGCCGACGACATGGATGAGTTGTGGCTCACCAGTTCGCACACATCTTCAAACGGAGTCATCGATGTTTTCTTCGCCATTGCGAAATACATCTCTTTGCCCGCATCCTTACCTACGCTCAATTTGCGTTTTACTTTTCTAAATGCTAATGCCATACAGTAAATGTTTAAAAAGTGAATACTTAGTACTTGAACACGGCACGAAGGTAAGGCGGGCGAAAACGGTGTTGCGGCCAAACACCGCTCACGACCACCAAGCACCGCCGAAAGTTGCCGGAAGCCGGTGTCCGCCAAAACATCTACCTATGTTTGTCCAATCATTCACCTATGTTTGTTCGAACAACCACCTATGTTTGTTGGGACGTTCACCTATGGTAGTTTGGAGACCTGTCTTCCTTCTTCGTTTTTTTACTATTTTTGCCCCTTCCCCGAAAGGGAGGAAGGCTCCCGGCCTACCCTCATTGTTAAACTTATAATGGAAGAGTAGATATATGGCAAGACCATACAAAAAAGTAAGATACTATCCGTTGGATATTGATTTTGTATCCGATTCGAAGATCCGGCGACTGATTATGAATCATGGAGCCGAAGCGGTCGCGGTTTACAACGTGTTGACAGGACGTGTCTATGGCTCAGGTGGCTATTACATGGTGCATGATGACGATGTGTGTGCCGAACTCGCTTTTGTGCTGCAACTATCGGAAGAGAAGGTGAAGATGATCATCGGTACCTGTCTCCGCCTCGGCTTGTATGATAACGAAAAGATGGAGAAATGGGGTATTTATACCTCCTTTGGCATCCAGATCCGTTATGATGCGATCTGTAGCCGGCAGGCTGCCACGATGGACAACCGCTACCTGACGGCGCGGATGAAGGCGGTGCTGGACGACAAAAGGAAGGTTCTCAGGAAAAAACCTCCGGTTTCTGCAGAGAAATCGGGGGTTTTTGCATCAGAACCCCCTGTCTCTGCGGTAAAAACTCCCTTAAAAGAAAAGGGAAATAAAAAAGAAAATAAAAGTAAAAGTAAAAAAACTAAGACAGTGAACGATGAAGAAGGATTACAAGAAACAAAAGCGATTGCCGGAACTACCGGCACCGGAATGGTTGATGGCGGCCGCCTTGCCGAGTTGCAACGACTGTTCGACGCAGCAACAGGTGAACAACATGATTGAAACCTATGGCGACGCCCGGCAGTTTATGGGTCGGATGAATCCCTCCCTGGATACCTATGCCGCCCAGGCCTGGGAACGTGCTTACCTGGGGCAGGCGCCCACGCTGGCCTGTGTGGCGGCGGGCTATGGGGTGGCGGTGGCCGAAGTGTGGCTCTGCCTGGAGATCGAAAATATCAACACCTTCACGGCGGCGCGGGTGAAACTCGACGTCGAGCAGCAGCGCTGCCTGGCGCGGATGATCCTGGCCGAGTATGGCTACCTGAAGACGTCGGAGGTGCTGCTTTTCGTACACCGTTTCAAGTGCGGCCGCTACCGGCAGTTCTACGGGGTGGTGGATGCGCAGGTGATCCTCGCCTCGTTGCTCGATTTTATGGGCGAACGCCGCCAGGAACGTGCTGCGCTGTTCGACCAGCAGCAGAAGGAACGGCTCGAACAGGCGCGCCGTCCGGACCCGAATGCCATCAGCCGTGTCGAATACGAGCGGCGCAAGCAGGAACGTGAGCGAAACCTTTCTAATTCCAATTTAAATTCAACTTCAAAAAAACAAGATTATGAAAACAACAATACCTACTAAAACACAAGTTGTATACAGCCATAAAGAATTGGCCTTACTATATTTCCCCGGTTCACAAGCCAAAACCGCTTCCGCACAGCTCACCGAATGGATCCTGCGCGATAAGGCGCTGTTCGAAGAATTGCAGTTGGCGGGCTATGTACGCGGCCAGCGGTTGTTTACGCCACTCCAGGTCAGCCTCCTGTTCTACTATCTGGGCGCTCCCGAGCCGATCGACTGGACAGCCGGACCACAGAGGCCCGACCGGTCTGCCAAACCATCTACTAAGCGATAAATAATCAGAGGGCCGGCCGGGGGCTTTTTGTATATATGAAATCAGGATTTTGATGGGGTTTATATCCGAAACAGCCCTTGTTTTAAGTGTAAAAAAACGCCTATTAGGCCTGCAATTTACTGTCTGTTAAAGCGAGAGTACACCTCTTTAGCTTTCTCTGAAACCCAGCAGGGTGGCAGGTGGGATGTTGAGTACTTCGCAAATGAGGCGGGCTATTTTCAGGCTCGGCTCCGAACGGCCTGCCAGATAATCGCTTACGCGGGATTGGCTGACACCGATTTTTCCGGCAAATTCTTTCTTGGTAATTCCATTTTCTTCGATAGATACTTCCAGTAGTTCGGCAACGCTCAGGCTGGCGATGGGATAATGCTCCTGCTCATACTCAATAACGATGTCCGACATCAATGTTAGCTCAACAGCCAGCTTGTCGGCAGCAGGAGTGTGTTCCTCCACAAGCGGAAGAAGGGCTTCTATCCGCTCCAAAGCAAACGTATATTGTTGGTTGGTAATACTCTTCTTCATCACTTACTGTTTTAAATAGTAGCACAATTAATGGTATCGTACTCGGTATGTGTACCTATAAATCGTATGAACGCATATCCGATTGTAAATTTGATAACAACTACCAGTCGACTGGACAGCCGAACCCTTGTTTTATGAGCAAAAAACACCGGCCCGGCTATGGCTTCCATCCTATCATTTGCCGAATACGCCAAAAACTACCTGTCGCCCGAAGAAATGGACACCCTTAACCGGATCGTCAGCTTATACTTGGGCGACACGGGTTTTGAAAGATACAGGAAACTATAACGTAATTGCGTAAAACGGTGTCGCAAATTTGTGGAGTGCCTCCACGATTTTGCGACATTGTGTAGGACGCGGCACCGCCTTATCGTTTGCATATCGGCCGAGTTGAACGGCTGAGATCCCTGTTAATTCGGCTAATTTCGTATCTTTCATGTACTCGCGGGCGTATTTTAGCATACTTACTGCGTCGTAATCTAATTCGATTTCATAATCACCCTCTAAATAGTCTTTATAGGGAAACTTCATTTCCTTTGCCGTTTCGATAAAAAACGAGACGCCCTCTTTCAACTCTTTTACAGCGGCTTCTACGGTTTCACCCCGCCCTGTAAAATGATCACCGTCCATGATCGCCCAAATACCGCCATCGGTGGCCCATTCGATTGTTACTTTTACCTTTTTCATATTGTTACCCTGTTTGTGTGTGGCGCTTATTTCATGACTCATAGTTATTGTCTGACCACACAAAGGTAATATAAATATACTATTCAATAAGATAAATAGTATGTATTATATAGCTTTTAGGCAAGATGGTTTGCCGAAGGGTTACAAAGGCCGACGACCGTATGGAGATTGACTTCCAAGAAAAAACTCCTGCCCGGGTGGGGCAGGAGCTTATAGTAAGTAGTGGTTTATTAAATCCCTCAATTCTTGTGTAATGTTAGTCGTACACTTTAGTAATTTTTAGTTAGAAAGCTATTGTCTGAGCAGATCCGGGAGTACCAGTAGTAGATTTACTAATGATATCATTTACGGATGGGGTTATTGTTTTATTACTGTAAGTAAATGTAGTCGTACTTGATAATGTTACATCAGCAGCTATAGCAATTACATAGTATCTATCGCTACTTCCTCCGGCACGAGAAGTGATACGTGCTACATTCGTATTTCCTAAATTCGTAAAGTTGGAACTGGTAATGTCATTGGTAATGCGGTTGCTACCATTACTCAATCTTGCGTTTCGATTCACCGTGCTTCCTGTCATGCTTACTGTGGCATTCTTGCTGGAGCCATCTACAGATATAGTGATTGTACCCTGCTTGAAGGCCGCAGCGGTAATTGTAGCTCCTGAGGTAGTGTAAGGGATGCTGTGGGACGTTACGCCTGGCTGTACCGTATAGGTAGTAGCACCTGTTACGCCTGTAGGCAATGTGATGTCAACGTCGTATGCCTGACCTATACCTGTCGGGGTGGTGAATGCCAATGTGGCGGTACCTCCGAGGTAATTGTATGTTCCGGTGAATGTCGCCGAATTAATTGCCGGGCTGTTGCCGATTGCTTTCAGATCGGCGATTGCCGTGGCAAAATACTCAGCGTTCAGCGCTACTGTTTCCACTATACCGGACAGGTTCGGTGAGTTTGTTTTGAATGTCACATTATAGCCTCCAGCCTGGTATGATTGGGCGGTGTAGACGTATACATAGTTACCCTTTCCATCCGTTGAGATGCGGACGCCGGATTCGGTGGCATACAATTTCTTGCTTGTGAATTTGAATTCCAAGGGGAAGATGGCCTTTTCAATATCGCTGGGCAATTCAAAATGGGCAGTTACTCCTGAGTTTGCATCTACACTGGCATCTGTAAGGCTAAAGGCCTTGAACTGATAGGGCTGGCGTAGTACCAGGGTGATCATACGTTGCAGTTTACCGCCGGTGATATAGAAGTAACCTCTTTGCTCGGTGGATGACGGGTTGTTGATATTGGCCGTAATGTTACCGTTTCCGTGGAGCGTTACGCCACCATTCGTCACAGTGGGGATACCTGCACCGGCTACATATTTCAGTAAGCTGTTGGAGGGTGTAGAACCTATGGTATAGTCAGCCTGCATATTCAGGGATTGTCCGCCTTCGGTGAATACCCAGGTCGTCTTCGTTACGATCAGGGTTTCGCCATCATAGGTGATTTTAGGATAGTCGTTCAATTCGGCTGAGGCGGTGATATTGTTGTCGGCCGGTTTCCCGTCGGCAATCGCTTCGGCATAAGTGGCAACACCTGAGATGGCAACGTCCTTAATGTTTACAATAAAGTGGTGGTTACGGATTACGTTATAGACTTTCACATACCCTTCGTCTTCCATCTTGCTGAGGTCGATTTTGTAGTAGCTCAAAGGGGCGCTTGGGCTATTATAGCTTGCCTCGATAATCAGGAATGTACCGCTGCTGATCTGGTTATTGTTTTCAAAGATATAGGAAGATGTTCCAAATGCAGTTGGTGTGTAGCTCGCAGGCTTTGACCAGTCAAGGCCTGCCGGTAGGTTGATTTCCCGGTCTACCGGGGCAGCAAGTGTGTTGGTCAATGATTCGTTATAGATCATGTAGGATACATTGTACAATTTATCCTTGGCCGTACCGTCTTCCGTGAATTGCACATCCAACTTTGCCCAGTTACGGTATAAGTCGATTGCTCCCAATTGGGAAGGAAGGTCGGATGTTCCATAGTCTTTTACTCCCCAGAATGCATATTGGTTGGAAGAGTAGGTATACATATTGTTAAAATTCTGAACCAGACTGGCATCCAATCCGTTTACTCCGCAGTTGGAGAGGAAATGGATTTTCCGGGTATCTTTGGAAATGATTGCCTGGTAACTTGTTGCTCCCGCTTCAGTCGTGACCATTTTTGCTTTGGCCTTCTCGATAAATGCACCCGAAGCATCGTATGCATAGAGATAGAGGTCTTCCACGCCGATCTCCTGTCCTTCACCGTCCAGGGCGCTGGAAGCTTTACTTATCACTTCTGCTGTCGGGACGTCTACGTTGAACGAGAGTGTAATCTCCGATTTATTATCCGGATTGTCTACCGGAACCAACTCATCGGTTGTACAGGCCGACACGATGAGTAAACTTGCCGCAAGGCTATATATTTTCTTCAGCATAACTGTTTAATTTTAATCGGTTAATTAATAAACGTCGTGGACGCAGCGGATGTATAGGGCGGATCGCGTGGTTGTCAGACTCGTTGTGTAATTTCTTTTATTATTTCCAAAGTCATAATACCAAGCTCTTGTCGGATCTGTATCTTGTCTTGCCGACCAATATTCGCCAGTGTTATTGAATAAATAATTTACAATTCCATCCGAATCCTGGATTGTATTCATGAACTCCAATTCAGCCAGGGTGGGTACTCGCCACGTACCGATAGGATAGGTGGCTTTATCTTCGATTTCATCTGCATTAAGCGTTTCCCAATAATTGCTGCAGCGCGTAATGGCGGAATTACTTGAGTATTTATTTCCATTAACAACACCATATCGTGAAGCAACCATGAATTTGGGTGAGATCAGATTATTCGCTGCTTCAGATGTTAATGTTTTTCCATTGGTTCCTTTGGAAACACCCACCTGCAAACCTTCTGCTGCAATGATATTGATGGTGAAAATATTAGGATTTGTTTTTCCATCAGGACTGTCAGCAGGCCCGGAATTGGCTGATATCTGAGCAGTCAGATACTGTGGCGGATACTGGGTAATTTCTACATGTTCTGTTAATCCGTGTGTATTGGTCACATCAAACGATAACTTACGCGGGAAGTAGTTCCCTGGAATGTCACTGTGTATTTTTATACGACCATTCTCGATACTGAATGAATACTGAGCTGGATCTACTGTTGCATCTCGTGAAGATACTACATTGGTAGTCTTATTCCGAACGTATTCAACGAAAGTAGCCTTCCAGTTTGTAATCGAAGCGTCTGTCAGCGGTGTATCCGACTTATAGTCTACAAAGTAGTCAGCCACATTGGCCATGACAACGTTGGTTTCTTTGACAAACAGGTAGTGAATGTCCATGATTTCAGCACCGATGGTAACCGGGCGGGCACTCCAGGGTATTACATTGATGGTAAAGTTTACCGATCTGTTCTTGGTGTCGATCAACCCTTTGACTTCGTAGGTGTTGCCGTGTACGATACCGAAAGTGTTGCTATTCGTTTCGTCTTTGCCTGTCTCTGTTTCTTTCGGATTAATAATGGCCTCATACGATCTGGGTTCGGGAACGGTTACATCTATAGGGTCTCCTATGATGAGACCGTCCTGACTCTTTATTTTGTGTTTCTCAGCTGAGAAATAACCGGGTGTCGGTCCCCAGCCATTTGTCTCCCCCTTATTGTTTACCCAATCATATTCAGAGGAAAAGTAGGTGGTCTGAGACACAATGTTCTCACGGTAAACCAAGTTTCCCCCTACCGTTATTTTCAATGGACTAGGTGTTTGATATTTCTTCTCATAAGAGTAAAAAACCACACTGGCTATCCTATCCTCAGGATCAAATTCGAGCTCATAGGGTTCAGCCAATAATTCCTGTGTATTATATGTGTATGAGGAAGAATTTCCTTTGGTATAGTCGCCTAAAATAGGATCCGACATGGTATTGATATTCTCTATTGTCAACGATGTGATATCATAAGCCCATTTAGGGGTAATCCACCTTTCAGTGACCTTATTGTTTTTTACGATTAAATGTTTTGTAGAACCACCACTACCGTCGGTATAATAGTCTTCTGTTACTAAATTAGGATTTCCACTGCTTCCGCTATCAATAATTTTTTTATTTACAGCATCAACCAGCGCCTGTTTTGTATAAGTGGAGTCTGCTTCATATCTCGGATCTTCTTCCGGCACATTCACCTCGAATTTCAATTCGATACGGGCTGCCAACTGTTTTAACTCCAGGTGCAACTGGGGGTGTCCAGTTCCCAGTGTCTTTTTGAATTCGCCACTCTTTACCAGTTCTTTCTGGTCGAAAGTGTAGTTTTT
Source organism: Tannerellaceae bacterium (assembly GCA_031555145.1). Taxonomy (GTDB): domain Bacteria; phylum Bacteroidota; class Bacteroidia; order Bacteroidales; family Tannerellaceae; genus JAJDIA01. Next base: position 16,622 of record JAVBUR010000025.1, on the reverse strand, counting down.
ACCTTCAGCGTCATCGGGGTTTGTTTCCATCAGCCCTTTGAAACCTTCATAGGTCTTGGCCGCTTCCAATTGGTCTTTGGAGTAGGTGGAGTTGGCAATGACCAGGATTTTGACGTCACCTGTCTTTGCCGGGATATTACTGAGGCTATAGGCCGGACGATCGGTGTTGTCAGGACATTCGGCATTCGCAACACCGTCTTCGAATGTGGCATAACCAAAACCTACGCGTTCGCCTACACCGTCGTCGCCATAATCTCTAAAGATGGCAATAGCCAGGCGGTTGATCAATAATTCGTCGGCATTGGCATAGACATATCCGCCGGGGGCGGCTTTCGTGATGAGGCCATCCGTGGCAATCGAGAGGTTCAGTGTGGTAGGCAGACCTGCTTCCGTCTTACCCTCCGGCGTGATAACGGATTCTTCCACGCAGGATGCGAAGGTTAGTATGGTAGCGGCGAATGCTACGGCTATATTTCTTAGTTTCATAACGATATGTATTATCTGTTTATATTATACTCCTTTTATGCCTGGCGATGCGTATTAACGAACATCTTCCATGTTTACTTCGAGGTAGTTGTAGATCCAATCCTGTGTGTCGCAAAGAACATCCACGTCGATTGAGTTGCTGGTCAAAGTCGCATTGATCCGTACTTTGTATACGTAGCCGGATTTGATATAATCGTGTTGCGGATCCGTATCATTGGAGAAGTCATCAGCGTTCGGGCGGTTGATAGCAAATTCGAATTCTCTTTCGGTTGAACCGTCAGCGCGGTCGTATACCAGCGTGAAGCGCAGGATGGTAGCCTTGCCGGCGGCCGGGGTAGCGTTGGAGAATGTATTGAAGTACGGTTTGTCGGTTACACCGGCGAAGGTGGCAACGCCTGCTGTCAGAACCGGCAGTGCTTCGTCGTCGTTATCGATTGCCCAAGTGATGTTGTCATATGATTTGTTAGCAGCGTCGTTCAGGATGGTAGCGCTTGTTGTATTGCGGTTTACCAGTGTGATGTTTTTGATCTTTACATCTACAGCCTTGGTATCTGCTTTCCAGCTGGTAATGTTTACTTGTTCCAGTTGAACCTGTGCCGTGATCTGCTGGACTGTCAGGGTAAAAGAAGAGGGTGCGGCAAGGGCTGCGGCCAATGAGGATTTGCCTGTAACGGTTAACGTTTCCAGTTGGCTTACCTTTACGTTATTGTTCATGTCGGTGTCCGTTAATACCACTTCCTGCACCTTGGTCAGGTTGGCACATTTGGCATACGATTTCGTTGTGTTTACTACAACCATTGCCTTGAAAGTCCGGGCTTCCAGTTGGCTTACCTTTGCCTGAACAAAGAACGGGGTTGCTGCGCCTTCGGTTGCTTTGATCTGCCCACCTTCAATGGCCAGGCCGTCGTAAGCGGCGTATACGCTGTTGTCATCATTTAATATAATGAGTGAACAATCTTCGATGCCGTCACCAATGGCTGAACCGGTTCCATTCTGGCTGTTGCCGGCCTTTGTTTCAAGGCTTTTCGTATGTACGTTGAGCGCGATACAAGCGATACCATCTTCGGCTGCTTGTTTTTCATTGGCGGCAGAGTTGATCAGTTCGTCTTCCATGGAGCAGGATACTGCTGCGATCAGGATGCTTGCGAGTGCGATTATATTTTTCAGTGCCATAACGGTTAGTATTTAGTGATTGTTTGAATTTGAGAATTAGTTGAGAATTAAATTAGTTCGAGAATTAATTTGTTTCTGGAAGCAAAAGTAGGGGGTATTTGCGATAGGGCAGGTAGGCAGAAATTTCATCTTAGGTAGGTACTTCTACCACAATGTAAGATTGATATAAATACCCTGACTTGGCGAGAGGTTTAGCCACGAAACGGCGTTTTTTGCCTGTTTTTAGGGGTAAAACAGTCAAAATAGGGGGTAGGGGTTTTAGTTCACCGGAAAATGAACGGAATAACTATGCTTGCGATAGCTTTGGATAGAAATGCAATGGTTGAGAGAAAAATAACCGCCCATCTGTAGGATAGCATATCTATAAATGAATAGGTGCGTAACGGTCGGGATGACTGCGTTACGCACCTGCAAGTATACTGTGTTTATTATTTCCGGTGTGAGGGATAGAATCTCAGGCTCAGCTGTTCAATTGCGTTTTTTTCCATTCGGGGAAACCATCGTTTCTTTCTTCGAGGACAAATTGTAACCGGCCGTCGGCAACAAGTTTGAGCGTGAGCCCACTGAGTATATCGCCCAAATCTTCCATCGGGAAGAATGCTTTGACCAATACGACATCATATCCGTCGGCAACCACTTCACGGCAGATATTGATGGTGGGTTTTTTGCGGAAAAGGTGGAATGCCGATCGTTCGTAGGCACACCAGTCTTCGCCTTCCAGGTACATGATAATCTGGTTGGTGTTGTCTATTTCGTGAAAGAGTACGTGTTCAATATCCTTTGCTTGTAACATAATAACTAAAGAATTAAGGAGGGTATACGTGTTTGCGCTGCAAATATACAAAAGGCTTTGAATTTTCAAAGCCTTTTGTAGTTATTTCGTGTCAGCAGGATCAGTAATCAAAATTAGTCTGTAATATTCTCTGTGTGGATGACGACCTTCCAGGGTTCGACTTCCACGGTGGCGGTCAACGCGGCATTGTTCATGATCTCGTCCGGATTATGGCTGCCCAGCCCGGTGATTTTGACAATTACCTGATAGATATAGTTGCGTTGAACCAGGTCTGTTGAACCCTTGATCAATACGGAATAGTAACTTTTCAACAGGTTGCCGTTGGCATCGGTGCGCTGGTTGCCTCCGCTGTCGAAAATGCGGCCGGCAATGACCATCCGGGTGTTATAAATACCGTCTGTGGCCGGGGCTACTTCCGGTTGCCGGTTTTCGTAGGCATACCAGAAAGGCGTTTCGTCAGTTGTCACAAATGTCTTCGTGGCGGCGTCGGCGATTTCAACCTTTTTGTCGTCAGTGAAAGTGGCGCTCCATTTGTCATTATAAGCGGCAGGCGCCGGGTAGATCAGGTTGTGGACAGTGTTGACTGTTTTCGGGGCGCCCCGGTAATAGAACGGAGCGGGGGTCAGGACGGCTTCGTAGCTGCCGGCTGTACTCGGCAGCAGGAGCGTGTACGGACGGACGTTTGTCAGGTATACACTGTCTAAGATGAATGAACCACCTTTCAGGTCTTGTGTCAGGGCAATTTCTACGCTCTTCAACTGGATACGGGCGACCAGGCGAGTCAAAATGACAGGCTTCGTATCGGCTAGTGTGTACCAGGGGTCTGTATCTGTTCCTGCCCGGGGGGTCAGTGAAGATTCCTGTTTTTTATCTTTACCGAAATAGATGTAGGTCAGACGGGCATCTTCATCAGAAGTAGCGCTTACTTTCATGGGCTCCAGTTTTACCTCTGTAAACAATTGGCTGGCCATCAGCAGATGGTCGCGCTTCTGGTTGTCGATGGAAGCCATATAAGAGACGAGCTTGTCGTGGGTGTTTAATCCCTCAACGAGGTCGTCGTCACCGTTGGCTACGATAAAGATTTCATAGTCGCCGCTCGGGACGATCAGGTTACCTACACGGTTCAGCGGGATATTGGTGCCTTCTTCGATGATGTCGGTCGTGTCTTTTACATACACTTTATTATTGTTCTTATTAAAGGCCAACAGCGTGAGGCGTTTGATATAGGCTTCACTGTCGATACCGCCCAGTTCTTCCATGGGACCGGGATCAGCCTTTGTGTAGATCGCACCATTGTCAGCACCCATCGAGAGGGATACGAAAGTATCCTGCTTTTCCGGTTCGGGCGTATCCGTATTCGAGCAAGCCGTCAGGAAGGCGGCGCCGATGATTGCTAAGCTAATATATTTTAGTTTCATATTGTTTCGTTTTTAGAGTGTTAATCTTTTCTTTTCCGATGAAGGATATATTAGTTCACATCTACGGGCTGGTTGATTTGTCCCCAGTCGACAACGGTGACCGTTATGTCCAACTGGCCATCTACTGGTTCCGGATCGGGATCGGGATCGGGATCGGGATCGGGATCTTCATACGGATCGAAGCTGGAATCGGTAAAGGTGATGCCTACATTATATACGTAGTTGCGACGCACGTAGTTGTGGTTGGCGCCTTTGTCCTTACCATTGGCATTGATCACAGCGCGGAAGCTTTTCCGGATCGAAGGCGACTGGCCCCATTGTTCGAGCTGGGCTTCGACAACGATGGAGGTGTACTGATCTTTATCGATTCCCAGGTTTTCCATTACATAGGCGGCATACCCCAGTTTGGTTTGCGGCGTGTATTTGGTGAAGGGCACCTTGGCCGATTCGGGCATGAAGTTGCCGGTTAACTGTACTTCGCCCCAATCGGCTGCACTGAAGTAGCGCGATTTGGTCTTTACATTTTCGATATATACGTTTCTTACTAACACCCGGCGGCCTTGTACCAACAGCGGCTTCTTGCCCGTGAAATTTGTTTCCACGCTACCGATCTGGATACGGGCCGGCAGGCGGGTGAGAATGATTTCGCCACTGAGGCTATTGAGGCCTGCAATCAGCGACGGGGTAGCGAGCACGGGGCTACTCATCATCAGGTTGTCTTGTGTCTGTTCCGAGAGTTCGGCCAGCATGCCTTCAAGTTCCTGGTAGGAGGTGGCTGTGTTGATCGATGCCGGCGCGTTGGCTACCAGCAGCAGTTGCATCACGCCCAATTTCAGGGAAGGAATACCTTCCATCGTATACTCATGGCTTGTATAGGGTTCAACGGCGAGGTGACCTTGTACGCTTCCGTCGGTCGGGTCGAATACAAACGCGGCGAGCGTGTTGATATTGGCTTCACCCTCCAGTTCATGGGGGTCTGCTTTTGTTACAGTGCCTTTGATAGACACTTTTACAGTCAGTTTCGCCTTAGCGCCTGAAGGATCCGTATTGTCATCCTTCGAGCAGGCCGTGAAAGCGATTACCGCGCAGAGGGCTAGGATTATATTCTGTAGTTTCATATTGCTTATCGTTGTAGTTGTTAATATTTGAGCGTGCATCAGGGTTACCATTCAATCGGATCATCAACGAAGCCCCAGTCACGGACGGTGACACGTACACCCAGGTAGTTGCCTTCGCCATCCCATTCAAACATGACTTCTGTCTTTCGGCCTACTTCCACGCGGATAGGATCTCCGTCAACCATATCTACCCATTCCTGCTTGGCCGGAGCATCCGGCAATTCCAGTACCAGGTTCATACCACCGGGTTGGGGAGCATAGTACTGATAGTCTGTACTCATTTCCTCCGGGGAGATATTGGGATCTTGGTCTACGCCCAGGAGGGGTTCCGGCATATAATATACGCTGTCTCCTTCCAATTTGCCGTCATAGTTCCAAGTGCTAAGTGTGCGGTTTACATACACTTTAAGAGGGTCTAAACCATCGGCTTTCAGCCCGGTTTTCAGCGCGGCCTGGTATTTTGCAGGCATGCCGTCGGTAAAAGCGCGTAGTTCGCCGACAATAACCTGGATGGTAACGGTATCTACGGACTGGACTTCCAGCGCTTTGGTCACGATGTTTTCTTTTCCGTAATACAACTCATCGGGGATAGTGGCTTTTTCCTGTTCCTTTTTCAGCATTACTTTCAGTTGTTCTGCGAGGTCGACGTTGTCGTTTATCGTCTGGTTGCCTGCATAGGCATTCCCCCAGGCGATGGCGCGGAGCTTGGTGCCTTCCGGGTAGGCGAGGTCGATCTTACGGTGTCCTTCCACATCGGCTGCCGACATATGGTAGGTATTCAGGTGGACGAGGCTTTCGTCGAAGAGGAATACGGTTACTTCTTCGATCCGTTCACCGGCTGTTTCGGTGATTTCACCGCCTTTTTCGTTGATTACCTTCACCGTCAATTGGTGGGCGGGGCAGGCATCGAGGCTTTCGCGGATACAACCGGTGGTCGTCAGTGCCAGAGCGCAGCCCATGGTGAAGAGTAACCCTGTTTTGTTTGCAAATATATGTTTCATATCATTCTTGTTTTACTCGTTTATATTCGGTTGCTTTTTCTCCTGTTTATTCGACAACGGCAGGGACGTCAATCACATTATACCAGTCGGCTACTTCCACCTCGGCATTCAGGTTGATGTTGGTGTCGGGAGTGTAGGGATCTTTAGAGCCTTGTCCGGTAAGTGTCAGCTTAATGCTGTAGATATGGTTGCGGCGGATACCCTTGTGTCCGGTAAGTTCTGTCTGAACGTCACTTTCAATGCCGGCAGTGGCATAGTTAGAACTATTGGTGGTCGCTGTGTAGTTGACGGGTACGGCCCAGAAGCGGTTGGTTTCATCCACCGGATTGCCGTCGAGGTCTGTTCCTTTGTAGTTGCCGCAGAGGATCAGGTAGGTGCGTTCGCCTTTCGTATCCGTTTGGTTTTCATATACGAAGAATGATTTGCCCAGGAAGGGACCATTCTGTTGGCTTGCGGTCCAACTCCATTTGTCGGGAGTGACATTTTCCACAATGCCTAATTCGAATGCGTCGGTAGGCGTGTAGCAAAGGGTGGAAGCGTCGAGCGTTCCGGCGCCGATGCTTTTGTATGTGCCGTTATCTTGTGCGGTATTATATGCTCCGTAGCGCCAGTCGGTAACGAGGGGCAGCGGGTCTACGGCTATTTTGTCCCACGCTTTCACTGATCCGATCTGCGTCAGGCCTTTTACGTTAGCCAAAAAGACGTAGTTCAGTTTGAAGTAGGAGGCTTTTCCGTAACGGGTATCTTGCTGGAGGGCCAGTTCGGTGATCTGTACGCGGGATACGGTGCGATACAGCGGGATCGGGGTCTTGTAGTTTTCGAACAGGAAGCCGTTTTTCACCTCTGTCGGCACTGCATTGTATCCGAGGTAGTGGTGCTTGCCGGAGGTGAAAGTGAGTTTATACACTTTGCTGCTCATGGTTACGCCGGTTGCATTCTGACTGTCTGATCCGTCTTCCTTGGACAATTCGCTGGCAACGGCCAATACCTGTTGCATTTTTGCATCCATATCGCTGCCCGAGACAGCTCTGATTTTCGTGAGTGTAGCGCCGTCGATATTGGCAAACATCACAATACTGGCGACCCCCCCACGGACGGGCTGGTCAATAATTTCAAATCCACGGGTGGGAGAAGTGCTTTCGGCAACAACCTGACCGTCGCCATACACAATGGCATAGCCGATGTTAGTAATGGATTCGTCGGATTTCGTGGTTATGCCTGCATCGGTTAAAAGGGATAGCTTTGCATTGGGCGCCGTCGGGTCGATCGGCTCATCTGTAGAACATGCGAATAGCATGCTTACGGCTACCATTGATAAGAGATAGTTCTTCAGTTTCATAGGTATATGTATTACTTTGTTTTTCGTATAAAATACTGTCTTTAATTGATGATACAAAAATAGAGCTTTCCTGTGGCCTGCCGTATAGGTGCTTCTCTCTATATTAATAGACGAATGTATCATCTTTACCAGGGTGATAGTTTTACCTTTTACCATGCAATAAATGCAACGTATGTACTTGTTTCAGCCTTCTGTCGAAACTGTATCTAAGCGTTTTAACTGCAACGCCTGAGAGTTTGTGCCCGCATTGCCTGAGAGCTGTGCCAACGGTTTCTAAGAGTTGTGAAAGCAATGTCTAAGAGTTGTGTTGGGCACTGGATCATCGGGTCTCCAGGCAGATCCATTCGATGTTCAGTAACGGTTGATGGACCGGGTCTCCTCCTAAACAAGAAAAGCCCCCGAATGTTCGGAGGCTTTTCGTATTTTAAGGAATTTTCCTGTTTGAGGAGAATTAGTCAACGTCAACCGGTTGAGAGATTTTTCCCCATTCAACAACCTTAACGGTTACATCCAGGAATTGTTCTTCGTCCGGTCCGTATGGGTCTGGATCGTCGTCAGTCGGATCTTCAGGATCTTCGCCCGGATCGCCACCGCCGTAACCCTTACCATTGATGGTCAGGTCAACGATGTATTTCAAGTTACGCAATGCGCCAATGGCTGTCTTGCCAGTTGCACTAAGATCATCAGTAGGAAGGGCGAATGAACGACCAGCATCAGCATAGGAAGTAGCAGTGAATTCGTCGCCCGGAAGGGTGTAGCCATATTCATGAGTGCCCTTTACCGGCCAGAAACCAGTTACACCTACAGCGAATGTGAAACGTCTCATTTCTTGTTTACGATCACCGTTTGCATCATTGTAAGAGAGTAAACCTCTGAGTGAAACCAACGTCAAACCTTTATCAGTACCATAGTTTACTGAAGTAGCCGGAGCTTTCGTATTTTCATATACATAGAGTTCAACAGCGTCTGGATTATCTGTACCAGCAGTACCAAATTTCAGATCAGGGTTAGTTTCATCTTCATAGCCGATGTACGGAGTTAAGTCTTTTTTGAGCGGGAAGTCAGAGAAACCGGCTACAATGCCAGGAGCTTGTCCCCATGCACCAGTTTGAGTAAACAGACCAAAAGTACCTGGAGCGAACGGGCTAACCCATGCAGAAGCATTGCTTGTAGGACCCCATTCTTTCAGGCTTGCCAATTGAGAAAATTTGTGTGTTTGAACAACAATTACATCTACTACTTCAAATGCGGGTTTCGGATATACTGTGTTGGCTTTCCAAGTGTCACCCATCTTGATAGAGTTGATAACTACTTTCGCTACGTTGCGATACAACTTGACAGGAGCGTCTGTGCGAAATTCTTTTACTTCAGCAGGCAGAGGATCCGTTACAGCGGCTATATTGCCAAGATCTTTTTCAAGTTCTTTTACCCGTGCAGTTTTGTAGCCCAGGTAGTTTCTTGTGTTGGCTTTGATGTCTACAGTGTAGATCGCGCTGTTCATAGACAGTTTGCTTTCGCCTTCATCAGCCATAGAGATTAAAGCTGTTTCTACGTTTGCAAGGGGCTGGCCTTTTGCGATAGTTGTCGGGAGAGTAGCGACATTAGCAATAACCATTACTTGTTTTGAACCTTGTTCAACTGCAAATGGGCTGGTTTCATCCGTGATGCTTGCAGAGCGCGGCCCGCCTGTAAATACTGTTTCAATGATACCGCTAGCATCTGCTACGATTACAGCCAGACTTGAGATATCACTGTCGGCTTTTGTCTGTGCATTCTTGATGGATACGGCTAATGTTGTTCCTGCCTCGGGTTCCGGGGTTGGGATCGGATCGTCTCCGTTCGAGCAAGCTGTGAAAGCTACTGCAATCATAGCAGCGTAAGCTAAATTTCTAAGTTTCATATGGGTAAAATTTAATGGTGAATAATTTTATTTTTTGTCTTAACAATTTTGTTTTCATTTTGTTCACGGAGGGTCAGCAGCCTTAAGAGTGCAAACGTGCCGTTTTTCCAGTGTTTAGCCATATATATGTATTATATAGAGGGCTGGTTGTTTTTTCTTTTCTCGCAATCTTTATTTCTTTTTTGTTTATTAGAGATCAGGGGGTGTCTCTGATCGACAATGCAAAGATAGAGTGCAGCCAGCGACGGCGAGATAGGCGATTCGTTCAAATATGGGGGCTAAAAATCTCAACCCTGCATTTTGCTGCAAATTGATAGAAATACACGTTTTTTAAGGGTTGGAAACATGTATCACTGGTAGGTATATCAGGTGTTGTCGCATGTCTAACTATGTGTATTACAGTGTGTAAGCAGTGTTTTGGGAAATGTTTTCCACTGTATTATTACTTTTTTTTCATTTTTGTCGCGTGGTTAATTCTATCAACCGGATAGGGCTACCGCCGTTACTTGAAATGAATACAATTGCCCGATACAAAAAGAAGGGAGGCCAGACGATTTTTTTCGTTTGGCCTCCTTGCTTTTTTTGGGTCTTTTTCACTCGAAATCGATTTCTTCTGCCAGGATCAGTATCACATCCTGCTTCCCGATCAGGGCGATGGCGCCGTTTATACTGGCTGAAACCTGCTCGTGTTGGCGAAATTGCTGCAGCAGGGATTCGAGGTAGGCGCCGAAATCGACCGCCGGGTCATACCGGATACAACCTGCCGCTTTGGCCGGCACCAATATTTGGCGGAGGAGGCTACGAACGGTATCCACTTTTTCGTCCAGTTTACGGAATCGTTCGGCGCAGAGGGCCTGTACGGGGTGGATCGTTTCAAGTGCCCGTGAAAAAATCCGTTTTCGTTTCGAATTGACGCTCGCGTCCGATAGGCTGTTCTCGTGCAGGATCAGCGAGCGGTGGGCGGCCAGTTCGGCGCTTTCGACCAGGTTATACCGCTGGCAGAGCGCTTCCGTTGCTTGTAGCCAGCGGACCCAGTCGTCAGTGGCCGACGGTCTTTTGGCTGCAAAACCATCGACCAGTGTACTTACCTGCGTGAGTTGGGCGTAGAGTGCGTTCCGCATTTCCAATACAGAGGCTTTCATGGCTATTCGGGTATGAGTTTGTCTACTTCGTTGCCGTTGGCGTCGAGTACGCGTGCCCATTCGAGGCCGGTTTCGGTGATTTTCATCTTTACTTTGATGAAACATTCCGGTTTCTCTTCAGCCAATTGCTTGGATTCGGCGATGACGTTGAGGTCGCGACTCTTGACTTCGGTCAGGCTGATGGCCGGACGGATCGCCCGTTCGAGGCGTTCGGAGAGGGAGTCGGTGGAGGGTTCGACGGCCTTTGTGCTCCGCAGGCCCGCTTTACGGGTGATGCTGAGGCTTTCGGCTGCGATCGTGGCTGCGAAATCCTTGATCGGGGTAGTGTCGGCAGCCATGTTGATCTCGCGCTCCAACGTCTGTGTCCGTTTGGCGATCTCCGCCCGGAGGGTGCGTGATTCGGGCAAGGAGAGCGACTTGACACCCAGGCCGGCGACTACCTCTTTATATACGAGGCTGTTTAGTTTGGTATTGTCGATCGGGTCGGCCTTGGTGGCGATGTTGTCACTGATCTTGTCCAGCGACACGTTCAGTTCCATTTCCACATCTTCGAGCTTGAGACGGGGGATGGAGAAATGCTTCAACAACGGGTCTTTGGCATATTCGACCGCGATGCGGGCGGTCTGGGCATCCGACATCCGGCGGGCGTCGGAGATGCTGGATACCAGGCTTCCTATATATTCTTGTAGTGTAGGCATAATCAGAGGAGGTTTAAGGAGGGGGCTGCTTCAACAGACGCGCTGTGGGAGCAGCCCCCGGGTGGTTACTAATTGCTGGCGATATTGTCTTCCAGCATATTCAGGATGCGTTCCAGGCCGGCGGGGATTTCGTCGTTTACCGCCTTGACATGTACAGAGATGTTGTAGGTCTTTTCCACTTTCGAGCCGATGGTCGTGGTCCGCTTGTAGGAAGCGGCCGCCCGGAGGTTGATGAAGAGGAATTTGACGCCGCCACCGCCGCCGCCCTGGGTTTCACTCTTCATGTCGTACGTGTCGGTCGAGGTCAGTTTCGCATTGAAGTCGATCGTCATTTCTTCGATCCTGAGAGCCGGTATGGTCAGCATGGTGAGGAAAGGCACTTCGATGGTCACTTCCCGTTCTTCCGAACTTCCGTCTTCTTTCGGGAATCGTTTGTTGTATTTGAATTTGACATACCGGAGATCAGAAGCGGTGATGCCGTCGTTCGACGTATCCATGAAACCGACTTGCTTGATAAATTCGACCTGCGACATGGAGGCTTCGTGTTGTGCTTTGATGGCAGCCTGCATCGGCCCACCGATATAGACGCTAAAGTCTAAACTGTTGAGTTCTGTTACTAAATTTGCCATTGGTTGTTGAATTTTATGGTATTAATTACTTCGGGACGAAGGCTTGCAGTGCGCCTTCCGTTGCTTAATCAGGATGGGGGTCAGCCTTGCTTTGACCATACAGGATTATTAAGTGTACAATTCGTTGCTGTTAGACAGTTATATTTTCGTTCGGTTGACAACAATACACGGCAAACATAGTGAACCTGTGCGCACGAAAACACCCCTTTTTTGGGGTTTTATTTGAATACTTGGCTATCTTTGCTCCATCCATTAATAAATCAATGTAATATCGTATGAAAACAACCATTCGTGTTTTTTGCACCTTGTGTATGCTGGTACTTTGCGTATCCCTGTCGGCACAGGAAAAAAAAGTTCCCCAGGAAATGTTCGGCAAGTGGAATTGCAGTATTGAAAATCCCCAGACAGGCGATATCATGAAAGGTACCTGTGTGGTCGACGAGAAAGACAACGTTGTCAAAGCCACTTTCGACATGGGTTGGGGCGAGGCTTCCAGCAGCGCCTTCCGTCCGAACGACAATGGAAAGTTCTATGCTGACTTTGACGTACAGGACTTTACGCTGGGACTTTGCTTCTTTATGAAGGCGGATAAACTGGTGTGCGAAATGGATGCCGGTGGCTATCTGATCCCCCTGGAGATGACAAAAGAATAACGGACCGGATTACCGGTTAAACAAACCTTCTTCCATTCCCATTTGTTTTTTTGGAAAGGAAGAAGGTTTTTGTATAATATATATAGTATGTATATAAAATCATCTATCTTTGTCACTTGTAACAAAGCATGTTGTGTGCAATAGTTCTTATATGAATACGTATGATAATTACTCGCGCGAGGAATTGATTGACGAATTGCAAAAACTGAGAAACTCTCTCGATTCTTTATCTACATCGCGCCTCCGTTCACAGAAATATAACCAGGTCTCCGACAATGCCAAGGCAGATACGGAAAATGCTTCCCTGGTGGAAGTACAACGTAACCTACTGAAGACTGTTATGGACTCGGGCTCTTCCACGTTTTGGGAATATGACGTGGAGAACGATGTTATTGACCTGGGCCTGGCGTATTTCGACGATACTGAGGATAACAAGGCGCTTCCCAAGTATAAGAAGAATCCGTTGGTGAATATGGCTTCATTCCTACGCACCATCCATCCGGATGATAAAGACCGGATGTGGAACGACTTTGTACAGCCCATCCTCCGGGGTGAAGTGAGTCATACTAAGGTCTCTTTCCGCCGCTTGTTTGAAGACAGGGTGGCGTGGTTGGTTACTGCCTTGCGTGTTTCCGAATATAAGGCCGACGGTACGGCGAAGAAAGTCGTCTGTTATTCGCAGGACATCACCGAACAGATTGAGTTGAGCCAGCGCCTGCACCAGGTGGAAAGCGAAAATAAATTGTTCGAATATGCCGTCAATTTCTCCAACGACGAGATACACGCCCTCGACGCTTCCGGCCGTTTTGTGTTTATGAACAAGCTGATGATGGATAACTTCGGCTTCAAGCCGCCCATCTCCAATTATATGCTGACCGATATCGACGACGAATATCCGATCGAACGTTGGATCAATGAAACAGTCCCCGCCGTACGCGAAGGACGGATCACGCATTTCGATGCCAAGCACGACTACCCCAATGGCACTGTCCGTCGCATCGAGGTACAATTATATAAGGTAGACGACCCTAAACGGGGCGAGATCTTCTGGGCCTTCTGTCGCGATATTGACCAACGCCTCCGCCAGCATCAACAGATCGCCCGTCTGAACACGATCGTGAACAGTATACTCGAACAGGCACCGTTTGCCTTTGTTGTGCAGGATGTGAATGACAGTCTCCGCTATCTCTATTTCAACAAGAAGGCGGAACAGATCATCGGAATGCCGGCCGAATACATGCTTGGCAAGACAGATGCCGAAGCCTATGCCGAACTGCCCCGCGCCCGCGACATGATGAAAGCCTATCAGGAACGGGTATTTGCCCAAAAACATGTCGAGAACTACGGCGTGGAACTCTATAATAAGGGAAAGGTAAAGCGCTTTATCATCAACGAAATACACCAGCATCTCGAAATACCCGAAAGCAACCTCTCGCTGCTTGTCTATATCTTCTGGGACGTGACTGAGCAACATGAGAAAGAACTTGAACTCATCCGTGCCAAGGAGGCCGACAAACTCAAATCGGCTTTCCTCGCCAATATGAGCCACGAGATCCGTACGCCGCTCAATTCCATTGTCGGCTTCTCCAACCTGATGGCCGAGACCGACGATCCGGAGGATAAAGCCATGTTTATGGAAGTGATCAGCAAGAATAACGACCTGCTGCTGCAATTGATCAGCGATATCCTCGACTTCTCGAAGATCGAATCCGGGCAGCTACAGTTCCATATGCAACTGGTGCAAGTCAAGGATGTGTGTTATGAAGTATTCCGCAGCTTCTCCGTCAAACTACCGCCCAAGGTGAAGCTTATCTTCGATGTTACCGGTCACGAACCGGCCTTGGTGCATGCCGACTACAACCGCCTGTCGCAGGTGCTGATCAACCTGGTGAGTAACGCGCTGAAGTTTACCGACGAAGGCTCGGTCACCATCTCCTACACCTGTACCCGTAACCATGTCACCGTCTCGGTAACGGATACCGGCATGGGTATCCCAGCCAACAAACGCTCGGGTATCTTCACCCGTTTCGTCAAGCTGAACGAGTTCAAGCAGGGCACCGGGTTGGGACTGTCGATCTCGAAAACAATTATCGAAACGCTCAAAGGCTCCATCGGTTTCGACTCGGTCGAAGGGAAGGGATCCACTTTCTGGTTTAAGTTGCCGCTTATTCAGCGCTGATATCGTATCTTTGCGACATGGGAAAGAACAAATTGGCTAAGTTTGACGACATGGCGGGATATCCGCATGTGTTCCAGTATCCGTTCGGCGCTTTGCAGGAAAAAGGCTTTGAAATGAAAGGGCGGTGGAATGAACTTTTCTTTACGAACGATCATCCGATCGTGCTCGAATTGGGCTGCGGCAAAGGCGAATATACGGTAGGACTGGGGAAACTCTTCCCCGAAAAGAACTTTGTCGGTATCGATATCAAAGGCGCCCGCATGTGGAGCGGCGCTAAGGAATCGTTGGAAGCCGGCATGACGAATGTCGCCTTCCTCCGTACGCACATCGAGCTGATCACCCACTTCTTCGCCCCCGGCGAGGTGGCGGAGATCTGGATCACCTTCCCCGATCCGCAGATGAAAAAAGCGACGAAGCGTCTCACCTCGACCCGCTTCATGCGCCTTTACCGCCAACTGCTCACCGAAGACGGTATTGTCCATCTCAAGACCGACAGCCACTTCATGTATACCTACACCTGCGAAATGGTGGCGGCCAACCACTATCCGTTGCTCTGTCAGACTGACGACCTCTATCATAGCGGCCTCGCCGATGAGATCCTCTCCATACAAACCTATTACGAACAACAGTGGCTCGACCGTGGGCTGAACATCCGCTACATCCGCTTTGTGTGTAATGAACAGGAAGCCTTGGTTGAACCCGATGTCGAGATCGAACTCGATCCCTACCGCAGCTTCAACCGCAGCAAGCGCAGCGCCCTGTCGTCCACTAAATAATATATAATGTATATATGGCTTTATATCCTAAGTTGATTTTAGACGCATTGGCAAAAGTACGCTACCCGGGCACAGGCAAAGACCTCGTATCGACCGGTATGGTGGACGATGATATCCGTATCGACGGAAACAAGGTCAGTTTCTCCCTTTTGTTCGAGAAACCCAGCGATCCTTTTATCAAATCGGTGGTCAAAGCCGCCGAGACCGCTATCCTCACCTACGTCGGCGCCGAAGTTGAGATTCGAGGCAATATCCATGTCGTCACCCGGCAGGTCGCCCGTCCCGAACCGGACAAGCTGCTCCCTGAGGTACACAATATCATCGCCGTCTCCTCCGGTAAAGGAGGCGTGGGCAAGAGCACCGTCGCTGCCAACCTCGCCGTCGCACTGGCCGGGATGGGCTATCGCGTAGGCCTGCTCGACGCCGATATCTTCGGCCCCTCGCAACCCAAGATGTTCCACGTCGAAGACGCCCGTCCGTTTATGGCCGAAGTGGGTGGCCGCGAACTCATCCAGCCGGCTGAGAACTATGGCGTGAAACTGCTTTCGATCGGTTTCTTCGTCAACCGCGACGACGCCGTCATCTGGCGTGGTGCCATGGCCAGCAATGCCTTGAAACAACTCATCGCCGACGCCAACTGGGGCGAACTCGACTATTTCCTGATCGACCTGCCCCCGGGTACGAGCGATATTCATCTCACCATGGTACAGACACTCGCCATCACCGGTGCCGTCGTTGTCACCACCCCACAGGAAGTAGCCTTGGCCGATGCCCGTAAAGGCATCAACATGTTTCAAACCGACAAGGTGAACGTCCCCGTCCTCGGCCTCGTCGAGAATATGGCCTGGTTCACACCGGCCGAACTGCCCGAAAACCGCTATTACCTCTTCGGACGTGAAGGCGGCAAGCGCTTGGCCGAAACTCTCAGCCTCCCGCTCCTTGGCCAGATCCCCCTCGTGCAAAGCATTTGCGAAGGCGGCGACACGGGTGAACCCGTCGCCCTCCGTCCCGACACCATCACCGGCCAGGCCTTCCGTACCCTTGCCGAGAATGTCATCGCCCAAATCGACCTCCGCAACAACACCCAAGCCCCCACCCAACGCGTCCACACGACAAAAAAGTAGGAGGGCTGCGCATTCAATTTCAACGAGACTTGAAAGCGAGGCGCTTTCAATATCAACGAAATTTGAAAGTAATGGGTGTTCGCCGCGACGATGAATGCCCGGTCACGGGCATTGTGTTCGTAGCCGTGGGTGCTGGCGAAGCCGAGCCCACGGTCAATTAGAATAACAACAATTATCATGCGCCGCGTCAGCG
>JAVBUR010000008.1:0-44010 GCA_031555145.1 Tannerellaceae bacterium | reverse complement strand
ACGGTTTATATATGATATTCGCACTATTCCAGGGGCTTACACCCCTGGCTACGAACACGATACCCCTGACGGGGCATTTTCACTGTCACGACCTCAAGTTATCCCCATACACGCATCAAAAGATGTGTATAAAGAGTAGCTTCCAAGACGGGGAGCTTTACTCTTATCAGATAAACTCGCTGACAGACGATACGATGCTACCGTCGAACAGGTTGATGATGCGGTGGGCAAAGCCGGCATCATGCTTGGAGTGAGTTACCATGATGATGGTAGTGCCTTCCTTGTTGAGTTCGGTGAGGAGCTGCATCACTTCGGCGCCGTTCTTCGAGTCGAGGTTACCGGTAGGCTCATCGGCGAGGATCATCTTCGGGTTCGAAACGACGGCACGGGCGATGGCTACACGCTGTTGCTGACCTCCGGAGAGCTGCTGCGGGAAGTGGCTGGCACGATGGCTGATGTTCATCCGTTTCAGAATGTCGGTCACCATCTGTTTGCGTTCGGCCGGTTTGATCTTGAGGTAGGTGAGGGGAAGCTCCACATTTTCAAAGACGTTCAGTTCGTCGATGAGGTTAAAGCTCTGGAACACGAACCCTATATTGCCTTTGCGTACCTGTGTACGTTCTTTCTCTTTGAGGTGTCCCACTTCCAGGTCTTCACCCAGGTAGTAATTTCCTTCGGAAGGATTATCCAACAAACCGAGGATATTCAACAACGTGGATTTACCGCAACCCGACGGTCCCATAATGGCTACGAACTCACCATCCTTCACTTCAAGTGATACCTTGTTCAACGCGATTGTTTCCACTTCTTCCGTACGGAAAAACTTACTTAAGCCTTCAATTTTAATCATGACTGTATGTATTAAGTTACTGTTATATGCATTGCTGCATGGTCTATTTCAAATACCGTGCCAATATAGGTAAAACGTTGGAATACAATAGGTAGTATTTTGGAGTATTCGCCCCAGGTGTCCAATTTTTTGACAGTGGTGTATAATTTTTTGACAATACGCTTCGGAATCGGCGAATCGCCACAAAAAAGATCATCATGTTCGTAAACGATCATCATCACGTTCGTACACAAACGTTATGACGATCGTTTACGAACATGATGATGAATTTTTTGGGTATCTTTGCCGCTCATTGGAGTAATAAAACAAGAGAGATATGATTATAGCGGTAGATTTTGACGGAACGATAGTGGAACATGCGTATCCCCGGATTGGGAAACCGATTCCTTTTGCGTTGGATGTGTTGAAGCGGTTGCAGCAAGAGGATCATCATCAATTGATTCTCTGGTCGGTGCGCGAAGGCGACCTGTTGCAGGAAGCGATCGACTATTGCGCTGCAGGCGGGTTGGAGTTTTATGCCGCCAACAAGAACTATCCGGAAGAACCTGAACCTTTACCCCGCAAGCTGAATGCCGACCTCTTCATCGACGACCGTAACCTGGGCGGCCTGCGCGACTGGGGTGTGACCTACCAGATGATCAAATCCGGCCGTCCCTTCTCACCTGCCCGTACGCTTACGTCGGGAGGCGATGGTTCACAACGGCTCCCTTCCCGTAAGAAAAACTTCTTTATTCGCCTGGGTGAAGCCTGGGATAAAGCACAGGGAAGGTGACGTTCTATCCTTTCTTCTGATTTTTGTATTCGGAAGGGGAGATACCCATGATTTTCTTAAAGAGGCGCGAGAAGTAGTAGGTGTCATCTATGCCTACGTTGTAGCAGATCTGGTTGATCTTCATATCGGTGAAGTCAAGTAGTTTGCAGGCCTGCTGGATTTTCAGTTGATTGAAATAACTCAACGGGGCATATCCTGTACGTTTATGGAACAGGGAGGAGAAATGGGAAGAGGAATAGCCAGTATGGTGGGCGATGTCTTCGAGCGACAGTTTTTTTCCCAGGTTTTCTTTCATGCAATGGATGGCGGCCGTGACGATGTCGTTTTGTTGCGCATCATTCCGGACTACATCCCGGTATTGTTGGATATAACGGAGCGTACCCAGGTAATGGTGGAAGGCGGAAGAGGCATAGGATACGTTTTCCTTGCTGAATCCCATTTCCAGTGTACGATAGATTTCCTCAAACAATTCAAGCCTGTCGCTTATCCGGGAATGGATACTCGACCGGATCTCTACCGGTTGCGCCAGACCTTTGGCATGATGGGAGGCGGTTTTCCCTTTAAAATGGATCCAATAGATGGTCCAGGGCGTATGCTCATCCGCGCCGTAGGAGTGGGGGACGCCGGCCGGCAGGATAAAGTATTGATTAGAGGCTACCGTATAGGTATTTTCTCCCAGCTTAAACCATCCGCTACCGTCTATGCAGTAGATGAATACATACTGGTTGATAGGTTCTTCCCGCACGCGATAATGATGTTTCGCTTTCGGATAATAACCTATATCCGTAATATGAAGGAGTGAACCATACACATCCTTTTCCATGTCTTGAATGACATAGGTGGGGACCACAATGGCTCTTTCTCCGGAGAATCCGTCTTTTCGCTTTACCATGGCATCACATACTAATCACAAATAGTCTATAAAAATAAGCATTCGGCCTGAAACAGGCCGAATGTTTACTTCTAAATTAGTGAATTTAACACTAATGGACCTTATCTATGTAAACTAACACCTTAGTATCCGGGGTTTTGTGTAATAGCTGGTGTCGCATCGATTACACTTTGCGGGATCACCCACAGGTAGCCTTTGGCGGGATCGAACACGCGCATTTCGACTTTGATGCGATCATCCGTGAGCGCCAGTGTGCCGTCGTTGGGATCAACCGTTCCCAACAGGGCGCCCCACACCTGTCCGGGCATCACCTGTTCGCCGATCTTCCAACGGCAGATATCGAACCAGCGTACACCTTCCATGCCTAATTCCACGCGACGTTCGCGGCGGATCAGTTCACGCATCTTGGCCTGTCCGGTATACACCGAGCGGTCTACTTCCGGCATGCCGGCCCTGAGGCGGATCTGGTTGATGGCGTCGTATACGGATTCGTCGATTGTATTCTTCTCGATCATCGCTTCGGCATACATCAGGAGTACTTCGGCATAGCGGAAGACGATACCGTTCACATCCGTATCGGTGAGGGTGTTGTAGTCCGACAGGTCGTCGATGTATTTCCGGCTGTGGTATCCGGTCTTGGTACGTCCGTACGGTGCATAGTATTCGCCGACCGGGTCATTCTTGTCGATGGGGTTGAAGTAGCTGCCTTCGTAGAAGCATCCCGGGTAGATGATGGAGGCATAGAAACGCGGGTCGCGGTTCTTATACGGGTCCTTGGGATTGTAGAGAGATGATTCGGCGATGGTCTTTCCGTCTTCACATTCGAAGGCATCGACCAGCGACTGTGTCGGGTTGATAGAGGCCCATCCACCGACGGTGTTAGTCGCCAATGGGGTAGGGATCCAGTTCCCTTTCAGCTTCTCTACATACTGGACGGCCATGATGACTTCCACATTGTTGTTATTGGCCCGTTTGAAGATGCCCCGGTAGTCGTCGAACAATTCATAGACGTTGGAGTCTATCACCTGCTTGGCAGAGGCTGCTGCTGCGGCATAGTCGCCTTTGAACAGTTCCATGCGTGCTTTCAGCGTATAGGCTGCGCCACGGCTGGCCCGTCCGATATCATTGGAACCATACGTCAATGGCAGATCCGGAGCCGCGGCCGCCAGTTCGTCAATCACAAACTGGATGACCTTATCCTTCGGGTCGCGGGGCAGGTTGGCTTCATCCACCGACAATACCTTGGTCACCAAAGGCACATCGCCAAAGAGGGTTACTTTCAGGAAATAATACCAGGCACGCAGGAAGCGGACTTCCGCGGTCAGGCGTTTGCGCATGTCTTCGCTCATGGTCGGGCGATCGATGTTTTCCAGGAAGTAGTTGCAACGGACAATCTTGTCATACTTGAAGTAGTTGTCGCTCTGTCCGTAGTTGGTAGGGGTCGACAGCCCGGCTGCATGTGCCTGCCATCCTTCCCAGGAGAAGGGGTTGTAGGAGTTGTCGGACACACAGTCGAAATAAGGCAATGCATCGGCCGAGAACCAACCTTCGTAGCAACCGGTAGCGGCTGCGATGGCATCTTTTTCAGTATTCCAGAATACGGCATTGGACGGACGGTCCAACGGGTTTCTATCTAAGAAATCACTACTGCAGGATGTTATAAAAAGCAGTATGAGTGCTAATAAACTATATCTTTTCATACGATTATTCTATTTAAAAGGTTACACTTAAGCCAAAAGTATGCGCCTTCACCTGCGGATAGTAGGCTCTGGCTGCAACAGGAGCTTCCGGGTCGAATCCCTTATTGAAATCTGAGATGGTCAACAAGTTCTGTCCACTGTAGTAGATACGCACCTTTTCGATAAAGGCTGCTTTTGTCCAGGCCGACGGAAGGGTATAACCCACCTGTATGTTCTTCATACGTACATACGATGCGTCGATCACCCAGAAATCAGACGGGGTGGAGGAGTAGTTCTGTGTCCGGTTGTTGGTCAACGGACGGGGGAACTTGCCGTTCGGATTGGTTTCTGCATCCCAGGAGTCACGATAGAGTGAGGTCGGCTTGCTTGTACCTCCGCTCAATTCACCGATCGTTTCCGTTTGCAGGTATCCTTTCACACCGGCTGCGCCTTGGAACAGCACGCTTGCATCCAGTCCTTTCCAGGTGGCCGTCAGGTTCAAACCGAAGATCCATTTCGGATCCCAGCTACCCAGGTATACACGGTCTTTGCCGTCGATCTTACCGTCGCCGTTCTGATCCTTGTATTTCAAGTCACCAGGACCGGCTGTATTCCGGTTGATGACCGCGTAGTTATCTACTTCAGCCTGGTTCTGGAAAATACCCAGTACCTCGTAGCCACCGAAAGAGTTCATCGGATAGCCCGGTTGCCAGAAGTTATAGCTGTTCTGCCAGATCATGCTACCGTCGTTCTTCAGGTCGGTGATCTCATTCTTATTATAAGCTACATTCGCGTTGGCATTGAATGTCCATCCTGATTTGGCATATTTATATCCTGCCTGGAATTCAACCCCTTTGTTTGTCATTGAAGCAGAGTTCTGGTAGGGAGCGTTCAAGCCGTACAGGGTGCTTACCGGTAATTTACGTAAGATGTCGCGTGTTTCTCTTGAATAGATATCCATGGAGAATGTCACCATATTGCTCAGTATGGCAAGGTCTAACCCGAAGTTGAGGGATTCGGTGGTTTCCCACTTCAGGGCGGTGTTGGCACCATCGACAGGAGCTACCCCCGTATTTACTTTTCCTCCGAATACTGCATTCTTCTGTGCCAATACGGACTGGTACGGGTAGTATTCAATGTATGAGAATTTGTCTGTACCCAACTGTTGGTTACCTAATAACCCCCAACCGGCACGGATCTTCATATCGGAAAGGATATCACGTGTGCCTTCCATAAAGCTTTCATTGATAATTCTCCAGGCGCCGGAGAACGAGGGGAAGGTACCCCAACGGTGTGAGCTTTCAATACGTGACGTTCCGTCGTAACGGATATTGGCTTCAATCAGGTAGCGGTTGTCGTAATCGTACGTAACGCGTCCGAAGAACGATTGCAGGGCATACTCGTTTGCCGAGCCACTGCCTTTCTGTCCATCGGCCGAACCTGCATCTACTTCCCGCATTTGATTATTCAGGAAAGAGGAACGTTCGGATTCCGTCCAGTCATGGCGGCTGTATTCCTGCGAATAACCGGCCAATCCGCCTACGGTGTGTTTACCAAAGGTATTATTGTAGGTTAATAAGGTCTGTAACGTGACGGTTTCGTAGTCATTCCGTCTATCCCGTTGGTAGTTGGGGCCTTGGTATAATGTCGGGGCACCTGTCTTCCAGTTGTAGAACTGGACGTCTTTAATGAACCGTTCATCGGATACACTGGTGTGATCATACCCTAATATTTCCTGAATCTTCAAACCGGGGATGATTTCATAACCAATATTACCGACACCACGGGTGGTGCGGGTTTTTTCATTACGCAGACCGGGATCGTCCATCCATGCCATCGGGTTACCGTCGGCGATGTATCCGTAGTAGCCGTTTGAATAGATATTGGTCACCATCGGAGCGATACGGTTGATCTGGCGGATGATCTGGTACGAGTCGCCAGTATAGGGGTTGGTGGGTTCCTGCCAGTCTTTATAGGTGTACGAAATGTTGACACCTGCCGAGAACTTGTTCACCTTAGTGTTAATATTGGCTCTGAGCGTGTACCGGTCGTTGGTCATATAATCGATGATACCATCCTGGCTAAGATAGCCCAATGAGAACATATAGGTGGTCTTGTCACTACCGCCGCTGACTTCGGCACGGTGGCTTTGCTGTAGGGCGTTGTCTTTGTAGAACATACCTAACCAGTCGGTATTCGGATAGTTATCCGGATCACTTCCGTTGCGGAATTTCTCAATCTCTTCGGCTGTGTATTGCGGATTCTTTCCTTCATTGATCAACGCCTTGTTGTATAACTGGGCATATTCCCAGGAAGGAAGATACTCCTGCATAGCCGTAGGAGATTGCCATCCGATATAACCGTCGTATTTCAAACGGGCGGTGGCATTCGCACCCTTTTTGGTTGTTACCAACACAACCCCGTTCGCAGCACGGGCACCATAAATGGCGGCTGATGCGGCATCTTTCAAGACGGAGAGACTTTCGATGTCATTAGGGTCGACATCATCGATCGATGATACAACCAGTCCGTCTACTACATACATCGGGTTGGAGTTGTTCAGCGTACCTGTACCACGAATACGGATCTTGGTGCTTTCCGCTCCGGGCTGTCCACTGTTCTGGATCACCGTAACACCGGCCAAAACCCCTTGCAGGGCGGTGGTGGTACTTGTTACCGGACGGCTTTGGATGGCTTCGGAGCCAATAGCCGATACCGAACCGGTTACATTGACTTTCTTCTGCACCCCATACCCTACAACCACCAGTTCTTCCAGTGCCTGTGTGTCTTCCTGCAGAACGACCCGGAAAGCAGTCTGATTGCCTACACGGATTTCCTGCGTTACATATCCAATATAGGATACTACCAAAACAGCTCCGTCAGGAACCGTTAAACTGAATTGACCATCCAGGTCAGTAATGGTTCCAAGGGTTGTTCCTTTTACCGAAACGTTTGCACCAATAACAGGTACACCCTCTTTGTCGACTACTGTTCCGGAAATCGGTTTGTCATTCACAACAGGTATAGCCATACCTTGTTTGGGGAAGCTTTCCGCATGCAAAGGCATCATGGCTCCCTGTAAGATCACTGCAACGATAAGCAGGTATCTCAATGAAATCAAATGCTTTAGTTTGTTCATACAAAAAAAAGATTAATAAGTTAACAATAGCAAGTAATTATATCTGCGCATCAAAAAAACATACGTGGTAGGGGTCACTTAAGACTATCTATTGTGGCATCACTCCATTGTTAATTGGTGTTTAGATGTGTTAATTATTTAGTGCGTTCTATATGACAAAGAAAGGCAGTCGGCGCAAAAAAAGGAATAGATAAAAAAATTATGAGCATGGACTATTTGCTTGTTTTGTCGTTGTCTGCCTCTATATTGTCTATATTCCCGATAGCAAAGTTAGTGAGATTCTATCATTCGGAATAAACGAATCAACGATAGAAACCAGTATGGAAAGGAACAAAAAAGATGATTATCTGTACAAAACGGAAGTACGCTTCAAGGAGCTTGAGAACCACCTCCCGGATTCAGAAATCCAGGCGTATTATTCTCGAGTTCGGCAGGAGGCAAGTAGGGTTTCGTGGTATCTTGCAACTGGCTTTTCATCCATCCATAATCGACGGTAACCTCCGGACAGAAATCTTCTGACAAGACATAATGCATCAGGCTGTTCCGCAATGCAAGCGCAGCCGGGCGCTTTTCCAGATGGTCTACCAGGTTATATCCGCAGACCAATAACCGCCCTCCTTCTTCACTTCGAAATTCCATCAACGAACCTAATTTGCGGTTGAAATGGAAGTCATGGATCGGTTGGACAATCGGACGAATGGAAGCGGGCAATCCTGCCAACTCAAAACCACGCCCTTCCCGGCAAATATCATACCATTGGAAATCCAGATAGCCATCTGTAGGAAAAGCCCGAAGCGCCGGATGGTCATTCCGTATAAGCGCTCCATTCACGAAGCCCTCATGCCCGATATCTTTCGCCTGCCAGAAGGTAGGTGTCCATTGTGCATAACCGGTATTGATTTTACTACCCAGTCCGTATGCCCAGAGGAATACGGTTTTTCCTTTTTTCAGGCAGGCAATGGCTTCGTCCGGGGAGGATGTTTCGATCACCTCTTTAGGAACGGATACGTTTCCGGTAGCTGGGAATACCCAGAAATTCCACTCGTTTGTAAACACCGTACCCCGGACGGAAACCCGTAGCTGTAGCTTGGAAGGATGGGTAATCCGATGCAGCGGCTCCTGGATGGAGCCCACTTTGTGCAAGGTGGCATTCCGGATGGTGGACGGATCGAAGGTGCCGCTTTTGAAGAGGACTCCCGTCTCTGTCGTTAATTCCCAGTCGACTACAGCATTTGGAATCGCTGCGTCGGCAAAGTGCAGGATGTCAATACCCACTTTCAACGTATCCTGGTCGGTATACACATAGGAAGACGCCCGCATCAAGGGTACCGTGGTCGTACACCACTGCCGGAACCGCTCCGGTGTAACAATCCCCTTGTCGTCGTAAAAGGCATCCAGCCAACCGATCAACGCTTCGCCCTGGCCGGAGAAGTCCTGCATACTCAGCAGTTGGAAACCGCCGCACAGGGGCGTCCGCAGGATAGACTCGATGTTTTCTTTGTATAAGAGGACGGACTGTTGTCCGGATGCTTGTACAAACGCTTTGTTTTGCTCATATACGCCTCTTTGTATAGCCAACTCTTTGTATGCCTCCAAGCCCCGGGCACGGAGGTTCCCGGTGTATTTTTCCGTTTCATTCCAATCCGGATAGACGACCCATTGCCCTACTTCATGCTGGATAGAAGGCAGTGGAGAGGCTTTCCCGTACCATTGGGCGTAATCCCAGTCGGTCGACATCCTTCCCTGGTCGATAAATAACCGGGGATAAGGCGCAGACAGGTCGCCATGGTAATTGATATCCGCATGCTCCGTTGCCGGCCGGCGAACCGACACCGTGTAGAAATGGCGGGGATCGTGTTCTTTTACTTCCTTGATCCAGGGATCCATCCGGTTACGGTCGAAGCCCCCCAGTTCATTCCCCATTGCCAGGGCGATGAGGGAAGGGTGGTTGCCGTATTGGTCGGCTATACGTCTCAGTTCAGGACGCAGGAAGGGAGCGACCGAGTCGATATCCAGCCCTTTGCCCATCCAGCCATCCCGCCAGAACAGCTCGCTGAGGATGTAAATACCCGTTTCATCGGCAGCCTCAAAGGCCGCTTGGGGAGGCGTCCAGGAGTGAAAACGGGCATGGTTCAGCCCATAGGCCTTGTATAGCTTAAAAATCCGTAGCCAGCTTTCTTTATCCATAGGAGGGTATCCTGTCAACGGGAATAAGGCACATTCCAGGTTGCCACGCAGGAACCGGGGTATGCCATTGAGGGTAATGAAATTTTCCGTTTTATCCAACGTCCGGAAGCCGAAAGATACAGCCTCATACACGTCCGTGCCGGATGTCCCCGTCAACGTATAGTCCAACGTATACAGGTGCGGATTAAATTCATCCCATAGCAATGGCTGTTCCACTTGCAGGGATATGTTGGAGACCGTCTGCCCGACAGGCACCTGCAGGGAATAGGTTGCCGTTTGTACTTCCGTTCCGCTTGCTTTTTCTTTTACGGATACCGCCAGATCAACTTTTTGTACCTTCTTACCATGGTTTACGAGGGTACATTCGATATCCAGCCGGCCGGTCATATCCGGGAATGTACGTATCAGTCCGACTGCTACTTCCCGGTGTGCCAGCAGATCCATCTTCCCGATCACCCCGTTCCAGATAATCTGTGTCTGTTCGCCGTAGCTATGCCCCCAGCTGTTTCCGATCGGATATATTTCACGACTGTCGATGCTCAGGGTCAGCGTATGTTTCCCGGGTGCCAGTTTTCCCAGGGCGTAGAGATGGGGGATAGACAATGATTCCTGCTCGTTGATATACTTCCCGTCTATCCATAGTTTGCTCTTCCACATCACCCGTTCCAGGGAAAGGGTGAGATACCGGTTTTTCCAGTTCTCCGGAATGAAGATATCCAGCTGGTACCAGGCTTTACCGATGTACTTATGCAAGCGGGATAGTTTCCCGCTTTCGATCACTTCGTTTCCATACCCTCCTTCATCGGTAATGCCCGGCAGCAGGATGTGGTCTTGCAGGCGGCTGTTAAACCATTGCTCCTGTTCTCCTTTGTCCAGCGAATCAAGTGCAAACCTCCATTCTCCAGCCAACGATAGCCGGTCGGGGACCTGTGAAAACCCCATGAAGGAACAGAGGAGACTGACTAATATCCACTTCATCGATTTCATATGCCGTTGATTGATCCGTTTTATTCTTCTACCAGAGCCACCTTGGATATACGAAGGTTTTCTCCTTTTTTTACGTTCGCTTTCAGTACGATCATGCCGTCGTTAGAGTCTTCCCGCATGACATGGAACTTCACCCAGGATGCTTTTTCTTTCTGCCGTCCTAACTGGAACGGGCGGCCTTCAAACACGATATCCCCTTCCCGGCGGCCATTCTCTTCATCCGTAAAACAGACAAACAGGGTGCCGATGATGCCTTGCGGGCAGTGTATGGTCAGCGTAATCTCTTTTCCTTCCCAGGCCGTGTCATCACCGGAGGTGGAAACCTGGCTGCACTGCACGTCGTAACGCGTCCCTTTCTTGCTTTCCGACTGGTCTTTGGATACGTCCCAGGCCGAAGTGGCTCCCGTTGCTTTGGCTCCACAATCGACATACAGCAGTGCACCGCTGAATGCACCGGGGATGGTGCTGATGAGCGGTTCCACATACGTGAACATTTGCTTCAGCGCAGCCACATCCTTTTCGTACGTAGGATTGAATGCCGCTGAATTCATATAGCTTACGATACTGCTCTTCAACTGCCGGGCCGCCGGATTCGTTTCGTCCGAGAGGTCGAAACCGCACACCAGCAGTTGCCCTTTTCCGA
Organism: Tannerellaceae bacterium; assembly: GCA_031555145.1. Lineage (GTDB taxonomy): Bacteria > Bacteroidota > Bacteroidia > Bacteroidales > Tannerellaceae > JAJDIA01. The sequence continues at coordinate 32,861 of JAVBUR010000008.1, read as the reverse complement.
CTTTCAACTCAAAGATAGACCCCAGCTTGTTGTTCCGGTGGAAATCGTCGATCGGCTGAGCCATCGGTTTGAACGATTCCGGATACTCATTGATATAAAAAGCCCGTGCGTCTTTATATAGCGATTGCCATTGCCAGTCGCTGTGGTAATCGGTCGGGAACTGTTCAAACAACGGGTGTTTATCCTGTACCACCATCCCGATCGTGTTTTTCCCCTGTCCCGGGAAGAAGGTCAATGACCAATAGAGAGGATAGAAGTTGATTTTGTCGGCCGTCTGTTCGGTCCCTAAGGCCGATGCCAGTAGTAAGACCTTTTCGCCGCGTGCCAATCGTTTTTCGCATTCGTCGTCCATCCGGTCGGCCACATACACCGAACCTTTGTTTATCGGCAGAGAGGAGGGATACACCCATATATTCCAGTTGTTGGTAATTGCTTCATTGAGCAATCCTACTTCTATCTGGAGTTTTTTAGCGCAGTTAATTTCAGACAAATCACATTCGATTTTCCCAACTATTTGTGAACTTCCAACCGGGAATGCGTGCATCCCTGTCTGCCCCTCTGCTATCAGATTACCTGTTTCGTCGCTTATCTTCCAATAGACGGCATCGTGTAAGGGCTGCGTCCCGTAGTGGGCGAGCTGAATGCCGGCGGTGAATGTTTCATTGTTCTGCCACACAAACTTGGGGATGCGCAGCAGGGGAACGACCGTGTCCATATGGTTGCGGAACGTTTCCGGCGTAGTGATGCCTTTGCTGTCGTAGAACACATCGAGCCATCCGATCAGGGCTTCCCCCTGTCCCTGGTAGTCCTGCATACTCAGCAGCTGGATACCCGCACAGGAGGGCGTCCGCAGAAACGATTCGATCTCGTATTTGTACATGAGTTGATTGAGTGCGCCTGAAGAACGGACAAAGGCATCGTTTTGCGCCTCTATCTTATTCCGGCGGGCTACTTCACGGAACTCTTCAAAGTTGCGGGCTTTCAACACACCCTTGTATTTCTTGATCTCACTCCATCTCGGGTATACCGGCCACTGGCCGATCTCATGGGCTATAATGGGAATCGTCGCTTGTGAATAGACATCTTCAAAATCCCAGTCGGTAGAGGCCCCACCACGCAAACCACGCGTACCACCGACCCCTTGGATATAATGGGTAGCCATATACTGATCCAACGGCATGATCTTGCGGGCGGTGGAAACGGCATACAACCGGCGGGAGTCCTTTTCTTTCAATGGCTTCATCCACGACTCCATGATGTCGAAATCCGAATTGCCCAGCTCATTCCCTACGCATTGCATCACAAACGATGCGTGATTGCCGTACGCATCCAACATCCGTGCCAGTTCGTGTTGTACGAAGGCGTCGGCTGAGGGGTTTTTCCCCAGTCCTTCGGGGCTTCCTTTGGTGATCATATCCTTCCGGTCAGCCGGCGTGTTCGTCATCCACCAATCGATCCAGATCACTTCCGCCTGTATATAGATACCGATACGGTCGGCCGCCGTAAAGGCTGCTTTGGGCGGGCACCAGGAGTGGAAACGTACATGGTTCAGGCCATACTCCTTGTATATGCGGAAGATGCGTTCCCAATCGGCTACCCGGCAAGAGGGATAACCCGTTAAGGGGAAATGCACGCAATCCAGGTTACCCCGCAGGAATACCGGTTTTCCGTTTACCAATAACTTGGAGGCTGATGCCGAGATCTCCCGGAAACCGAGTTCTATCTCTTTTTTGTCGAGGGACTTTTGCTTTTGCACTACGGATAATTCAAGTACGTACAGGTTGGGGTTGACATCATCCCACAGCCGGATGGTTTCCGGCAGGCGGGCGGTATGGTCGAAACTGTTTTTACCCGGCAACAAGGTTTGCTCAACGGTTTCGGAAAACACGGTTAGCCCGGTTTCCCGTTCTTTCAGTTGCAGGCCGATGTGAGCGGTGGCTTTCTTGCCTGTTTCATTGATCAGGGAGTCTTTGATCTGCAATGTAAGGGGATGGATACGGGTATAGGTTTGCGGATTATCCATCCGGATCGCTTCCTGCGCTACGAGCAGGATTTCACCGACCACCCCGTTCCAGATGCTTTGGGTGTATTCCGTATATACATGTCCTTTATCTCCGATATTGTGGATCAGGTCATTGTTGATCCGGATCGTCAGGGTGTGTTTGCCCGGTTGTACGTACCCCAGGTCATGCCAGTGGGGAGCGTTCAACGCATCCTGCATGGAAAGTTCCTTTCCATCCAAAAACACACGGGATTCCCACATGACCCTTTCCAGTTCAAGGCCGATCCTTTTCCCCTTCCAGGCTACCGGGATCTCTATCTCCTGCTGATACCAGGCGGGTCCATAGTATTTATAGGCTCTTGTCAATATCCCAAAATCGGAGCCTGTCGTCTTTTCACCATAATGGGCTTCATCTGTTGTTCCGGGAAGCGTGATGCGGTCGGACAGTTGTTTGTTCTGCCAGTTTTCGGCAAGACCTTTGCTGTCTCCATCCAATTGAAAGCGCCATGTACCGGCAAGCGATTGTATTTCCTGTGCCTGTAACCCGCTGACCATACAGCAGGAGATAAGGAAAGCAAGGATGCTGTCTCTGTACGTGTGTGTGTGTTTCATGACTTGTGTTTTTCAGATGATTTTTCAAGATACAAAGAACGCGTGAACCCCGACACCGATCAATAGACAATAGAAAGAAAGGAATGGATTATTTTACTTGTATGAAAAAAGGGACTGCAAACACAGTCCCTTTTTTATCTTCAATAATTACTCTGTTCTCAATTCGGCACCATCGTGAAGCCCCAGTTGTACTCCTGGTTGGCGGGGAGGGTATAGGCGGGTTCGGGACGGGCACCCCAACTGTCGTAGCCGGCGAGGCCTTGCTGTTTGTAGTCGATGCAGACTTCGACGAAGTTGCGGGGGGTGATGTCGTTGATGTGCGTCTGACGGCGGAGGCGGTCTTTGGCTTCCGCTTCGTTGTGGTTGGCTACCTCTGCAGCACTGAAGTTGTTCCATTGGTAGGGGCGGTTCGTCGCTTCTTCGGAGTCGAAGTCTTCTACCGAGTTACGCAGGGCGTTGAACTCGATCAGGCTGTCGGCTTCTATCCGGAGACCTTTGTTGCCTTTCGTCGCCAATGCCAGCCAACGGGTATCGGTATGGTGGCCGTTTTCCTGCGGACGGACATAGGGGAAGTACATGGCTTCAGCCGTAGCCTTGTAGAGACCAACCAGCGTACCGGCTTTGCGGTCCCAGTAGTTTTCTTCCGGGCCACGTCCGAAATACTGCACCTGATCCATCGATGCGGGCAGACGGAAACGTACGCCGATGCGTGGCACTTCCAGTTTGGAGGCAGCCTTGCGGGCGGCTTCACCACGCGGAGAGAAGGTCGCTGTGCGGGTCTCTTCCGATACTTCGGTCTTCCCTTCAGTCATCTCTGTGGAGGTGAAGGTGGCGGCTACGTGGACGGCTCCGCTGGGATATACGGTGTAATGTACGATGTAGAGGTTACCGGCCGGCAACAGGTAGTTGACGTCGAGCAACGCCAGGTCGCCATCCATCTTCACCGTTGCGTCGGTTACATTGAAATCCTTGCTGCTTTCTTTCCACACCTGGAGACGACGCGGTGCGCCATTGCCATAGTCGTTGTCCGTCGGCGGACGCCAGAAGTTCGGCTGGATACCAAATCCTTCGCTGAAATATTCGGTACCATCTACCTTGTAGGAGGTCACGATACCGCTCTTTTTATTGAATACGAACTGTACTTTCGACGAAGAGGCCGAGAGGATGTCGCCATCCTGTGTCACTTTCAGCTTCGGACCGGTCGTCTTGAAGCTTGCCTTCGGTGATTCGATCGGGAGACGGAACTGGTCGTGCGCTACCTGGTATCCGGCCGGACGCCAGCTTTCGGCACGTACCGACTTCGCCTGGAAGTTGACGAAATATTCTGTTCCCGCTTTCGGGGTCAGGCCACTGACAGGGATCGTCACTTCTTCCGACCCCTGGGGAGCCAGTTTCAATGTGAGGGCGCCGCTTTTGACCACCTTGCCGTTCGCCATTACCTGCCAACTGATAGGATAGTTATCCAGCGAAGTAAAGTAGAAACGGTTTGTTACGCGGAAACGCCCTGTAGCCGGGTCTACCGCTTCGAAACCAATGTTCTGGTGTACGTATTTCACTTCCGCCATACCCGGATGCGGTGTGCGGTCGGGGTTGACTACGCCGTTACACAGGAAGTTGGCGTCGCTCGGCGTATCCTTGCCGTAGTCGCCTCCATAGGCGAAATACGGACGTCCGTTTTCATCCACGGCGTCCATACCCTGGTCTACCCAGTCCCAGATATACCCCCCTTGCAGGTTGGGGTAGCGGTAGATCTCCTGCCACTGGTCCCACAGGTTCCCATTGGAGTTACCCATCGCATGCGAATATTCCGACGGTACTACCGGGCGGTCGCTTCCAGCCCGTCCGATCTGTCCCAGCCATTCGGCGCTTGGGTATTGGGGCACGTACATATCCGTGTTCCATTCCCACAGGGCGCGTTCGTAGCAAACGGGGCGTTGCATCATTGTTTTTTCCTTTTCTTTGACATAGAGGTAGGTCTGGTAGAAGTTATATCCGTTACCGGCTTCGTTACCCAGCGACCAGATCGTCACCGAGGGATAGTTTTTGTTACGTTCGTACATGTTTTCCGTCCGCGACAGGTGCGCTTTCAGCCATTCGGGGTTGTTACCCAGCGAACCACCCTTGCGGAGGTTGTAATACATCCCGTGCGATTCGATATTGGCTTCGTCGTATACATACAGCCCGTATTCGTCGCAGAGCTCATAGAAACGGCGGTCCTGCGGATAATGCGACAGGCGTACGGTGTTGAGGTTGTGCTGCTTCATCAGTTCGAAGTCGCGGCGCATGATGTCTTCGGTCACGTATTTGCCCGTCTTCGGGTTTGTTTCATGTACATTGACCCCTTTCAGCTTGATCGGCTGTCCGTTGAAGAAGAAGAGGGTATACGGTTTGCCGTTTTCGGCCAGTTGTTGGCTTTCTTTGATCTCGATACGGCGGAAGCCCACGTGGAAGGGCACTACTTCCAACACCTTGCCCTGGTCGTCCTTGATGGTCATGAGCAGTTGGTAGAGGTCGGGAGTCTCGGCGCTCCATTTGGCGACCTGTTTCAGGTCGGCGGCGAAGGAGGCGGTTATCGGTTGTGCGGGGCTAACCCAGGTACCTTTCGTTTCGGAGGCCACTGTCTGTCCGGCTTTGTCCAGCAGTTCGTAGCCGATGGACAGTTTCCGGGTTTCGGTACCGCTATTCTTGACATCAATAGCCAGGTTGAAGATACCATCCGTATAGGTGTCGTCCAGGGTGGAGACTACGCGGAAGTCCTTTACGGCCGTCTTCGGTTGTGACCAGAGGAATACGTCGCGTTCGATCCCGCTCATCCGCCAGAAGTCCTGGCATTCGAGGTAGGAACCGGTACTCCAACGGTAGATCTTCAATGTCAGGGTGTTTTTCCCTGCTTGCAGGTAAGGGTTGAGCAGGAACTCGGCGGTGTTCTTCGAGTCTTCGCTATAGCCCACTTCCTTCCCGTTCAGATAGACATAGACGCCCGATTTGGCGCCGGCAATATTCAGGAAGATATCACGTCCGTCCCAACCGGCAGGCACTTCAAAGTCCCGGCGGTACACGCCTACGGGATTCGCTTCGGGCAACTGCGGCGGTTGCGGGTTACGGGGTTGGAATTCGTAGGGGTGGTTCACGTAGATGGCTGTACCGAAGCCCTGCATTTCCCAGTTGCCCGGTACGGTGATGTCTTTCCACGATGCCGTGCTTACCGACGGGTCGGTAATATTGGCGGGGAGTTGTTTGTACGAATCGACAAAATAGAATTTCCAGGTGCCGTTCAGCAACTGGTAGTACGCGCTTTTTTCAAACTTGTAGGAGAGGGCCGTTGCCTTGTCGGGGTAGGTCATAAACGACGAACGGGCTTTCTCCTTGTTCACCGCCACCACCTGGACATCCTGCCAGTAGGGCTTGGCTTCTTCGGCTGCTGTTGCTGTCAACGCTATCCATCCGGCGCATAGCAACGATGCAATACGTGTTGTGTTTCTCATTTCAACTGTATGTTTTTTTGTTTATTAAAAGAACATCTTTTGCCCCGGGTTGAACCCCGGGGACTTAAGAATGTGTAAGAAGCTTCTATCCCTTCATTCAAAACCCCGGGTTGAAACCTGGGGCATGAGATGGAGTGAAACCTCTCAAATGAGGCGAAGTCTCTTTTTATTATCTGGCTGCAAACAGGGCATCGCTTGTTACCTGGCGGAAGGCCATGACACCGGCAGCATCCGGCGTTACAGTCATTTCTTCACCACCGGGGAGGTACATTACCACTTTGTCGCCGCCTTCAAAGCGCATCAGTTTCTGTGATTCGCCGTTGGCTTCCACGCTCCAGCTTTTGTCTGTTTTGTCGAACACGAGGTCGATTGCCTGTCCGTCTTTTTCAATATGGTAGCCGTCGGCTTTTGTTTCGATGGCATACAGACCCTTTTCCGTTTCTACATTTTTTACCGTACCGGCATCGGCAACGGGGTTGCTGCCTGTCCAGAATTCAATGGAGTTGATCACCAGTATGTCGGCCAATGATGCAATTTCATACACCGGAACAATCCAGAAAGCAATAAAAACCAATTCGTTTACAAACTTGCTGTCAAGCGTACGGTTCCAATCCAACAGTTTGTTAGTCAAAGCAAAAGAACCAATACAAGATGAAAACATTACGCTACCGGCCACTATCGTCGCCAATAAAACACTAAAACTCTTTTTCTTCATAAAGTAAAACGTTTAATTATTATTTCGGGACGAAGATAGGAAAACTTTCCGTTTTCAATGTCTATATTCGGTTTGTTTTTATCCCTCAAAAAAAATTACTTATTCCCCTTTTTCGTATTTTTCCTTTATTTCTTTGTTGAGTTGTTCGCTCCTCCCCCGTAATTCTTCTACCAGCTTATATACGGTAGTACAGGGGTTATACAGCGCATACGCAGTGCCGGTATAACTATCATGAAGTTTTTTTGCATTTCGGATGGCAGCCCTTTCATCACCATATGTTTGCAATACATCAAACATGTCCTTTGTGTTTTTTGCATAGCAGTATGATTTATCTTTCAATTGGTTATTCACAGATTGAGAAATGGCCTTTTTATAGTCTTTGCGAGACATCGGAGTATTTCGATACTGAAAATGGAGTAAATACCATAACTCAAACGCTTCGTTACTCCAAGCGCAACTCACCCCATTTTGTTCTCCTTTGTGTATGGCGGTATTAAAATCCTCCGCTTTAAAGCTATCTCTGTCGAATACGGCCCATACACGGTCAAATGCCAGAGGGGATTTTTCCCTCAACCTAATAGCCTCATCCACAACTCTAATAGTGGAGATGCCCCCTCCTCCAAATTTCAGTTCGAAAACAAATTGTTCTACCTGGCAGGGAAAGTCCCTGAAATAATTAGGCTCAGTCTGTTCTCCTTCACAGACAATCAGGAAAAAAACCTTCAGCTCCTTTACGCCTTCCTTCCGCTGTCTGTTTCTTATCTGTGAGAACCGAACGGCTAAACTACTGTCTAATTGTTTGCGTTTCGCCATACTATTTTACTTAAAAGTTACGAAAGGGATCGCGCCATACCTGCCACGAATATAATTTTTCTCCAAATTACTGTCTTTACGCGGGATTGTGCCATCCGGAAACTTAAACTCAACAAGCGAATACAGATCTGTCTGTTCTGCTCTATCTTTTTCTGTAAACCAAATTTGGTCACGACGAAATATTTCCGTACTTAACAGATTGGTATCGTGTGTTGCAAAAATGAGTTGTGCTTTATTCGGATTGTTTACAGGATCATTGAACAACTGAACAAGTTGACGCGTCAATATCGGATGAAGTTTAGCATCCAATTCGTCCACAATCAGCAACCCTCCACTAAGCAATGTCGCAAATAAGGGTCCCGACAAATCTATAATCTTATTAGATCCCGCCGACTCATGCTCTTCCTTGTCAAAAATGACTGTTCCCGTTATTTCGCCCCTACTGTTGTATTTATTATGAACCGTTTTTATTGCATAGCTTGATTGCGGCTTGAACAAAAGTAACATACGGTCAATCTCCTTTTGTTTGCTGCTTTTCTCTTCTACAAAAAGGCGCTGAAAGCCTAATTGCAAACGCTGATAAAGAGACAAAGTTTCCTGATAGCCTGTACTTTGATTTTGTATCATTTTCAGGCTTTCGTCCAGATAATCTTGCTGACTCAACCCGGAAATTACCTGGTAATTCCGAAACCATTCGATGACCTTTTGTGCCGTTTTTCCATTTAGTTGAGCAACTAAGGACAGGAATAAGCGGTTGTTGTTTGTCAGTTCTTCTTTTCCTGACCCTTCGGGGAAGTTCTCAGAGACAGCGATTCCTTCCTTATCTCTGATAAATAAAGGCATTTCCGGTTTATTCTTGATCTGGCAGAACAGCCATTCTTCTTCAATGAACCATTCGGTATAAGAGAACCCATAACGGTATGATACGGCCTCTTCAATGATAAACTCCATTTCGAAACGTGTGGGTTCATTGAACGAACTGTCAGATAGGAGAAAAGGCGAATACTCCAATTTATCGCCTTCATTAAGGCGGACAGACGATAGAATAACTTTTTGCATCCGGGAAAAAGCAGAGATGAAATTCGTTTTTCCACTGGAATTTGCACCATAAAGCACAGCTGACCGCAAAAACTTACCATGTGGGCAGACAATAATACTTTCCTTATGCTCGGAAATAGAAGAGGCCTCCATACTGATATTCCGCTCCTGTCTAAAGGAAAGATAATTTGATAATGAGAATGAAATAAGCATACTTCTCCTTTTTTTTGAGATTTTTCTTCAATTTGAGGGTAAATATAGTGATTTGGCACGATATGTCGTATTATTTTTGAGAAATAATCTCAAAAATGATATGTTGATACACCTGAAAGTGCACTCACTACGTATCACAGCCTCTGCAGGCAATGATAGGCAAACACCTTTGGGGCAGGGGAAGTGTAAAAATTTAAAATTATTCAGGGCGAAGATCTGGAAAAAAGTAAATAAATTTGCGAATCCACGAACAAAAACCTCACTTGTCTGTTTAGTGGAGACAAAATCTCTCTCAAGGTTTTGTATTGATTTGTTCTCTCAAGGGCATCCCGTATGGGACTGACCACCTTTATTGCGTTTTATTCTCTACTCTCAAGATAATGGACCTTGTCATGCTCAGGCTTTTGTTATGCCTGGATTTTTGTAGCAACTGTTGCCATGGTACGCCCTGCGGGGATCTTGTACACCAGTCTGAAAAGGCTGGCGCGCATTGGTGTGTCCGTCACTGACGGCCGACCTTTTTTTGTTTTTAGTATTCATTTGTAATTTTCTAACATGAAAAGCTACTCTCAAGCTCAATTCTACTTGTGTTTTTTGCTCCTTCCTCTTTTACTCTCTTCCTGTTATTCGTATCGTAATGTACCGTATCTGACGGATTCCGATCAGTTAGCCGGTCTGCAGCAAGATCCTGCGTTGTATGATGCCCGGATTATGCCGAAAGATTTGCTGACGATTGTGGTGTCATGTACGGAGCCGGAGCTGGCTGCGCCGTTTAACCTCACTACACCGGGCTCGAATAGTTCAACCGCTTCCTCCTCGCTGCAACAATACCTGGTAGATAATGCCGGGACTATTAACTTTCCTGTACTTGGTACGCTTCATGTCGGCGGCCTGACCAAAGGAGAGGCAGAGCAGTTGTTGGTAAAGAAGCTTGAGCCTTACCTGAAGGACAATGTGATTGTGACTGTCCGAATGGCGAACTACAAGATTACAGTGCTGGGTGAAGTCGCAAGCCCTGGTACATTCACTATTGCCAATGAAAAGGTCAATATCCTGGAAGCATTGGCCATGGCCGGTGATATGACTGTCTATGGGCTGCGCGAGAATGTCAAACTGGTTCGTGAAGACGAAAACGGTATCAAGCAAATTGTTGAACTAAACCTGAACGACAGCCGGATCATCCTTTCTCCGTATTACGATCTCCAACAGAACGATATCCTTTATGTGACTCCTAACAAGACAAAGGCGAAGAACTCAGGTGTCGGTACAACCACCACCCTTTGGTTAACATCCGTGTCTATCATGATCTCTGTTGCAACTCTTTTATATAGTATACTAAAATAACAACTCTCCCTCTACTGTAATCATGAACGAATTCAACAACGAACAACCTTTCGAAGAACAGGAAGGCGGTTTCGATCCCAAAGAACTATTCTTTAAGTGTCTTATACGCTGGCCTTGGTTTATCCTGTCTCTCCTGGTTTGTCTGGGAGGCGCCTGGGTATATCTCAAACAATCGACGCCGGTGTATAATGTATCGGCCACCGTCTTTATCAAAGACGATAAGACAGGCGGTTCCGGTAATGCGTTGAATCAGATGGAAGAATTGGGCTTTATCTCTTCGTCGCAGAATATAGATAATGAGATAGAGGTGCTGCGTTCCAAATCGCTGGTCAAAAACGTGGTGACCGAACTGAACCTGTATACAACCTATTATAAAGAAGGCACTTTCCGTAACGAGGAACAATACCTTACTACCCCTGTGCGTGTGGATCTTACCGCCCAGGAAGCTGATCAACTGAAGCAGTCTGTTGCGATGCAACTATCCCTGCAAGCAAATGGCGTGGTAACGGTGAGTGCCCATATCTATGGAGAAGACGTGAGTGCCCATTTTGAGAAACTGCCGGCCGTATGGCCTACGGCTGCCGGGACATTTAGCTTCGTGGCAGTGGATTCTGCCTATGCCCAATATGCACCGTTGGAGCTACAAGTGTATGTGTCGTCGCCCTTGTCGGTGGCAAAAGGCTTTGTCGGTAGTTTGACAATTAAGCCAACCACCAAGGCTACCTCTATTACGACGGTAGCTCTGCGTACAACAAACAAACGAAAAGGCGAAGCTTTCATCAATAAATTGATAGAAGTATATAACCGGAATGCGAATGATGATAAAAACGAAGTGACCCGCAAATCGGCTGAGTTTATTGACGAACGTATTGCCATTATCAATACGGAATTGGGTAGTACCGAAGAAGAACTGGCCAGCTTCAAGCAAAGTGCCGGGTTGACCAACCTGAGTACAGATGCGCAGATTGCCCTGTCAGGGAACACCGAATATGAAAGATTGCGTGTGGAAAATGGAACGCAGCTTAATTTGGTGCAATACCTTTCCGATTATATTAATAATCCTGCTAATGCCAACGACGTGTTGCCGGTAAATGTGGGACTGAATGATGCAAATCTATCCAACCTTATAACGCGCTATAATGAGATGGTGCTGGAGCGTGACCGATTGCTGCGCGCTTCCTCGGATAGTAACCCGGTGGTGGTACGTTTGAATACCAGTATCCGTGATATGAAGAGTAACCTGCTGACTTCGATCAGCAGTGTGCAGCGCGGGCTGCTTATCACCAAGACAGACCTGGACCGTCAAGCGGTAAAATATTCCAACCGTATCAGTAATGCGCCTACTCAGGAACGCAAGTTGGTGGGAATCACCCGTCAGCAGGAAATCAAGGCCGGCCTGTACCTGATGCTTTTGCAGAAACGGGAAGAAAATGCAATTGCACTGGCTGCTACAGCAAATAATGCGAAGATTGTAGATGATGCGTTGGCGGATGATGCTCCGGTATCTCCACAGACACAGCGAATCTATCTGATTGCGTTGGTGATTGGCTTGGTGTTCCCTATTGCTGTTATTTACTTGCGTGAATTGCTGCAGTTTAAGATTGAAAGTCGTCGTGATGTGGAAAAGTTGACTTCTGTTCCGGTGATTGGCGAAGTTCCTTTGGCAAAGGATGTGGTACAGTCAATAGCCGTTCATGAGAACAACAATGATATGATGGCGGAAGTATTCCGTGATATCCGAACCGACCTGCAATTTATGCTGACGGAAGGAAAAAAGGTGGTGTTGCTGACGTCTACCATCAGTGGTGAGGGGAAGACCTTTACGGCGGCGAACCTTGCGATCAGCTTTGCGCTGCTGGGGAAGAAGGTCGTGATTATCGGGTTGGATATCCGTAAACCAGGACTTAATAAGGTGTTTGCAGTAGACCGTAAGCAGGAAGGGATTACGCAGTATTTGGCCAGTCCTTCCACGGTGAACCTGATGGACTTTGTACGTCCTTCGGGGGTTAACGCCAACTTGTTTATTCTTCCTGCCGGTGCAATTCCTCCTAATCCTACGGAGTTATTGGCACGTGAGGCATTGGTAGATGCCGTAAATATGCTGAAGAAGCATTTTGATTATGTCATTATCGACTCGGCGCCGATCGGATTGATGAGTGATACGAAGTTGATTGCCCGTACGGCGGATGCTACACTCTATATTTGTCGGGCAGATTACACACATAAGTCCGATTACCAGTTGATCAATGAATTGAAGGCTGAAGGGAAGTTACCACAGCTTTGTACCGTGATTAACGGGATAGATTATACGAAGCGAAAGTATGGGTATGGATATGCATACGGGTATGGTAAAAAGTACGGGTATGGATATGGACGGAGATATGGGTATGGATATGGAGAAGAAAAAGGCAGAAAGTAATTATATGATGAATGCGAAAATTGCAATAATAGGTCTTGGCTATGTGGGCTTGCCCTTAGCCATCGAGTTTGGTAAGAAATATAAGGTGTTGGGATACGACATTAATAAAGTCCGTGTCTGCGAACTGCAAAACGGGGAAGATCATACGATGGAAGCCGACTTAGCCGGTATGTCTGTGGCTCTGAAACTTCGGGCGAACGACTCCGAACTCGGATTATCTTTCTCTTCCAATGAAAATGAGTTGAAAGACTATAATACCTATATAGTCACTGTTCCCACGCCGATCGACCAGTTCAATAGCCCTGATCTTCGTCCCCTGATCAAAGCCTCCGAAATGTTGGGACGTGTCATCTCTAAGGGCGATATTGTGATTTATGAATCCACCACCTATCCGGGGTGTACCGAGGAAGATTGTATCCCAGTGATAGAGAAAGCCTCCGGCCTGCGTTTCAATGTGGATTTCTTTGCCGGATATAGTCCGGAGCGGATCAATCCGGGGGATAAGGTTAATACGCTTACCAGAATAAAGAAAGTGACCTCCGGTTCTACGCCGGAGATTGCCGATCAGGTAGATCAGCTCTATGGCTCGATCATCATAGCAGGTACTCACAAAGCCTCCTCTATCAAAGTCGCAGAAGCCTCCAAGATAATAGAGAACGCCCAGCGTGACGTCAATATCTCTTTCGTCAACGAGCTGGCTCTGATCTTCGACCGTATGGGGATTGATACCAATGAGGTGTTGGAAGCTGCCGGAACGAAGTGGAACTTCCTGAAATACCGTCCAGGCCTGGTTGGTGGACATTGTATCAGCGTCGATCCATATTATTTGGCCAATAAAGCAGAGAAACTGGGGTATGTTCCCCAAGTGATCCTGTCCGGTCGCCGGGTAAACAACTGTATTGCTCCTTTTATCGCCAATAAGGTCTTGAAGCTGATGATTGAGAAAGATCATAAGATCAAAGGCTCCCATGTGCTGCTCTTAGGAGTGACGTTCAAAGAGAATTGCCCGGATATCCGTAATACCAAAGTAGTGGATATCTACACCGAACTATGTGAATTTGGCGTAAATGTAGATGTCTACGACCCTTGGGTACATCCAGAGGAGTTAAAACACGAGTATGGGATTGATGTATTAAAGGAAGTCGATCTTGATAAAAAATATGAAGCGATCATACTTGCGGTAGCCCATGATGAATTTAAGTCTTTCTATTTTGAGAAGTACCATGGGGAAGGGAGTGTTGTGTTTGACGCGAAAGCGGTTATCGATCGGAGATTTGTGGATGGAAGGTTATGAGTATAATAAAGTCTGCAATAAAAAATAATTTGATCGTCAGTACAATCCATAAATTGTACGAGGTATTGCCTCCTGGATACAAGAAAAGGTCTTTCAAAATGTTGGCCCTCTTGTTAGTGAATTCTATTTTTGAGATGATTGGATTGGCTGCCTTCTTACCACTTTTTTCTGTTATTCTGCAACCGGGGGTGATTCAACAGAACCGGTATTTCTCGGTCTTCTATGATCTGTTGGGGTTTTCATCCGACAGGCAGTTTATCCTGTTCCTGGTGACGCTGATTGTGTTGGTGATTATCCTGAAGAATATGGCGTCGTTGCTGATCGTGCGTTCTCAGGCGAAATTTTCCTTGTCGCTGTATAAGTATTTTGCTGATCGGTTGCACCAGTTGTATTATAGCAAAGGCTTTCCTTTTTTCAAGAGTACGAATTCGAATGTGATACTACGGAATATAAACGTGATTCCTTCCCAGTTTTCTAACAATGTGGTGCTGAATATGCTCAATTTGCTAAATGAGTTTGTGGTGCTACTGCTGATATTGCTGGGGTTGATGTTGTATGACGTAAAGGCTGTGGTTTTATTGACTGTAACTGTGCTTCCTGTTTTTCTTCTGTTTTACAATTGGGTGAAGGGAAGGTCTTTAAAGCTGGAACAAGAAGTGAATTCTCTAACTCCTAAGCTTTCTCAGAGTATTTTTCAAAGTGTACATGGCTTTACTGACGTAGAAATTACCAATACCCAAAAGCAGTTTAGAAAACGTATAACGGATTTCATTGATAGGATTGTTGCATTAAATATCAGGAGAACGGTATACAACGCTGCTCCAACGAAAGTTATAGAGAGTGGCATGGTAATTACTATTTTTGCTATTACAACATATGGACTGTTTTTTCTTGATTCGGCAGGCTTAGCAGCCTTGCTGGGATTGTTTGCTCTTGCAGCCTATCGGATACTGCCTTCAGTGAATCGCATAATGATCGCATTAGTCGCTATTAAGGGATACCAATATACGTTTGATGTTATTTCTGAGGTGAAAGGCTTTGTCCCTGAGGAATATGGTCAAAAGGAGGTTGTGTTTAATGATTCTATCCTTGTAGACAATTTGTTTTTCCGTTTCCCTGATTCCGACAGGGATGTACTGTCGGGTATAAATTTAAGAATGCAGAAGGGTGAGTCTATTGGCATTATGGGTGCATCTGGTTCTGGAAAGACAACCTTGATTAATTTGTTGTTGGGATTCTGGACTCCCACAGATGGTCATATTACAATAGATAATGTGCCCTTGAGCAAAGAGACTATGAAGTCCTGGAGAGATCGGATTGGCTATGTGCAGCAGGAAGTCTATATTGTTGATGGTACCGTTGCCGAAAATGTGGCTTTTGGCATAGAACCTCAAGAAATTAACTTTGAAAAGCTAGAGGAAGTGTTGAGACAAGCGAGTTTATGGGATTTTATTCAGACTTTGTCTGCAACTGTACATACCAATATCGGAGAAAGAGGAGCAAGACTTTCCGGAGGACAGCGCCAGCGTATTGGAATTGCACGGGCGTTGTATTCCGGTGCGGATGTTCTGCTCTTTGATGAGGCAACGTCTGCACTTGATTCTCAGACTGAAAATGAAATTACTGAATCCATAAAAACGTTGAATAATGGAGAATTTACATTTATTATTATTGCTCATAGGGGATCTACTCTTCGGTACTGTAATCGAATAATAAATATAGGGAATGGGGTCTTGAATGTATGAATTTATTTTTTTGTATGCAATATTTTTTTTGAAATGCGTCCGTTTTTTACAGTTGTAATCACGACATATAATAGAGCTCAATTTCTTTCAAAAGCAATTGAGAGTGTTCAAAATCAATCATTCTCTGATTTTGAATTAATTATAATTGATGATGGATCAATAGATGATACTAAAAATGTTGTTTCTCCTTTTTTGCAAGATTCAAGAATAAAATATTTCTTTCAGGAAAATCAGGAAAGATCCATATCAAGAAATAATGGTATTAAAAAATCAAATGGAGAATATATTTGTTTTTTAGATAGCGATGATTATTATTTGTCAGATCATCTTAGTGTATTTAATAATTATATTGAACAATTGAAATGCCCTAAAAATGTAATTTTTTATTCTGGTAGAATGATAGAAGATAAAGGTGAGGTTGTGAAAAAACCATATCAATATAAACCGTCTTATGATAAAGTTGAGAATATAATTTTTTTTGGATTGTTTGAATCTCCAGCAAATATTACAACCTGTATTCATAGGGATTTTCAGAAAGATGTTTTATTTGAAAATGAATGGTTACCATTTAATGAAATTTATCATTTCGTTTTGCGGCTCATAGTTAAAAATTATGTTCTGTTTTATATTGATAATTATACGTCAGTGATTGTGAGGCATGGTGAAAATACAACCTCAAATAGTGCTTTCTTTCAAGGAAGATATGATTATATAACTCATTATTCAAACATTTTTGATATATCGAATAATGAGTTGATAAAATTAAGAAGAGTAGAACTTCTCCTTTGTTCTATATTTGATGAAGATGTAAGCTTTTTAAAAATAAAAAAAATTATTCAGCTGTTGCTTCTTGACCCAATGATTATTTTAAGTCGTCAATTTTGGAGCGCAATAAAAAGTATTATATGTTAAGACTTGGTTATTTTTCTCATACAAATTTTGGACCAACTGAAACATTTATTTATGATTTAGTTAAGAGTTTAAATAATGATAAAAATATTTCTATGACATATGTGACAGGTTGTAAATGTCCATTAATTGTTGATTTTAATCTTAATTCAATACATACTGGATATTCTGACTCGTATAAAAAAATGAGTGCATTTTTATATAAAATAGGACAATTGAAGTCTGATTATGGGTGTAAAATGAGAATGTCCTTTCAGAAGAAAATTGCATATAGGTTTTTGTCGAAAAGCAATCTTCCTGTATTTGATGTTGCATATGTTGATTACGCTACTTCTGCAGTTTTGCTAATGGATTATTTTGAAAAAAAAAATATACCTTTTGTTGTTCATGTTCATGGATATGATGTGACATCTTGTTTGAATGATAATGAATATTCGAAGCAGATTTATATTTTATTTAATAAAGCTTCTCATCTGATTGCTCCGTCAAATCATTTGCGGAGATTATTGGTTGTATTGGGTTGTGATCCTCATAAGATAACGGTTGTTTACCCTATTACAAATGTTGATACAATTACAATTCCATCATGGATTGAGCGATTGAAAAATAAACCATCATTGACTTTTTTGGGTAGATTAACAGCAAAAAAAAATCCATTAGCATTAATTCATGCATTCAATTTGGTCGCAAAAAAATGTCAAGATGTTACACTTAATATATTAGGAGATGGAGAATTGAAAGAGCCGTTGATTCAACTTGTTGAGAAATTGGGACTTTTAGAACGTGTGAATATCGTAGGTGCTGTAAATAGAAAACAGGCTTTTAATTATTTGAAAAATACCTGGGTGTATGTTCAACATAGTGTTACTTCGTCAACAGGTGACCAAGAAGGTTTTCCTGTTAGTTTGGCAGAGGCAGCAGCACATGCATTACCTTTAGTTTCAACTATTCATAGTGGTATAACTGAAAATGTAATAAATAATGAAACCGGTTTTTTGGTGCAAGAATATGATTATGAAACTATGGCTGAAAAAATAATATACTTGATTCAAAATCCAGATATTGCGGAGAAAATGGGCATTGCTGCAAGAAATCATATAATGAATATTTGTAAATCCAATGATAGAACGTTGAAGATTAAAGGCATTTTGCTTTCTGTTGTGTATTAATTTATTGTTTAGTTTTTTTAGTTGTTAATTGATTTGATTTCTATTGTTGTTCCAAATTATAATAAGGTGAAATGTATTGAGGATGCTTTGTGCTCAATAATTTCTCAAACATATCTTTCTTGGGAGGCTATTGTTGTTGATGATGGTTCTACAGATGGCTCGCAAGATGTAATAAAAGAAGTAGCGTCTTCTGATTCTCGAATAAAATATATCGAGCGTAAGGATGGAAATAAAGGAGGATCGGCTTGTCGAAATATTGGCATTACGGCTGCAAAAGGTGAATATTTAATGTTTTTTGATTCAGACGATTTGATGATCCCTGAATGCTTACAACAACGTGTGGAGTATATGATAAAAAATCCCGCTCTAGATTTTTCCATATTTCCAGTTGGAACTTTTTATCATGCGATTGGTGATAGTAGCATGGTCTGGCAGCCATCCAAAAATAAACACTTGAGTGCATTTCTTCGTCATGATTTGCCATGGAATATTATGTCTCCTATATGGAAAACTTCATATGTAAGAGATAAGTTGCAGGGATTTGATGAACGATTTCCTCGACTTCAAGATGTGGAATTTCATACAAAGGCTTTGTTGAATAATGATGTTCTGTATGCTGTAAATAGAAATGTTCCTCCTTGCTGTTTCTATCGTATCGACCAGAATCGTACTACTATAAGTTCATTGAGTAAATTGCAAATTATGCATCAAGGCGTAGACTTGTATTTGGATAAATTTTATCCTATATTATTGAATAATGTATTGCTGAATGATTTGAGAGGTACTTTGTTTAGTTTTCTTATTCAAGCTAATTATTACAAATGTCAGAAAATGATAAATGAATGTGAATATAATTGTATAATTGATTTATCTATACTGAAGATAACTTCTTTGTATTCTGATAAATATGGAAGGATAATTAGTCTCTATTGCTATTTATACCAGCATGGACTGTGGAGATTAAAAGGGTTTAATTATTTTTTTAAGTACATGTTTGTTAAATGCCTGTAAGACTAATCGGTTCAAATCGTTTCGGTTATCCAGAGTTACGAAATTTTGCAAATTTACCACTTGATGGATATGAAATGAGACATTGTTTGGATTTGTACAAAATCCCATCTTTTTTCGAGTACAAGTTAACTGGGAATATGACTCAATTTTATTTAAATTCTTTTCGTGATTTTGATCTGAATAAATGTGATTTGTTTCATTTTTTTAATACAATAAGTTTTGGTAAAATTCCTTGGATTACAACATTTGAAACATCTATTCCTCGATGGGGGGATGTCAGCAAGAAAAAAGTAGAAAAGGGGCTACAATTGATAGCTGGGAAATCATGTAAAAAAATTGTAGCTATATCAGATTGCACGGCAAATATACAAAAACAATTTGTGATGAATTATGTACCATCATTATATGAAGAAATTATTGAAAAAATGATAGTTATTCACCCGCCCCAAGGAGTTGTAGTAAAAGATATTTCAATGAAGCCATCAGATAGTATTGTGTTTACGATGGTTGGTTCTGGGTTTGTTGGAAAGGGTGGTTGTGAAGTTTTGACAGTATTCAATGATATATTACCAAAGCACTCTGATGTTTACTTAAATATTGTTTCAAATCTATCAGATGCAACAAAAGACGAATATCGTTTTTGTATGGAGGTTATACAAAGGCATGATAGAATTACGTGGTATAAGTCGTTGCCAAATCATGAGGTCATCGATTTGTTCCGAAATTCGCATGTGGGACTGTTGCCTACACATGCAGAGACATATGGATATTCAGTCTTGGAAGCTCAGGCTTGTGCTTGTCCGGTGATAAGTACGGATATCAGAGCTTTGGGAGAAATTAATAATGATGATTGTGGATGGCTGATTGAATTACCAAAAAACGGAATGAAAAATGCTAAAAATATTTTGAGATATTCGAAAGAAATAGAAGATCAATTACGGGGGTTATTTTTAAATATACTAAATGATTACTCTGTAATTAGCCAAAAGAGCGAAAGAGCAATTCGTCGAATTAGAGTATCACATGATCCAATAGATGTTTCTGAGAAGTTAAAATGTATTTATAATTCTATATTGTAATGAAAAATATTTCTCTTGATGTACTGATTTTGTCAAATACTATTAATGATATTATTTATGAAATGAATGTGTCTTGTATTGATAGTTTATTCGAGTCAGAGAGTTTTGATAAATATGATATTTCTGTGCTTTTAATTGAGAGTAATAAGGAGTCTAGTTATGTTTATAGGACAGGTGTTCAATTGATAGTTCCGGATGGTGAATTTAATTATAATAAATATATAAATATTGGATTAAGCTATTCGAATTCTGATTTTGTTGCATTGTGTAATAATGATATAATTTTTTATAAAAACTGGTTTTCGGAGATTGTAAA
This sequence comes from Tannerellaceae bacterium, assembly GCA_031555145.1. Taxonomy (GTDB): domain Bacteria; phylum Bacteroidota; class Bacteroidia; order Bacteroidales; family Tannerellaceae; genus JAJDIA01. The sequence continues at coordinate 12,697 of JAVBUR010000008.1, read as the reverse complement.
ATTTCATAATCAGAATAATGATGTTTTGTCGTTTTCTCCTTTCGATAGAACAAATAAATATACTCCAAGTGATGAATACAAATTTCCTTTTTCTTACTTTGGTTTTGGTGTAAGAAAAGAAGTGGCAGGTTGGTGTATTGTTGTTAAAAGAAAAATATTCAATATAATAGGGAGTTTTGATGAAATGTTTGATTTTTATTATGTTGATGATGATTATGCTATGACCTTGCGAAAATATGCACTTAAGCATGTGCTTCTTACAAACTCTGAGGTTAAACATTTGGGCGGTAAAGTGAGTCAGGCTATTAAAAAAAATTGTGATTCAGTATTTAATTTAAAAATCGATAAGAATGTAAAGATTGGATGTGAAAATGATGATGATTGGTTGTTGAAAAATCAAAAGGCACTGGATGGACACTTGAAATTTCATAAAAAATGGGGCGGTATGAGAACAATAGCAATGAAGAATAGATTATTTAAATATTTATCATTTCTTAATAGGCGTTGGATTACAAAAATTTGTTATTGACTGAATAATGACTGTTGCCCTTCTCACTGATGGACTCTGGCCTTATGTAATGGGAGGTATGCAAAAGCATTCCTACTATATGGCTAAATACTTAGCCAAAGCTAAAATAAAGGTGGTGGTTTTGCTCACAATACCGGATGATTCAGAGGGTATTTTAATTGAGGATTTTTTTTCTGAGGATGAACTAGCGTATATCGAATTTCAGAAAATACAATGGCCTAAATTAGGAGCATATATACCCCTTCATTATCTTTATGAAAATTATGTATATTCAAAATATATATATAGATATTTAGTCCATGAAATCGAAAAATTTGATTTGATATATGCTCAGGGATTTACAGGGTGGTATTTATTAAACCAGAATCATCAACACTCACTGAAAATAGTTGTTAACTTTCATGGGATAAATATGTTTCAAAAGGCATCTTCTTTTATCGTGAAATTGCAACATTTGACATTTAGGTCTTTTGTTAAGATAAACTTAAGAAGAGCTGAAATTTCTGTTTCCTTGGGTGGAAAGTTGACCAATATTTTATATAAATATTCGAATAAAGTAGAAATAATACCTATAGGGATTGAGAAAAAATGGGTAATAAATAGATCAGATCTGAAAAAAAGTGAACATCAAATGCATTTTGTGTTCATAGGAAGATATGACAAGGTAAAAGGTATAGAGGAGTTACAACATGTAATCCCACTGTTAGAAGGGAATTTTCATTTTGATTTTATAGGCCCTATTCCTGAACGCAATAGGATAAGCAATCCGAATGTACATTATCATGGCTCTATTCAGGATGAAGCTACCATTATGCAACTGCTAAGGCAGGCTGATGTGTTGGTTTGTCCTTCCTGGTCAGAGGGGATGCCTACGGTTATTTTAGAAGCAATGGCGTCAGGCTGTGCTATTCTTGCTACGGATGTGGGGGCTGTTAGTGAGATTGTAGATGAACAAAACGGGTGGTTGATAGAGCCTGGGAATAAAGAAATGCTCTTGTGTACATTGAATAAAGTGATTAGAAGCACTAAGGAGGACATACTGGGAAAAAAGCAAAACAGTATAGCTAAAGTAGGAGACTATACGTGGGAGAATGTAATGGCAAGAACCATAAAACAGTTGTTGGGTGATGTTGAAGATTCTAAAGTGTCATAAACCATTATTCGCTTTTCTGATAGCCATATTATTTGGCGGTATTGTTAATGCTTATTTTTCAATTTTTATCTGTTTGTTAGCTGGCGTATATTTTGTTAAAAATAATAAACTTAATGATCTGTTCACTGTTTTTGTGTTTTTGTTATTTCTTTCCGATAATTACAATTACTCATTTGCTTCATTTATTAAGCCTGTTTTTATTATTTTATTATTTGCTTATTTGTATATTAAGAAGCGTTTGGATATTTCCTTGTTCAAATGGTTTGTGCCATTTTTTATAGTTGCAGCTATTTGTTTGTTAGATAGTTTCTCGTTTCTTACATCGTTTCAAAAAACGCTCTCCTATGCTTTAATCTTAATTATAACTCCTTCGTTTATACGAGAATCAGCGAAAGGGGGGCTTCGCAATAAACAGGATTTAGTTCAATTGTTTGTTGCGCTCAATACTTGCCTTATAGCTTTGGGATTACTTCTGCAGTTTGTGGGTTCTGGAGTCGTTAGTATGCGAGGCGGACGTCCTGGTGGTTTGTTGGGAAATTCAAATGGGTTAGGGATTTTCTGCCTACTGACAATTTCCTTGCTGACTGTCGTTTATCATTTCTACCCGAATCTGTTTTCAAGATGTTGGAAAATTGGCTCCTATTGTGTAGTGATTATTGCTTTATTACTTACCGCTTCTCGTGGAGGCATTCTGTCAACGGCTGTATTTCTCAGTCTATATTTTGTGTTTGTAAAACGAAAATACATTTTGGCTTTCTTTGGATTAGTAACTGCTGTTTTCGCTTTCTCATTCCTTCCCTCAGCCACATTTTCTGATTCTGACCAAGAAGGAATTGTTAATTACTTGAGGTTGAACCAAGAGGATGTTACATCGGGGCGAGATATTGCATGGGAATTAGCAACAGAAGAAATAAACAACGGGAACTACTGGTTGAGTAAGGGGATGGGATACTCAGAGTTTTATATGCAGCAAATAGCGACTAAAGCCTCTAAGTTGGGACATCAGGGTAATGTGCATAACTCCTATTTAACCATTTGGCTGGATGTGGGCTTGGTAGGCTTGATCTTTTTTGTGTTTGCCTGGTTAGCTTGTTTTTATCAAGTACGGAGGCAGTGGAGGATCGTACTTCCTATACTGGGAGGACTGATAATCTCGACTAATGTGGAAAGCTGGTTGGCAGCTTCACTGAATCCATTTACTGTATATGTCTTGATCCTTTTGACTCTTTTAGGTAGTATTAAGAAACCCAAAAAGAAGGCATTGTTACAGAGGAAGGCCATATGATTGTTTTGTTTTTATATACAGAGATTGCTTCATACACGGAGGCATGCTTTAGAGCCTTATCCGCAAAAGCTGAACTGCATGTTGTTCGGTATCCCTTGAATAAGGAAGCTCCTTTTGCATTTTCATCAATACCCAATTGCACCTTTTATGACCGTTGGGAATATGATACAATAAAGTTAGAAGAACTCTGTAAAAGAATCAATCCTGATTTATTGCTGGTGAGTGGATGGGGAGATAAGGTCTATCTTAGTGTAGCCAAATTATTCAGGAAAGAGATCCCTGTCATTCTGACTATGGACAATTATTGGCAGGGAACGTGGAAGCAACATTTGTTGTGTATAGTAAGCCCATCTTATCTGAAAAGGATATTTACTCACATTTGGGTGCCGGGGAGACCCCAAGTCGCCTATGCAAAGAAATTGGGATTTAACGATACGCAAATCAAAACCGGGTTTTACTCTGCGGATGTCGATTTGTATAATGCGTATGAAAAATCATTCAGGGATAGTAAGGCAAATAACTACCCTAAGCGTTTCTTATATGTAGGGCGTTATGTGGGTTTCAAAAATATCCAATTGATGTGTGAGGCCTTTATTGAAGCCTTGAAAGCGAAAGATGCTGATTGGGAACTGTGGTGTATAGGAACCGGTGAATTGTGGGAGCAAAGAATTGAACATCCCCAAATAAGACATATCGGATTTGTTCAACCTCGTGATATGGGACCCTATATAGAACAGACCGGAGTCTTTGTTTTGCCCAGTTTGATTGAGAACTGGGGAGTTGTTGTCCATGAGTTTGCGGCTGCCGGATTCCCTTTGGTTTGTTCATCCGGGGTAGGGGCGGCATCTGAATTTTTGCAGATAAACAGGAATGGTTTTCTTTTCAACCCTCATAAAAAGGAGGAATTGATCGATGTCTTCAATAGGATAATGTCAATGCCTAAAGATAAATTAATTCAGATGGGGAAGATTAGCCAGGAACTTGCACGTAGTATAACTCCGCAAACCTGGGTGGATACCATCTTAACATTCAAGTCGTAATTATGTGCGGAATAGCAGGTATTATAACAGGTGATCAGAAGGAGGAGGTATTAGGTCGGATGAGCGATTCCATGGCTCATCGGGGACCGGATAATGCAGGCTTCTATTTGGATGATTTTGTAGGGCTGGCTCATCGACGGCTTTCTATCTTAGACCTTTCTACAGCAGCAAACCAGCCTTTTTTGAGTGAGGATAAGCGATATGTCCTGGTGTATAATGGTGAAGTGTATAATAGCCAGGACTTAAAACAGCAGCTTGCCGGTTATCCTTTCCAAACGAAATCAGATACAGAAGTGGTATTGGCTTCGTTTCTTAAGTGGGGTGTGGATAGTTTCTCCAAGTTTAATGGGATGTTTGCATTTGGCTTATGGGATTGTTTAGATAAAACACTTTATATAGTTAGAGACAGATCGGGTATCAAACCGGTTTACTATACATCGGGCAACAACTGTTTTTTGTTTTCTTCAGAAGTACGTGCTGTTTTAGCAAGCGGAATCATTCCACGTAAACTAAATGCGGATGGCATCCTCGAATATTTTCAATATCAAACAGTTCATGCGCCCAATACACTGATTCAGGATGTGAAAATGCTGGAAGCCGGCCATTATCTGAAAATTAAAGCGGATACTTGTTTGGTTGAAGATTTCCAATATGCCGCGATATCTGATTCCATTGGGGATAAAGTCAACCTCAAGCCTTATGAACAGATTAAAGAAGATATATATCATTTACTCTTGAAATCCGTAGAGCGGCGGATGGTTTCAGATGTACCCATGGGGGCATTTCTTTCCGGGGGAATAGACTCCAGCATACTTGTCGGATTGATGTCGCAGTTATCAGAGTCACCTGTTAATACGTTTACTATCAATTTTGATGAGAGTGCCTATAGCGAAGCGAAGTATGCCAGGATGGTTGCTGATAAATTCAACACCAATCATAGCGAGATATTACTAAAGCCTAAGGATTTCCTGAATGCCTTACCCAGTGCGCTAAGTGCCATTGATCATCCAAGCGGAGATGGACCTAACACCTGGATTGTGTCTAATGAAGTAGCCAAACAAGGGATTAAGGTGGCATTTTCAGGATTGGGCGGCGATGAGTTGTTTGCCGGATATGCACATTTCAAGCGAGCACTTATTTATCATAAGTATGGCTATGTGGCAAAATTCCCGAATTTGATAAAATACCCTTTGGGATATATCCTGAAGAAAGCAAGGCCATCAATCGCTACAAGCAAATTCGTTGAAGTGTTGATGAAGGACCATTGGGATTTAAAGCATACATATCCGATAGGGCGTCGGATGTTTTTAGATGATGAGTTAGTGAGGCTTTTACATGTGGATGTTAAAAGAGATAGAGTTGAAGAGATTTGTTCGACCCTGCCGGAGAGCAAAAACCGATCATTGTCTCAAGTCACATTAGCGGAGTTTGCGACGTATATGCAGCATGTATTGTTAAGGGATACCGATCAGATGAGCATGGCTATACCTATAGAAGGCCGATTGCCCTTTTTAGATAATGATTTGATAGAGTATGTGCTGAGAGTCCCGGACGCAGTAAAGAATCCTCTTACTCCCAAGAAATTACTTGTTGATTCGGTGGGGGATCTGCTACCATCAGAAATAGTGAATAGACCCAAAATGGGCTTTGTTTTGCCTTGGGATGTTTGGATGAGAAACGATATGCTTGAATTTTGTAATTCGGCGATTCACCGTTTGTGTGATAGACCTTTTATTGATTCGAGCCAAATGCAGCAACTATGGAATCGTTTCTTGAAAGGTGATAAGAGTATTAGTTGGTCCAGAATTTGGTATCTGATTGTCTTGGAATACTGGTTGGAGAGATATGACATTAGTTAAACCGAAAATTCTACTCTTTATCGATTGGTTCCTCCCAGGGTATAAGGCTGGTGGTCCTATAACATCTAATGCCAATATGGTGGATCACCTTAAAGCAGATTTCGATTTTTATATTATTACAAGGGATACAGATTATTGTGAAACAACCCCTTACCCGCATGTTCAATCGAATAAGTGGGTCGATTTGGAGGGAAATGTTCATGTTTACTATTTTTCAACCGAAGAACTCTCTTATACTAATTTGAAAAAAGTGGTTGATTCGACTGACTTTGACGTGGTATATATAAATGGCATTTATTCTCTCTATTTCTCGCTTATGCCATTGTTTTTAACCAAGAATAAAAGACGGATCGTATCCTCTCGAGGGATGATCTCCGCACATTCCTTAACTGTTGGTAAAACGAAGAAACAACTATTTTTCAGATTAGCTAAATGGTTGAATATCTATGATAATGTACTTTTTCATATAACGACAACAGAGGAAGATGTCTATATCAAGAAGTTGTTAGGGCAAAAGATGAAAACGTATTTGGCTCCCAATCTTCCCCGATATACGACTTCTCTGCCGCTTCAATGTCGTGCAAAGCATCCAGGGGAACTTACATTGGTGAGTGTCGCTCGTATTGCTCCTGAAAAGAATACGCTTTATGCAATAGCAGTACTTGCAAACTGTAAAACGTCTACCATTTCACTGGACTTGTATGGGACAATTTACGATCAGCATTATTGGGATGAATGTCAACAGCAAATAGCACAACTTCCTGCTAACGTCAAAGTATCCTATAAAGGAAGCGTTACGGGGGATGATCTGCGTAAAGTATATCAGCAATCACATTTACTTTTTCTGCCTACGAAAGGTGAAAACTTCGGACACAGTATTTTAGAGAGTTTGTCTTATGGAAGGCCTGTGATTATTAGTGACCAGACACCATGGAAAGGTCTTGAAGGAAAAGGTATCGGCTGGGATATCCCTTTGGATAAGCCGGAACTATTTGAACGAGCAATAGCGCAATGTGCTGATCTGGATCAGCAAGCGTATGACATTTTGTGTAGCCAGGCATACGAGTCTGCGATGAGTTATGTCAATGATCGGACTCTTTTGGATAAATACTATTCTCTCTTTCAGCATTGATTATTATGCAATCGGCTCTTTCTCAATTTAATAATACTTGGTATAATCCGGGACGTGGAATTTTCATCTGCGGGCTATGGTATTTTACCAATGTGTTGTTTTTTCGAAATTCGTTCAACCCATCATCAGGGTTAAAATGCATTCTTCTACGGTTATTCGGTGCCCAAATAGGCAAAGGCGTGAATATCAAACCGTCCGTCAATATCAAATATCCATGGCGATTGACAATTGGTGATTACAGTTGGATTGGAGAGAATGTCTGGATTGATAATTTGGATGATGTGGTTATTGGAAGTAATTGTTGTATTTCTCAAGGAGCTCTGTTGCTTTGTGGAAATCATAATTATAAAAAGACGACTTTTGATTTAATAACTGGAAAAATTGTACTTGAAGATGGCGCTTGGGTAGGCGCTCAAAGTACAGTTTGTCCCGGTGTCAGAGTCAAGTCGCATGCGATCCTGGCTGTTGGTTCTATCGCCACTTCTGATTTAGAGCCATATACCATTTATCAGGGAAATCCGGCTAAGCCTATTCGAAAAAGAGAAATAGATTCATGACCATCTCCCTTATCACCGTCTGCTACAACAGCTCTGCCTACATCCGTTCAGCCATTGAATCGGTGCTGTCTCAGACTTATCCGGATATCGAATATATCTTAGTGGATGGGGGTTCTACCGATGCAACAGTCGCTATTATCCAGGGCTATGAGCCTTGCTTTGAAGGTCGGATGCGTTGGGTCAGCGAACCCGATAAGGGTATTTACGATGCGATGAACAAAGGCATCCGGATGGCTACCGGTGAGGTCGTGGGGATTCTGAACTCCGATGATTTTTATACGGATCCGGATGGCATCGCCCGGATGGCTCAAACTTTTCAATCCCAAAATGTGGATTCCTGCTTTGCCGATGTCCGTTTTGTGCATCCGGAGAATCTGGAGAAGACGGTGCGCTATTATTCGTCTGCTCATTTTCACCCTGGAAAATTCCGGTATGGATTTATGCCGGCACACCCTACCTTTTTTGTGCGTAAAGCGTTTTTTGAGAAATACGGCTATTACCAGACGGACTACAAGATTGCAGCCGACTACGAGCTGTTGATTCGTTTCCTGTATACCCATAAGCTCTCGTATGCTTATATCCCCACGGCACTGATTAAAATGCGTACCGGGGGCGCCAGTACCCGTTCACTGAAGAGTAATTATATTCTCAATAAAGAAATCGTGAGAGGATGCAAGGAGAATGGTATCTATACCAACCTATTAATCCTTTCCCTGAAATATTTCAGAAAAGTATTTGAACTGATCCATACCCGTTCCTGAATTTATGACCATTCTCCTCACCGGTGCATACGGCTTTGTCGGTACCAACCTTTCGACACATCTTAAGTCCAGTCATACCCTTTGGGCATTGGATATCACAGAAAAGAAGGATACATCCTATTCCCGTTATTACTCCTGGGATGAGTTGGATACCTTACCCTGGGATGAAGTGGATGTGGTTATTCATCTGGCCGGAAAGGCGCATGATACTAAAAACCGGAGTCGTGCAAGGGCTTATTTTGACATCAATACGGAATTGACTAAAAAGGTATTCAGCCGTTTCCTCCCATCCGCCGCTAAAACGTTTATCTTCTTTAGCTCTGTCAAAGCGGCTGCCGATCAGGTGGTAGGAGGGTTCTTGACCGAAGATGTCATCCCACGCCCTGTCGGTCCTTATGGTGAAAGTAAGATTGCGGCAGAGCGCTATATATTGGATCACAATGTCCGGAACATGAGGCCGGGGGAAGAGGAGAAGAACATCTACATATTCCGTCCCTGCATGATTCATGGCCCGGGAAATAAGGGGAACCTGAATTTACTTTACAATATCGTGCGTAAAGGGATTCCCTGGCCGTTGGGAGCGTTTGATAACCGACGGTCGTTTCTGAGTAGCTGGAACCTGGCATGGATTGTGGAGCAGTTTATCACACGGACTCCAACGTCCGGGATTTACCATTTGGCAGACGATACCGCTGTTTCGACCAATCGTTTGATCGAGTTGATCGCTGAGTCAAGAGGCCGGAAAGCCACGATCTGGTATGTAAATAGCGCTGTGGTGTCTGCCATGGCAACGATAGGAGGGTGCTGCCGGCTGCCCCTTAACCCGGAACGGTTACGGAAATTGACGGAAAATTATGTCGTCTCCAATCAAAAACTAAAGACGGCTCTTGGGATAGAACAACTACCGGTTCACATGGAGGCCGGGCTACGATGGACGTTGGAAAGCTTCAAACAAATATAGCATCAGGTATGGTTGGTCATTGCGTCGTTGTCTGTCTGTTGTTTGTTGGCATCTTGATTTATTTCAGGATCGCCGATACCTTCAACATCATCGATAAACCGAACCAACGCAGTTCCCATAATTATATCACCATCCGGGGAGGAGGCGTGGTCTATTGGTTGGCCGGTCTTTTGTTTGCGGTGATGCATTGGCCGGAAAGCGCCTGTTTCCTGACGGGGCTGACGTTGATATCCGGGGTAAGCCTGTGGGACGATATTTCTTCCTTGCCGAATAGAGTCCGTATTGTGGTCCATTTCCTGTCGATCAGCCTGGTGTTTTATGGCTTGGGGCTGTTTGTGCTGCTTCCCTGGTGGACGGTGGTGGTGGCTTATGTCTTTTTTGTAGGCGTCCTGAATGCCTATAATTTCATGGATGGGATCAATGGAATTACGGGGTGGTATAGCCTGGCTGTTTTGGTGAGTTTGCAATATGTGAACATGCATAGGATCTCGTTTACGGAACCGGATTTTATCAACTATGCGATCCTGGCCAGTCTTGTTTTTCTGTTCTTTAATTATCGGAAGCGGGCAAGGTGCTTTGCGGGGGATGTGGGGAGTATGGCGATATCGTTTTGGATTGTTACGCTTTTGCTTCAACTGATGGTGCAAACAGGGTCGGTGGTGTGGATTCTTTTCCTGGCGGTGTATGGGGTGGATTCGATCTATACGATTTTACATAGGTTGTATCTGCGGCAGAATATTTTTGAGGCACACCGGCTGCATTTTTATCAGATACTTGTGAATGAACGGGGATGGTCGCATTTGGTGGTTTCGCCTTTGTATGCCGTGGTACAGTTAGGGATTTGCGGGGTGGTGATTGCGACGCATGGGATTGGTGTGGTGTGGGGTGTTTTGATATATATGATCGTTTTAGGTGGACTTTCCGGGGTGTATGTGTTGAAGTTTAGAAGAAATGTGAAACCCCGCTCGCTTCGCTCGTCACACACCCCCTGCCCCCTCTCGAGAGGGGAATCGCAAGCGGCATCTTCGGGCTTTTGATACACCCTCAGCTGGGATAGGCTTTAGCGCTATGGGGGAGGTTTATGTGTTGTGGGCTTATAGACGGAAAAAGATTGCATTATATATATAACGAACTATTGAATTGTTAACGATTGTACTTACATGATGAGAGAGATTACTTTTTTTCAAACTTTACGACAATTTTTACGGACGGGTTATGCGAACCTGATTGATTTAATGAAGATGAGGACGTATATGCCCCGGTGGGTGATATTCTTCCTTGATTTGTGCCTGGCGGGGGTGGCGTATGTCACGTCGTGCCTGATCTGTTACAGCTTAATGGATCAGCACATTGTGATGTCGCAGTTCCTGCAGATGATGCTGATTTACCTGGGAGTAATGGCGGTGTTCCTGTTGTTTTTTAAAACGCACAGGGGGATTATCCGGTATACGAATTCGCAGGATATGTTGCGGATCTTCCTGGCGGTGGCGTCGGCACATCTGACGATCTGGGCGATCGACGAACTGTTGTACCTCTATGGGCATATCTTTGTGTTCCCGCATTTGGGGGTGGTGCTGTGTTTTACGCTGACGTTTTCGCTGATTACGGCGCAGAAAGTGGGCGTGATGTTGTTGTTCGACCTGATCAGTGGTTCGGGGAATAAGATGGTGGCTAAAAGGCCGCTGCTGGTGTATGGCATCAGTACGGCACTGGTGGAAGCCGTGCGTATGATCCTTGCCAACCATGATTCACCGTACAAGATCTGCGGGTTTGTGACGCTCGAATCGCATGCCGCCGACAAGGAGTTGTATAACCTGCCGGTGTATCACGACCAGGATAACCTGGTCGAACTGATCGAGAAGCACCGGGTCGGCGCCATCCTGATCAACCCTTCCGAACTGGAACGGAACGTGAAGCAGGTGGTGTCGGATATCTGCCTTCGCCAGAAGGTGGAACTGCTTTCCCTGCCTGCCGTGCAGGACTGGAAAGATTCCGTGAAGAAGCCGATGAAGATCAGCAAGGTGCGTATCGAAGACCTGCTGGGACGTGTGCCTATTCAGATCAATGTGGCGGCGATCGGTTCATTCCTGCACCGGAAGACGATCATGATCACCGGCGCAGCAGGATCGATCGGTAGCGAGTTGGTACGCCAGATCGCTTTCTTCGAACCTGAACTGGTGTTGCTTTGCGATTCGGCCGAGACGCCGACACATAACCTGCGCCTGGAATTGGAAGAAAAGTATCCGTACCTGAATTTCAAACCGTTTGTGACCGATGTGCGGAATAAACAGGCTATGGCCTGGGTCTTTGCGACCTACCGGCCGGATATCGTCTATCATGCGGCGGCCTACAAGCATGTGCCGTTGATGGAAGACTGTCCCAACGAGGCGGTGATGGTGAATGTGCTGGGTACGAAAACGATGGTCGACCTGGCCATCCAGTACCAGGTGAAGACGTTTGTGATGGTGTCGACCGACAAGGCGGTGAATCCCACTAACGTGATGGGTTGCTCCAAACGTATTGCCGAGATCTATGTGCAGTCGAAGACGGTAGATCCGCAGATCAGCCTGCATACCCGTTTTATCACGACCCGTTTTGGGAATGTACTGGGGTCGAACGGATCGGTCATCCCCCGCTTCTCCGAGCAGATCGAGAAGGGTGGGCCGGTGACAGTGACACATCCCGATATCATCCGCTACTTTATGACCATCCCCGAAGCCTGCCGTCTGGTGCTGGAAGCCGGGAATATGGGCAAGGGGGGGGAGATCTTCGTGTTCGATATGGGCGACCCGGTGAAGATCGCCGACCTGGCAGCCAAGATGATCCGCCTGGCCGGTTACGAGCCGGAGGTGGATATCCCCATTATCTTTACCGGTCTGCGTCCGGGCGAGAAACTCTACGAAGAACTGCTGAACAATGAAGAGCAGACCAAACCCACGCACAACCGCAAGATCAAGATCGGCCGTGTGCGCGAATACGATAATTATCCGGCCATCCTGGGCCTGATCGACGACCTGATCGATTCCGCCCGCACGTATGAAACCATGCATGCCGTCCGGCTGATGAAAAAGATCGTGCCCGAATTTATCAGCAACAACTCCAAGTTCGAAGTGCTGGACAAGATGCACTTGTCGTGAGTCCCCAGCTTTTTATTACCTATTTTTCAGTATTTGAAGCGATCCCCTTCATCCCCTCACAGCCTACTCTCTATACACATCTTTTGGTGGCGCATGCGAATGCCCCGTTAGGGGTATCTTGTTGGTAGCCAGTGGTGAAGGCGAAGCCAAGCCCCTGGACAGGATGACAAGTATAAATTTTTGTGCCGCGTAGCGGTACCGGCCTTTCATATACGGCACCCCTGACGGGGCGCATGACAATGTGGGCTTCCTGCGAACCAGGGGCTTGGCTTCGCCTTCACCC
>JAVBUR010000072.1:0-78844 GCA_031555145.1 Tannerellaceae bacterium | reverse complement strand
GGCACCGCTGACGCGGCGCATGATAATTGTTGTTATTCCAATTGACCGTGGGCTCGGCTTCGCCAGCACCCACGGCTACCAACACGATGCCCGTGACCGGGCATTCATCGTCGCGACGAACACCCAATTACTTTCAAGTCTCGTTGAATCTGAATCTGCTATCAGCGTGTCGATTATCTTCTTATACTTAGAAATACTATCTTTGTCAGCTATAAAGGTGAGTAATGAATCGTAAACATATAAAAGCCCACTTCGCCCTCTTGGGAGCAGGAACTATGTGGGGGCTTATGTCCCCGATCGGTAAACTGGCAATGGATGCCGGTATCTCCGGCCTTTCCTTGGCCGCCATGCGTATGATTGGCGCTGCCATCTGTTTCTGGATAGCGTCTTTGTTGGCTCCTAAGGAAAAGGTGAGCAAGCGCGATCTGGTTCTGTTGTTCTTTGCGGCTCTACTGGGGATTGTTTGTAACCAGGGACTGTTCATCTTCGGATTATCGCTTACCTCGCCGATAGATGCAACGGTTATCACGACTTCATCGCCTGTCATCACGATGATACTGGCGGCCCTGTTCCTGAAGGAACCCATTACGCCAATGAAAGTGTCGGGTGTGCTTATCGGAGCAGCCGGCGCCCTTATGCTTATCCTGAGTAACCACGGCGGGACGGAAGGTGACGGAAGTATTTGGGGAGACCTTATGTGCCTCGGTGCCCAGATCAGCTTTGCTTGCTACCTCACTATTTTCAAAAAACTTATCTCCCGCTACAATGTCTTTACATTGATGAAATGGATGTTTTTCTATGCATCCATCTGCTTTATCCCCATTTCCTATCATGACCTGTCGCAAATGATGGGCAGTACCTTCCCCTTGGACGTTTGGCTCGAAGTCGGTTTTGTTGTCCTGTTCGGAACCTTTGTTGCTTATATCCTTGTCATAATCGGCCAGAAAACCCTCCGTCCCACCATCGTCGGCATGTACAACTACGTACAACCCATCGTCGGCGCTCTTGTCTCTGTCCTGATTGGTGTCGGAACTTTCGGTTGGACAAAAGGACTGGCCTCCATGTTGATCTTTGTCGGTGTCTATGTTGTCACCCAAAGCAAGTCGCGGGAGCAAATGGTTAATAGATAAAAAATTTGTATAACAGGATGAAATTCAGCCACAGTCTATTATTAATCGCATGCTGCATACTACAGTTCTCCTGTACAGATAACAGCACCCCTGTTGAGCGCGCTTTCTACTACTGGAAAAGCAACGAATATCAGTTTGACAAAGAAGAACTGGCCCAGATACAGGAACTGAGACCCCAAAAACTGTACGTCAAATTCTTCGAGATCGAAAAAGACGAGGTATTTCACAATAAACCTGCATCAAAATCCATCCTGCATATCCGCGACACGCATGATTCCCTCGAAATCATCCCCACTGTCTATATCCGCAACGAAGTATTAGGCAGCGCCTCTCAAACCATCATCGACACCCTGGCCGTCAACATAATCTATTTCATCGACAAACTATATCGTCAGAACATGCCTACCCGAAAAATCGACTATAACGAAATACAGATAGACTGCGACTGGACCGGAACCACCCGCGACACCTACTTCCAACTCCTCGAATCCCTTCGGAAAAAGACCACGAAGACCATCTCATGCACCCTTCGGCTTTATCCCTACAAATACCGGCAGAAAATGGGAATCCCCCCTGTCGAAAAAGCCACCCTCATGTGCTACAACCTGCTTCCCCCGCTGGCACAAGAAGATGAGAATTCCATCCAGAACAACCGCGAACTCGAACTGTACCTGAAAAGGACCCCCAAATATCCCATCCACCTCGATATCGCCCTTCCGGTGTATGCCTGGCTGTACATCTACCAGAACAACCAATTCAAAGGAGTGCTGAACTGGGATACCACCCAACTGCCCCTATCGTCCCTCAAACCCCTCAAACCCCTTTGGTATGAAGCACAAGAGGACATCCAACTCGGCGATTTCTACCTTCGCAAAGGCGATAAAGTAAAACTGGAAGAATCTTCAGCCGAAGAAACCCTGAAAAGTATCTCCCTATTGAAAAAATACCTCCGCTTGGACCATCCGTTTACCGTGGCCCTATTTCATCTCGACAGTAAAAACAGGCAACAATATAGTTATGAAACGCTTCATTCTTTTTACGATCAGTTTACTCAGTAGCGCATGCCTCCAGACACACGCCTGCGGATCCTATTACCCTTACGGCGAAGATGTCCGCTTTAACCTGTTGAACCCGAAATGTTTCAACCTGAATAACTATACCCTCTTCAATTACACCTCCCTGCTCTATTACTACGATACCTACGGCGGCGTAAGCGACGAAAATGCCAACGGCACTCAGTCCGGGAAACAGGCCAACATCCTCTTGTGGCAACAACGCTGCGGCAACAAACCCACCCTTCAGGATATCTATGAAACCGTCTATAACGATCCTCTCATCATTGCCGATAAAAAGGACGCAAACAGTTTCATTCGCTATCTCTCTGTCAACAAAGACTTCGAGGCCATCGAATACCTCAATTTCGCCAAATCATGCGAATTCTACAATATATCCTACGACGATCCCTGGGAACGCCACGAAACAGTCAAAATCCCGGAACGGAATGAACTGATCGAACGCGCCCAATCCGCCATTAACCGCCTGAAAGACGAAGACCTCAAATCCCGGTACGCTTTCCTCGCCATCCGCCTCGCTTACTATGATGGTAACAAAGACGTGATCCGGAAACTCTACAAAGCCATCTTCGAAAAAAGCCATCGTAAAGACATCATCTACTACTGGAGCACCTACTTTTATTGCCTTTCCATTGAAAATAGCCCATACCGGAACTACCTTTTCGCACAAGTCTTCGCCAGTGCCCCCGATAAGCGTTTCATGACCTGCCAGTATACCGACCGGAAGATCCCGATCGCCGAAGTACTTCAACAAACCGCCAACCCCCTCGAACAATCAGCCATATACCTCCTCTATGGCGTCCGCAACCCCGCCCAAGGACTACCTGCCCTGCAACAAATCTATGAGAATAACCCTGCTTTCGACGGCCTAGACTTCTTGCTGCTCAGGGAAGTAAATAAACTCGAAGACTGGATATGCTCCCCATACTACACTGAACTCGGCCCCTCTATGTATAAAGACAGCCATACAACCGGATGGTGGGAAGCCCGCGAACAGGAATACAACCCCGACATCATGCTGCAACGGTCCGTCGAAGACCGCCAGTATGCCCGCGAAGTCCTTGATTTCATCTCAAAAGCCGACTTTCGCAAAGTCCAAAACCCTGCCCTCTGGCAAACAGCAAAAGCCTACCTCCTTTTTATGGTAGGCGACTATGACGCCGTTCTGCACGAAACTCGTTCCCCCTGGCTCAACACCCTGTCCCCGGATGCCCTTGCCTTCCGGGAAAAACTGGAAGCCCTGACGCATACCTCCCGTCAGCAATCGGGCAATGCCATTATTTTGGATCCTGTCAAAACCGCCCTGATGAAATACGACGACGATTCCCGGTTCATCTTCGCCATTGGCCGCGAATTAGAGTTCAGAAACAATACCACCGATGCCGCCCTGCTATACTCAAAAAAGAGCAAGACCAGCGAAGAATATCCCGACTGGGACTTTTCAGGTGTTTACTGGCGTACCAAACAAAGACACTGCACCCTCTATGCCGACTACTACACCAGCTACTTCTTCTATATGGACGCCGAATACACCCCTGAACAGGTAGAAGCGCTCCTCTCGGACATTCAAAACAATGACACCAAACAAGACGCCTTCTCTCATTGGAAATACGAACGGATCACATCTGCAACAGACAGGCTCTACGACCTGCTTGGCACCAAATACATGCGTCAGGACAACCTCAACCAGGCTCTACAAGCCTTCCAATCGGTCAACGATACCCTATGGAACTCAGACCGGTATTATTACAAAGACTACCTCGATGCCAATCCCTTCTATACTGATTTCTACACCGAACATCAACACACGGATGCCGATACCATCACCTACAACAAACGTGAACTGACCGAGAAGATTATCGACCTGCTGCAACAAGCAGCCAACCCCCGCAACAAAGACCGCGACTACTGCTACTTCCTCATCGGTAACGCCTATTTCAACATGACTCAATACGGCAACTCATGGATGATGAAACGCTACTACTGGACAGTCAGTGCCACTCCGGCCGGACTTGAAGACGACGACGACTATTTCGGTTGCCTCCATGCCAAAAACTACTACCTCAAAGCCCAAAAAGCCGCCGGTAAAAATAAACGATTTGCCGCCCTTTGCCTCCGCATGGCCGCCCGTTGTGAATCCTACCACTTGTTCCACAACGTCAATCCCGCCCCCCACTATTGGAGCGACGATTACGATAAGGTGCAGCAACGCCTCTTCGACGAAAACAAATATTACCAGCAAATCGCCCGTGAATACCCCGCCTATTACGACGACCTGGTCAGCAACTGCGAATCATTCGCCACCTATCTGAAAACAAGTATCAGATGAAACTTTTGGCAGGAAAATTCTGTTATTTTTGCGATAGCATAAACGGTTGAAAATTGTATAAATCATGGAATTAGAATCAAAAAGATTAAAACTGCAAGAAATAACCTGGGATGATGTGGACATTCTTCACAAACTGTATTCACACCCTGAAGTTGACGAATACAACACCCAAGGGATTCCCCACAACATCGACGCAACCAAAGAAATGATCCGACCAATGATCGAATCTCAGCAAGCAGAGAACAGGACTTCATACGCCTGGAAAATTGTCCGGAAAGACACCGGCGAACTTATCGGTGTAGCAGGCATCTTTTTCGCTGTTAACAGATTCAAACTGGGCGAAATCTTCTATGAGTTATTCCCTTCACACTGGGGACATGGATATGCTACTGAAGTGGCAAAAACCCTGATAAATGCTGGATTTGATCATTTCCACCTTCACAAAGTAGAAGCAGGAGTTGCAACAGAAAACGTACGATCAATCCGTGTACTTGAAAATACAGGTATGACAAGGGAAGGCCTGAGAAGAAAAATACTCCCGATCAGAGGCGAATGGAAAGACAACTACCACTACGCCATCGTGGAAGACGATCCAAGAGACTTCATGCATTACAACTCCGACTTTTGCAGCGTCAACTACCTGCCCGACCTCAATGCCGCATTCGTGACATGGAAGCAATTTTGTTATGACGATGATTATCGCAACCCCTTACGGTACGCCATCAAAATCATGAAGACGCATGACAATTGCAGCTACATCGCAGACACCCGCACCGGATTTAAAAACAGGCTGGAAGATACAACGTGGATTTTCAATACTTTCATCCCGGAAGCCAAAGCAGCCGGATGTAAACACATCTTCTTCATAATCAACCCCGACAACAGCCTGAAAGAAGAACTCGAAGGCCAATCCGAAGAACTGCGAAAATCTTTTAAGGTACATGCTTGTTTTGACCTCGACGAGGTCAAACATATTCTTCAATAAAAAGTGCAGCACCGTGCTGCACTTTTTGAAAGCAAAGAAAAAGAGGGTGTGAAGCGCCCAGCTACCTGCCATTAAAATAATCCCATACCACTTTTGAAATATCCGCAATCACCTGTTCCGTCGCATCCGGTCTTTCACTGGAATTATGGACAAAAACGGCAATAGTATAATACTGCCCATTGGGTAACTTAACGATCCCTACATCATTCGTTGCTCCCGTTACCCCTTCTTCACTCGTAAATGAACTCCCCGTCCGGTGAGCCACTTCTGTTCCTGTCGGGAGCTTAGCCTTTAGTCTTTTCTGTCCTACTGTAGTCTGCACCATCATCCTATATAGTACAGCTGTATTTTCTTTACTCAACAACTCTCCCTCGTAAAACCGCTTAAGTAACACAGCAGCAGCCAAAGGCGTCGTTGTATTGACGAACTGCGATTCCCAATCTTTGTGCATATCCTCCTCATTGTTCTTTATCACGAAGTCTGGCGAATGGATGAAATCAGAGACCACCTCTGTTCCACCTACAAACCGTATTAGTACATCACAAAGATTATTATCACTATGTACCACCATCCATTGCAACGCCTCCTCCAGTGTGATCGAAACATCCCCATTCGGATATTTATCCCTGAAGGGACTCCACGTATTATCCAACAACTCTGCTCGGCGGACAAACAATTTCTGATCAAGCGCAAACACACCTTTATCCACCTTATCCAGTACTGTCAGTGCAATATGGAATTTGAAAACACTTATCATAGGGAAATACCTATCCCCGTTAATACTCAACGTGTCTTTGCTCCCCATCCCACAAACAGCCACGCCAACCTCAGCTTTTTTGTCTGCTATAACCTTCTCTATACCTATCTGCAGCGCATTCGTTTGCGCTGAAACAGAAGCAACGATCAACAAAAGAAACAAACCAATCGCAAGATGTCTTTTCATACTTTTATCCCCTTATTTAGCCGATTTATAAACCGAATCATAACAGACACGCAAAGGTATGAAAAAAAGAGCCTCTCACGTCACACCCATTTGACTCCCCTGCGGCTCATTAATTATCTTTGGATGTTCGTTTACAATTATTCAGCGATACGGGAACAAAAAAAAATCTCGCGATTGTTATAATAATACTGGTCGTTTTTATTCTCATACAATAATTCTAAAACAGACAATATGGATAATTCAAAGATCTTTCTTCTGGGAGAAAAAGCCGAAGCTAATTTTACCGGTGACGCATGGGTACAAATGCTGGTGGCCGATCCCTACAATGCATTCAACACCCAAGTATATAATGTAACCTTCGCTTCCGGCTGCCGCAATTACTGGCACAGCCATCCCGGCGGACAACTATTGCTTGTCACCTCCGGCAAAGGCTACTATCAGGAAAAGGGAAAATCCATCCACGTTTTAAAGGCAGGCGACGTAGTTGAAATCAAACCGAATGTCGTACACTGGCATGGTGCAGCCCCAGACAGCGAATTCACACATATCGGAATAACGACTAAAGTCGATGCTGGCCCCGCCGTTTGGCTCGGATCAGTAAGCGATGAAGAATACAATGGAATAGTAATATAAAAAGTAAAAATAAGGACCCAATTATGGAAACAAAAGAAACCAAAGCATTCGGAGCAACAGCCGCAGATGTCCCTATGCAGTCGTTGACTATCCAACGCCGCACCCTTTTACCCCACGATGTGGAAATTGAAATCCTCTACTGTGGCATCTGTCACTCCGACCTCCACTCCATACGCAACGAATGGCACAATGCCGTTTATCCCCTCGTCCCCGGACACGAGATTGTCGGTAAGGTCACCCACAAAGGCGACCACGTCCACAAATTCAAGATCGGCGATCTTGCCGCCGTTGGCTGCATCGTTGACTCCTGTGGCAAGTGCGAACACTGCGCGGAAGGCGACGAACAGTTCTGCGACGTTGAAACTACCATGGTTTTCAACTCTCCCGACCGCATCTCCGGCGGACAGACCTATGGCGGCTTTTCGGAAAACATCGTGGTAAATGAAAACTATGTCCTTCACGTCCCTAAAACCCTCGACCTCCCGGCTGCCGCACCCCTACTTTGTGCCGGAATCACCACCTACTCACCATTGAAACACTGGCACGCGGGTCCGGGTAAAAAAGTTGGCATCATCGGTATCGGCGGCCTCGGACACCTCGCCATCAAAATAGCCAAGGCAATGGGAGCACACGTCACCGTCTTCACCACCTCCGCTTCGAAAGCTGCAGACGCCAAACGTCTGGGAGCCGATGAAGTAACCCTTTCCACCGATCCTGAGCAGATGAAGAAACAGGCAAAGTTGGACATGATCCTCGACACCGTTTCAGCCAAACACGATGTCAACGTCTACCTCAACCTGTTGAAAGTAGACGGAGCTCTCGTCTTGGTTGGTTTACCCGTAGAACCTCTCCCGGTCGGCGCCTTTTATCTTGTAAAAGGACGTAAAAGCTTCTCAGGCTCCAATATCGGCGGTATTGCCGAAACACAGGAAATGCTCGACTTCTGTGCCAAACACAACATCACCGCAGACATCGAACTCATCACCACCAACCAGATCAACGACGCCTTCGTCCGCATGGAAAAAGGAGACGTCCATTACCGCTTTGTCGTTGACATGGCCTCATTGAAAAACTAACCCTTTAAAAACAACAACAGCATTATGAAAGATATAATACTAAATAACGGCGTAGAAATGCCCCTCTTGGGCTTTGGCGTTTACCAGGTCACCGATGAAAAGGAATGCGAACAATGCGTGTACGACGCCCTGCAAGCAGGTTATCGTTCAATCGACACCGCCGCTGTCTATGGGAACGAAGAGGCCGTGGGACGTGCCATCAAGCGAAGCGGCATCTCCCGCAATCAACTCTTCATCACCACTAAACTCTGGATTCAGGATGCCGGCTATGAGAAAGCTAAAAAAGCATTCGAGAAATCACTCTCCAAACTACAACTCGACCATCTCGACCTCTACCTCATCCACCAACCCTTCGGCGATGTCTATGGTTCCTGGCGCGCCATGGAAGAACTGTATCAGGAAGGCAAGATACGTGCCATTGGCGTAAGTAACTTTAAGCCCGACCGCCTGGTCGATCTAATCATTCACAACAAAGTAATTCCCGCCGTTAATCAGGTAGAAACCCACCCGTTCCATCAACAGATCGAAAGCAATGAGGTGATGAAAGAATACAATGTCCGGATTGAATCCTGGGGACCCTTTGCCGAAGGGAAGAACAACCTGTTCCAAAACGAAACGCTGGTCGGTATCGGTAAGAAATATCATAAATCAGCCGCACAGGTCACCCTCCGCTGGCTTATGCAACGCGATGTGATCGTTATTCCCAAATCCGTCCATAAAGAACGTATCATTGAAAACTTCAATGTATTTGACTTCGAATTAAGCGCCGAAGACATGGATGCGATCCGAGGACTGGATGCTGGTGAAAGCCTCTTCCTCGATCATCAGGATCCGAAGATGGTGGAAGTCCTCAGTGCCGTCAAATTCTGAGGGATCTCTTTATTTCGTTACCGCTTCAAAGTGAGTTTGCGCCCAGTTGATCATCATTTCAATGGAGGGCATTAATGTCTTGCCGGTATCTGTCAGGGAGTATTCGACGCGTGGGGGAATTTCGGCATAGGCTTGTCGTATCACCAGGTGGTCTTCTTCCAGACGCTTCAATGTATTGGTCAACATTTTATGCGAAATATCAGGTATCTCGGCCATCAGTTCCTTGTAGCGTAGTTTTTCACTTCCTCCTAAAAGACATAAAACCAATAATGACCACTTGTCGCTGATACGATCCAATACATTCCGTATCGGACAGGTCGGGTAATGTAAATCTAATTGCCTCATGTTTTTTCGTTTTTTACTTCCTGACTGCAAATATAGAGTTAATAACCAAAAGAGAGTAATGTTTTCATCGGAACCTTACATCCTTAAGTGCCCTTATTCATAAAAAAGATTAAAACTAAATTTGTAACAGGCTTATAATCAATATTACTAACCTCTATGGTGAGTAAGGAACCCGTTTGCACATGATTCCCGACTCTTCTACTTTTACCCCCATATTCACTGGTAAACGATTCGATTCACAATTAAAAATAGACAATTATGAAACAGATTATGGGAGTATTAGTAGCTGTAGCAATGACAACAACCGTTCATGCACAGAGTAATTTCGAAGTAAAAGACTTCGGTGGTTTTAAACTACACGCTTATGTAACCGCCGATCCACTGGGTGACATGAGCTACATCATTGAAGGAGGAAAAGGGCTTGTTGTTCTCGAACCCGCTGCCTTTTTCGAAAACATCAAAGAATTTGGAGCGTACGTTACCAAACTAAACAAACCCGTTGAGAAAGTGATTGCCAATTATCACGCCGCCGGTTTCAGTGCATTCGACCACTCTAAATTCGTCATGATCGAAGGTATGCCCGCTTTTATCCAGGGTGATATCTACAAAGGCATGATGGGTAATTTTGCCGCCGGATTTGGCGAAGCAATGGATATAAGCGAATTTGTTCCGACTGCAACCGTTGGCAAGAACGCACGTGAGAATTGGGCAGGAATAGAGTTTAGGTTCTCCCCCGGCGCCTCGTCCGATTTCCCTGCCGCCAGCGTCCTGATCGGAGGAAATGCCTATTACATGCATTTCACGCCTGTAGCTAACATGCACATGAGTCCGCTGCAACTCTCCAACCGGCAGGCTGTGGATGCCACCCTTACTGAACTCGAACATGCCAAAGCAACTGGCGCAACTGTATTCATCGGTGGGCATGGTGCTGCCATGGCAGATATTAACGCCGTCACATTCCAGATCGGGTACCTGAAAAAGGTCAAAGAAATGACATCCCAAATACGAACTGGCGACGAGTTCATCCTTGCCATGAAAATGACTTATAAGGATATTGCCGGCGAAGATAACCTCACGGCGTTGGCTGCGAACCTGTATAAATAATAATCTCATACAACATCAATAGAAATGAAAAGATTAATATCCTTAGCACTGATGGCTGTACTGGCCATCAGTGTAAGTGCACAAGGAAAGACGGTAGTACTCGACGTCTCCCATGAGTCAAGCGCAGAGTATCTCAAATCCAACCCCCGAATGTTTGACCTGTATACCGATATTGTCAATAACAAAATAGGTGCAAATCTACTCATCAATGAGGATAAGGAAGTAAACAGCACCCTGCTTGCCCAAGCCGACTTGCTTATCATCCTTTCTCCTCTCCAAAGAGATAGGACTACCCCCAAGAACAATCTGACTCCAACCGAGCGTGAGGCAATCGTAAACTACGTCAACAATGGAGGTAAGCTTATTCTCTTCATGGATGAAGAACACCGAGTGGGTATGGAAGCCTTCGGAGGCAACGACATCGTAAAGCCTTTTGGAATGGAGTATGGTCTTGATCTTCCGATGAAACCGGATGCAGGAGCTACCAGTTTGATTACCGAAGCCGTTGGTCATGCCTATGAGCTATCATATAGCGGCAGCCGTTCTCTGGCAGGCGGTACACCCGTTAGCCTCATGAACGGTGATGAACAACATGTCCACGGCGCGTATGTCAGGCTCGATAATGGGGGCACTATCGTTGCTTTTGGTGAGACCATGACCGGCCTTTTCATGGGCGGAGTAGAAATGACGATGCCTAACGGCATGAGTATTATATGGCGCGGTAAAGATGATCAGGTATTTATGCAAGAGTTGATCGAGTGGTTGCTTAGATAGTTGATATTTAAGCTTAAATTAGCATCAAAAGTTTCCTAAATTGGAAACTTTTGTTTACTTTTGCCCAAAAGAAGCTATGAATACTCATATTGACAATATAAGCACATTGATCCGTGACGAGAGAATCCGCCGTGGAATGACACAGGAAGAGCTCGGAGCAAAAGTAGGTGTGGGCAAAGCCCAAATCTCAAAAATAGAGAGCGGGAAAGGGCTGACCATAAAAACCGTCACGAAGGTACTGGATGCATTGGGATTATCTGCCACTGTCAAATTGGCCGGTTCACCCAATATTGACAAGCGTGTTATCGGTTATACGGTAGCCGCAATTAACGAATTTGCCAAGACCTACAATCTGACGGTAAGGGAGGCCAGCAATTATCTCAACAGATACAAAGGGCTGGATTTTCTGACAGAACATTACGAGGCAGAGCACCTGTTGTCGTTCGAAGATAGTGTACAGGATCTGGCACGTATTTGTTATAACCAGGGAGGAGGGATACGATGAAATTGTTTCACGGATCCAATACAGCCATCGAAACGATCGACTTTGCCCGGTGTAAGCCTTATAAAGATTTCGGATGTGGTTTCTATCTGACCGAAATAGAGGAGCAAGCCGTATTAATGGCTAAACGCACTGCCTCTATTTATGGCGGAGTACCTGTTGTCACCGCTTTCGAGTTCGACGAGACTGCCGCATCTAATGACCCTGCACTATCAATCAAGCGCTTCGACGAGCCCAATGAAGAGTGGGCGCTATTTGTGATGAATAACCGTAACCGGACACAGATACATCCTGTCCACGAATATGATATTGTGATCGGACCGGTCGCCGACGATGCGATCGCTACTCTATTCCGTAACTTCGACGATGGCATCATTGACCTGCCAACACTGGTAAACGGACTTAGATACAAAAAGATATCTTCCCAATATTTCTTTCACTCGCAGAAAGCTGCGGCATATCTTACAGCAATATGAACAAAAGGATGCAGTATCTTATAGAAGGCATAACGAAGGATATCATTACCTATCTGATGGAGGATAATGATATAGACATGCCTGCGGCTATCAGCCTGTTCTACAATTCCGAGACATTTGAAAAGCTCTCGGACGAAGCAACCGGATTGTACATCGAAAGTTCGGCCTATGTTTATGAGATTCTGAAAGCTGAATTAAGAATGGGAAGAATAGAGTAAAAACCGCAAGATCCGTAAAAACAGAACGGGAAGCTTTCCGTACCTTTGTTGTTTATTTATCCATGATATATGATCAGCAAAGAAGCCAGCAGGGAAGAATACATCGCACGCATCAACAAGGTGATGGACTACATTGAAAAGCATGTTGAACAACCTTTGAACCTATACACCTTAGCCGAAGTCGCCCATTTCTCACAATTTCATTTCCACCGTATATTTACCCTGTTAACAGGTGAAACGCCGAATAGTTACGTATTGCGGATACGGTTGGAAAAAGCCGCCATATTTTTGCAAAACGATGAACGCATGTCGATCAGTGAAATTGCTTACACCTGTGGCTTTGGCAGCCTGTCATTGTTCAGTCGTTCATTTCGTGCCTATTTTCAGACAACCGCCAAAGAATACCGGAAACAGGAGAAAGCGATCTATATAAAGAATGGCATCAGATATGGCAAGAATTGCAAAGCAGTCAGCAAGATCGGTAAACACCCGCAACAGGTAAATGCTCAACTTTGCAGTGTCGAATTTAATCAGTTAATTATTATGGAAACGAAAATTGAAATCAAACAGATGCCTGAGTTAAACCTGATTTATTGCCGCCATACAGGTGCATTCAATATGATTGGACAGGCGTATGAGAAACTGTTCCGTTGGGCTGCTCCTCGCGGACTTGTCACATCTGAAACCAAAACGGTAACAGTTTACCGCGACGATCCCGCGATCACCACGATTGAAAAGGTACGTCAGGATGCAAGTATTATTGTGAAAGGCGAAGTGAAGGTTGAAGGAGAAATCGGTAAATCAACCATTCCTGCCGGCAAATATGCAGTCGGACGCTTCGAACTTAAAGAAACAGAGTTTGAACTGGCATGGAATACAATGTGTTCCTGGTTGACCGAAAGTGGCTACCAACCTGCCGACAGCCCTACTTACGAATACTATCACAACAATTACAACGAACATCCCGAACACAAATTTATCGTTGATATCTGCATTCCGGTGAAGCCGTTGTAAAACCGCCTTCGCAGTAAAGGATGTATTTTAAAGTCGGATGAGAATTCCGGCTTTACTTCAACCCTTTTTTGAACACAAGCATCTGTGTTACATCCTCCGGCAGTTCGCTGCTGTTGATGGTGATGGTCATGGGGATTAGTTTGCCTGCGGGTTTGGCTTGGAGGAATGCGGCTCTGGTGCTGTCGGAGATATTGAGTTGGGCGATGGCATCGAGGTGTTTTTCGGTGAAGTAGCAGGTGACGTAGAAGTAGTTGTCGAAGACGGAGATCCAGCCGAGGTTCTTTTTCTTGTAAGGCATTTTGCAGAGCCAGCAGGCGCCGTCGCGGTAGTAGTTCCATTCCGGTGTGATGTCTATTGCGGCCAGTCCCTTTTCCAGGGTTTCGAAGGCGGTGTAGCTTGTGCCCAGTGCTTTCTGTAGTACTTCGGTCGATGGAAATACGTCTTTGTCTTTTAATGCTAGTGGTTCCATATTGTATATGTGTTTAGTCTTTTGATCTATCCGGTTTTTTATTTACAAATGTATCTTTTAATTTGATTGTGACTCACTCTTTGCCGGACATAATGTAGCATTTGAGAACTTTAGCATTGCTCCGGGTAAAGGTTGCAAGTAACGTATTTTACCTACAATCAGCTATTTTACATCCCTTATTTTACCTACACATGGCGATTGATGGGTTTTGTGTTTATGGGGAACTTTGCAACGTCTTTAAATACAAAAAAATAGGTATACTTTGAAAGCAATTTTATATAATACATGCCTGACTGTTAGCTTGTTATTCTTTTCTATCAGTGCTCTGGCACAAGACCGTAGCGCAATGATTTCAGGCCGGATTCTATCGACAGAGAAAGAAATAGTGGATTTTGCCACTGTCTATCTGAAAGGGACAACCTACGGCGGAATGACTGATCAGGATGGTTTGTATCACCTGGAAGCGCCTGCGGGTAATTACACTTTGGTGGTGTCTGCGGTGGGTTATAAAACGGAAGAGCGACCGGTGAAGTTGGTTGCGAGTGAGAGAGGAAAACTGAACGTAACAATAAGCCCTCAATCAATGGAACTGGACGAAATTGTCGTGGTTTCCAACGGCGTAAGCCGGTTGAAGCGGTCGGCGTTCAATGCGGTGGCTATTGATACGAAGAGTTTGCAGAACTCTACACAGAGCCTGAGTGAGGCGTTGGCACAGGCGCCAGGGATAAAGCTTCGTGAGTCGGGTGGGGTAGGTTCGGACATGCAACTCATGATGGATGGGTTTAGTGGGAAGCATATCAAAATATTCATCGATGGTGTGCCGCAGGAAGGGGTAGGCAGTTCATTCAGCTTGAACAATATTCCGGTTAATTATGCTGAACGTATTGAGGTGTATAAGGGGGTGGTACCTGTTGGGTTCGGGACGGATGCGATTGGTGGGGTGATCAATATTATCACGAAGAAGAACAGGAAGAGGTGGTTTGTGGATGCTTCTTATTCGTATGGGTCGTTTAATACGCACAGGGGGTATGTGAACTTCGGGCAGACGTTTCAGAGTGGTTTTACGTATGAGGTGAATGCGTTTCAGAATTATTCGGATAATGATTATTATGTGGATACGCCGGTGAAGGATTTTGAGACGGGGTCGATCAATAAGAAGAAGATTGAACATGTGCGGCGGTTTCATGATACGTATCACAATGAGGCGGTTGTGGGGAAGATTGGTGTGGTGGAGAAGAAGTGGGCAGACCGGTTGATGGTTGGGTTTATGTATTCGCGGATGTATAAGGATATTCAGACGGGGGTGCGGCAGGAGATTGTGTTCGGTGCCAAATACCGGGAAGGGTATTCGCTGATGCCGTCGTTGGAGTATAGTAAGCGGGATTTGTTTACGAAGGGGTTGGATGTGGCGTTGACGGCGAATTATAACAAGAATAGTACGAACAATGTGGATACTTCGTCGTATGAGTATAACTGGCGGGGTGAGATGCGTCTCCTGCGGTTGCCGGGGGAGCAGTCGTATCAGCATACGCGTTCGGATAATGATAACTGGAATGGGACTTTTACGGCTAATTACCGGTTGAGTGAGGTGCATACGTTTACGTTTAATCATGTGCTGAATGATTTTCGCCGTTCTAGCGAGTCGTTGTTGGAGTCGGGTTCGGGGGCGAATGCTATTGCGAAGGAGACGCGTAAGAATATCAGCGGGCTTTCGTACCGGTTGATGCCTTCGGAGCATTGGAATGCTTCGGTGTTCGGGAAGTATTATCATCAGTTTATTGCGGGGCCGGTGGCGAAGACTACAGCGCAGGATGCGTATGTGCGTACGACGAACTCGCTTAGTGCGACTGGTTATGGGGCGGCGGGTACTTACTTTGTGTTGCGGGGTTTGCAGGCTAAGTTGTCGTACGAAAAGGCTTATCGGTTACCTACCAACGAGGAGATGTTTGGCGACGAGGATCTTGAGACGGGTGAGATTGCCCTGAGGCCTGAGAATAGTGATAATGTGAATCTGAACCTCAGTTTCAATGAGGAGTTTGGCAAGCATTCTGTCTATTTGGAAGGTGGGGTGATCTATCGTAATACGAAAGATTATATCCAGCGTAATATATCCAGTTTGGGTGGCGGGAAATATGGGGCGACGTATGTGAATCATGGGCGTGTGCTGACAAAGGGTTATACGCTTGCGGCGCGGTATGGTTTTAATGGCTGGGTGAGTATTGGGGGGAATTATACGCAGATGGATGTGCGCGATAATGTGAGGACGGTTAGTAGTGGGAGCGGTCAGCAGAGTCTGACGTATGGGGCGCGGATGCCGAATTTGCCTTACCGGTTTGCGAACTCGGATCTGACGTTTTATTGGCGCGATCTGGGACGGAAGGGGAATTTGCTGACGGTTGCGTATGATAATTTGTATATGCACAATTTTCCGCTTTATTCGGAGGCGGTGGGGAGTGAGTCGGAGTTTGTGGTGCCGACACAGTTCTTCCATAATCTGACGCTTTCATACGGGATACGGAATGGGCGTTATAACCTCTCGTTCGAATGCCGGAACTTCACGAACGAAAAACTGTATGACAATTTTAGTCTGCAAAAAGCCGGACGCGCCTTTTACGGAAAGGTGAGGGTGTATTTCGGCCATTGAGACAAACAGTATATTCTTTTATTTTTTGATTCAAAAACTAATTAAAACAACATGAAAAAGAGTTTTGTATTGACTGGCCTGGCTGCGGCTATGTTGGCCGGGTGTGTGTTTACTTCCTGTGATGATGATCCGACTCCGGCGCCTCCTACTCCGGAGGTGGAGAGCCAATCGAGTTATGTGATTGCGGCGGCTGTGGGGGATGCGAATTATCTGCTGACGGCTGATACGTTGGGGACCGGTAAGGTTTCGGCTAAAAATAATGGGCTTACTACGGAGAGTAGTTCGCAATGGGTTTTCTACAAGGATCAGTATTTGTACCGGTTGGTGTATAATCAGGGAAATGCGGGGGTGACTTCTTCCTATGTGCTGAATGCGCAGGGTAAGGTTGAGGAGCGTGATAATACGTATGAGATTAAGCGATATACGACGTATGGTATTTATGGGGATTATATTATTACGGCTTCGACGGGTAGTTTGGGTGAGCAGTATGCGGATGCGAACGGTTATTTGCCGGAGGGATTCCTGCTTTCTTACCTGGATGTGAAGAAGGAGACGTTTACGACGAACGGTAATGTACTTATGTCTGAAAATTATTTGGGCAATGGCGAGTATGTTACATTGGCAGGTATTCTGGAATCCAACAGTAAGATTTATTCGGCTCCGGTTCCGATGGGGTTGAGTAAGTATGGCGTGAAGGCTGACGGGGGTAAGTATGTGAAGTATCCGGAGTTGGTGAAGACTGAATCGGGAGGTAGCGCCAGCAGCGCTTACGAGAAGGGGGAGTTGCAGTGGACGCAGTATCCAGATGAGGCTTGGGTGGCGATCTATGCGAATGAGAAGTTTGAGCATCCGAAGTTGATCCGGACGGATAAGATCAGTTATGCTTGCGGGCGTTATAAGTCGCAGTATTACCAGACGGTCTGGGCGGCCGGTAATGGGGATATTTATGTGTTCTCGCCGAGTTATGCGAAGACGATGACTACGGATGTGCAAAAGACAACGCTGCCTGCGGGTGTGGTGCGTATCAAGGCGGGGACAGAGGTTTTTGATACGGACTATTATTGTAATCTGGAAGAGCAGACAGGGGGTAAGTCGTTCCTGCGTTGCTGGCCTATTGCGGATGATTATTTTCTGTTGTTGATGTATGATCGTCCGCTGACGGAGACGGGGTTTGTGGCTTCGGCGCTGGCGGTGTATAAGGGGAGTGACAAGAAGCTGACGTATGTGACGGGGATGCCTGCCGCAAGTGTGATCTCCGGTTTTGGAAATACCCCATACTCTAAAGATGGTATTGCTTATATGCCTGTGACAACTACAGACGGCAGTCAGCCGGTTATCTACCGGATCGATCCGAAGACGGCTACGGCTACAAAGGGTATTACGGTTGAATCCGAACAGATCAGTGGTGTAGGAAAACTAACTGCTGCTCAGGGTGAGTGATCATGCTTGGTAATTATGCGTAATGTGTTGGCAAGTAATGAGTAAGCTACCTGTTTTATTGGTATTCCTCCTGCTTCCGCTATCCATGCGGGGGCAGGAGGATATCTGTATCGGCAGGGAATATAGGTTGTATTCCGCTGTTTTGCAGGAAGAACGAAGCTATTGGATACATCTGCCTGATGGCTACGGGCAGGATACGACACGGGCTTATCCGGTGGTTTATTTGCTTGATGGGGATGCCTTCTTTCATTCGTTGGTGGGTATGAGTAGGACGTTGGCTTCGGGCAGGGGGCGGTATCTTCCTTCGTGTATTATTGTGGGGGTGTTGAATACGGACCGGACGCGTGATCTGACGCCTACTGCTTCGGCTGCGGGACGGGATGGGAAGGTGGCTCCCGGGGCGGTGCTGCAAGGGGGCGGTGGTGAGAGGTTCGGACGGTTCCTGACGGGGGAGCTTCGGGCTGTGGTTGACGGGGCGTATAGGACGAATGGGGTGAATATGTTGATCGGGCATTCGTATGGGGGGCTGTTTACGTTGAATATGTTTCTTCGTGATACGGAGTTGTTTGATGTCTATCTGGCTGTTGACCCGAGTCTGTGGTGGGATCAGGGGCGGTTGGCGGCGGATGCGGATGTGTTGGTCGCGGGGAAGGATTTTGCGGGGAAGAGTTTGTATATCGGTATAGCGACGCAACAGCGGACTGACCGGACGGGGGATATTTATCCGGACAAAATAGGACATCTTATTATGGAGACATTGCCGCAGGCGGTGAACCTGCGTTTCTTTCATCAATCATTTCCCAATGAGCATCACGGTACGGTTGCTGTGCCGGGTATTTATGATGGGATTAAACAGTTATTCGGAAAATGAGGAAATTCTTTGCTACTATACATCTTTGGTTGTCTATTCCTTTTGGGGTGATCATTGCGGTGGTGTGCCTGACGGGGGCGGTTTTGGTTTTTGAGAAGGAGTTGCTGGAGGTGTGTTATCCTTCGCGTTACTTTGTAAGGGAGGTGAAAGGGGAAGTGCTGCCGCCTGCTGATCTGATGCGTGAGGCGCGTCGGCAGCTTCCGGATTCCGTGCAGTTGAACGGGCTTCGTGTCTTTCCTGATCCTGAGCGTACGTGGCAGGTGGTGTTGCCGGGGAAGAAGGCGACGGCTTTTATTGATCCTTATACGGGTGAGATAATGGGGGTGGATGATGGGCAGGGGTTCTTTATGCAGATGATGCGGTTGCATCGTTGGCTGCTGGATGAGTACAAGAGGGATGGTGGTTTTTCGTGGGGAAAATCGCTTGTGGGGTATGCGAGCCTGGTGCTGGCAGTTATTCTTGTCAGTGGGATTGTGATCTGGGTTCCGCGTAATTGGAAGGTGTTGAAGGTACGGCTGAGGATACGGACGAAGGCGGGCTGGTTCCGCTTCTTCTATGATCTGCATGTGTCGGGTGGGTTTTATACGGCACTTCTCCTGCTTGTATTGACATTAACCGGATTGACCTGGTCGTTTGGATGGTATAAGGATGCTTTTTATACTGTATTCGGAGTCGAGACGACGGAGATACAGGCACATGCTCCGGCACCGGCTGCTCCTCGAAAGGATTCGGAGGAAAAAGGCCGGGGAGGAAAAGATGGAGGTGACAGAAGCGAAAGAGGGAAACCTTCCCAAAGCGAAAAAGGGAAAGGGATAGGACGTGGTGACAGAGGTGACAAGGGCGAAAGGGTACAGAAAGGGACGGACTATACGCAGTGGGCTGAGGTGCTATCCGGGCTTCAAAGGCGTTATGCTGATTATAATTCGATTACTGTTCAGGATGGTTCGGCGACGGTTTCTACTGCCCGGTATGGGAATACGATGGGGAGTGATCGCTATTCGTTCGATCCGGCTACGGGCTATATCACCGACGTTCAACTATACAAAGACCTGCCTTCCTCCGGCAAGATCAGGGGGTGGATTTACTCCGTCCATGTCGGGACATGGGGAGGGATGGCTACGCGGATACTTTCCTGCCTTGTCTCATTTTTGGGAGGGGTCTTTGCGATAACGGGATACTATTCCTGGATCAGGAAGAAGGTGAGGAAAAGGGGATGATGTTATTTTAATAATCCTCTGTTGCCTGTCTCTTGTAAAATCTTCATCTGCTGAATGGCTATTTGATTTAGTTTTATCAACCTTTCTCTTTGAGAAAGCTTTTCGTTGATAAATACGGCGTTCAGATTCTCCATGTTTGATAGGCAGATTAATTCGTTGATCGTTGCATAATCACGGATATTGCCTTTGAGATCCTGGTTGATCTCACGCCATTCCTTGGCTGTCATGCCAAATAATGCGACATTTAAGACATCTGCTTCACTCGCATAGATGACTGATGTTTGTTGTGTAGTAAGTTCGGTTGGGATGAGGTGATGTTTAATGGCATCTGTGTGGATATGGTAGTTGATTTTTGCTAATTCGCGCTTCGCCGACCAACCTAATGACTTCTGTTCTTCTTCTTTGAGGCGTTGGAATTCTTTGAGAAAATACAACTTAAATTCAATTGAAATCCAAGAGGCAAATTCCAATGCAATATCTTTGTGGGCATATGTTCCGCCGTATCGCCCTGATTTAGAGACAATACCAATTGCGTTAGTTGTTTCAATCCATTTCTTGGATGTCATTATGAAACCATTCAAGCCAGCTTCTTTTCTAAACCCGTCGAATTCGACGGGTTTAAAATTTGGATTATACAGGCTTTCCCATATTCCCAGCAATTCTATGGTGTTTCTGTTTCTTATCCAATTTTTTATTACATCGTCCGTATGTTCGGCATTCTTATACCGTGCAAGGTCTGTAATGCATATATAATCGGCATCATTGATTTGAATAATGGTCAAATCTGTGTTCTTTACGTTTATTTTTGCCATAGTCTGGTCATATTTTCCACCAAAGATAGAAATTCTCATATAATAAAACGTGCTAATAAAATTTTACAACCACATTTGTGTATAATTTCCAGATTGATCCGAAATGATTCGCAATGGTTTTCTCTTTATCTCTACCCTCTGTATCAAACAAATACTTACCTTTGCTATTACCGGATAGAGAGGAACGGAATAAGACCAGTGTAATAAAGCGAATACCACCTGATGACACAAAATAAGAAAATTATATTAGACAGGCTCAGGCAGCATCAGAAGCTTAGGATTATGGTGCGGTTGCAGCATAGTGTGCCTTTCAGTGAGGAGATTGTTAAGGAGTTGAATGAGCCTGTACGGCAGGGGTTCTACTCCCTGATGCTGGTTGTTAAGGGGGAGTCGACACATATGGTTGACTTTAAGGACTACTCTATTACGGATGGGCAGTTGTTGTTTGCTACACCCTGGCAAATCCATACGATGGAGAAAACGGCAGAGACAAAATCGTATGGGACCAGCTTTGGGGAGGAGTTGATGAATTACTTTCCTTCGTCTTTCCCTTTTTTTACTGATCCTTTCGGGAATCCGATTATTGAGGTGCCTCAGCCGGTTATACAACGGTTGGTATCTGTGTTCTATGCGTTGGATAGTATTTTGCCGGATGATAAATCAAATCCGGAACTGGTGCTGATTTATCTCAATGCCCTGCTTGTCGAATGTAACAGCGCTTATTTCAAGGATAAGGAACCAGCGGTTGATGCTAAAGACAGTTTGTCTGATTTTATCCTGTTCAAGAACTATATTGAGGATAATTATCTGGATCATCCTCCGGTGGAAGAGATGGCTGAAAAGCTGGGGATGAATACCAATGCGCTGTATCATTTGGTAAAGACCCAATGCGATATGTCTCCGAAAAGCTACCTGACGGAGCGGTTGATGCTGGAGGCTAAACGTAAATTATATCTTCAGAATATATCTATCAAAGAGTTGGCCTACGATCTGAACTATAATGATCCTGAGTACTTTTCACGGTTGTTTAAAAAGCATACAGGGAAGAGTATTCCTGAGTATCGGAAAGATATTCAGGATTTATCAAGTTCTCAAATTGAATAATCTGTCATCCGCATAAGCCATGAAAAAAGAAACTATCTTAGACAACATCTCGCAGCATAAGGATTTACGGATAAGGGTAAAAGCTCCTTTTCACGAACCGGTGAGTAAAGAAATGCTTCGTGTTTTTGACAAACCGGTTCTCTCCAACATGTATTATATCTTGCTGATGGTTAAAGGTAGTATGAGCAAAATGTTGGATTTTCAGGATTTGGAAATAGCTGGTAATCAACTATTGTTCGCAACGCCCTGGCAAGTCCACACTACGGAAAGAAACGTGACTGAAGGTGCGATGTTCTACCACTTGAGTTTTGGTGAAGAATTGGCTAATTATTTTTCAGCCGGGTTTTCTTTTTTTATCGACCCCTTAGGAAAACCGGTTGTTAGCCTGGATGATAATGTAGCACAACGTATGGAAAGCTGTTTGCAACAATTGGAGAATTTATTGCAGGACAGGAATGCGCGGCCTGAATTAGTACTCATATACCTGAATGCTTTCTTAACCGAATGCAATATTTCTTACTTCAAGAATACCGAATCAATGCCGCATACCAAAGATGGCTTGTCGCTTTTAATCGCATTTAAAGATTATATTGAAAAACAATTTCTGGAACATCCTTCGATTGAACAAATGGCCGAAAAGCTGGGCGTGAATTCCAATGCGTTGTATCATCTGGTAAAAGCCCAATGTAGCGTTTCCCCAAAAACCTACCTCACGGAACGGCTGATATTGGAAGCTAAACGGAAAATATACCTTTCAACTATTTCCATCAAAGAACTGGCATACGATCTGAATTACAACGACCCCGAATACTTCTCCCGATTATTCAAAAAGCATACCGGCAAAAGCATTCCCGAATATAAGGCATCCGTTCAGAATTTATCGGGGTGCTGATTGGAATAGAATCACTTTAAACGTATATCAGAGTAGTTATAGTGGTAAGTGGCTATGGCGTATAGAGTAACTTGGCTCCCCGCCTTGAAAGGCGGGGGGGACCGCCGCTTGCGGTGGTGGGGCGGTTGATTCTCATTTATTATTCCATGTATTCAACGGAATGTCATACAATTATTAATCAATCCCGACTCTGTTGCCGCACAGAAATGTGCTATCAGGAATGCTTCAACCGCCCCACCATTGCAAGCAATGGTCCCCCCCACCTTTCAAGGCGGGGAACCAAGTTAGTCTTATATACATCAAAAAGCCTTTCAGATACTCCGCGAGGATTTGTCAGGGTCTTACTATGAATAGTCCGGTCTTGTGTGTAGAAGTGGGCGTTCCTTTGCATTCAGATAAATCAATAAAACTGAATATAATATGAATGCGAAAATTTTAAGTGTCGGGTTAGTAGCTATGCTGGTATTGGCTTCCTGTGGGAATAAGCAAAATGTCGGCTATGCAGCTATGCTACAGGAATATCCTGTGATGACGGTAATGGGACAAACGGAGGTGCTGGAATCGGTGTATCCGGCAACGATCAGGGGGCAGGAGGATATTGAGATTCGCCCGCGTGTGGATGGCTTTATCGACGCGATTTATGTGGATGAGGGGTCGGTAGTGAGAAAAGGGCAGACTTTATTCAAGATTAATTCGCCACAGGCTGAACAGGCTTTAACCAGTGCGCAGGCTGGTGTGACCAGTGCACAGGCACAGGTGAATACGGCTAAGACCAATGTGGATAGGATTCGTCCGTTGGCTGAAAAGAATATTGTTAGTAATGTGCAACTGATGACTGCTGAGGATGGTTATCAGACGGCTTTGGCTGGTTTAGCACAGGCCGAAGCGGCATTGAAAAATGCACAGGCGACTGTGAACTGGACAAATGTAGCAAGTCCGGTGGATGGGCTTGTCGGTGAAATTCCGTTTCGCCTGGGTAGTTTGGTGAACAGTAATCATGTGTTGACAACGGTTTCCAATACGAGTAATGTGTATGCTTATTTTTCGATGGACGAGGTTTCGCTGATGCAGTTTCTTGACAATATGGAGGGTGAGAACCATGTGGAGAAGCTTCGTAATCTTCCTGAAGTGACATTGACATTGAAGGATAAAAATGTGTATGCCGAAAAAGGGAAGATAGAGACGATAGCCGGAATGGCGAACATCGGTACGGGTTCTACGAATTTCAGGGTGGAGTTTTCAAACAAGCAGGGTGTATTGAGAAGCGGAACGACCGGTACTGTTTCTATTCCGAGGGTGATGGAAAATGCGCTTGTGATTCCTCAAAAGGCAACGTTTGCCCAGCAGGATAAGTATTTGGCTTATAAACTACAGGGTGATTCCGTTGTCCAGACGTTGCTTGCGGTGATTCCTACTCCGGATGGAAAGAATTATGTGGTAACGAGCGGGCTTTCAAGTGGTGACAGGGTGGTAACAGATGGCATCATTACCCTGAACAACGGGAAGAAAATCATTGCGAAATAATCTGATTATCCATCTAACTAACAGACAGAATCATGCTGAAAATATTTATCGAAAGACCGGTTCTTTCAACAGTTATATCTATTGTGATCGTGGTGTTGGGTATCGTGGGGCTTTCTTCACTGCCTATCGAACAGTATCCGGATATTGCACCTCCTACGGTGTTGGTGTCGGCTTCTTATCCGGGAGCAAATGCCAATGTGGTGATGAATAATGTTATTGTGCCGCTTGAAGAGCAGATAAATGGTGTGGAAGGGATGACGTATATGCAATCGTCGGCTACGAACGACGGTGCGGCAAGCCTTCGCGTATTCTTCCGTCAGGGTGTCAATCCCGATATTGCGGCTGTAAACGTCCAGAATATGGTGGCGCGGGCTACACCGCTTTTGCCGCAGGAGGTGACTCAGATCGGGGTGATGGTACAGAAGATGCAAAACGGTACGATTCTCGGTGTGTCGTTTGCATCGACGAATCCGGACTATGACCGGATATTCCTTCATAATTATGCTAATATTAATATCCTTCCGCAGATAAAGCGGGTGTATGGTGTGGGGAGTGCAGATCCTTTCGGCGAGAATGATTATTCGATGCGCATTTGGCTCAAACCCGATGTGATGTCTTCTTATGGTATTTCTCCACAGGAGGTAGTGGCTGCCTTGAGAGATCAGAATATTGATGCGGCGCCGGGTACGATCGGACAGAACACCGACCAGTCTTTCCAATATACCTTGAAGTTTACCGGACGCCTGGCAACTGCCGAGGAATTTGGGAATGTGATTATTTCTTCGCGTAACGGACAAATCCTGCGGGTAAAGGATGTGGCTGATGTGGAATTAGGCGCACGGGGCTATGCTTCGTTTTCTTTGCTGGATGGGGAGTATGATGCGTTGTATATTGGTATCAGCCAGACGGCAGGTTCCAATGCCAAACAGGTGATCGATGATGTAAAGGCGGCGCTGGCAGAAGCGGAAAAGTCTTTTCCTCCGGGTCTTTCGATCCGCTATACGATGGACGCGAGTGAGTTTCTGGATGCTTCGATTGATAAGGTGACCAATACCATGCTGGAGGCGTTTCTGTTGGTGGTGTTGGTGGTACTGGT
Source organism: Tannerellaceae bacterium (assembly GCA_031555145.1). Lineage (GTDB taxonomy): Bacteria > Bacteroidota > Bacteroidia > Bacteroidales > Tannerellaceae > JAJDIA01. Next base: position 53,303 of record JAVBUR010000072.1, on the reverse strand, counting down.
TTTCCTCCAGAACTTTCGTTCTACTATTATACCGGCGATTGCTGTTCCGGTATCGATTATCGGGGCTTTTTTCTTTCTGCAATTGTTCGGGTTTTCTATTAACCTGCTGACGTTGTTTGCGTTGATTCTGGCTATTGGGATTGTGGTGGATGATGCGATTATTGTGGTCGAGGCGGTGCATGTTAAACTCGATGCAGGAGCCAAAAGTGCCAGGGAGGCTACTCTGGAAGCGATGAAAGAGATCGCTCCGGCTATTATTTCGATGTCGCTGGTGATGGCTGCGGTATTTGTGCCGGTGAGTTTTATCGGTGGGACAACAGGGATTTTCTTTCAGCAATTCGGGCTGACGCTGGCTGTGGCTATCCTGATTTCGGCTGTCAATGCATTGACGTTAAGTCCTGCACTGAGCGCTCTTTTCCTGAAACCGCATACGGAAGAGGTTCAAAAGGATAAGAAGAAGAATATCCTTGACCGTTTTTACCAACTGTTCAATAAGGTCTTTGACGCTGTTACGGTTAAATATCGTTCTGCATTAGCGTTTATGGGGAAGAAGAAAAACCGTTGGATCACGATATCCGTCGTACTGGGTTCTACGGTGTTGTTTCTCGGATTGATACGGTTGCTTCCTACCGGGTTCGTGCCGCTGGAAGATAGTGGTGGTGTGGTAGGATTCGTTACGCTGCCTCCGGGTTCTTCGCTCGAACGGACAAGTGAAGTGGCGCTACAGGTGGTTGAAATGACTAAAGATATTGAAGGGGTAAAGAATGTGGTGCATATCAATGGTAACAGTTTCCTGAACGGGGCCGATGCTTCGTATGCAACTGTGATCATCCTGATGGAAAACTGGAATAACCGCAAGACGACTACCAATGATGTGGTGAGGATATTGACGGAGAAAACTTCCCGGATAAACAATGCGACTTTCTTCTTCATGGCGCGTCCTACCTTACAGGGTTTTGGGTTAGGAGCGGGTGTAGATATGGTGTTGCAGGACAGGACGGGGGGCGATGTCAACCGTTTCTTTGAGGTGACACAGCATTTTGTAGGCGAACTCAACCAACGGCCGGAGGTGATGCGGGCTATGACTACCTTCAATCCGAACTTCCCCCAGAAGATGATTGAGGCTGATGTGGCTAAGATCAAAGATGCGGGGCTGACACTGACCGAGGTGATGAATGCACTACAGGTTAACGTGGGGAGTTCTTATATTTCGAACTTCAACATTTATGGTAAGCAAAGCCGCGTGATGGTGCAGTCGGCACCCGAATACAGGAGGAACGTTGACGATCTGAAAAAGATATTTGTTAAGACCGGCAGCGGGCAGATGGCTCCGGTTACGGAATTTCTGACTATTACGGATGTGACACAGCCGCGTTCGCTGGAGCGTTTCAATATGTTTTCGTCTATGAATGTGACTATTATGCCTAATATGGTTGATGGGTATAGTTCGGGCGATGTGTTGCGTGTGATCGAAGAGATGAAGGGCGACAAGTCGATCTTCCCCGAAGGTTACAGCTACGAGTATGGCGGGATGACACGGGAAGAGGCAAACGGCGGGGGACAACTGCTGGTCATCTTCGGGCTTTGCCTTGTGTTGGTTTATCTCTTGCTGGCTGCTTTGTATGAAAGTTATATCCTTCCGTTGGCTGTTCTGTTCTCCTTGCCGGTAGGGTTGTCGGGTGTGTTTATCTTCCTGATGGTCTTTGGGGTTCACCAGGGGATTGTGAACAATATCTATGTACAGATCTCGATGGTGATGCTGATTGGTATATTGGCAAAAAATGCGATCCTGATTGTGGAGTATGCCGTTCAACGCAGGCAGCAGGGGATGAGTATTGTGGATGCTGCCATTGAGGGAGCCGTGGCTCGTTTGCGCCCGATCCTGATGACTTCGTTTGCTTTTATCGCAGGGCTGTCGCCGTTGTTCTTTGCTACCGGAGCGGGAGCTGTGGGTAACCGGTCGATTGGTATCGGCGCCATCGGTGGTATGACGATTGGAACGATCATCGGTGTGCTGGTTATACCTACCCTTTTTATCATCTTCCAAAGTATTCAGGAAAAGTTATCAACTCGTTAAAACGTAATAGATATGAAAGCTACTCCATATAATAAAACAGTAGAAACAGTCCTTTCTTCCATTCGAAGTGCCGTTGCAGTGGCGGCGTTGTTGTTGCTGTTGATGTTTTCGTCTTGTGCCACTACGCAATATGCCCAGCCGCAAATCGACAGTTCAGAACTATACCGGACAGAGGGAGTTGTAACTGACACGGTCGGAATTGCTGCTATTCCCTGGAAAGACTATTTTCAGGATACTGCTCTGCAATCGTTGATTGAAGAGGGGTTGAATAATAACTTCGACCTGAGGATAGCTTACACCCGGATCCAACAAGCGGAAGCCAGCCTGGGTATGGCGAAAGGGGCTTATTTTCCAAACGTTTCGTTAGTGGGACAGGTAACTGATCGACAAATCAGTACAGGTGCGAATGGAACAAGTGTGTTAGCGTATGGTTCGTCTCAATACTCTTTAGGGATCAGCGCCAATTGGGAGTTGGATGTCTGGGGTAAGCTGCGCAGCCAGTCGAAAGCGAGATATGCCCAATTCCTCAACAGTCAGGCTTATCGCGAATTGATACAGACTTCGTTGATTGCCAATATAGCCACTTCGTATTATTCCTTGCTGGCTTTAGACGAGCAACTGGGCATTACGCAACAGACAGTGTCTTTATTAGAAGAAAGTCTGTTGACGATGGAGGCCTTAAAGGAGGCTGGTCGGCAGAATGGGGCAGCGGTGGAGCAGAGTAAGGCGCTGTTGTTCCGTACGCAGGTTACTATCCCGGCTTTGGAGAGTCAGATCAGGGCAATGGAGAACTCGATCAGCCTGCTATTGGGACGTAATCCGGGCGCTATCGACCGTACCGATTTGACCCGGCAAAGCGTTCCGGCGACAATGGGTACAGGCATCCCGGCACAAATGCTTGCCAGACGTCCGGATGTCCGCCAGGCGGAATTGTCTTTCCGTTCGGCTTTCGAACTGGCCAATGCGGCACGGGCTAATTTTTATCCTTCCCTCACGTTGGGTACTGCCTCGATTGGCTATGAATCGGCTTCGCTGTCGTCGTTCTTTCAGCCTGAGAACATTGTTGCCACTATCATCGGCGGACTGACACAACCTGTTTTCGCCCGGAAACAACTGACTGGCAACCTGAAAATAGCCAAAGCGCAACAGGAAGAAGCCTTGCTGAACTTTGAACGTACCGTACTGACTGCGGGGAAAGAGGTTTCGGATATTTTGTTTGCATACCGTTCTTCTTTGAGCAAGAACGAGATACGGCTCAAAGAAGTGGAGTCTTTGGACACTGCTGTCTATTATACGCAAGAGTTATTGGTTGCGGATGAAGCCAACTATACGGAAGTGTTATCGGCCGAACAGAATCTGTTGCAGGCACGCCTCAATCAGGTAAACGACAAGTTGGAACAATTGCAATCGAGTGTGGAATTATACAGGGCGCTCGGAGGTGGAATAGAATAAGGCAGGATTTGTCAGGGTCTTACTATGAATAGTCCGGTCTTGTCCGCAGAAGCTACCGTACCTTTGTATCAGTCAATAACAATTAAAATCAATTGAAATGAAAGAACAAGAGCATATCACAGCAAAAGCGCTTTGCGACGCTTTCATCGAAAACAAAGCAAAAGCGGAAAGGGAGTATGGCTACCGGATAATGAAAATAGCAGGCTTTGCCGTTCACGTAGGTCCCGATATGTTTGGACTTCCCTGCGTGGAGTTATCTGAAGAAAAAGAGGGCGACAGCCGTACTATCTGCCTGTTGCCGTTCAGCAATTACCTCAAATTACGGAATGTGTCTAAAGGCGATGAAGTGGTTATGGAAGGCGAAGTGCGTAGTTTGTATGATAAAGGGCAGACTGTCGTTGTGAAAAGTTGCCGGTTAGTGGAACTGATAAATAGAACGGCATGAAAAAGTTACTGGTACTGATACTGTCGGCAGTAATAGGGCTGTCGGCAACTGCGCAAACAGAAAAGAATACGGATGAACCCAATCAATCAGCAAAAATGGAAAAACAAGAGAATACAATTACAGCCCAGGCACTCGGCGATGCTTTTGTGAAGGATAAAGCTCAGGCAGAAAAAGAATATGGGAAAAAGGTGATGAGAATAACAGGCTTTGCCGTTTTTGTGGGACCTGATGTATATGGACTTCCTTCGGTAGAGTTATCAGATAAAAAAGACGGTAAAAGCCGTATCCTATGTGTTCTCCCCTTCACTGACTACCTCAAACTGCGGAATGTATCCAAAGGTAATGAAGTGGTTATGGAAGGCGAAGTGCGCAGCCTGTACGACAAAGACCAGACAGTGGTGGTAAAGGAGTGTAAAATAATAGACGTAAAGAAGAAATAACATGAAGAACGTGGTAATGTCACTGTGTATGATTGCTGTTTTTGCCTCTTGTGACGGGGCATCAAAGAAACAGGAAACAAACAAAAATGAAAATTCAAATCCGACGATAGACATGCATGTAAAAGATAAATCATTTGACGAGCTGTTTAAGCCGGTCAACCCGGCTGAGATCAGGGAAACCCTGTCTAAACTCATGGTACAGGAAGATCATACTGTGATTACGGCAGGAACCGAATCCCTCTACAACTCCATGGCGGCAAGTTGGGAAGTATTGGGACGGTATTTTTCGGAACCGACTACCTTGTGCCTGTTGGGAGCAAACCGATATACGCTTGAGTTTATTAGAAAAGAACAAGCTTACACCATGTCTTTCTTCCCCACACAGTATAACGACGATGTTATGGCATTTGGGCGCAGAAGCGGCAGGGATTCCGGCAAAATGAAGGAATCAAAGCTGACGCATGTGGTCACTCCATCAGGCAATATCACCTACAAGGAAGCTAATGTAGTGATCGAATGTGACCTCTTTGAAGTCACCACCGTACACCCGGACGACTTCTATACTGAGAAGGACGAACGTTTGTAGAAAAAGCGTTCGATGAGGCCAATGACTACCACAAGCTTGTATTCGGAAAGATCACCAATGTATGGATCAGAAAATAAAAAAAAGAGCGATGAAGATAACAACTATTTCACTGATACTATGCACTGTCTTCCTGGCAGGCATAGTATCAGCACAGGAAAAAACATTGATATACACCGATCATGAGCCTCTCGGAGGTATGCGTACCCGTTTTATCAATGATGTATTTTTTCCGGCTATTGAAAAAGAATCAAACGGGCGGCTGAAAATAGATGCCCATTGGAACGGCGAACTCTCTGTCAGTTACGGTGCGTTGAAAACAGTATCCGGTGAAGGCATTGCCGACATGGCGATTGTGGTACCCGAATATAGTCCCAATGAAATGCCCCTGCATCAGATCTTCAAAAGTTTTCCTGTAGGTCCGTCCGGGCAGAAGCAAATTGACTTTTTCCATCGCGTATATGCCGAAATTCCCGCATTCACCGACGAACTCGACAATGCCAATATCGTGAACCTGCTTTTCTGTACCGGCTATCCCGTTGCTTTTTTCAGTACCAAGCCACTGAATAGCCTGGATGAAATCAAGAACGGAAAATGGCGGACGGCAAGCTTCTGGCACCGGAACTTTCTGCAAAACGCCGGAGCCATCCCTGTCACCATGCCCTGGGGCGAAGGTGTCAGCAAAGCCCTGGAAGACGGCACCCTCGACGGACTGATGGTAAACATGGATAGCGGATACGAAATAAAAGCCCACGAAGTGGCACCCAATATTCTTTTATCCAAAGACCTGTGGCTCGGACACGTTTACCTGTTGGTCATAAACAAAAATACATGGAACAAGCTGGGAGAAGAAGATCAGCAAGCTATTCAGCGTGCCGCTGCAACAGCCTACAAAGCTTTGGCCACCGTGATGAACAGCAGTTTTGATACGCAGATAGCCGATTTTGAAAAAGACGGTGCCAACGTACGGGTGCTGACATCCGGAGAAGTGGAACAGTGGAAAAACGCTACTAAATACACCGAACTTCAATCCGAATGGATAAAAGAACAAGAAAGTAAAGGCGTGAAAAATGTCGATACGGTCATGAGAGAAGTCAGCAACATCCTTTTTACATTCAACTAAACAAATTATCATTATGAACACATTAAAAGTATCCGATAGCAGTTTAATCCTTTCCCGCCTGGGATTAGGACACAGCACAGTAAGTAACGCAGCCGAAGAAGTGGAGGGTATCCGGGTGATCCATGCGGCGATGGATAATGGGATTACTTATCTCAATACGGCTGATTTTTATGATAATGGGGCGCATGAGTTGCTGATTCGTGAGGCATTGAAGTCGCGCAGACGGGAAGATATCTTTATCTCTGTGAAATTTGGAAGCCTTGTTGCTCCTAATGGTATGTATTACGGACTCGATGTACGTCCGCAAGCTGTGAAGAACTATCTGGCTCACACCCTGAAGCGTTTAGGAACGGACTACGTTGACCTGTATCAGCCTGCCCGTATCGATCCGAATATTCCGGTGGAAGAGACGATGGGTGCAGTGGCTGAAATGGTGACGGCAGGTTATGTGAAGCGAGTGGGTATCTCGGAAGTGGATGGTGATACGTTGCGGAGGGCACATGCGGTTCATCCGATCTCGCTGGTGGAAGTGCAGTACTCGCTGTTGAACCGCTCGATTGAGAACGGGCTTTTTCCTGCCGCCCGCGAGTTGGGGATTGGGGTGGTTGCGTTTGGTATCCTGTTTCATGGGTTGATCGGGAGTAGTAATCCGCAGGAGAAACTGGCTACATTGAGCAGGAGAATGCCTCCGGCAACTATTGAGAAGCTGAATCAGGTGATGTCGCGCATGGCAGAATTGAAGACAATCGCCGATGAAAAGGGGATTTCTGTGCAACAATTGGCTATTGCCTGGGTGTTGGCACAGGGAGAGGATATATTGGCACTGGTTGGTTCACGTACAGTGGAACAGCTTTATGCCAACCTCAGTACTGTCGACATCATCCTTGATCGGGACGATCTGCAACGAATCGAACAAATCATTCCCAAAGAACTTGCATCCACTTCTTCCATGCTGGAAATGAATATTGATAAAAGTGGGTTGTTTGTGAGGTAATTCGTTGGCTGTGTCAGGTATTGGGTATTTGTTCCATTAATTTATCCAATTTACGGGCAATTTCGTCTGTGTCAGGCAGTATTTCTTTGTATGTATTTGGTAATTTTGTTGTGAGACTATAGGTTGCGATTCCGATTGGCTGAGCAGAATCTTTTAGCGCATACTCCACAATCGTACGCTTTTTAGATTTACAGACAATGATGCCGATAGTTGGGTTTTCATGAGGCAGCTTTACTTTATCATTTAGGATATTGAGATAGAAGTCCATTTTCCCTTTATATTCAGGCTGGAATTTACCTATCTTTAGTTCAACCGCGACGAGGCATTGAAGTCTCCTATGATATAAAAGTAAATCGATATAATATTCTTCTCCTTCTATCTCGATGCGGTATTGGTTTCCGACAAAAGTAAAGTCTGTCCCAAACTCGACCAGAAATGAGCGGATGTTTTTAATCAATGCCTGTTCTAATTCGGATTCGGAATATTCATCGTTTAATCCAAGAAAATCAAAGGTGTAATCATCCTTAACGGCTAGAATGGCCTGGTTTCTGATTCCATCAGGTAATGTGTTCTCAAAATTATGTTGTCCTAGCAGGTATTTTTCAAAAGCCTTCGCTTCTACTTTGTGGATTAACATGTCTTTTGTCCAGCCATACTTTTTGGTAGCCAGGCTATAGAATTGTCGCTCTTGAGGGTCTTTACACTTGGCCATTATCACTAAATGCTTGCTCCAGCTAATTTCTGCAACTAATGGTTGCAGAACTGTATTGTCTTGATATTCAGTGTAAAATTGTTGCATGTACCAGATGTTACGTGCTCCAAATCCTTGTATCCCCGGGAACTCTTTTTGCAAATCCACTGCTAAGTTTTCTACGACAGACTTGCCCCAGCCCGATTCTTTTTGTTTTTCAACGATCTGTTTCCCTATATCCCAATAAAGTTGTATCATTTCTTTATTGACAGCTTTCATCGCTTCGTAGCGGGCTGAACGGATTCGTTCCTTTACCTCAGTAAGAAACTGCTTGTAGTCATTTTGTTGGATTTCAACCATTTCAAGTATGTATTTATTCACAGTTAAGCGCTTATGGGCAAGTTATGATTTTAGTATTTTCAGATCATTTCAGTACACATAGGCAGTAGGCAAAGGTAGGTATTTGTTTGATGTCTTTTTGTGTGAGGTTAAGATTTTCCCTTCATGAACCTCTCCATAAAATCATCCCGGTAATGGCTGCCGATTGCTAACTCGTGCGAGCCGATGTAGATGTCGTTTAGGTCAAATGAATCGATGTGGTTGAGGTTGACGATGTAGGATTTGTTGGTGCGAAGGAAAGTGTCCGGAGGAAGTAGTTCGGCGAAGGCTTTCAGTGTGGATTTTGTGATGATTTTCTGCTCGGAGGTTTGGATCACAACGTAGTCTTTCAGACCTTCGACGAAGAGGATATCGTTGAAACGGACTTTGAAGTAACGACGGTCCGCTTTGACGAAGAGGTGTTCCTGGGTAATTGTTTCTACGCTGGTTTTCTTGGGATTATCGCTGAGGAGCTGCAGGTAATCGGAGGCTTTGGTGATCGCTTTCCGGAAGCGCTCCGGTTCAACAGGTTTGAGCAGGTAGTCTATGGCATCGAGTTCATAGCTATCGACAGCATATTCGGGATAGGCGGTGGTGAATATCACCAATGTATCAGGACGTATGGTGTGAGCAAAGGCGATTCCGTCGATACCGGGCATACGGATATCCAGGAATGCGAGGTCGACCGGATGTGTATCCAGGAATTTACCAGCGGATTCGGCATCGCCGAAACTACCGAGCAATGTCAGTGAAGGGATCTCTTCAACCAGTAACTGGATGGCTTTGCGCCCCAGGGGTTCATCGTCTACTATGATACAATTCATATCTTAATCACAGATTATAAGTTCTACATTGAAAGTTGAATCGTCTTCCTTTATCTCCAGGGAGTATTTCTCGCCGTAGAGTAGGTCGAGGCGGCGGGATACGTTGGCCAGCCCCAGCCCACCCACTTCGTCTTTGTTTATAAGGCGCGATGGTTTGGAGTTGGTACAGATAAAGTGCAGGTTACTGTCTTCATCCTTATAGAAGCGGAGGTGAACATAAGAAATATGCTGATTGTCATTGTTATGCTTCACGGCGTTCTCCACGAAAGGAATGAATAACAGGGGAGGAAGGATGGTTTCCTCTACATGGTTGTCTGTCGTAATGCTGAACTCGAAGTTGTCACGACGGAGTTTTTCGAGGTTCAGGTAGTCGGAAAGGAAGTGGATATCGTCGCCCAGGCGAATGGCTTGTTTGGTTTCCCGGAATTGGTACTTGAGCATGTCGGTCAGCTTATGTAATGTGCTTTCAGCTTCGACAGGGTTTTCCTTGATCTGTACAAGGATATTGTTGAGCATGTTGAAAAGGAAGTGAGGATTTACCTGGTTTTGTAATTGTTCCAGTTCGGAACGCAATGTAGCCGCCTGTAGACTGGCTATGCGCCGTTCGTTGCGTATCCAGTGTTGGATAAGGATGAAAACCGTGATCCCCATAAGGAACAGGCTGATCTTTACTACGTTGGTGATGATCATCATAGCCCCGGCCTGTGTCGCCAAAAGGATGCCACCTATGAAAAGCGTTGTGGTAACAACCAATGTGAACAGGTAGGCATATCCCCGGTGCTTTAGCAGTAACCGGGGAATCAGTACATAGATGTTGAAGTAGATCAGGACGAGAAAGACAACGCATAAAACGATGATAAGCAGCAGTGAAGGAAGCGTATTATCAAAGTTGCAAGCGTTGATCAATACAACAACGAGTATCAGCAGCAGATGGCGTATGGTGCGGTAACGCTGTTCGGTAAGAAAACCCAGAGATGGGGACGAGAAGTTGAAAGTCTGTGCCGGAGCAGAGTCTGGCGAGGCTTCCTGTTTTGACCGGTTCTCATAAAGTTGTTGACGAAGTGACCGGCTCAGTTCCCTCAATAGATGGGAAGCTTCGGCAGGAGCCTGGCATACAATGGCTGTAACCCGATCAAGGGTATCGAACAGGGCGTTGGCATCGATTTGCGTTTTGGTACGTTCTACTTCCTTCTGTATACGCTGCTCTTCCCAATCCCGTATATGTTGACCGGATTGTTTCCATCGGGCAAAGAGTACAAGGATGGCTGTACTGGCGATAGAGATGTAGTATGTGATGACAGACGAAAGTATTTCGAGCCACCAGATGCCTTCTTCCCCGAAGTAATTGTATGGGGATGAACCCTTATGATAGAAAGTCAGCTGTATATACTCAAACAGCATCTCGATAGCTGCGAATCCGAAGGCTAATCCCAGCAATGCGAAAGCATAGGCCGTAAAACGACTGCGAAACAAGAGGCGGGGAATCAACCGTTGAATAATCAGTGCCAGCGCTCCGATGAAGGCCAGTGTCAGCAGGGCCACTTCGGCAGCGATTACCCAACCGTCTGTCTGTGACCCTTCTGACAGCCTGTAGACCTGTCCGAAAGCAATAAAGCTAACTACCGGTATCCAAACAATATTTTTTGTGAATAGCTTCCTCATTCTTTTGTTACGCTTACAAAGTAACTTTAATAAAATGGAATTACCTCGATTTTAGAACGACACTTTATAGCAGATGTTGGGAATGACCACAGCTGTTCCTCTTTTGTCGATCTGATGGGTGATCCGGTTGTAGTCGAAACCGTAGAATTCCTTGTAGCCTGTTACATTGATCACTTTCACGGCAAATTCATGTGCCAGGCGCTGCCGGTTGATTTGGTAACTCAGTGTGAAACTGCCTATAAAAGCGTCGGGATTCTGCATACTCATCGTGCGGGATTCGTCTTCAATGGGTTGATGGATGACGAGAGAGGCAGTCTCGTCGATGGGCGTATAGTAACTGCCACCCATCAAGCTCAGGCGAAGATTCACGCCGAGTACGTTCTGTTTGTTCCGTCCTACCATCCATTCCTTTCCGCCGAGGGCGTTGGCCAGAAAACGGCGGTTCAGGCGACTGTTGCGCCAGATACCATCACCCCCTTTGTAGCGGGAGTTGAACAGGGAACCTGTCAGCAGGTAGTAATAACCGTTGCTCAGGTAACGTTCGAGTGTAAAGTCGATGCCTATGTTACGTGCTTCTCCATCGTTGACCAATGACCGGTTCATATAGAAATCTGTCTGGTTGATGATAGAGAATGGGGTACCTGGTTCGACAGGTACGTCGTAGAGGTACTGGAAATAGGGTTCAACTTTAATACGTATATTGTCTGATACATGCCAGTCGTACGACAGTACCACGTGGTGGGCTTTGGCAAAGCCGAGGTTTTTATTCACCAACTGGTCGCCGGTTTCGGGCAGAGTCACAAAATAATAATCCAGCCTCTCATGGCGGCTATGCAACCCGTAGGCGATGGTGAAAGCATGATCGGTCGCTGCCTGCCAACGGAGGCCGGCGCGCGGTTCCACTGTCCAGTCCTTGTTGAGTGCAAAATACGACACATTAACACCAAGCTGCCCCGTAAGCCGATCATTCAGTAGAAACGACGATTGGCTGAAGGCCGATGCCATCAGGCTGCTTCCGTTTGAGTGGGTGAAATTTACCATAGGCGAACCGTCGAAATAGGGAAAGTCCGGAATGATATTGTAGTTGTCATCGTAGAACAGTCCGGTCAGGGTAGCACCCGTCCGGTTCGTATGCCGTACGCTGAACTTCGTATTCAGATACGAATGTAAGACCAGGTTGGTATTTTTATCTTGCATATCCATTGACCGTCCGAGAACCGTTCGGTCGGTGTCGAAATAGTCGATAGAGGTATGATTTTCCGAGTATGTGGCGGCAAGCGAGGTTTTCAAGTAGGTGTTGTCACCCAGAAAGATTTTATGCCCCAATCCGGCGGCTCCCATCGATTGCCGGGCAACGCTCTCTTCAGGAAGGTATTCGTACGTTTCAAGGTCATCAGGGAGTGGCTCGGTGTGGCGGTCGATCGTTCCGATACCCCAGAGCGTAAAGGTGCCCGCCTTGTTTGTCGGCAGATTTATCTTGAACGATAAGTCCTGGTAACGCATAGCTGCCATTTCCTCCAAGCTTCCGCCGAAAATACTTCCGGCCAATGCCATAGTTGAATAACGGTAATTGAACAGGTAGGACGCTTTTCCCCCTTTCCGGAGCGGACCTTCGGAAGCGAACTCCACGCCCAGCGTACCTATCTGTGCTGTATGTTCGTATTGCTGGTTGTTCCCATTACGCAACATCATATCGAATACGCCCGATAACGCATTGCTGTATTCCGCCGGAAAAGCTCCCGTATAGAAATCTGAGTTGCCCAACACCTGCGAACTGAAAGCCGTCAATATGCCGCCTCCCACGCTTCCTATCTCCGGATAGTGGCTTGGATTCGGTATTTCCACCCCTTCCAACTTCCATTGCAAGAATTGGGGAGAATTACCGCGGATAGAGATACTATTGTTCGTTACATCCCCGGCCACACCGGCAAAAGAACTCACCAGTCGGGCGGGGTCATCGAAACCTCCTGCATAACGGCTGGCTTCTTCCACACTCAACATCCGCGCTCCGGCCAACGCCATCGGATTCAACGGCGCTTCCTTATTGGTTGTTGGGCGGACAACAAGTTCTTCCAGCATCTTGGCGTCTTCTTTCATGGATATTTCGAGTACCGTTTCTTTTGCCGATGACACCATTACTTCACGTACAATGGCCGACTCATATCCCATAAAACTGGCTTGAATGCTATGTCGCCCGATGGTAAGCGGGGGCAGGCGAAACGCTCCCTGCTCATCCGTCGTTGTTCCTACAACAGGCGAAGTGTTTAACACAATAACCGTCACATAAGGCAACGCCTGCCCTGAGGCCGCGTCCGTAATTATTCCCCGGATATTTCCTGCCGGCTGAGCTGCTGCTTTCGCCATTAACCCAATTAAGACTATCACCAAAACTAATACCTTTCTTTCCATCTTCACTGTTTATTATGATTTGACAGCGAAGGTAAATTGTAGGGGAAGACGCGTGGAAGTTTGTGGACGAAACCCGCCGGAAAGTAGACGAAATAGCTGTTTCGTTGGTTTTCTCCAACTAATGGTTGGAGAAATGTATTCAGAATTTCATTCTCAATATCCTGACAGCATTAAGTATCGCCAGTAGCGAGACACCTACGTCGGCAAAGACAGCTTCCCAGAGGGTGGCGACACCGCCGGCTCCTAAGAGGAGAACAGCGAGTTTTACGCCGAATGCAAGGGTGATGTTTTGGAGTACGACACGGCGGGTGGCTTTGCCGATCCGGATGGCGGTGGCGATTTTAGAGGGTTGGTCGGTCTGGATGATGACGTCGGCAGTTTCGATGGCGACATCGCTGCCCAGACCGCCCATGGCGATACCGATGTCGCTGATGGCCAATACGGGGGCATCGTTGATACCGTCGCCAACAAAGGCGATGTTGTTGGATGGGTCGGCTTTCAGCTGTTCGATGTGGTGTACTTTCCCTTCGGGTAGCAGATCGGCATAGGCTTCGGTAAGGTGTAGTTCAGCCGCCAGTTTTGTGACGATCGGTTGTTTGTCGCCGGAAAGCATGACGATATGATTTATACCTATGCTACGTAGGGATTCGATGGCAGCAGAGGCGTCTTCTTTGGGGGCGTCGGCTACCAGCACATAGCCTGCATACACGTTATCGACGGCACACAGCACTATGGTTTCAGGAATCGACAATGTTTCAGACGGGAATTTGATGCCGTATTTATTCAATAGTTTGGCGTTGCCCGCCAAGATGGTTTTTCCGTGGACGGTGGCTTCCAGACCATGCCCTGCAATCTCTTTTACGTTTTCAGGTTTCGCAGGGATCAGGTGTTGCTTTTCACCATAAGCCACAATGGCTTTGGCGATGGGGTGTGTACTTTGTGATTCCACTGATACGAGGGTTTCCAGCAGTTCACGTTCGGAAATGCCGTTGGCGGGAATGATTTGCTGTACGTCAAAGACGCCTTGTGTCAATGTCCCTGTTTTGTCCATCACTACGGTGTTGACTTTGGTAATGGCATCGAGGTAATTGCTGCCTTTGAACAGGATACCATTGTGTGAGGCTGCTCCAATTCCGCCGAAATATCCCAGCGGGATACTGACCACCAATGCACAGGGACAGGAAATAACCAAAAACACGAGCGCACGGTAAACCCAACCGTGGAAATCATAGGAAAAATCGCTTGACAGGAGCGAATAAATCCAAGGTAACACGACAATCAGGGCTGCCAATGCGACAACTATGGGAGTATAGACATGGGCGAATTTCCGTATAAATTGTTCTGTCGGGGCTTTTCGTTCAGTAGCGTGCTGAACGAGTTCGAGAATGCGTGCGAGTGCGCTTTGTGAGAAGGGCTTGGCGACGGTTATCCGTGCCACGCTATCGATGGCTATCATGCCAGCCAGCACCTCTTCACCCTGGCGAATGATACGTGGAACACTTTCGCCGGTTAGGGCGGAGGTGTTGAATGACGCTGATCCGGTTTGTAAGGTTCCGTCGAGCGGCACTCGTTCGCCAGGCTTGATTTCGACTGTTTCGCCGACTTCGACCAATTCGGGTGATATGGTCTCGGATGTGTTATTTCGTACCACTGTTGCTGTTTCGGGACGGATGTCGAGCAATGCACCGATGCTTTTTTTTGCACGGTTCAGGGCGTTTTCCTGAAAGAGTTCACCGACGGCATAAAACAGCATGACGGCTACCGCTTCCGGATATTCGCCAATGGCAAACGCTCCGATGGTGGCGATACACATTAGGGTAAATTCGGTGAAAACGTCTTTCCGCGTAATCGCTTCCCAAGCCTCTTTAAGAACAGGAAGGGCTACGGGTAAGTAAGCGAGTACATACCAGGCCAGACGTATATTCCCAGTGAAGAAATCCGGTTTCAGCAGGTGATCGAGTAGCAGTCCGCCAACCAGGAGGATAAAGCTGGAGACAGCCGGAAGGTATGTTTTCCATACGGCCTGAGGGGTAGTCTGCAGTGATTGCGACTGGCTGCAACTACAACCACAACCACAGTCCTGCGGTGTGCTTGGAGTATTTGAATGTCCTTGTACCATAATCAATCGTGTATTATTTTCTGATAGCAAAGGTAAGGGGATGTTTCTGCAACCTGGTTGCAAAGATCAGGAGAACCGGGAACATTGGTCGCACCACCCTTTCATGACGAAATTGACGCTTTCCAGTAGAAATTTTTCCGGCAGTTGAACAGAAGGAATCGAAACGCTTTCCAGACAATACGTTTTATGACAATGTACACAATTGAAATGAACATGCAATTGGCCAATGGAACATGTACAGTCGTCGCTACAAACCGAATACTTGACGGAGCCGGAGCCGTCGTCAATGCTATGGATGAGCAGGTGTTTGTGAAATAGGGTAATTGTTCGGAAAAGAGTCGATTTGTCGATTGTCTCCAATTGCGCTTCCAGGTCTGAAAGACTGAAAGCCTGCGGATAGTCGATCATCGCTTTGAATATCAACAGTCGTATGGCTGTCGGTTTGATATTCCGGTGCAGTAATTTGTCTTCGAGCGTTTTCGTCATTCTACCTCCTTCATCTGTTAAGATATTTCTGATAGCAACAAAGATATAACAAAAAGCGCATTACTAAGTTGTATGGATGTTTCTTATGTTATGCCTTGTTTTGAGGTTTCAAGAAGCGGCCCGTCAGGTATTTACGTACCGGCATATCATAGAACTTCAAGCAGATATAAGCTAAGACGATGCTTCCTATAACAACACCTGCTGCACCGGGCAATGATTGCTGGAAGGTAAGGTCTTCATTCTTTACCCAAGCATAATAGAGATAAATAAAAGGATAATGCACCATATACAACGGATACGAAATATCGCCTAAGAATTTGCAAATACGGGTCGTATACTTATCCGTGCTTTTGCCTGAGGCTCCCAGATAAACCAGAAGCGGGAAGAAGACGACACAGCACAACGTATCATACACCCCGTTCATCCACAAATGCTCGGCTCCCCCAATACGCGGTACAGCCAGCAGGGCAACGACGGCCAGTGTGCATATCCAGAAAGCCCCCTTTACCTTAGCCGGCTTGAAAACACGGTACAGAAGCAATCCGGCAGAAAAGGAGAACAACAACCGGAGGGAACCTCCCGTAAACTCCGTCCCCGTCAGTGAGAACCCGACACAGATATCCCCTAACGGGCCGAATATGGCAAATGTCGCCAGTCCGCATCCCGCCGCCAGCACCCACACCGCCAACACCTTGGTCGAGAATTTGCGAATAAACAGGACATAAAGGAGATTACCGATATACTCAAAGAACAGCGACCAACTCGGCCCATTCAATGGAAAGGCCTCCCCTACACCCCGGACTTCGGTACCGGGAGTCGCCGGAATCAACAGCGCACTGAGCAGAGTGGCCACCAGCAACGCCCAGATACTCACCTGCGACACATCCCATACTTCACAGCCTTGCGTATAGAACACAACGGCCCCTATGACAGCCCCCATCACCACCATCGGATGGAGGCGTATAATCCGACGTTTGATAAAGTCCATCGGCTTCATCTTCCCCCAACGGTCATCATAGGCATAGCCGATCACAAACCCCGACAGGATAAAGAAGAAGTCGACGGCCAGGTAGCCGTGGTTGATGCGTTGGTCTAAATGGCTGGTGGCATAGGCCTCGAAGAGGTGGAAGCATACAACTGTTATGGCAGCTACTCCACGCAGTCCATCAAGCAGGTCGTAATGTGGTTTGGTATCTGCAAATGCAGCCATGGAGACAGGAGTTTTCGACATAGGATTCTATTCTATTGTTTTACTATTCAGTGCTTTCAAAAGGAAGTGACAAAAGTAAGCTATTTATTTCAGGTATGGGCGGAAAAATTATACTTTTGTGCATCTATCAATATTCATCAAAGGCAATAATAAAGAAATGGGTGCATTGGAAGCAGCGGAGTTTAAACAGCTTGTGTTTGAGATGGTCTGCCTGATACCACACGGAAGAGCGACAAGCTACGGGGCGATTGCACATGCGATCGGCTATCCTACCCTGTCGCGCATGGTGGGTCGGACATTGGCCGGCTGTAGCGAGAAGGGTGTGCCGGCCCACCGGGTGGTAAATAGCCAGGGTGTATTATCCGGCAGAGAGGCGTTCGAGACGCCGACAATGATGCAGGAACTGTTGGCCTCAGAAGGAGTAACGGTCGAGAATCACCGCATCAAAAACTGGACAACCGTATTTTGGGATCCGATGGCAGAGCTTGGTTTTGATTGATATGTTTGCTTTCCGAAGAATAGTATAGCAGGACAATTAGGAATAAAGTGAGATAAAAAAGGAGGATGTCAATTTTTCGGTTGCAAGAGGCAGGAAGGTCTGTTATCTTTGCGAAAAGAATAAGGAGTTGAACGGCTAATGAAACGAGTGTATGGCAGTTTGTTTTCAATACGGAGAGAAAGAAATTGAATACCTGAAAAAGGTAGATAAGCGGATGGCAGCGGTCATCGACCAGGTTGGCTTAATCGAACGGGCGGTGATTCCTGACCTTTTTGCAGCCTTGGTGAATGCCATTATCGGGCAGCAGATATCCACCAAAGCACATCAAACCATCTGGGAACGTATACAAAACGAGTTGAGCGATGTCACTCCCGCTGCGATCGACGCCCTGACCGTGGAGCGGTTGCAACAATTCGGTATCACATTCAAGAAAGCAGCGTATATCAAATCGGCCGCCCGAAAGATCATCACCGGTGAGTTCGATCTGACTTCGCTGCATGCGCTGTCTGACGAGGAAGTATGCGCCCGGCTGTCCGGCTTGGACGGCATCGGGGTGTGGACGGCAGAGATGTTGATGCTCTTCTCCATGCAACGCCCCAATATCCTCAGCTATGGTGATCTGGCTATACTGCGGGGATTACGGATGGTCTATCGGCACCGCGAAATCGACAAAGAACGCTTCGCGAAATACCGGAAACGCTATGCCCCCTATGCCTCAGTCGCCAGCCTCTATCTATGGGCTGTCGCAGGCGGCAAGGTGGACGGTCTGCAAGACTTTGCTCCCCTGCAGAAGAAAAAGAATGCTTCTAAAAAAGATATCAAACAATGAATAGTCATACAGTTACACCCAGGGTAGTTGTCCTCTTTGAAGTGAGCCCCAAGAAAGAAGGTATGGATACCTATCTGTCCCATGCGGCCAATCTGAAGTCCGTATTGTCGGGAATGGAAGGATTTGTCAGTGTAGAACGATTCACCAGTTTACAGGAAGAAGGTAAACTGCTCAGTTTGTCTGTATGGGAAAATGAAGAAGCGGCAGCCAAATGGCGTAACCAGATTACCCATCGGGAAAGCCAGCAGGCAGGCCATACATCCTTGTTTGAAAAATATCATATTACCGTGGCTTCAGTCATCCGGGAATATACGGAAACGGAAAGGACACAAGCGCCGCTAGATTCAACTGATCATTTAAAACGAACATAAAGAAATGGAAGCAGACAGAGACCTGTTTTACAAAGCGTTTATCGAGCGTGACCCTTCTTTTGAAGGCGTATTTGTGGTGGGAGTGAAGACCACCGGCATCTTTTGTCGGCCTACCTGTCCGGCGAAACCCAAGCTGGAGAATATCGAGTTTTTCCCCACGGCACAGGAAGCGATGCAGAACGGTTACCGTCCCTGCAAGGTCTGTAAGCCGTTGGAAAAGGTCGGAAATCCCCCCGAACCCATCAGCCGCCTGCTAACGTATATGGAAGAGCATCCGAAGATGAAACTCAAGGACGCCGACCTCAGCGGGATGGGACTGGAACCTAACCAGGTTCGCCGCTGGTTCCTGAAGAACTACAAGGTAACCTTCCACGCCTATCAACGGATGCACCGGATCAATAACGCCTTTCAACGTTACCAGTCGGGAGATAGCGTGACGGATGTCGCCTTCGACTCCGGTTATGATTCCCTGAGCGGCTTTAACAGCACCTTCAAACAGATTATCGGCTCCTCCCCCCAAAAGAGCAAAGACCGGAAGATCGTCACCATGACCCGCATCGAAACAGAACTCGGTACCATGATCGCCGGTGCCACCGACAAAGGCATCTGTATGTTTGAGTTCGACGATTACAAACTGATCGACCTCGAACTAAAGCAGCTCGAAACCACCCTAAAAGCCCCCCTTGTACAAGGCGACAGCCCTTATTTCGACCTGCTGCGCACACAGCTCGCGGAATACTTCAAAGGCGAACGCCGCGAATTCGACATCCCGCTCGATCTCGTAGGCACAGACTTCCAGAAGAAAGTCTGGCTGGGTCTGTTGCAGATACCCTACGGCCGCACCACCACCTACGCCCGGCAGTCCGAGTTGCTGGGCATGCCCTCCGCCGTCCGTGCCGTAGCCAACGCCAACGGAAAGAACAAAATCTCCATCCTCCTCCCCTGTCACCGGGTAATCGGAGCCGACGGCACCCTCACCGGTTACGGTGGAGGCATCTGGCGCAAGAAGAAGTTGTTGGAATTAGAACAAGGGCGTCGGGAACAAACATTATTTTAAAAAGAAAGAGGGGAATCGCAAGCACACCTTCGGACGGGCTGGGTCGTGGTGCAGAACGGTGGCGAGCGGTCGACGGCCTGTTTCTCGCTGCTGCAGACACTGTGAAAGGGGAGAGATGATTGTGCCGTGTATCTTGAAAATATGTACATTTGCCTCTCAAAAATAATCAACTATAGAAGTGTAATAAGTTATGGAAGATCATACGAATAGTTTCATTCATCAAGAGGAGTTGACATGGGAACTTGTTGGCGATCAGGTACGACGCCAGATCATGGGCTGGAACGAACAAATGATGATGGTAAAGGTAGAGTTTCTAAAGACCGGGGCTATTGGGGCAGTTCATACACATCCACATATACAGGATTCGTATGTGGCTTCCGGGAAGTTTGAAGTTACCATCGGCGATATGTGTATCTTGTTACAAACAGGGGATGGTTTCTTTGTCGAATCCGGCCTGTCCCATGGGGTGCTCTGCATGGAACCGGGGGTGCTTATTGATGTGTTCAGTCCCTACCGGGCTGATTTCCTGCCGGAGAGGGAGTCATTCTAAATACCCGGTCATAGGCTTCATTCAGAATGATTTTGATATTAATTCTCTATCTTTGACAGCGAAAAGAAAAGGAGTATAAAGCTGTTTTTAAGTAAGAGATATAGATCATGATAGACTTATTACGAAAGAATGACGGGATACAGCGGTTTCAGCATGTGGATGAGATAGATGATGAACTGTTGGATTTTCTGGTTATACAGTTTAATGATTACACGCAGACTGATCTTGACTGGGTGAAGGAGAGGTTTGGGATTGATTTCTCGATTATGGCTCACTATGAGGATATTGAGATCAGTTCTCATTTTCTGGAGGATGAGAAGCAGGTGTCTTTTCACTTTTCGATTCCTTATTACAACAAGGAGAAGCATTTGGTGGAGCAGCCGGTGTTTATCATTATTGCTGCGGGAAGATTATTCTTCTTCCAGAGTTCCGATTTTGATAAGTTTCTCAACGAGACATATCCGCATAAGTTGTTGATGCCGCAGTTACAAACGGACTTGCATAATGCATTTAAGTTATATATTGAGTTTATATCGGATTACTATGCGGATATTACGGAGTTGTTGGCAAGGAAAATTAAGATGTTGGCGGGAAAGGTGCTGGTTGAAAAGAGTTTTTCGGCAGAAGATATGGATGTGCTTACACGTTATAGTTTTAATAATTTGCTTGTGAAGGAGTCTCTTAATGAGTCGATGCGGATTTATAGCCTGCTGAGGAAGAGTAATTTTGGTAAAGAGGGGATCATCAGCGAAAGTGTGAATACGGAACTGGCTGACTTGGCAGTGGTGTCGGATTATATTCAGTTTAATTTTGAACGGCTAGATGACCTGAAAGACAATATGAATAATAAGATCGATCTGGAGCAGAACCATATATTCAAGATACTGACTGTGATCACGATGTGTATTGCCTTGCCGACGCTTATTGCTGGGGTTTACGGTATGAACTTTGAGGTGATGCCGGAACTTAAGTGGGTATTTGGATATCCTGTTGCTATTCTGGCGATGGTGGTGAGTGTGATTTTGCCTTATGTGTATTTCAAGCGGAAGAAGTGGCTGAAGTAAGGGTATGAATTACCTCGCACATATTTTTCTTTCGGGGGCTGACAAGGAGGTGCAGCTTGGCAACTTTATCGGCGATGCCGTGAAGGGGAACGGGTATAAGAGTTATCCGCACGGAATAGCGCGTGGGGTGAGGCTCCACAGGGCAATTGACGATTATACTGACAATCACCCGGCAGTGAAAGAGGCTGTTCAGGGGATGAGGCCGTATTTCGGACGCTATTCGGCAGTGCTGCTGGATATTTATTTTGACTATCTGCTGGCTTCACGCTTTGGGGAATTCTCAGACATATCGTTGAAACGCTTTGCCTGGGGTTTTTACTTTACCATGATTAGAAAGTATCGGTATTTGCCTGATCGTATCAGGCGGTTTATGTGGTATTTTATCGGGACGGACCGGCTGGGTAAGTATGCCACAACAGAAGGAATCCGCGGGTCACTTGAGATTATGGTGCGATATGACCGGATACAGATATCCGTAGAGGATGCGATCAGCTATCTTTCGGAACATGAAGAAGAACTACGGGAGATGTTCAATCCCTTTTTCAACGAACTACAAACAAAAATTAAACAGATAGAATTATGAACCACATTATCCGATTATTTCTTACTTTATTTTTAGTTGCCAATATTTCCTGTAAACCGTCAACTGCACAATGGGAAGTTTCTATTGCGAATTATAAAGACGATAAAGCCTGTGCGATCAGCTATACGTTTGACGATGGGATGAAGGAGCACTATACGCTCGTTGCCCCCATGATGGACAAACATGGCTTTAAGGGTACGTTCTGGGTGGTTCCCGGGTATGTGGAGCGGAATGACGGGTGGACTCCTACATGGGAAGAACTCAAGGAAATGGCAGTGAATGGACATGAAATGTCTAACCATTCCATGCGTCATAAAAACCTGACAGAACTCAGTCAGGAAGAGGTATATCAAGAAATTGCCGGGGCGGATAGCCTGATGTTTGAACGAATGGGGGTATGGCCCACTACGTTCTGCTTTCCCTTCAATGCGGTAAACGAAGAAGTAATCGGGATTGCCGGAAAGGGACGCATAGGGATGCGTCTATCACAAACGGCTCTGGGGACGAACTCGACACCCGAGAATCTGACCGCATGGGTAGATGGCCTGTTTGCCGGACATGAATGGGGCATAGCCATGATACACGGAATCACGCACGGATATGATGCCTTTACTTCTCCGGTTATATTGAGTGATCACTTTGATTATGTAAAGCAACGCGAAGGGGATATCTGGGTGGGTACATTCAAGGAGATCTCTGCTTATACGGCTGAGCGAGAGAATGTAGTACTGGATATGGACCGGCAGGGGAATACTGCCATTGTCCGTAATACCCTCACACTGGATAGAGAACTGTTTAATGATCCGCTGACGATGGTGATCGCTCAAAGCGAAGGCTGTCGTATGGAGGCTGTACAGGATGGCAAGACACTCCCTGTTAACTATGTAGAGGATAAAGTGCTTGTTGATTTTGTGCCGGGGGCAGGAGAAGTTGTATTGAGGATATTATAATCAAGATGACGTAATTATTTTATCTTTGTGGGGATAATCAGTAAATAATACCATATGAATACACATACCTTATTCCGTTCTGCAAGGATTTCCTTGGTTTTGTTTTTTGTTTTTACTCTTTGCTGCTTTCCGGTTGGAGCACAGTATAAGTGGCATGATCCGTTGAAGGCTGGGTTTCCGGTTGTTCAGAACCAGGGATGGGGCGATGAGGCCGGAATGGCGTATAATCGTTTTCCGGAGAGGGCGAAAGCTGTTGTTCGACCGGATGTGTGGAACTTGTCGCGTCATTCGGCCGGGTTAGCGGTTCATTTCTATAGTAATGCGTCAGAGATTACGGTGCGCTATAAGGTGAGTGGTTCGCTTCAGATGCCGCACATGCCAGCTACGGGAGTCTCAGGAATTGATCTGTATAGTATAGATAGTGATGGCGCATGGCACTTTAATTTTGGGAAATATGCGTTTGGGGATACCGTTTCCTATCAGTATGAACATATACCCGGGGATAGGTATCATAAATTAGGGTATGAATACAGGCTTTATTTGCCTCTCTATAATCACGTAGAGTGGTTAGAAATAGGGGTGCCTGATTCGACTTCTTTCCAGTTTATCCCGGTGGGGCAGGAGAGGCCTATTGTGCTTTATGGGACATCGATTGCACAGGGGGCTTGCGCTTCCCGGCCTGCGATGGCATGGGGGACGATTGTGCAACGGGCGGTAGATCATCCGCTGATCAACCTTGGTTTCTCGGGAAACGGGCGGCTGGAAAAGCCTGTTTTGGATCTAATGGCAGAGATTGATGCACGACTTTATATGATCGATTGCCTGCCCAATATGGGTTCGAGAAGCGAGGAAGAGGTCTATCAACTCCTTATGGATGCCGTCCGGCTATTGCGTGTGAAGCGTCCGGCGCCGATCTTGCTGATTGAGCATATTGGTCATGCGAACGCGAAGGTGAATACATTTAATAGTGAAGTGGCTACCCGTCAAAATCGGGCTTCCCGGCGGGCATACGAAACGCTGACGGCAGCTGGAGTTAAAGACCTCTACTATCTGTCGCGTGAAATGCTCGACATCCCTTTGGATGGCTGGGTAGATTATATTCACCTGTCCGATTTTGGTATGCAGCAGCAAGCCTTGGTTGTGGAGCATGAGATACGGAAAATATTGAAAGAGCCGAAAGGAATCCTTTCCACCACGATTCCCGTGACACAACGGCGTGAGCCGGGTAACTATGAGTGGAGGAAACGACATGAGGCAGTGCTTGCACTGAACAGTAACCAGCCTCCTCATGCTGTTGTTATAGGTAACTCCATTACCCACTTCTGGGGCGGTAAACCTGACGGACCCCGTAAGAGTGGTGCCGATAGTTGGGATCAGTTCATGGCTCCCGCCGGTTATCATAACCTGGGGTATGGCTGGGACCGTATCGAGAATGCACTGTGGCGGGTGTATCATGGGGAGATCGATAGCCCTTCCATTCAACAGATTACCCTAACCATCGGAACCAATAACACCGTTACCGATACCGACGACGATATCATCGCCGGCTTCCGCTTCCTCCTTTCTGCCATCCGGTTGAGGCAGCCCAATGCCACAATCAAGTTTGTAGGTCTACTGCCACGACGCGATGGTGAAGCGCGGATAGAAGCACTGAATCTACGTATCCGGCAAATAGCTGTCGATAATGGCTGCTTGTTTACGGACCCCGGCCGTAAGTTACTCATTTCAACAGGCAAGATCGACGAGTCTTGTTTCTCCGATGGCCTTCATCCCAATGCAAAAGGCTATCGGTTGATTGCTGCAGATATAGCGAAGTGAAGTAGTTCTTATCTATAGCTGTTATTTTGTTCGATAAGTAATCTTTACCAAGCGATCGACGCTTTGCGTAAGATAGACTGGTTCAAAAAATCAGTCAGAGATATCAGCGCTTTTAAAGTCGAGGATTGGTCAGGCTTTACAGAGATTGTAAATGGCTGATTAGTTCTTCTATCTCCTTCAAGTGCAGTTCGAAGTGGCGGAGGTAATCTGTGATCATGGCGTTGAGGGATACGTTGTCGCCTAAGGCAGAGATCCATTCGTTGTCCAGTTTGTCCGGGTTTACGCGACGGATGATGTGGATGATATGGAGGTTGGCATATTTCCAGAGTTGAACCAAGTCTGCCCAGTTCTCTGTTTGGTAATCCTGAATAGCGATCCAACGGTCGTTATTCCCCAAGTTTGCGTAATCGGGAAAGATCAACGGATTGTTTTGATATTGCAGGTGGATGATGCGATGGGTATTGTTAGAGGCCGAGTCGACCATGTGGCCTACGATTTGTTTAATCGTCCGGTTCTGCCGGTTACGTCGGTTGGCGATCACTTCTTCCGGCAAGGCCAGCAGCCGTGGTTCCCATGCTTCGATCAACTGTACTAATACACGATTGTTTGCTTCAAATGTTTCCATCTCCTGTTTGTTTTTGATGCTTTATGTACTGGGATAATGTCGTTGATGGGTATATGCCGTAGCTGTTGTTCATCAGCGTATTGAATCAATCTTTCTAATAGGTAATCTGCTCATTGGCTTAATCTCACAAATATACGGATATTCGCTGTTTTCTGAAGTATAAAACGGACTTTTTGCCTTATTTATGCACTGGCAGTCCTTTTTTAGGCGGATAGGAATGGGTATCCTACCTGCGAAGGTGGGTATTTGTGTTTATCGGCTGATTTTATTTACAAATTTTGTATTTCTGTTTCTTTCAGTTATATTTGCCAAAAGTATAGCTGAATGCAGGAAGACGAGCGACTTATAATTCAACAGTTACGACAGGGAAGTAAAGAAGCCTTCACCCGGTTATACGGAATGTACTGGCCGCAGGTCTATAATTTTAGCCGCCTCTATTTGACAAATCAATCTACGGCCGAAGAGGTTGTTCAGGAAGTATTTGTGAAAGTTTGGGAGGCGCATGCCTTTATTCGCGAGGGGGAAAACTTCAAAGGACTACTCTTTATCATCACCCGTAACTTGATCTTCAATCAACACAGAAAAAACCTCAATGAGAATTTTTACAAAACAACCGTTCTTTCTGCCATGGAGGATTCATCGTTCAACCTCGAAGAAGAGATCGAAGCCAAAAACTTGAGTGAATATATCGATCAACTGATCGAAGAACTACCTCCCAGCCGTCGTGAAATTTTTATCCTAAGCCGGAAAGAAAAAAAATCCTACAAAGAGATTGCTGAACTCCTTCAAATTTCTGAAAAGACAGTCGAGAATCAGATCAGCCAAGCACTTAAATATCTGAAGAAGAATGTATTGTTGTTGGCTTACTTTATTTAGATAGCTGAAAAATATGTTATAATGTAGAGGCGCATTGCTTTGCGTCTACTTGTTTTGCATGCAAATTTGTTTTATGCTAGGGGTACTCTTGCAAAACAATTTTTCTCATTTTTTTAAATTGGAATAGGGGGGGCATCCCGCTTGTGTGTATTTATTTATGTAAATAACAAGAAGGATGCGATTAGAAAGCAAAAAAGATATAGTAAAAAAGTTGTTGCGTGATGAGTTGAACGAGGCCGAACAAGACCAGTTGCTCTATTCCCGCCCCGTGACGGAGCGAATGCAACGGCAGTGGGAGGAAGCCCCCGACAGAACGAAAAGCGATAAGGTTGACGGAAAACGTATTTGGAATAAGATCCAACAAGAAACCTGGTTGCGGCTTCCGGCTAAGACCGTGAGATTTTATCAAATTTATGCTTGGACGGCAACGGTTGCTCTTTTGCTCGGTTTAGCAGGTTCCATTTTCTTTATAACAGATAACGCAGAAACTTCGTCAGTCTATATCGTTTCTTCCGGTATCCAAAATATGCAGTCGGTTATCTTATCGGATGGAACAGTTGTGAAGTTAGGTCCAGGAAGTAAATTAACCTATCCATCAAAATTTGTCGGAAAGAACCGCGAAATCACTTTAGATGGGCAAGCTTTTTTCGATATAAACAAAGACCCTGCGCATCCCTTTATCGTGCATACTAATAGCATGGATGTCGAAGCGTTGGGTACTGCATTCGAACTTTTTGCTTACGACATAGAAACTCGTTCGGAAGTCATACTTCTTAATGGAATGGTGCGGGTAGAGTTGATTCTCCCTAATTCGGATAAACGGAAGGACTTGATCCTTCGTCCCAACGATAAGATTGAATATAATATGAGTGTCAACCGGGTCACACATTATACGGTCAATGCTGATAGTTATACCTCTTGGCGGAAGCGAGGGATGTTGACATTTGAAAACGAGAAACTATCTATGATCATACCACGCTTGGAACAATGGTATGGGCGAAAGATTATTTGCGAAAAAGAAATTTTAGATACGTATAAGTTCACATTCAAAGTCAAAGACGAACCACTGGAACGTATTCTTTATATGATGCGAGAATCTTCACCGGTCCGTTATCTTCAATCGGACGACGGCGATTTTACGTTCTATCTTAAAAAATAAGTCATTTTTTTGTTAATCTTAAATTATAATCACCATGTATAACAGAGACGGTTAGCCCCCCCAGAAAAAATTGGGAAACACCTGGCCAGGTATCTCCCAATTCGCGAGTGTTTTCGAAAAATGCATAACCCATAAGGTGTCCAAGCCTGGGTATGCACAGTATTACCATCAAAAACAATGCAAAGTTATGATAAAAAGCAATATAGGGGAATGGTGTGCCCCTTTATGTAGAAAATCTATTCGAATTATGAAGATCACAGCCACATTTCTTGTATGTATTATATGCAGCCTTTCTGCTACCACCTATGCGCAGGGTAACAAGGTCTCCATTAATAAACAAAACAGTACCATTCTCGATATCTTGAAGGAGATTGAGGATGCCAGTGAATTCACCTTCTTTTTTAATGACAACAAGGTAAATGCTTATCAGAAAACCAGTGTGAATGTTCAGGATGTATCGATAGAAGATGCATTGGCACAAGTCCTGAAAAATACAGGATATCAATACCAGATCATCAATCATCAGGTGTTGATAAAAGCACCGATTGCCAATGAAGCTAATAGATCCCAACAACAAAAGCGGCACGTTACCGGAATCGTTCGGGATGAATTAGGCGAAGCGGTAATTGGAGCCAATATCTATGAAAAAGGGACTTCAAACGGAACGATCACGGATTTAGACGGAAAGTTCAGTCTGAATGTTTCGAACAATGCTGTATTGACCGTCTCTTATATAGGCTACGTTGCTACAGAAGTAACTGTTGGAAATCAGTCTTCCTTGTCTATTATTTTGCATGAAGACACCCAGGCACTGGACGAAGTGGTTGTTGTCGGTTATGGTACTGTCCGCAAGGCTGACCTTTCCGGAGCGATCTCAAGTGTAAAAGGGGAAATTTTGACCACCCGTTCGACGCAACAGCTTTCTACAGCCCTGCAGGGACAGATGGCCGGTGTGCAGGTAACCCGCGATAATGGAGGTCCAGGCGCTTCAGCGACTGTACGTGTACGTGGTGTGACTACACTTTCTAACAACGACCCTCTGGTGATTGTCGATGGTATACCCTCCTCTCTGAATGATGTTGTTGCAAATGATGTGGAAACCATGACCGTATTGAAAGATGCGGCATCTGCCTCTATCTATGGATCGCGTGCAGCGGCAGGTGTTATCCTTATCACTACCAAGCGTGCTAAAGACCGTCAATTCTCTTTCGATTATAACTACGAATTTGGAATTGATCGTCCTACTGCGAAGCCCAAGAATGGCGATGTAATTGATTGGATGACCGCACAGAACGAAGTGAAGTGGAATGACGGAGCAAAAGATCCCTATTCTCAATACTCACAGGAAACAATGAATTCATGGCTTAGCAACAACGCTACCGATCCTTATCACTATCCGAATACGGATTTGGTTGGCCTGATGTTGAAGAATTCGACAACACATGAACAACACGTGTTGAGTATATCGGGTGGAACGGATAAATTGCGTACGAAAGCCTCTGTCAATTATCAGAAAGGTGACGGTTATTACGAAAACAAGTCGTATGAACGTCTGGCAGGTCGTGTAAACAATGACTTCAAAATTACCGATTGGCTGAATGCCAATATCGACCTTGATTTCTCGAAATCGACTTCGATTAATCCTGCTGACATGAATGCCGTGTACTGGGCCTATCTCGTCGCTCCTTATTATACCCCATTCTGGGAAGACGGTCGTTATGCCGATTCGAAAGATGGTGCAAATGGAATCGCCGGTCTCAAAGAAGGTGGTAGAGATAAGACAAACTATTATAAGTTTGGCGGTAAAGCACAATTTGATATTATCCCCATGAAAGGTCTGACGCTCACAGCTATCGTTGCTCCCCGTCTGCAGTTTACTAAAGGTAAGAAATTCTCTCGCGCTGTTCCGGTTTATTACGAAAACGGTTCTTCTACCTATATGCAGGCACACAAGACAACAAACCTCACAGAGAAACGTAACGATAATAATAGTTTGACGTATCAGTTTTATGGTAACTACCAAAATGTGTGGGGGGATCATTCGGTGAATGCGATGGTCGGTTATGAAGGTTATACGTACAGATGGGAAGAACTGGGCGCTTCACGTAACAATTATTTGCTCGATACTTATCCTTACCTGAATATCGGTCCTGAAGATTATCAGTATAATGAAGGTAAAGCAGGTCACAATGCGTATGAATCAGTATTCGGTCGTCTGATGTATTCTTATAAAAATAAGTATATGCTTCAAGGCAATGTCCGTACGGATGGATCATCTCGCTTTTCGAAGGATTATCGTTGGGGTACCTTCTACTCGGGATCTGCTGCATGGGCAGTGTCGGAAGAATCGTGGTTTAAGAATAATTGGGTTGATTATTTAAAAATTCGTGGTTCAATCGGCCAATTAGGAAACGAGCGTATCGGTTCGGAATTCCCTTATCAGGCAGCTATCAACTTCGGTAATAGTTATATGTATAATAAATCGGGGCAAATCGTTACTGCTTTGCAAAATGCCGCACAATATACGTATGCATTTGAAAATATTACCTGGGAAACTACTACAACTTACGGTGTAGGTGTTGATATGGCGATGCTGAATAGTCGTTTGCGTTTCACCGGCGACTATTACTATAAGAAAACGTCAGATATGTTGCTTACACTTGGGTTCCCCTCCTACGCAGGGTTCTCGGCTCCGGATCAAAATGCCGGTGATATGCACACGAAAGGTTGGGATATTGAGTTAGGTTGGTCAGATACAGCCGGTAGTTTCTGGTATAATGTTTCGGCAAACTTGTCGGACTATCGTTCAAAGATGGGTTATCTGGGAGATAAACGAACCATTAAAGATGACCGTATCATCGAAGAAGGCTCTTACTACAATGAGTGGTATATGTATAGAAGTGCTGGTTTATTCCAAACAGATGCCGATCTGGTGGATATCAATGGAAAGAAGTATCCTACGCTTACAGCAAACGATAAAGCGGGTAACATTAAATATATTGATGTGAATGGCGACGGAGTTATTAATGCGGACGATAAAGTGCGTTCAGGTAACTCAATGCCGGAATTACTTTATGGAGGTAATATTTCGATGGGATGGAAAGGCTTTGATCTCAGCCTCTCATTCCAGGGTATTGGGCATCAACTGGTGATGTTCGACAGAGGCTGGATCCGGCCTCGGGAATCATGGGGAGCCTATCCTAAACTCGTTATGGGTAATTATTGGAGCCAGCACAATACCGAGGAGCAGAATCTGAAAGCGAAGTATCCGCGTTTGACAGAAACCAATGCGACAAATACGACGACAGCCTCAGACTACTGGCTTTTTAATGGCGCCTATTTCCGTGTGAAAAATATTACACTTGGTTATTCACTGCCTAAAGATTTGTTGAGTAAAGTTCGGGTGAAAGATCTGCGCCTTTATGTTAGCGTAAATGATTTACCAGCCATTAGTGACTATCCTGAAGGATGGGATCCGGAAGTAGGATTAAGCTCGGATTTTATATCAACTACTTATCTCTTAGGGGTTAATGTCAAATTTTAAATGATTAATTGTATGAAAAAGATATTGTTAATGACCTGCATATCATCAATGCTTGCCTTGTCTGCTTGTGTTGATCTGGACCTCAATCCATTGTCTGAAGGATCAAGTGGAAACTGGTACTCCTCACAGCAAGAGATCGAGATGTCTCTAAACGATTTCTATCGGACAGACTTCTTCCCTATCGATGATCAGAGTTGGGGCGATGATGTAACCATCCGTAACACTACTTCGAGTATACAGAATGGGACATTGACCGCAGAAGACGGCACAATAGGTACACGCTGGCAGAATTTTTATAAAGGTATTGCACGTGCGCTACGTATATTGAATAATATGGATAATGCCCGCTCGATGGGTGTTACGGAAGCAAATATTACGCAATATGAAGGGGAAGCCTATTTCTATTTGGGTTATGCCTATGGCATGTTAGCGTTTCACTGGGGTGATGCCATTCTGGATAAAACAGGTATGACACTGGATGAAGCTTACGTTATAGGGCGTTCGCCTAGATCTGAAGTACTGGCGTTTAGTTATCAGTGTTTAGACGAGGCGGCCAAACGCCTGCCTACCAGTTATGGAAGTATACAACGCGCAACGAAAGGCGCCGCTCTTGCATTCAAAGCACGAATTGCTCTCCGGACAGGTGATTATGAAACGGCCGCTAAGGCAGCTAAAGACTGTATGGAACTTGGTGTCTATAAACTTCACAGCAATTACCAGAGTTTATTCACGGCCTCCTGGTCGGATGAATGGATATTCTTCTTCCGTGGTGATGTGACGCTGAAAAAGTATTATTGGGCTGGTGGTGATGTCCTTAATTCGATTTCCCGACTCTCCGGCGGATGGGGTGGACAGAAAGCCCCTTCTTACGAACTGGTTTGCGCTTATCCTTGCATCGATGGTAAGCCCATTGATAAATCGCCGTTGTACAATCCGAAAGACTTTTTCGAAAACCGTGACCCCCGTTTAGCCATGACGATTGTTCCTTTTGCTACGGCTTATAACAAAAAAGTGCTTGATGGCACGTATGATCCGAAAGAGTATGTTTGGTTAGGCTTTGAATATTCTCCCAGCCCGTTAAAGACCAAGGTTTTTCGTGCATCGGATGGTGCCCAGGTAAGTAATACAGACTCGAAAGCGGGTGCCGAACATGCTTCTTATGATGGTCTTTTGTGGAAAAAGTATGTAGACGATTCTTTCCTTCAGAATGGACGTAACGGTGCGCCCAGCACCTACCCGATGTTACGCTATGGTGATGTCTTGTTGATGTATGCTGAAGCAATGATTGAACTGAATAAATGTACGCAGGATGTGTTGGATGCTACCATCAATAAGTTGCGTGAAAGAGCGTATGCCGGTACCGGAATCGCATACCCGCAGGTTACTGTGGACTCGCAGAGCGCTTTGCGCACCATTCTTCGCACCGAGCGTTTTATTGAACTGGCTTGGGAAGGCCATCGTTATGCTGACTTGATCCGTTGGAAACTGGCTGAAAAGGTGTATAACCGTCCCAGCTACTATCAGCACCGTGCATGGTCGGGCTCAACTGCCTGGAATGGTGATGAATCTACCGTATCAGTGGAATATCGTCAGTTGATTAAGAACTGGAGAGATGGATGTTTCCCTATTGGTGGTATACCTGCTATTGATGAGAACGGCGTGGCCGACCTTAGTGGTATGGCTGCTAACGGATATGTGGTTGTAGCAAGTGAACGTAAGTTTAATGCTCAACGGGATTATTTGTGGCCTGTACCTGATGCTGACCGAATGATTAACGACAATTTGGATCAGAATCCAAATTGGTAATGTGATAGTAAAGATAAGCCTGATCTTATTGGGTTGGGCTTATCTTCTCTTTTTCTTCTTTTCTCTCCTTTTCTTTTTCTCTGTAATAAACAAACATCTAATATCAAAAGCGATGATAGGAAAACGTTTTCTTATCCTGATAGTGATTTGCCTGTTCCAGTTGTCTGCTGTAAAAGGGGAAACAGATACTGTTCAACCCCGTTATACCATTTTAGGGTTAGGCGATTCGATCACAGAAGGCGGGAATGACTTTTCAAGCTATATCTATCCTTTGTGGGAAAAACTTTTCGCGGGAGGATACATGGTCGATTTTATCGGCCCCAAAACATTGCATTGCCGTATTGGCGAATTACCTCATGCCGGTTATAGTGGAAGGACTATCGAATACCTGGATGCACAGATGGATAGCATTTATCAGGCACATCCGGCAGATATCGTATTGATACATGCAGGCCATAACCATTTTGTGGAAGAAAATCCGATAAAAGGGATGATTGCATCTTATGAGTCGGTTATCCGGAAGATAAAAGTGATTAATCCGGATGCGATTATATTGATGGCGCAGGTGATAGAAAGTGGGAAGTTACCCAAATATAGTTATATCCCGTCGCTGAATGAAGAGATTGCCCGTATGGTGAAGAAGATGAATGATCCGAAGGTGATACTGGTGAATCAGGCAGCCGGTTTTGATTGGCATGAACATACGATTGCAGACAAAGTGCATCCAAACGCACAGGGAGCAGCACAGATGGCTTCCACCTGGTATAATGCATTAGTGCAGGTATTGCCAACACCCAGGCAATCGTTTTGTCCGGAAATTGTCACGTATAAGGTCATTGGAGGCGACACGTTAAAGATGCATATTTTCAAACCGGAAGGTTGGACGCCTGACGATAAAAGACCTGCGATTGCTTATTTTTTTGCCGGCGGTTGGGTTTCGGGTACACCTTTACAGTTTTACCGCGAATGTGCTTATTATGCATCGAAAGGAATGGTTGCTATTTCGGTGGAATACCGAATTAAATATGTACACGGAGCCACTCCGGACGATGGTGTGGACGATGCAAAGGATGCTATGTGCTGGCTGAATACCCATGCCGGCAAATGGGGGATTGATACGAATCGAATAGCAGCAAGCGGTGCTTCTGCTGGTGGATATTTAGTAGCAGCCGTAGGCGTGGAACCGGAAAAAGAAGGAATGTGTTACCGCCCCGGACTTTTGATACTCAATTATCCTGCCTTGGACAAGATAAATGAGATAGGAACCGACATCCCTCCGATACTGTTTTTAGTCGGTTCGGAAGACCCGGTCATACCGTTACCTGCCGTCTATACATTTGAAGAAAATATTCGGAAGAGAAACGGCGCTTTTGAACTTCATATTTTTGAAAAGGCCGGACATCCGATCTTTTACTATCGGAAGACGCTGGATGAGAAATTTTATGAGGTGAGAGCACTGACAGATCACTTTTTAGAAAGACACGGATATCTGAAAAACTGATACCATTGGATATACATTAATCAGGTAAAAAAATGAAAAAAGCAGCTTTATTACATCTTCTTATTTGCTTCGCAACGGTCCTTTCAGCACAGAGTTATACTGAATGGAATAATCCGGGTGTGAATGGGGTGAATCGTGTGCCTACTCACGCTTCTTATTTTGCTTATCCAGACCGCCAGTCTGCCATGTCCGGTGATAAAGAACATAGTGGGAATTGCCTGTCACTCAATGGAATGTGGAAATTCAACTGGGTGCAAGATCAGGATAAAAGACCGGTCGATTTTTACAAAACTACTTTTAAAGATGATTATTGGGTGGACTTCCCGGTTCCTGGTATCTGGGAACGTAACGGCTATGGAATACCTGTTTACCGAAGTAATTCTTATCCCTGGTCAAATCAAGTGGCCTTGAATCCTCCCACAGTGGAGACGATTAATAATGCGGTGGGATCTTACCGGCGTCTGGCCAATATCCCTACTGAGTGGAAAGGGAGAAAAGTCTTTTTCTCTATAGGGGCAGCGACTTCTAATGTTTATCTTTGGGTAAATGGACAATTTGTAGGCTATAGTGAAGACAGCCGTATGGCCGCTGAATTTGATATTACGCCATATATAGAATATGGGAAAGAGAATCTCTTTGCCATGCAGGTCTACCGTTGGTGTGACGGAACTTGGTTGGAGGATCAGGATATGTGGAGGACCGCCGGTATAAGCCGCGATGTCGTTCTTTATACACGTACCCCCCACTATATAGAAGATATTTTTATTACTCCCGACTTAACCAATAACTATCAGGACGGAACGCTTGATATAAAAGTAGATATAAAAGGGAAAAGCAATCTTACCTTACTGGGAGAACTCCTGGATACGAAAGGGAACTTAGTGGAATCATTCCAAACAGGTGTAGACTCGAAGGGGAAGGTCTATCGTAAATTGGAAATACCTTCTCCTAAAAAATGGAGTGCTGAAGAACCGAACCTTTACACGTTGCTGCTTAGTCTGAAAGATGGGAAAGGGGAAACATTGGAGGTTATACCTCAAAAAGTAGGTTTCCGAAAAATCGAAATTCATGACCGTCAGCTATGGATCAATGGCAAGGCTATCTTGATAAAAGGCGTGAACCGCCATGAGGCTGATCCGCAAACGGGTTATTATGTGACACGTGAACGGATGGAAGATGATATACGGCTGATGAAAGAACTGAATATAAATGCGCTCCGTATGAGCCATTATCCCAATGATCCCTATTTTTATGAATTGTGCGACACGTATGGCCTGTATGTGGTCAGTGAAGCGAATGTCGAAACTCATGGGATGGGCTTTGGCGAACTCACGCTGGCTAAAGATGCGCAGTTTGAGAAGGCACATGTAGAGCGGAATGATCGTATGGTTAGGGCGTTTAAAAATCATCCGTCGGTTATCATCTGGTCATTAGGGAATGAATCGGGTAATGGGCCCAACTTTGAAAAGGCATACACGATGGTGAAGGAGTACGACAGCAGCCGGCCTGTTCAATACGAGCGGGCAGGACGTGCCTGGAATACGGATTTGGTAGTGCCTATGTATGGTCATCCGGATGAAGTGGAAGCGTATGCAAAAGGGGATGATTCACGTCCATTCATTTTCTGTGAATATGCCCATGCGATGGGTAATTCCATGGGGAACTTTAAAGACTACTGGGAACTGTTCCGAAAGTACCCCTGTTTGCAGGGAGGGTTTATCTGGGATTTTGTAGATACCGGATTCCGTGAATATGATGCGAATGGACGCATGTATTTTACGTATGGTGGCGATTACGGCCGTTATCAACCTACTAAGCAAAATTTCAACAGTAATGGAGTATTGACCCCTGACCGGTTATATAATCCACATGCTTATGAGGTACGTAAGGTCTATCAGTCTATCTGGGCCACTCCCATCGACCTTCCCGGAGGTCTCATTGAAGTATACAATGAGAATTTCTTTATTGATCTTTCCGATTGTAACCTTGAATGGCAACTTTTATGTAATGGAGAGGTCTTCTTGAGCGGCGTTGTTCCCCAATTAGTAATTGCTCCACAGCAGCGTTCAAATATACAGCTAGATTATGCCGCATCGGATATACCAGCCCAAGGCGAGATCTTACTAAATCTTTCCTTTAAACGGATGCGTAGTAAACAAATGCTTCCTGCCGGTCATTGTATGGCGTATGAGCAGTTAGTCCTTCGTCCGTACGATTTTGCTGAAGTCGCATCTGTCAGGAATGAGAAAAAACCGGCACTTTATGAAGACCTTGTCCATTATGAAATAAAAAGTGAGCATTCCACTGTGATGATAGGGAAGAAAACAGGATGGGTAGAGTATCTGATTGTAAAAGGACAGGAATTGATAGGGATACAGCATCCGTTGAAAGCTAATTTCTGGCGTGCGCCGACCGATAATGACTATGGAGCCATGCTTCATCAGAAACTGGGGTTATGGCGTGATCCGGAGATGACTCTTCAATCGGTCTCTGCAGCGTATGAAGGCAATGATATGGTCGTGACAGCCAACTATGAGCTAATAAAGCTGCATGCAACTCTTTCTATGCGCTATGTAATCGACTACGGCGGGAATATAAGAATAAGTGAAAGCTTAAAAGTAGATGACACACAAAAAAATATGCCTTCGCTTTTCCGTTTTGGTATGCAAACCGTTTTTCCTGGTACATACTCCCTGATAGAGTATTACGGACGCGGACCATGGGAAAACTATATTGATCGTCATGAGTCGGCAGATCTGGGGCTTTACCGTCAATCCGTAAGGGAGCAGTTTCATCCGTATGTCCGGCCACAGGAAACCGGGACAAAAAGTGATATTCGCTGGTGGAAACTCACAAACATTGATGGTCTTGGTATCAAGGTGACAGCACCGGCGACATTCTCTGCATCATCGTTGCCTTGTTTGCAGGAAGATCTCGACGGTGGAACAGAAACGCTGCCGGCGCAAAAGCATGGAGGCCTGGTGCCCATACGCGATATAACTACATTGTCGATAGACCATCTGCAAATGGGTGTTGGGGGAATCAATACATGGGGAGCGGAACCACTCACAAAGTACAAGCTTCCTTATGGTGACTATGCGTTTGAATACATGATTTCTCCTGTATGGAAAAAATAGTAATGACGTAATTTTACAAAGTAAACAATAATGAGATGAGAAAACTAATTATATTATTTCTATTAGTTGTTTCCTGGCAGCTAAATGCTAAGGATCTTTTGGTGGAAGCTGAGAGTTTTACCAATAAAGGAGGCTGGGTAGTCGATCAGCAGTTTATGGATCTTATGGGATCTCCTTATTTGATGGCGCATGGCCTGGGCTCTCCTGTAAAAGATGCGACGACTGAAGTTACATTTCCGGAAACAGGCGTTTATTATATATATGCCAGGACATATAACTGGACATCTCCATGGAGTGATAAGGCCGGCCCCGGTAAATTTTGTCTTTCCGTCGGAGGAAAGAAACTTTCTACTGTCTTAGGGGACACAGGCTCGGAGTGGATGTGGCAGGAAGTGGGTAAGGTCACGATTAAAAACGTGAGGACACAGATTGCTCTCCATGACTTGACAGGCTTTAACGGGCGTTGTGATGCAATTTATTTTACGACTGAGCAAGGGAACGTTCCTCCATCTACTTTAGATGAGTTGAGCGCATTTCGTCGGGAAGCGCTGAATCTACCGGATGTAACCCCTACTGCAGGGACATACGACCTGGTAGTGATTGGCGGAGGTATCGCTGGCATGTGTGCGGGCATATCCGCGGCTCGTCTCGGATGTAAGGTCGCTTTGATAAATGATCGTCCGGTTTTGGGTGGAAACAATAGCTCGGAAATCCGGGTACACCTGGCAGGCAGAATAGAAGCTGCCCCCTATACTAATCTCGGAAATCTGTTGAAAGAGTTTGCTCCTTCTCGCGGAGGAAATGCACAACCTGCCGATTATTATGAGGACGAGAAGAAAATGGAGGCTATTTTTAAAGAAGAAAATATTACGCTGTATGCTAATTATCGGGCGATAGGAGTTGAAAAAAAAGGGAATGAGATTCAAGCTGTCATTGCCAAGCAGATAGAGAGTGGTAAAGAATTACGCTTTGAAGCTCCTTTGTTTTCCGATTGTACCGGTGATGGTACTATTGGTTATCTGGCTGGTGCTGATTTCCGGATGGGACGTGAAGGACAGAGTGAGTTTTATGAAAGCACAGCCCCGGCACAACCTGATGCCATGACAATGGGTGCTTCCGTTCAATGGTATTCGGCGGATAATAGGAAGCCGACTTCTTTCCCGTTGTTTGAATACGGGGTTACTTTTACCGAGCAGAGTTGTGAGAAGGAAACCATGGGTGAATGGACGTGGGAAACCGGTATGTTCCTGGATCAGATCAATGACTTTGAACATATTCGTGACTATGGTATGCTCGTCGTATTCTCCAACTGGAGTTTTCTGAAAAACAAACTGAAAGGAAACCAATCTTATCGGAATCTTCAATTAGATTGGGTAGCGTATCTCGCCGGTAAACGCGAATCACGTCGTCTATTAGGGGATTATATTGCGAAAGAGGAAGACCTGACCAAGCATATGGTGCAGGAAGATGCTACAGCGACAGCCACCCGGGCGATCGACTTGCATTATCCAGATCCTGAAAACACAAAATATTTTCCGGGTAAAGAGTTTAAAAGCATCGCTGAGTTTCTGCAGATTTATGGGTATCCCATCCCTTATCGTTGCTTATATTCCCGGAATGTGGACAACCTGTTTATGGCTGGGCGAAATATTAGTGTAACGCATATAGTGTTAGGATCAGTGCGTGTGATGCGTACAACTGCGATGATGGGGGAAGTGGTTGGTATGGCTGCGTCTATCTGTAAAGAACAGGGCGTAAAGCCACGTGGCGTCTATCATTATCACTTGGATGAACTGAAAAAACGAATGCAGGAAGGTGTTGGTGAAAGAGGGCTTCCCAATAATCAGCGATACAATGAGGGAAGAACGTTGACCGAGAAGCCAATAGTAAAATAACAAGTCTTCATAATAAACTAACAAAAATAATAAGAAATGATGAAAAGAATAATTGAGTACATGGCCTTATTGGCTTGCGTTTTATTGTTGCCGGGATGCACACAGGGAAAAGAGAAAAAGCAGGACATAGATTCGATCTCCGGTATCTATCCCCACCTGGCGTATTATAATAATGAAGGTGAATGCGGAACAGGAGCGGTTGTCCCCTGGGCGGATCGTTTGTGGGTTATAACGTATGGTCCTCATCGTCCGAATGGATCGTCCGATAAGTTATATGAGATCACTCCGGATCTGAAACAACTTGTTCATGATGAGAGTATTGGAGGAACACCGGCCAACCGGATGATTCACCGGGAGTCGAATCAGTTGTTTATTGGACCGTATGCCATTAGTAATGAAGGGGAGGTGAGAGTGATCCCTTATTCCGTGATGCCCGGTCGCCACACGGGTAATGCCCGCCATCTAACTGATCCGGCGGGTAAGATTTATTACGGAACGATGGAGGAAGGCTTCTACGAGGTGGATGTGAATTCGCTGGATGTAACCGTGTTGTATGGAGATGCCAATAAGGGTGGATTCAGGGATGATGCAACAAGCACCAATTATGCCATGCTGCCCGGCGTACACGGAAAAGGTCTTTATTCGGGGCAGGGATATATGTATTATACAAACAATGGAGAAGGGACGCAGGAAGCGTTGCGTAAATTCGATGTGGAGGCTGGTTCTTTGTGCGAATGGGATGGGAAGGAGTGGAAACTGGTGCGACGTAATCAGTTTGTTGAAGTAACCGGCCCTGGAGGCGTTTATGGAAATGACAACCCGGATACTGACCCGATATGGTCGACGGGCTGGGATCATAAATCGGTTATACTCGGTGTACGCGAACCGGATAAAGGTTGGTCTTTCTACCGTTTGCCGAAAGCGAGCCATAGCTATGACGGGGCGCATGGATGGAATACCGAATGGCCACGGATACGGAATGTCGGAACGGAAGCCGCTCCGGATTATCTGATGACCATGCATGGCCTGTTCCTGTCTTTCCCGAAAACGTTTACCTCAGGTAATTCGAAAGGGATTCGTCCCCGGTCGGCTTATTTGAAGGTGATTGGCGACTTTACCCGTTGGAACGATGGGTTGGTTTTTGGTTGCGACGACTCCGCACAGAAAGAATTCTTGAATAAACGGAAAGCTAAAGGGAATATTGAAGGTCCGGGACAATCCAATTCTAACTTGTGGTTCACCTCTTTATCCAAACCGGATGAATTGGGACCTGCCACTGCTGAAGGTACAGTTTGGGCAAAAGAGCAGATCAAAGCGAACGAATATTCGGAGCCATTCCTCTTTGCAGGATGGGATATCCGGAATTGTTGGATCTGGAATGGGGGTAAACAAACGGTAACCTTTACATTGGAAACCGATGCGAATGGAAATAATCAATGGGAAGAGTTGAGGATGGTTCAAGTGGAAGCAGGAGAATCCGCGTTTCTTTCTTTTGCGACAACAGATAAAGGCGAATGGATTCGCGTAAAAGCCAATAAAGATACCTATACGACTGTAAGCTTCAACTATGTGATGGCTGACGGCCGGCAACAGTTACCTGCAAAAATGTTTGCCGGACTTTCTCCGGTTGACAATGTGGGGTACTTAGGTGGATTATTATATGGCTTGGGAGATAATCGCCGTGCGTTGGGCCTGTTGGCTAATACGGTTGTTGACGGAAAAAAAACAGAAGTAGGCTATTATGAAATGAGTGATAAACTGGAGTTGGTACGGAAAGAAGATGCGGAAACCGCTGATTTTATCCGTGAACAATTTGCGATACCGCAACAGGTCATTGCGATTGAGAGCGGTTCCATTTTGATTGTGGACGATGAGAACCGGAGATGGCGCTTGCCATTAGGTAATGATGCTTTCCGCTCATTAACCGATCAGGGACTACTGCGTATATGCCGGGAGGTGGCAACCGAACGTGATCTTCTCCACTGTATGGGAACGTTCTATGAATTGCCTGCAGAGAATGCAGATGGATATGCAAAGATTCGTCCAGTGTCTACCCATAATTATCAGATTAATGATTATGCTTCTTACCGGGGTATGTTGATTCTGACAGGAGTAGAACCGAAAGAAGGAAAGAATAATCCGCATATGGTGGTCTCAGCCGATGGGAAGGCTGCCGTATGGGCCGGTGTGATCGATGATTTATGGGAATTAGGTAAACCGGTAGGACGAGGTGGCCCATGGAAAGATTCCGAAGTAAAGAAAGGCATACCTTCAGATCCTTATTTGTTTGGATTTTATGATAAGAAAGAACTCTCTTTATCACATGAAGAGGAACGACCGGTTACATTCTCCATTGAATTTGATCCGACAGGCAATGGTGACTGGATGAACTATCAGGCAGTAACGGTGAAACCCGGCGAGACATACAGCTATACATTCCCGACAGGCATAGAAGCCCGCTGGATACGATTTACAACTGACACGGATGCCCGTGCGACAACTTGGTTAGAATATAAATAATATAGGTTATGAAGAAACATTTGTATGTATTGATTTTGTCATGTTTGGCTTTTGGCCCGTTATCTGCCGCCGAGTATCTCCTCGAAGCAGAGAGTTTCCAACATAAAGGGGGATGGGTGATCGATCAACAGTTTATGGATTTGATGGGATCGCCTTATCTGATGGCCCATGGACTGGGAGAACCAGTACAAGATGCTTCTACGCAGATTACACTGCCGAAGGCTGGAACTTATTATGTGTATGCTCGTACATATAACTGGACTTCTCCGTGG
Organism: Tannerellaceae bacterium; assembly: GCA_031555145.1. GTDB lineage: Bacteria > Bacteroidota > Bacteroidia > Bacteroidales > Tannerellaceae > JAJDIA01. The sequence goes on along the minus strand of JAVBUR010000072.1, from coordinate 11,354 downwards.
AAGAAAGGGGAAGGACCTGGGAAATTTCAGATAGCTGTCGACGGGAAGAAACTGTCGGCTACAGTAGGGGATACCGGAAGTGCGTGGATGTGGCAGGCTGTTGGACAAGTGAAGGTAGGTAAAGCCCAGATTGTGGTTGCTTTGCATGACCTGACGGGATTCAATGGCCGGTGTGACGCACTTTACTTTACTACAGAAAAGAACCAGACACCACCGAATGGCCTGGAAGCGTTGACGGCTTTTCGACGTAAAATGTCAGGTTTGCCAGAGGTTGCACCGAAGGCTGGGACGTATGACCTGGTAGTGGTGGGTGCCGGTGTGGCAGGTATGAGTGCCGCTATTTCTGCCGCCCGGTTGGGGTTAAAGGTGGCCTTGCTGAATGACCGCCCTGTATTGGGTGGAAATAATAGTTCGGAGATACGTGTTCACTTGGGCGGACGCATTGAGTCGGGCACCTATAAAGAATTAGGTAATCTTCAGAAAGAGTTTGGGCCTCTCCGAGGTGGTAATGCCCAACCGGCCGATTTTTACGAGGATCAAAAGAAAGAATTGATCATTGCCAACGAAAAAAATATCACCCTTTTTACCAACTATCGTGCATTCTCCGTAGAGATGAATGGAACGAAGATACGCTCAGTCATAGCCAAACATATCGAAACCGGCAAAGAATTGTGCTTCGAAGCACCCTTGTTCTCGGATTGTACAGGTGATGGGACGATCGGATTTTTGGCAGGCGCCGAATGGCGAATGGGTCGTGAAGCCAAGGATGAGTTCAATGAAAGCACAGCCCCGGAGCAAGCAGATAAGATGACGATGGGATCTTCTGTACAATGGTATTCCGTTGAAGCGAATGAACCGGTAGATTTTCCTGTTTTCCAATACGGGGTAGAGTTTAACGAGAAGAACTGCGAAAAAGTACATATGGGCGAATGGACCTGGGAAACCGGGATGAATTTCGATCAGATCAATGACTTCGAACGCATACGTGATTACGGGTTGCTGGTCGTTTATTCGAACTGGAGTTTCCTGAAAAATGGACTTAGCGAGAACGCTTCTTACCAAAAAAAGAAATTGGACTGGGTTGCTTATGTAGCCGGTAAACGGGAATCACGCCGTTTGGTTGGTGATCACGTACTGACGGAAAACGATTTACGTGACTTTGTCGAGTATGAAGACGGCTCGGCTGCAACGACCTGGACGATTGATTTGCATTATCCAGATCCGAAGAATACGGAACATTTTCCTGGTATGGAATTCAAGTCGATAGCCAAACACATAGCTATTCATCCGTATCCAATCCCCTATCGTTGTTTTTACTCGCGGAATGTGGATAACCTGTTTATGGCGGGTCGTAATATCAGTGTGACGCATGTTGCCCTGGGTACAGTCCGTGTGATGCGAACCACCGGAATGATGGGTGAAGTGGTCGGTCTGGCGGCTACCCTGTGTAAAAAGTACGGAGAAATGCCCCGTGGCATATACCAACGTCACCTGCCTGCTTTGAAGTCTTTGATGGCAGAAGGAACCGGAAAGAAAGGCCTCCCCAACAACCAGAAATACAATGAAGGAGGTTCGCTCGGAGAACGGCAGTAATTAATCTGTTGATCTGATTTCTTTTGTTTTTACTTGATTGATCAACTCCTCGATTTTTCCAATTTTCCGTTGGGTAGTCTTGAATAGCTACCCAACGGTTGTTGTTTTCATGGCCTGCGTAATCGAGAGAGAAGTGCTTTTTTTGATATTGTAGGCGGAGTGTTGAGCTCAGCTTAGAACCCATACCGGAAGCCCACCGAGAAATAGCCTGCCGCGCGGAACTCTTTGTTCTTGTCTTCATTGTCAAACATCTGCTTGAAAAATTCCTTGAGGGAGCGTTTAGTCAAGGTGGATGAACGCAACCAGTTGCCGCCTGACCGGGATGACTGGCCTGTCGCCTTCGGATGTGTTTGCTATCTCAAACCGTAAGGCGTCTCCAAAGCGAATTTTCTCCAGGAAGATATAGGATTCGAGAAAGGCCAGTTCTTCCGAGACGGGCACTGTGCGCCGGGTGTTGGCCTGTAAGACATAGCGGTAGATGTTGGACAGTTTCTTGGCAAACAGGTTCGTCTTCTCGGCGTCTTCGTAGGCGAGCGACGAGAGCACATTCAGGCTGTTAAAGAGGAAGTGCGGGTTGACCTGCGCTTTGAGCGTGTCGTATTGGTATTGCAGCTTTTCTTTTTCAATGAGCGCCAGGCGTTTCTCCGTTTCCACCTGTTCCCGGTGGTAGAAGAAGACTTCGATCAGCAAGACGACGATGCAGTTCCACAGCGACAGCGGCAGATCGGACGTGCCGAAATGATACTCGTAGCCAATGTCAAAGAGGGTGTCAAATAGACTATTCAGCAGGATAGACAGCCCGATGGCGCATACGGCGGCTAACAAGACATCTATTCCGTGTATAGGCAGTTCATCAATGATCCGCCCCCCAAAAGTAAACAAAAACCGGGATTACTCGCCTCCTATTCCGACGAAGTGTGGAATCGAAGGGATGGAATGAGGTAATTAAGTTTTTTTTATAAGCAATACCCGTATTTGTCGTTATCTTTGTTATTGAAAATAATAGAAAGGAAGATACTATGCAAACAAACAATCATATATCACTTGGGACAATGGCCAAAGCCAGTCCCGTCTTGACCGGCCTGCCTGAATGGGTGGAGGGCGAAGTGATTGATGTGGAACATAATCCCTTCAAGGGGCTCGTAATTGCTATCAAGGATGAGCAGGGCCGTATTTTTTTTGGGGAAATTAAATACTTTACAAATGCAGAGGGCCTATGTTTGCAATAGCCTTTGATATGGTTGTAGCTGACCTGAGAGCGCATTATGGTGAGCCCTATAATAATGCCTATTTTGAGATCAAAACCGAACTGAGAAAATATGGCTTCTATAATATGCAGGGTAGCGTCTATCTTTCGAAAGACGCTACGATGGCCAATCTGTTCCTGGCTATAGATGCCTTACGCAAGATAGACTGGTTCAAGAAATCCGTCAGGGATATCCGGGCATTCAAAGTCGAAGACTGGTCTGACTTTACTGAAATAGTTAAAGGTTAATCAGTCCCTCTATCTCTTTCAAATGCAGTTCGAAGTGGCTGAGGTAGCCTGTGGTCATATCTTTGAGGGAGAGTTTGTCGCCTGAACCGGAGATCCATTCGTTGTCCAGTTTGTCCGGGTTTATGCGACGGTTCGCAATGACTTCTTTCGGCAAGGCCAGTAGCCTGGGTTCCCAGGCTACGATCAGTTGTTCTAATACACGGTTGTTTGCTTCAGATATGACGGCTCAGTTCTTTTAGTCTCGCATCACCCGAGTCCTCTCAGTAATACTTTACATACCGGGATAAAACGGCGGATGGGTATATGACGTAGCTATTCTGCATCAGGTCGTTGAGTCAGGCTTTCTGATACGCAATTCGCTCCGTTCCGTCGTCGGTGTAGATGATGCCGCAGCGTACAAAGCCATATTGCTCCAGGATGTGTTGCATGACGAGGTTATTGCGGTGGGTGTCGACGCGGAGGTTGGGACATTGGGCGTAGCACCAATCGAAGCAACGCGTGGCAAGGCCCTTCACCTGGCCGCTTCCGGCCAGTCGATGGATGACGCCGTAGGGGGCGTCGATCAACCAGTGGCCGTTGTCGATGCGGAGATAGGTGGGATCTTCACCGATACGGAAATAGAAGACGCTTTCCACCCTATTGTCATCGCCCACGCATACATAGCTGTGGCCGTCTTCAATGTCCTGCGTGATCAGCTCGCGTGACGGATACCCGCCGACCCATTGGCCGCCGTTGCCGGTAGATGCCATGAACTGCTTGGCGATGGCATAAATGTCCATGATCCGGTCGATATCCTGCGGAGTTGACTTCCTTATATCCACGTGCCGGTGCTTATTTCAACTGATAGTTCTCTTTCAGGACCTGCCTTTGTGTTTCATCCAACGAACGGATATAGCCTTTCCATCCGGGGCAGAAGTTTATATGCCAACGCCAGAGCCTTCCCAGCAATGAGTTGGGGGCCTGATCGTATTTCGCTCGTACCGGGCAGTTTTCGCAATTGTGTGTTGCCATAATCGTCGTTTAATTTCGGCATAAAGATAGGAAGAATTGTTATCTTTGTCCCGTCTATGCGCAGTCAATGGCTCAAATATCTCCTGGTAGGCTTTCTGTTGGTGACGTTTATCAACAGGGCTTTCCTGGTCTCTGCTCCTGAAGCCGAGCCGGTTGGTATGGCTGTTGCCGGTGAAGGGAGAGGGGAGATCAACAGTTTGGCTGAGTTTGTCGGCTGGCTGATCAATGGGGAAGAGAACGGGGTGGATGAAGACGGCGACCTGCCGGAGTCGTACCACTTTGCCCAGCTTATTCAGCCGGTGATCGGAGAGAACCTTTTCTGCTCTATTGAATTGCCACAACCTGTCACATGTACACGCGATATATACATCCCGCTTAACCAATCCATCGGCGCTTCGCCTATCTACGGCACGGTGGAACAACCGCCTGAAAAAGTCTAAGAGCAATCGCTTGAAAGAGGGTAAATCAACCGCCCCACCATCGCAAGCGATGGTCCCCCCCCGCCTTCAAAGCTACTCTTTATACACATCTTTTTGTGGCACATGCGAATGCCCCGTCAGGGGTATCGTATTCGTAGCCAGGGGTGTAAGCCCCTGGAATAATGCGAATATCATATAAATAGCGCCACGTCAGTGGTGCCGTATGCCATAGACCGGTACCGCTGACGCGGCACAAAAACACTAACCAATCGCCTGTCCAGGGGCTTGGCTTCGCCTGCACCCCTGGCTACGAATACGATACCCCTGACGGGGCATTCGCATGCGCCACAAAAAGATGTGTATAGAGAGTAGCTTCAAAGGCGGGAAGCCGAGATAGACTTTTATATTCACATTTATAGTTATTATTCAACATGAAAGCTTTTATTAAAGCCTCCATGTGCTTGTGCATGCTATCGGCAGGTTGGCATGCGGTGGCACAGGGCGATACGATATGGTTCTCGACCGCTCAGGTAGAAGAACTGTTTCTGAAACAAAACCTGCAACTGATTGCCGAGAAACTGAATATAGACAAGGCCGATGCTGCTATTGTGCAGGCTAAGTTGTGGCCGAACCCGACGTTGACGATCGACCAGGTCAATCTCTGGTCTACCGATGCCCAGCGGCAGGGCGTGGACGAGGTGATCCCGCCTTTTGCCGGTTCCTTCGGTAAGAACCTGGAGTTCGGGATTGGTATCGACCAGGTGATTCTGATGGGTGGTAAACGCGGTAAGCTGGTGGCTATGGAAAAGGTCGCTAAGGACATCGCCGTCCAGTATTATGAAGAACTGCTATGCAGCCTCAAGGCAGAACTTCGTACTACCTGTGCCGAGCTGGCCTATGCCCAGCAGTATTTTGGTGTACTCGAACAGCAACAGGCCGAACTATCCGTCCTTATCGCCAATTACCGTGAACAGGTGCGGCAGGGGAACGTATCCCAAACCCAACTGTTACGCTTGCAGGCGGCATTGCTTGAAGTACAATCCGAACAGAACGATACACGCAAGGAAATTCACGGCAGTTTGAAAGATCTTCGTACGCTTCTGAACCTCTCTACGCCGATATATATCGGCCTAACTGCGGAAGATAGACAGCTCGAGGCTCCCGAGTCCCTTTCCTTCGGACGGCTTGCTGATCTGGCAACCTTCCGTCCCGACTTGAAGCGAGCCGTTCTGCAAACCGACTACTACAGCCGATCCCTGCGATACGAACGGGCGCAGCGTGTACCTGACATCACCCTCCATGCCGCTTACGACCGGGGAGGTAACTGTATGCTCGACTTTGTGGGATTCGGTGTCAGTATCGACCTGCCTTTCTTCAACCGTAACCAGGGGGCGATCAAGGCGGCGCGGATTAGCCACCGGCAGAGTCAGTTTGAATCCGAACATAAGCAGACGGCAGTCCATAATGAAGTGGCTGAGGCGTTTGAAAACTATCGTATGGCCTACGACTTCAACCGTCGTATTTCGTCCGAATTCATCTCCAGCCTCGATGATATCTGTGCCAGCTATACGCGCAATTTCGTCAACCGCAATATCAGTATCCTCGAATATCTCGACTTTTTCGAGATCTACAAGGACAATAAACGCACCCAATTGGCAGCGCAGAAGGATGTCCGTATCCTGTTTGAGGAGCTACAGTATGCCGTTGGCTCCGACTTAGTAATGACTCACAACTAACAGCTATCAGTATATGAAAACAATGAAATATAGTGCATTGATTATAGTGGCCTTCCTTGCAGCGGCCTGTGGTTCCAAACAACAGCCGGAGGCAATGGCCGGCACCGGTTTCTCGCCTGAGTTCCTCCGACAGGTGGAAACATGTGAAGTGACGCTTCGTCCCATCGAGCAACAACTGAAGTTGACCGGCAAAGTAGAATATGATCCCGACCGGATGGTTCATTATACGCCGTTGGTAAGCGGGGTGGTGATAGCTACCTACTTCCATATCGGCGATAAAGTGTCGAAAGGGCAGTCGATGGCATTGATCCGTAGCGGTGAGTTGAGCGGCATGTATGCCGAACGGCAGGGCCTTGAAGCCGAGATCCACATCCTTACCCGTGAACTAGAGAGCACTCACAGCATGTTTCAGGATAACCTGGCTTCTCAGAAGGATTTGATAGAAGCTCAAAGCCGCCTTCGACAGGCCGAAGCCGAGTTGGAAAAGGCGAATAGTAACCTGGTCGTTTATGGTTTGCCCGGCGCCGATGGTGCCTTTACCCTGAAAGCACCGATCAGCGGTTTTGTGATCGATCGCCGGATGGCTCCCGGGGCGCCTGTCTCTGCCGACAGTGAGCCGCTTTTTACGATAGCTGATATCAGTACGGTGTGGATCACGGCCAATGTGTATGCCGGTAATCTGGCATTTATCCGCCCGGGCATGCCGGTCGATATTCGTACGCTGGCTTATCCGGAGGAAGTGGTACAGGGACGGATCGATGTGATTCCGCAGGTATTCGATCCGGAAGAGCATGTGTTGAAGGCACGGATTATCCTGCCGAACGCCGACCTGCGTTTTAAGCCTGAAATGGCTGTCGACCTGACACTGAAGGATAGCCGTGAGGTGGAGATGCCCGGTATTCCGTCGGATGCATTGATCTTTGATGAGAACCGTTATTTCGTAGTCAAGCGGGTGGGAGAAGAGTTCGCTATTGTCGAAGTCAGCCTCGCTGTGCAGACAAATGGAATCAGTTATGTGGAGGCGGGGCTTCAGGCAGGCGACCGTGTGGTGGTCAAAGACCAGTTGTTGATCTATAGTAAACTTAAAGACTGACCGCCATGCATAAGTTCGCACAATATATCGTGGCTTTTGCCTTGCGTAACCACGTCCTTGTTTTGTTCCTGACCGTGCTGATGGTCATTGCCGGTGTGGTTTGTTACCTGCATACGCCTATCGAAGCGTATCCCGACGTGACCAATACCCGCGCCCGCATCATTACCCAATGGCCGGGACGCAGTGCCGAAGAGGTGGAAAAATTCATTACCCTCCCGGTGATGCGTGTGATGAATACGATTCCACGAAAGACGGAAGTACGCTCCACTTCGCTGTTTGGACTGTCGGTTGTGACCGTTATCTTTGACGATGGGGTAGATGATTTCTTTGCCCAGCAATACGCTTCCAACCGTTTGCAGGAACTGGATCTTCCCGATGGGGCAGACCCAGGTATCGAACCGCCTTCGGGCGCTACGGGGGAGATCTTCCGTTATGTGTTGAAGAGTCCACGCCCTATCCGGGAGGTAGCGGCTGTCAATGAATGGATAGTCGAGCGCGAGTTGCTCGCTGTACCGGGTGTGGCCAATGTAGTGAGCTTCGGCGGAGAGGAAAAAATCTATGAGATACGTGTCAATCCGGTGGAACTGAATAACTACGATCTGTCGCCGTTGCAGGTCTATGAAGCCGTATCCCGCAGTAATATCAATGTGGGAGGCGATGTGATCAAAAAGGGGAACCAAGCGTATGTGGTACGGGGCATCGGTCTGCTCGAAAGCATTGAAGATATTGAGAATACATTGATCGAAGTACGTGGTTCCACGCCTATCCGGGTGAAGCAGGTGGCAGATGTGGTGGTATCTTCAGCTCCCCGCCTCGGACAGGTGGGACTGGATGATGCCGACGACGTGGTACAAGGGATCGTGATCATGCTCCGCGGACAGAATCCGGGTGAAGTGATCGCCAACCTGAAAGTCAAGATTGAGGAATTGAATGACCGTATCCTGCCTGCCGACGTGCGGATACAGCCCTTCCTGGATCGTACAACGTTGGTAGATGCTACGGTGAAAACGGTCAGCCGCAACCTGATAGAAGGCATCTTGCTGGTCTCTTTTATCGTTTTCATCTTCCTGTTCAACTGGCGCACGACGCTGATTGTGGCGACGGTGATTCCGATGTCGTTCCTCTTTGCTATCATTATGCTGCGTATTCAGGGGCTACCGGCTAATCTGATTTCAATGGGGGCACTCGACTTCGGGTTGTTGTTGGAGGGGACACTTGTAATCGTTGAATGCGTCTTTGTCGCCTTGGAGCATAAATGCCGCGAGTTAGGCCCTGAGCGATATAACAAGATGATGAAGTCCGGCCTTATCAAACGAAGTGCCGGAAGTGTGGCTTCGTATATCTTCTTTGCTCAGATTATCTTGATGGTCGCTCTGCTGCCGATCTTTTCCTTCCAGAAGGTGGAGGGTAAGATGTTCTCTCCATTGGCGTTCACGCTGGGATATGCTTTGTTGGGATCATTGATCCTGAGCCTTACGTATGTGCCGGTGATGTGCAAGCTCTTGCTGACAAAAGCCATCAAGGAGAAGCAGAACGTAGTGACCCGCTTTCTGATCAACGGTAGCTACCGGTTGTATGCCGTGAGCGCGCGTTATAAGTATGGGGTGATCGCCGGTTTCTGTGCGTTGCTGCTTCTGTGTATGGTGCGCTTTATGAACTATGGTACTGAATTCATTCCGCAGCTCAACGAGGGAGCAGTCTATGTACGAGCAACCTTGCCGAATAGTATCAACCTCGACGAGTCCGTTCGCCTCACCAAAGAGATGAAAGATAAGCTCCGCCAGTATGACGAAGTACAGTTTATCCTCTCCCAAACCGGACGGCCGAATGATGGCACTGACCCTACCGGTTTCTTCAATATCGAGTTTCACATCCAGTTGAAAGCCGAGAAAGAGTGGAAGCGGAAGATAACGAAAGAAGAACTGATAGCCGAACTGCAACAGACGCTTGACGTGTATCCGGGCATCACCTTCGGCTTCAGCCAACCGATACAGGATAATGTCGAAGAGTATGTGGCCGGTGTTAAAAGCTCCCTGGTAATCAAAATATTTGGTAGTGACCTGTTCCAGTTGGAAGAGATGGCGAATCAGGTGGCTGATGTGATCAGGGATGTCCGTGGCGTTGAGGATATCAATGTATACCGCAGCGTCGGCCTGCCCGAATTGCAAATCAAACTCGAAGAAGCCCAGATGGCGCGCTATGCCGTATCGATGGCCGATGCACAGGCGGTGGTCGAGATGGCGATCGGAGGGAAGGCTGCCACTAAATTCTACGAAGAAGAGCGCACGTTCGATGTCCGTCTTCGCTTCCAGGAAGAGTTTCGAGATGATGAAGTGAAGATCGGTAACATTCTTATCCCTACACAGGACGGAAAACATGTGCCTCTGAAAGAAATAGCCGGTATCAGCTTTATCACCGGGCCGACCTTTATTTATCGCGAAGGCAGTAGCCGTTATGTCGGGGTTGGTTTCAGTATCCGTGGACGCGACCTGGGCAGTACGATTGCCGAGGCACAGCAGCAGGTAGAAACCCATATTCCCAAACTCCCTGGCAACAAGATTGTCTGGGCGGGTGAGTTCGAAAGCAAGGAACGGGCTACGAAACGGTTGGCGGTGATCGTACCGGCGGTTGTGTTGCTGATCCTCTTCCTGTTGTATATGAACTTCGGGACGGTACGCGACACTCTGATTGCAGCCAGTGCTATTCCCTATGCCTTTATTGGCGGGTTTATCTCGCTGTGGGTAACGGGGACGGTGTTTGGGATCTCGGCGGGTATTGGTTTCATCATCCTCTTTGGTGTTACGGCCATCAACAGTATCTTGCTGATAGCCATGATCAAGAAGAACCTGCAAACGATGTCGAGTCTGCGGCGTGCCATCTCCGAAGCCGTATCTAACCGTGCCCGTTCCGTATTGATGATCGCGCTGATGGGTTCGGCTGGCCTGTTGCCCGCCGCCTTGTCGCATAGCATGGGTTCTGAAATACAGAAACCTCTTGCCATCATGATTGTAGGCGGAATGATTATCTCGATGCTGCTATCCTTCAGTGTCCTGCCGCAAGTGTTCTATTTGGCATACCGGCGGAAGCATTTGAAGAAGAGGCAGCTCGCTAAGTAAACAACACGCTTTCAAAATCAAACGAAATTGAAAGATATGAATATTTTTGCGAAGGTGTCATTTTTGAGCAAACTACCTGTCCCATAGGCTCTTCAGCCCAAAATCTGAAAAAGCCTACACCGCTACACTAACGGGGTAAACATACTGTTGCTCAATGAAATAGCGGGTGTACCATTCTCGAAAATGCTACACCTTCGCTACACCCCTGGCAAATAGTCCCCCCTGTAGCAATTGTATCAAGATACACTATTGTCGACAGCCAAAGGCAGTATTGTTTCTTTCTGGAAGATGTATTCCCGGAGCTTGAATGGTCTCTTCTCTCCACAAATGTGAAGCATTCGTATCACGGACGTGAACACTTAGTCTCATAGCTGTGAACACTTCGCCTCACAGTTGTGAAACGTTCATCTCACAGTTGTGGAACGAAAAGTGCATGCAAGGTTGACAATACAGGATGATGATGTTGTTAATAGAGGATCAGGATGTTGTCAATAGTGTATCTTGATACAATTGCTACAGGGGGGACTATTTGCCAGGGGTGTAGCGAAGGTGTAGCATTTTCGAGAATGGTACATCGGCTATCTTACTGAGCATCAGTATGGTTACCCCGTTAGTGTAGCGGTGTAGGCTTTTTCATATTTTGGACTGAAGAGCCTATGGGACAGGGGATTTGCTCAAAAGTGACATCTTCGCAAAAGCATTCATATTTTCCAGCATTTGAACATTTTTGTGCGGGTGAATACCGCGTCAGCGGTATCGTGTTGGTAGCCGTGGGTGCAAGCCCACGGACATGTAATTGGATTGTGTTTATGCGCCGCGTCAGCGGTGCCGTATTTGTAGGCCGGCACCGCTGACGTGGCGCATGATAATTGTTGTTATTCCAATTGACCG
>JAVBUR010000013.1:0-12154 GCA_031555145.1 Tannerellaceae bacterium | reverse complement strand
CCCCGAACTGGAAGAAGCATTAGGCGGAATAAACGTTACAGGCTATTTAAAGCGTTTAGAAGAGGACTATGAGGTAATCAAGAAGAAACGCCCTGTTTTCGCCAAAGAGGGCACTCAAACCGTGCGTTATGAAGTCTCGGACATGTTCCTCCGTTTTTGGTTTAGATACTTCATCAAGTATAACGATCTTGTTGAATCGCAAAACTTACCGGCATTAGGCGATATCATAAAGAATGATTTCCCTACCTATTCCGGTTTGACGCTGGAAATATACTTCCGTCAGAAGATGATGGAGAGCCATGAGTTCCGTAATATCGGTTCGTGGTGGGAAGGAAAGAAAAGCACAGATCAGAACGAAATAGACATTGTCGGAATCTATTTGGACGATAAAAGGGCTTTGATTGCCGAAGTAAAGAGACAACGCAAGAACTTTAAGCCTGAATTGTTTGATGCGAAAGTAGAAGCTATTCGCAAAAAGATTCTGTTCAAGTACGAGATCGAAACAAAGTGCTTATCTTTGGATGATATGTAGAACATATTTAATTACGGAAAGCTAAAGACTATATCACTCGCCTATCGCCTTTCCCCGCAGATAGTCCATCTTCTTCAGCGCCTTGCTTTTGGTGAGGGTCATTTGGTGGATGTCGGACAGGACGACGGCGAGGTTGTAGGTGGCGACAAGGGCTTTCTTGTCGGCGTCGGCCATGTAGAGGATATAGGATTTGCCGCCGGTATAGGTGACCTTCAGGCGGTCTTTGGCATGGTCGTAGATAAAGCGGATGGCGTCGCCTGCGTTATCGCCTTTGTAGGTGACGATCTCGGAGGTCATGCCGAGGTTCTCGAAGCGGTAGTTCACGCCACCGTCGTAAGGGATGGAGGCGGTGGAGGCGGAGAGGTCGTTGCCCGTGCTAATGGTGATGCCGGTATGCTTCAAAGGTGCTTTGCCGTAGTAGACGCTGGCGAGGTATATCTCGCCTTCTTCGTTAACGCCGCAGCGGATGTAAGAGCGTTCGATGTTGCGCTCCAGCACCTGTGGTTTCCAGATATAGTTGCCGATCTCGTCATATTCAGGGTCTTTCTCGAATACAAAGCCTTTCACCAGTCCTTCGGCTTCCAGTTGACGGATCGGTAGAACGCTGTCGATATAAGCGATATTACGCTCGGCTTCTTTCCATTCGATTTCCCGCATCAATGTGAGTCCGTCTTTAAGGACGGCCAACTCCTTGGGGAAGTTTGCCCTGAGGCTGTCTATTTCGATCTTGGCGGCCGCCAGGTTGTTGTTATTGAACAACTCGGTGGCAGCGACCAAACGGGCACGCGCCTTTTCCGTATCTTTATTACAAGCTGTCACCAACAGCAGGACGGGCAGGAGGTATATGATAACTGTTCTCATCTCGTTTCAATAGTGTGTTGTGGGACAAAGATAGGGGTTTCAGATAAAAGTATTCGGTATTTCATAGTTTGCCAAATAGTTTTTTTCGTAGTTCGGGAGTTAATTCCACGGTTTTACCTTCGGATACTTGCTTGCTTGACTCTACTATCCGTTCAATGTTATGCGGATCATCGAAATAAGGGTCATTGCTTGGGCTTGGATTCTGATTTCTTTCCATCGTTTGGGCTTTATCAAGTAAAATACTTTCCATATATTTTTTCACACTTATACCTTTGGATGTCGCTATGGCAGATAGATTGCGTAGGGCGTCAATCGGCAGTTCTACCATTTTCTTTTTGGTTTCGATGTGTATTGTTGCCATAGCCGTATTTTTTACAAAGTTACGATTTTCTCTTTCCCTACGATTACTTTTTCAATAAAAGAAGCTGTTTTTCCGTATCTTTGCCGTGATGTATTATTTGACGCAAAAGGAAATAGATGAGCACCTGGCACGGCATCCGTTCCCGACGATCGGGGAGGCGGCTGATGCATTGGGCGTAGAGGCGTATGTGATCGGGGGATATGTACGGGATTTGTTCCTCCGCCGGGCATCGAAGGATATCGATGTGGTGGCGGTGGGAAGCGGCATAGACCTGGCGCAGGCGGTGGCTGGCAAACTGAAGCGCGGTAAGGTGTCGGTGTTTAAGAACTTCGGAACGGCCCAGTTGAAGACGGGCGACGTGGAAGTGGAATTTGTCGGCGCCCGCCGGGAGTCCTACAACCGCGGCAGCCGGAAACCTATCGTGGAAGACGGCACGCTGGAAGACGACCAGTGCCGCCGCGACTTTACCATCAACGCCCTGGCCCTCTGCCTGAATAAGGAACGGTATGGCGAGTTGGTCGACCCCTTTGGCGGATTGGATGATATGGAAGACCTGATCATCCGTACGCCGCTCGACCCGGACATCACCTTTAGCGATGATCCGCTGCGCATGATGCGGGCCATTCGTTTTGCCACCCAACTGGGTTTTGATATTGAACCGGAAACCTTCGAAGCCATCGAACGCAACAAAGAACGGCTTGCCGAAGTGAATGAAACCGGCTCGCGTGTAGTCTCTGAAGAACGGGTCATTGACGAACTGAATAAGATTATCCTGGCGCCCTGTCCTTCCATTGGCTTCCGGCTGTTGGATCAATCCGGGCTTCTGCCACTTGTCTTTCCCGAATTGGCCGCCCTGAAAGGGGTAGAGACGAAGGAAGGCATCGGGCATAAGGATAACTTCGCCCATACGCTGATGGTGCTTGACAAGCTGAGCCAGAAGAGCGACAACCTCTGGCTGCGTTGGAGCGCCCTGCTGCACGATATCGCCAAGCCGGCCACCAAACGGTGGGATAACCGGCTGGGATGGACATTCCACAACCATAACTTTATCGGTGAACGGATGATCCCCGGTATCTTCCGTCGGATGAAACTACCGATGAACGAAAAGATGAAGTATGTGCAGAAGATGGTCACCCTGCATATGCGCCCCATTGCGCTCTCCGACGACGAGGTGACCGATTCGGCTATCCGCCGCCTGTTGTTTGATGCCGGCGATGATATCGACGACCTGATGAAGCTCTGCGAAGCCGATATCACCAGCAAGAACCCCGATAAGGTACGCCGCTTTCTCCATAACTTCCGTCTGGTGCGCGAGAAGATGGCAGAGATCGAAGAGAAAGACCGTATCCGTAACTTCCAACCGCCGGTCTCGGGTGAAGAAATCATGGCCACCTTCCACCTTCCGCCTTCTCAACCGGTCGGCGTGTTGAAAGAAGCCATCAAGAACGCCATCCTCGACGGCATCATCCCCAACGAGTACGAAGCCGCCCGCCAGTTCATGTTCGAACGTGCCCGGCAGATGGGAATAATGAGTAATGATTAGTTTCAAACTCAAACATATTTGAAAGTGCGACAGAGGCCTTAGGCCTACGGCCTCGGGGTATGCCCGGTCACGGGCATCGGATTCGTAGCCAGGGGTGCAGGCGAAGCCAAACCCCTGGTTAAGGCAATCCCCCCAAATATCATGCGCCGCGTCAGCGGCGCCGTGGTCGATAGGGCGGTACCGCTGACGCGGCACAAAAACATATACCTGTCATCCAACCAGGGGTTTGGCTTCGCCTGCACCCCTGGCTACGAATACGATACCCCTGACGGGGCATGACCCCAAACGGCCATGCCAAAATCTTCAGATTCTGTACAATGTGAAGATTTCGCTGTCTGTTTTGGACCCTTGCTGTAATAGAAAAGGCGCCCCGAGGAGCGCCTTTCTTGTTGTATATCAGTAATTAATCATTCATCATTGCTTATTTGTACTTCTTCCAATCCACATTATGCATGTCGCCGCTTTCGGCCAGTTCCTGGTGGAAGGCGAAGCAAGCTTGCAGATTCTGCGGGGTGTGGCCTTTGACGCCCATGGCGAGGTATTCGCGCAGCAGGGGCTGGTAGTCCGGGTGTACGCAGTTATCAATGATGGCGTGGGCGCGCTGGATAGGTGATTTACCGCGCAAGTCGGCTACACCGTATTCAGAGATCATGATCTTTACCGAGTGTTCGCTGTGGTCCATGTGGGATACCATCGGAACGAAGGCGCTGATCTTGCCATCCTTAGCTGTTGACGGCGTGGTAAAGATAGACAGCATACCCGAACGGGTGAAGTCGCCCGAACCACCGATGCCGTTCATCATCTTGGTACCGGATACGTGGGTAGAGTTGATGTTGCCGAAGATATCAGCTTCTAACGCTGTGTTGATCGTAACCAGACCCAAACGGCGTGCTACTTCGGGGTTGTTGGAAATCTCCTGCGGACGAAGCAGGATCTTATCCTTAAAGAAGTCGAGGTTGCTGTAGATCTCTTCGATCACTTCGTTGCTGACAGACAGTGAACAACCGCTGGCAAACTTCACGCGACCCTGTTTCATCAGGCTGATCACAGCGTCCTGGATTACTTCCGTATATACATTGAATGCGGGGATTTCCTTGTTTTCGCCCATGCAACCGAGTACAGCGTTGGCTACGTTGCCTACACCGCTCTGCAGAGGAACGAATTCTTTCGGCAGGCGGCCGGCCTTGATCTCACTTACGAGGAAGTTAGCTACGTTACGGCCGATAGCCATCGTTACGTCATCCAGCGGAGCGAAGGGACTACCTTCGTTGGCTTCGTTGGTTTCCACCACCACGATCTTGGCGGGATCTACCTTGATATACGGGGTGCCGATACGATCGGACGGTGTATAGATAGGGATTTCACGACGGTAGGGAGGATCCAGCGGCTCATAGATATCGTGCATGCCACGGATTTCTTTCGGGTGGAAACGGTTGAGCTCCACGATCACCACTTTGGCCATATGGCATACGGTCGGGGCGATACCCACACCGCAGGTCGGAACGATCTCGCCGTTTTCCGTTACATCGCAGGCTTCCACGATGGCTACATCCACCTGGCCCAGGAATCCGTAACGCAGGCTTTGTGCCAGTTCGGAAAGATGAAGGTCGTAATAAGCCGTCTCGCGTGAGTTGAGCAGGTTACGCAGGTCTTTGTTGGATTGATATGGGGTACGGAACTTGATCGCATTGGCACGTGCCAGAGCGCCGTCCAATGAATTACCGGTAGATGCACCGGTGAACATACCGATCTGGAAAGGATTGCCTTTGGCATGTTCGGCTTCCGCTCGCTGAGCGATTGCAGTGGGTACTACTTTGGGGCATCCGGCCGGGGTAAAACCGCCGAAGCCCACGTTGTCGTCATGCTTGACAAGCAGGGCAGCTTCTTCAGCTGTGATGAATTTTAACGCCATGATGGTAGATATTTTGTTTGTGATACATCGTAATCTAAATCCGGCGCAAAGGTATTAAAAAAGAAAATGATAGGCTAATATTTCCGGTTGAGTATTTCGGCGTAGATGACAGCTTTTCGCAATTCTTCGGGATCTTTGAAGGCCTCTTCCTTCAAAATCGGTTCCGGATCAATCTCCTGGAATGACGATTGAGCCTGGGCGCTACGGCTGATAGTCTCACCGGAAAGGAAAGGAGAAGACGTTTGCTTCTTGCGTTGGGTAGTAGCTTGAGCAGCCCGTGCCTGTTGCTGGCGGCGAACTTCCTGTTGGCGGGCTTCCTCCTGCTTCTGCATGTCTTGCAGTACATCCCAGAAACCTTTTTCTTCCGACGCTTCTTCGTCGGTATCATAGTCGGGTTGCGGACGGTTTTGTTGTTCCGCTTCCTGCCGTTTCTTTTTACCCGCACTGATCAGGCTGGTGACTACAGCCACTGCCATTAATACAATATAAAGCCAATCTCCGGGATTATCCATAACTTTGATTACTTTTGTATGCTTTTTCGGGTATTTCTAAGGCGTCTAAAGATTGGATAGTCTTTAAACAACTTTAAGAATTACACCCTTCAAAAATACACATAATTTCACAAAATGAGCCTAATAAGTGCAATAAATTACGATATGACTGGTATAAAAAGTGAATAAGGGTAACTTCACAGCCACCCTTATTCGATTTAACCAAAACCTTAACTATGAAAAAATTTACGTTTTTCAAATGCAAATCTAAGGGAAGAAATTGATTCGGGCAAGTATTTGCCGATCTTTTTGTTCGAAGAGGATAAGATTTAAACTATATTAACAATTAAGAGATGACTGAACACGAAAAAGACGCGGACTCTAAATCCGTTGTTGCAAAAGAGGAAAAGCGGTTATTTATTGAGACTTACGGCTGCCAAATGAACGTGGCCGATAGTGAAGTTGTAGCCTCCATCATGCAAATGGGAGGGTATTCGGTAACAGAGGATATGCGCGAGGCGGATGCCGTTTTTCTCAACACTTGCTCGGTGCGAGACAACGCAGAGCAAAAAATTTACGGGCGGTTGGAGTACCTCCGCTCACTAAAAAAGAAAAAACGGGGACTGATTGTTGGTGTCCTGGGTTGCATGGCCGAACGGGTAAAGCAAGTATTGATCGAAGAACATGGTGCTGACCTGGTGGCTGGCCCTGATTCGTACCTCGATTTGCCGAACCTGGTAGGCGCTGTGGAACGGGGTGAGAAGGCCCTGAATGTGGAGCTTTCCACCCAGGAGACCTACAAGGATGTAATCCCATTGAAAGTGGGAGCTCGCATCTCCGGATTTATTTCCATTATGCGCGGATGTAATAATTTCTGTACATACTGTATTGTACCGTACACCCGCGGGCGCGAGCGCAGCCGGGATGTCGAAAGCATCCTGAAGGAAGTTCGCGATATGCGCGACAAAGGATTCAAAGAAGTAACCCTGTTGGGGCAAAACGTCAACTCCTACCTCTTCGAGCAGAAGGGCGAAACAGTGACTTTCCCTTTATTGCTGAAAAAAGTAGCCCTTGAAGCACCCGGTATGCGGGTACGCTTTACTACCTCACATCCCAAAGATATGAGCGATGAAACATTACGGGTGATCGCTGCACATCCGAATCTTTGCCGGATGATTCATTTGCCTGCCCAATCCGGCAGCTCACGTATCCTGGAAGTGATGAACCGCAAATATACACGCGAATGGTATCTCGACCGTATCGCTGCCATCCGCCGGATACTGCCCGACTGTGCGATCTCGACCGATCTCTTCTGTGGCTTCCATTCCGAAACAGAGCAGGACTACCAGGATACGCTATCGCTGATGCGCGAGGTGGGCTACGACAGTGCCTTCCTTTTTAAGTATTCCGAACGTCCGGGTACCTATGCCGCCAAGCACTTGACGGATGATATTCCGGAAGAAGAAAAGATCCGTCGCCTGCAAGGTATGATCGACCTTCAGAACCAACTGTCGGACGAGAGCAACCAACGGGATGTCGGTAAGACATTCGAAGTGTTGGTCGAAGGCTTCTCCAAGCGTTCACGTGAACAGTTGTTCGGTCGTACGAGCCAGAATAAGGTAGTGATCTTCGATAAGCAGCACTACCATGTCGGGCAGTACGTACAGGTGCGGATCACTCATGCCTCGTCGGCTACCTTGTTCGGGGATACTGTAAGTTAAATTATTGTAATTCGGGAAATAAACTGCCGGAGATACGTAATTTATTCGTTCTTTTGCAGAGAATTTAGGGGAAGTGTTGTCTTGACGGCCCTTCCCCCATTTATTTAATTGTATTAATACTGCTACTGGCTGATGGCTGATAATATAAAGGTACGTACGGTTACTTTCTTCCACTCACGGTTGACATCTATTATAAGTATCTCGTTAGTCCTTTTCCTGTTGGGTCTTATTTTATTGATGGGGATGCTTGGCAATAAACTGTCGGTATATGTGAAGGAAAATATGACCTTTTCCATCCTCTTGAAAGACAATCAGAAGGAGGACGACGTAAAGCGTATGCAGCAAAAACTGGAAACGCTGCCTTTTATCAAATCAGCCGAATACATCTCCAAGGAACAAGCCGCCAAAGAACTGGAAGAAGAGCTGGGTGAAGACCCGCAAACCTTCCTCGGCTTTAACCCCCTGCAGGCATCCATCGAGGTCCGGTTGCGCTCAGAATACGCCAACCCCGACAGCCTGCAACATATTGAGCAACAAATCAAATCATATACCTCCGTATCCGAGCTGCTTTATCGCAAGGATATGATCGAAATGGTACATTCGAATATCGCGCGGGTAGGACTGATCCTGCTGGCGTTGGCCGCCATCCTGACGGTTATCTCGTTTGTGCTGATCGGGAATACGATCCGGCTGTTGATCTATTCCAAACGCTTCCTGATCCATACGATGAAGCTGGTAGGTGCGACGCCGGGATTTATCCGGGCGCCGTTTGTGCGGTACAACCTGATAAGCGGAATGATGGCGTCTCTGCTGGCTATCGCCCTGCTGATGGGGATGCTGTTCTATCTGCAAAACGAACTGCAGGGATTTATCCAACTGCTGGATGTGCAGACGCTGCTCGTAGTCTGTGTGTCGGTGATCCTGATGGGAGCGATACTGTCTGTCGTCGCTACCGTGCTGGCAGTCAACAAGTATTTGCGCACAGAAGGCGACCAGTTGTATTACATGTAAATAACAAAAAGAATATAGCATGAATAAACATGATTTTGCATTCCGTAAGGAAAACTATCTGTGGATTATCGCGGCCATGGTTGTGATCATCCTCGGCTTTGTGTTGATGAGTGGTGGCGGATCGAAAGACGGTGTTTCCTTTAACCCCGATATCTTCGATACACGTCGTATCGTGGTTGCACCGATCGTAACCGTGATCGGTTTTGGATTGATGATTGTCGGTATCCTGAAGAACAGTAAAGACAAGCAGGAAGGCGAATGAGTACGTTGGAAGTTATTATTGTGGCAATCGTAGAAGGGCTGACCGAGTTTCTGCCCGTATCCTCGACCGGTCACATGATCATAACCCAGAATCTGCTGGGTATCGAGAGTACTGCTTTCGTAAAAGCCTTTACGGTGATTATCCAGTTTGGCGCCATCCTGTCGGTGGTATGCCTGTATTGGGACCGTTTCTTCCGGCTGAACCCGGGAAAGGTGACAGATGTGAAGAGTTTTCTTCACAAATTTGATTTTTATTGGAAACTGTTAGTGGCATTTATCCCGGCAGCGGTGATCGGTTTTCTGTTCGAAGATTTTATCGACAACCTGCTGGAGAACGTCTGGGTGGTGGCTGTGATGCTGGTGCTTGGGGGTGTCTTTATGCTCTTTGTGGATAAGCTGTTCAATCATCCCGATGGAACGGATGAGATCACAGAGAAGAAAGCGTTCCGGATCGGACTGATCCAGTGTATCGCCATGATACCGGGCGTGTCGCGTTCGATGGCTACGATCGTAGGAGGTATGTCTCAAAAGTTGTCGCGTAAGGCGGCGGCTGAGTTCTCCTTCTTCCTGGCGGTTCCCACCATGTTTGCCGCAACGGCTTACAAAATGTTGAAACTGTTCATGGAGCCCACCGGAGCCGACGTGCTCAGTCAAAACCTCATGGCCTTGTTGCTGGGAAATGTGGTGGCTTTCATCGTGGCGCTGTTGGCGATCCGGTTCTTTATCGGATATGTGACAAAATATGGATTCAAGGCCTTCGGTTATTACCGTATCATCGTGGGAGGAGCGATCCTGGTGATGCTGCTGACCGGGCATAACTTACAGATCATTTAATGGATTTTATTGCAGGAGAAGTCCTCTATTTTAATAAACCACTCCGGTGGACATCGTTCGATCTGGTGAACAAATTCCGGTATAAACTTTGCCGGAAGCTGAAGATGAAGAAGTTGAAAGTAGGCCATGCCGGGACATTGGATCCCTTGGCTACGGGTGTGATGATCGTGTGTACGGGCAGAGCCACCAAGCGGATTGACGAGTTTCAGTACCAGACCAAAGAGTATGTGGCCACTCTCCGGTTGGGAGCAACCACACCCTCGTACGACCTGGAGAAGGAGATCGACGCCGTCTATCCCTTCGACCACATTACCCGCGAACAGGTGGAAGCCGTATTGGCGTCGTTTGTCGGTGTGATCCAACAGGTGCCGCCGGTCTTTTCGGCCTGCAAAGTGGAAGGAAAACGTGCCTATGAGTTGGCACGCAAAGGGGAAGATGTTGAGCTGAAGTCGAAGACCCTCGTCATTGATGAAATGGAACTACTGGCATGCGAACTGCCCGACATCCGGATACGGGTGGTGTGTAGTAAAGGAACGTATATCCGCGCCCTGGCCCGTGACATCGGTGAAGCCCTGCAATCGGGTGCCCATCTGATCGCGCTGGAGCGTACGCGGATCGGTGATGTGACATTGGATAGGTGTATGTCGCCCGAGGACATTGACGCCTACCTCGACGAACACATTCAAACAGAAGAAAAAGAATAATAAAAATAATAGTTATGAAGCTTTCTAAATTCAAATTTGACCTGCCCGACGAACTGATCGCGTTGCATCCGACGCAGAACAGGGACGAGTCGCGTCTGATGGTGGTGAACCGTACCACCGGCGATATCGCCCATCATACCTTTAAAGACATTCTCGACTTCTTCGGCGAAAAAGACGTATTTGTCTTCAATAACACCCGTGTATTCCCCGCCCGTCTGTACGGCAACAAGGAAAAGACCGGCGCTCGTATCGAAGTCTTCCTGCTGCGCGAACTCAACCCCGAACTCCGTCTGTGGGACGTGCTGGTGGATCCTGCCCGTAAGATCCGTATCGGCAATAAACTATATTTCGGCGAAGACGATTCGATGGTGGCCGAAGTGATCGACAACACCACCTCGCGTGGACGTACGCTCCGCTTCCTTTATGACGGTTCCCACGATGATTTTAAGGCTGCTTTATACGCCCTCGGCGAAACGCCGCTGCCCCGCTATATCGACCGCGAAGTGGAACCGGACGACGAAGAGCGTTACCAGAACATCTTCGCTACCGAAGAAGGAGCCGTTGTCGCCCCTGCCGCCGGTCTGCATTTCAGCCGCGAGTTGATGAAACGCCTGGAGATCAAGGACTGCCGCTTTGCCTTCCTCACCGTACACTCCGGCCTGGGTAACTTCCGCGAGATCGACGTCGAAGACCTTACCAAACATAAAATGGACTCCGAACAAATGGTGATCAGCGAAGAAGTGGGCCGTATCGTCAATGCCGGCATCGACGACCGCCGTCAGATCTGCGCCGTAGGAACGTCTGTGATGCGTGCCTTGGAGACTGCCGTCAGCACCGACGGACACCTGAAAGAATTCAACGGCTGGACGAACAAGTTCATCTTCCCGCCCTACGACTTCAGCGTGGCTACCCGCTTGATCACTAACTTCCACATGCCGCTGTCGACCCTCCTGATGATGACTGCCTCCTTTGGTGGATACGACACCATCATGAAAGCTTACAAAGTGGCCGTACAGGAAAAATACCGCTTCGGTGCCTATGGCGACGCCATGTTAATCATCTAAACGACGTTAGCCGGTCATTCGACGCCGACGATCCTGTGGATCAATTAACAACGATTGTAATACATATCATGTCAACCGTCTGCATTAGCATCGGAACCAATATCGGAAATAAGCGCGGCAACCTCATCAAGGCAGCCGCGCTTATGGCTGAAAGGGTAGGGGACGTTACCGCTCTCTCCTCCTTCTACGAAACTGAACCCTGGGGTTTCACTTCCGACAACGCCTTCCTGAACGCCGCCCTGGTGCTCGAAACCCCACTCTCCCCCCAAGACCTGCTCGATACTACTCGCCAGATCGAGATCGAAATGGGCCGCCTCCAAAAGACTGACGGCCAGTATCACGACCGCCTCATCGACATCGACCTCCTCTTCTACGACGATCTTATCTTGCAAACACCCCATCTCACCCTTCCCCATCCCCTCATGCATGAACGTCTCTTCGTTATGCAACCCCTCGCCGAAATCGTCCCCAACCGCCTTCACCCCCTCCTCGGTCAAACCGTCCGCGAGCTGTACTCCACCCTGCTGTAACCTTGGTACAAGGCCTTGGCATGTTAATAATCACCAAAGCGCATGTTTGATATAAAATAATCCGTACCTTTGTCCCATTATTTCGGGATGTGGATAGATTTGTATGCTTGCAACCACAGAAAAAAATGCTAAAAACAATCCTTCCGATTGCTTCCGCACACATTTCCACCCCTCCATCCCTTTCATATTTTTAATTCTTATAAGGAAATGAGTTATTTATTTACCTCCGAATCGGTGTCCGAAGGGCACCCCGATAAAGTAGCCGATCAGATATCGGATGCTTTGCTGGATGAGTTTCTGGCTTACGACCCGAGCTCGAAAGTTGCTTG
>JAVBUR010000076.1:0-5686 GCA_031555145.1 Tannerellaceae bacterium | reverse complement strand
AGGGGCTTACACCCCTGGCTACGAACACGATACCCCTGACGGGGCATTTTCACTGTCACGACCTCAAGTTATCCCCATACACGCATCAAAAGATGTGTATAAAGAGTAGCTCAAGAGGGGAAACGTCGCTGCGCTCCTGAGGATGAACTGGATGCCAAAACACACCAGCAAAAGATTCAAGTCTCGTTGAGTTTGAATATTTTGCCGATGTCTGGGGTATATTGATGATTAGACGAAGGGTATTCCTTTATCCCACCCAAAAGATATTGTATGATATACGATACTGTCATACTGTACGATGTACGATAATGAAGTGTCAGATAAATAACGTGTTGAGTATGTTGTAAAATAGGTTTTGATCTATTTGTTTGTTCCGATAAATGGTTATATTTGCAGCCGTAGTTTATGTATATTGTACAAAAAGGTGAAGAGTTATGAAAGAGATGTTTTATCCACATGTGTCGGTGGATTGTGTACTAATGGGAATCCACAAAGACCAACTGTCGGTATTGCTGGTGGAGCGGAGGGATACGGAAAATAACCTGGTCGGTTATAAGTTGCCAGGCAGCCTGATTTATCAGTCGGAAGACTTGGAAGCAGCCGCTTACCGCGTGCTGAACGAGGCCACCGGCTTGAAACGTGTTCCATTGAACCAGTTTCGCAGTTTTGGTTCGCCCACGCGGACAAGCAACAAGGAGGATGTGATGTGGCTCGAGAATGCCTCGAATCAGAAGATCACCCGTATCGTGACCATTGCCTACCTCGCCCTGTGCAAGAGCAGCCGGAAGAGCAACCTGGTCAAATACGACTCCGTTTGCTGGTGGGCTGTCGACAGCCTGCCCCGCCTGCCGTTCGACCATAAGGAGATTGTGGAGAAGGCGGTGGAAGAAATCCGCCTGCTGATTGAGAAAGAACCGTCTCTTATCTTCGAATACCTGCCCATCAAGTTCACCGCCTCTCAACTGCGACGTACCTATGAAGTCGTGTATGGCAAGGAAATCGACGTGCGTAATTTCCACAAGAAAATGAATTCCCTCGAATACGTGATCCCCATGGAAGAGGTCGAAGAGAACGTCGCTCACCGTGCCGCCCGCTACTACCGCTTCGACAAGGTGATCTACAACAAGCAACGATCGAAGTTAAACAAATATAAACTAATGTGACTATGTATTTAGTAGGATGCGACATCGGCAGTTCGTCGGTCAAGGTTTCCATTGTGAACAAGGAAACGGGTGAAGTAGCAGCTTCCGATTTTTTCCCGAAAGAAGAAGCCCCCATCAAAGCCATCAAGGCCGGTTGGGCCGAACAGGAACCCGAAGACTGGTGGAGTTCCCTCAAGCAGGCGTTGCAAGGCGCCATGGTGAGCGGACATATCAAAGGCGAAGACATCGAAGCCATCGGTATCACCTACCAGATGCATGGGCTGGTGCTGGTAGACAAGAAACTGCAGGTGCTCCGTCCGTCGATCATCTGGTGTGACAGCCGGGCG
This sequence comes from Tannerellaceae bacterium, assembly GCA_031555145.1. GTDB lineage: Bacteria > Bacteroidota > Bacteroidia > Bacteroidales > Tannerellaceae > JAJDIA01. The sequence goes on along the minus strand of JAVBUR010000076.1, from coordinate 4,197 downwards.
GTGACATATGGCGAGCGCGCCTTTCGTAACATAGGGGAGGAGCGGTGCCTTTCGCACCTGTTGAACTCACCGGGAAACTTCACCGCCTCCAAACTGGCGTGGGTGAAGGAATACGAACCGGTGCTGTTCGCATCCGTCTATAAATGTATGCTGCCCGGCGATTATATCGGGATGAAGATGACGGGTGATGTCGTGACGACCGTCTCCGGACTGTCGGAAGGCATCTTCTGGGACTTCGCCGAAAACCGCCTCTCGGACGACCTGATGGATTACTACGGCTTCAGCCGCGACCTGATCCCCGAGATCCGTCCGACCTTCGGCCTGCAAGGCGAGTTACTGTCGTCTGTCGCTGCCGAGTTGGGACTAAAGAAGGGTACGCCGGTCACCTACCGAGCCGGCGACCAGCCAAATAACGCCCTCTCGTTGAACGTGCTTAACCCAGGCGAGATTGCCGCTACGGCCGGTACCTCCGGCGTAGTCTATGGCGTGAACGGGACGACAAACTACGATCCGCAGTCGCGCGTCAACACCTTCGCGCACGTCAACCATACCAGCGAGCAGACACGCCTTGGCGTATTGCTTTGCATCAATGGCGTAGGAATCCTCAACTCGTGGATCAAACGCAATGTGGCACCTGCCGGTATCAGCTATGCTGCACTGAACGACCTGGCCGCTTCGGTGCCCATCGGTTCGGAAGGGCTGTCGATCCTGCCGTTTGGCAACGGCGCCGAGCGTATGCTTGAAAATAAGGAAACGGGTTGCTCCGTCCATGGGATGAACTTCAATATCCACAGCCAGGCACACCTGGCACGGGCCGCCCAGGAGGGGATCGTGTTCTCCTTCAAGTATGGCATGGATATTATGGACGGCATGGGCATCGATATCCGTGTGATCCGCGCCGGTAATGCGAATATGTTCCTCAGCCCGCTCTTCCAGGATGCATTAGCGGGCGTGACGGGGGCGGCTATTGAGCTCTACGACACCAACGGCGCTGTGGGCGCTGCTAAGGGAGCCGGACTCGGCGCCGGTATCTATGCCACGCCCGAAGAAGCCTTCGCCTCCCTCCGGAAAGTGCGCGTGATCGAACCCGACGGCCTCAAAGCCGACAAATACTGTGGCGCTTACGAAACATGGAAAGAGCGCCTGCAACGTGAAATATCTAATTGTTAACACATAAAAACTGACAAGAGTATGAGCTATTTTAAAGGACAAAAGGAATTCTTTCCCGGAATCGGAAAGATCCAGTTTGAAGGACGTGAGTCAAAGAATCCGTTAGCCTTCCGTTGGTATGACGAGAACCGCGTGGTAATGGGCAAGACCCTCAAAGACCACCTGCGCTTCTCGATGGCTTACTGGCACACCCTCTGCGCCGAAGGCGGCGACCCGTTCGGCCCCGGTACGAAGACATTCGGATGGAACGATAGCACGGATGCCATCACCCGCGCCAAATACAAAATGGATGCTGCATTTGAATTTATGAGCAAATGTAACATCCCGTACTATTGCTTCCACGATGTGGACGTGGTGGCCGAACCGGATACACTGGCCGAATTCGAAACCCGTCTGCAGACGATGGTTGAATACGCCAAAGGCCTCCAGCAGGAAACAGGCAAGAAACTGTTATGGTCGACCGCCAACGTGTTCAGCAACAAGCGCTATATGAACGGCGCGGGTACGAACCCGAACTTCCCCGTCGTGGCCTGTGCCGCTACGCAGATCAAGAACGCGATCGACGCCTGTATCGCCCTCGGTGGCGAGAACTATGTGTTCTGGGGTGGACGTGAAGGGTATATGAGCCTCCTGAATACGGATATGAAGCGTGAGAAAGACCATCTGGCCATGTTGCTCACCATCGCCCGTGACTACGGCCGCAAGAACGGTTTCAAAGGTACCTTCCTGATCGAACCGAAACCGATGGAACCGACCAAGCATCAATACGACGTGGATACGGAAACCGTCATCGGCTTCCTTCGCCACTACGGACTGGATAAAGACTTCGCCATCAATATCGAAGTGAACCACGCTACGCTGGCCGGCCATACGTTCGAACACGAACTACAGGCCGCTGTTGACGCCGGTATGCTGTGCAGTATCGACGCTAACCGTGGCGACTACCAGAACGGTTGGGATACAGACCAGTTCCCCATCGACCTGTACGAACTGGTACAGGCTTGGTTGGTGATCCTCGAAGGAGGCGGTCTGACAACCGGCGGTACGAACTTCGACGCCAAGACGCGCCGTAATTCTACCGACCTCGACGATATCTTTATCGCCCACATCTCGGGTATGGATGCCTTTGCCCGTGCCCTGATCGTGGCTGCCGATATCCTTGAAAACTCCGGTTATCGCAAGATGCGTGCCGACCGCTACGCCAGTTTTAACGCCGGCGACGGTAAAGCCTTCGAAGACGGTAAACTGACGCTCGAAGACCTGCGCACTATCGCCCTCAAGAGCAGCGAACCGGCACAGATCAGCGGCAAACAGGAATTGTATGAAATGATCATCAATCAGTATATCTAATGTCCGTCCATAAATATAACACCGGATACGTATTCGGTATTACGTTGGTGGCCACGTTGGGCGGATTACTCTTCGGGTATGATACGGCGGTGATATCGGGAGCCGAGAAATCGATCGAGGCGTACCTGATCAAGCCGCTCGGGCTGAGTTCGTTTATCCATGGGGCGACGGTATCGAGTGCGCTGATCGGTTGTATCCTCGGTGGGGCGATGTCGGGATTCATCTCTTCCCGGCTGGGACGAAAGAATTCGCTGCTGGTAGCTGCCGTACTGTTCTTCCTGTCGGCGTTGGGTTCGGGCTTTCCCGAGACGCTTTTCTTCCAGGAAGGCGAACCGTCGATTGCGTTGCTGTGGGTGTTCAACTTCTACCGGATCATTGGTGGTATCGGTGTGGGGCTGGCATCGGCGGTATGTCCGATGTATATCGGCGAGATCGCACCGGCTGAGATTCGCGGACGGTTGGTGTCGTTCAACCAGTTTGCCATCATATTCGGGATGCTTGTTGTCTATTTCGTGAACTGGGGCATTGCCCACGGACAAACGATCGAGTGGATCAATGCCATTGGTTGGCGGTATATGTTCGCTTCGGAAGCTATTCCGGCGGCGTTGTTCGGTCTGTTGGTACTGTTCGTTCCCGAGACACCGCGTTACCTGGCGATGAACAATCAGGCAGACAAGGCGTTGGCCGTACTCGAAAAGATCAATACGTCCAAAGAAGCTGCCCGTGCGATCCTGAACGAGATTCAGGCAACGGTATCGGAAGCTTCCAAAGGAAAGATATTCTCTTACGGGGTGAAGGTGATTATTATTGGTATCTTGCTCTCTGTCTTCCAGCAGTTTGTAGGGATTAATGTGGCGTTGTATTATGCGCCGCGTATCTTTGAAAGCATGGGCGCAGCCAAAGATGCCTCCATGTTGCAGACGATTGTCATGGGACTGGTGAATGTGATCTTTACCGTGGTGGCTATTCTGACGGTCGATAAGTGGGGACGTAAGCCGCTGCTGATCGTCGGTTCGATCGGTATGGCAGTGGGTATGTTCGCTATTTCCGGCCTGTCTTACTTCAATATTATCGGTATGAGTACGCTCGTATTCATTATCATCTACACGGCTTCGTTTATGATGTCGTGGGGGCCGATCTGTTGGGTGTTGATCGCCGAAATCTTTCCGAACAAGATCCGCGGACAGGCGGTTGCTATTGCAGTGGCAGCCCAGTGGGCTGCCAACTACTTCATCTCGTCCACCTATCCGGCGATGATGGAGTTCAGCGGCGCTATGACCTATGGCTTCTACGGCCTGATGTCTGTCCTTTCCGCCCTCTTCGTCTGGAAGATGATCCCCGAAACCAAAGGGAAAACGCTGGAACAGATGGAACAGTATTGGAAGAAGTAAATTCACTACATCCCATAGAAAAGGCTGCATCGTTCGATCGATGTAGCCCTTTCTATTTTCAATTTTTACAGTATTTGAAGATTTTGCGACGGTGAATACCGCGTCAGCGGTATCGTGTTCGTAACCGTGGGTGCAAGCCCACGGTTTTGTGCGGGATGTGCCATCTGGCGCCGGGGGGGGGGGCCCCCCGGGCCCCGGCCAAGGCCGCGCGGCCCCGGCCCCACAAAAAAACACCCAACCCAACCCACGCCTGGGGCCACCCCCCGCCCACCCCAACCCCAGAACC
>JAVBUR010000105.1:0-26630 GCA_031555145.1 Tannerellaceae bacterium | reverse complement strand
TCAGCCGAAGACGCCGTCCGCCGTGAGGTAAAGGAAGAAACCGGCCTGGACATCACCACCTGCCGTTACCTTTTCTCCCTCCCCAACATCAATCCATACGCCGGCTTCGACGTGCACACCGGCGACCGTTTCTACGAATGCCCCATCGCCGCTGTGGCCCCCGCCCCCGCCCCCCGGGTCGGCCCCCCCCGGCCCCGCACCCGCGGCGAAAACACCCCCCCCAACCGCCTCCCCGTGGGCTCCCCCCCACGGCTACGAACACGATGCCCGTGACCGGGCATTCACCGCCGCTTTCAAATTTCGTTGATATTGAAAGCGGTCGCTCTTATCACGGTTGCTTGCCGATGTAGGCGAGGATACCACCGTCGACGTAGAGGATGTGGCCGTTGACGAAGTCGGAAGCCGCGGAAGCCAGGAACACGGCGGGGCCGGCCAGGTCTTCAGCGTTACCCCAGCGGGCAGCGGGAGTCTTTGCAATGATGAAGGAGTCGAAGGGATGACGGGAGCCGTCGGCTTGCGGTTCGCGAAGCGGGGCGGTCTGCGGGGTAGCGATGTAGCCCGGGCCGATACCGTTACACTGGATATTGTGGGCTCCGTATTCGGAAGCGATGTTGCGGGTAAGCATCTTCAGACCACCCTTGGCAGCAGCGTAGGCAGAGACGGTTTCGCGTCCCAGTTCGCTCATCATCGAGCAGATGTTGATGATCTTGCCACCACCCTTTTGAATCATCGAAGGGATAACGGCCTTAGCCATAATAAAGGGAGCGTTCAGGTCGACGTCGATCACCTTGCGGAAATCGGCGGCGCTCATTTCGTGCATCGGGACACGTTTGATGATACCGGCATTATTCACCAGGATATCAATCACGCCAACTTCGGCTTCGATGCGTTTGATCATAGGCTGCACCTGTTCTTCGTTGGTCACGTCGCAGATGTAGCCATGGGCGGTGATGCCAAGTTCTTTGTAAGCGGCGAGGCCTTTATCAACCAATTCACCGTTGATGTCGTTGAATACGATGGTAGCTCCTGCTTCGGCCAATGCCGTTGCCATGGCGAACCCAATCCCGTAAGATGCTCCCGTTACGAGGGCGATCTTTCCTTGCAATGAAAAATTAACCATATTGTCGTTTTGTGTTTATTCCAGTCCGATCAGCGATCGTTCGAGCACAGCCATAATAAAGGGGCCTACCACCTTGGGATCGTTTGCACGGATCTGTTCGTTAATATAATAATCGTAATCACCGGAACGGTTATCCGCTCCACCGAGGCCTGCTACGGCGCATGCCTTTGTTATGTTCATCAGGCCATCGGCGCCTGTTTCCACAAACTCACTGAGGAAGCCCTGCCAGGCTTTGTCGGCCACGGCACGATACGTCCCGTCAATATAGCCCATCCGCACAGCTTTATAGAGCGCGTAGATAAACATGGACGAGCCGGAGGATTCGAGGTAGTTGCCCGGATCGCCGCTACGGTCGAGCACCTGATACCAAAGGCCGGTACGGCTATCCTGTATCCGTTTCAGTTGCACGGCAATGTTTTGGAGGATCGCCAGCACCTCATCACGACCCTCTTGGTCGGCAGGCATGAAGTCGAGCACATCCACAATCGCCATGGCATACCAACCCATCGCACGTCCCCAGACGTGTTTAGACTGTCCGGTTACTTTATCCGCCCAGAACATCTCCCGGCTTACATCGCAGGCATGCCGGTAGAGGCCGGTAGCCGGGTCGTAGGTATGCTTGGCAGCCACACGTATCTGGTTGACCACATCGGCAAAGTCCTGCGGACGGCCGAAACGGGCAGCATACTCCGCCATAAAGGGCGACCCCATATACACACCGTCGAGCCACACCTGGTGTGGGTAGATCTTCTTGTGCCAGAAGCCACCGTCGTCGTTGCGCGGATGCGTATCCAACTGACTGCGGAGGAGGTCGATGGCCCGTTTCACTTTCGGGCTGCGAGTATAGTCGTAGAGGCGGAAGAGCATCTTACCGGAGTTGAGGCGGTCGATATTGTAATCGGCCAGCTTATAGGCCGTGATCGAGCCGTCTTCGCGGATCATTGTATCGGCGTAGGCCATGGCGTAGTCGAGGTATTTCTCGTAGCCGGTACGTTCGTAAAGGTCGAGGAACGATTGGAGTTCCAGGCCGTGGCAATAATCCCACTTGAGTGTGGGCTGGAAGTCGAGTTGCCACGACTCGGGGCAGCGTGCCATTTCAGCGTCGGCAAGGCGGATAGCCAGTCCCAGTTGCCTAGCGACATCGGCGGCAGGCTTTGTAAAACGGAAGAAGTCCACATCAGCCCAGCCCCCGTCGTTGGTGACAATAGCGGGACGGGTACAGAACAGGCCGACTTTGGCTCCGATCCATTTGCCTTCCCGTGCCTGGAAGGACTGTCCCAGTGCATGATACGTCCGTCCGTCGAGGCTATAAGAGAAGTGGCATACAGCAGCTTTATTGCATTCGGCCTTCAGGTAAATCCACTGCCCGGCACCGGAGAGGGTGACGGTCGCATTTGCCTTTTCCGGACTGCCGGCATCAGCCTTGGCGCAAGAGACCTGCGAAAGAGTGAGACCTTTGTCAGTATGGTCAAGCACCAGCCCGGCATAATCAAGCCCCATCACGACAAGTCCCGTTCGTTCGCCTTTATACTTGGGTGAGGGAGAGAAGCGCAGCTTTGTTGTCACCGTGAAAGCATCAGCAGGCGTCTTTTGCAACAGTGCGTTGGGCACATCCCACAGGCTTTTCGCTTCTTTGCCTACCGGGTAGGAATAAAGGCGGAGGACTCCGTTCGTGGCATCCGTAAATGACCACTTCGGATTATAGTCGGCCTGCCATTGCCATTGAAGGCCGAGGCAGTTGGTCAAGAAGTTATCACTTGCTTGCGGCGTACAGACAGGATAGACCTTGCCTACATTCGGCTTGACGTGCGTCATCACCGGTTCGCCACAACCGTCGCCATCAGCATCAGAGCCAATCACCGGCCAACCCTTCTCCCACTTCATCGGTTGGAGGTGGACAATGCGGCCATACGCGCCAACGTCCTGGAAATGCAAGAACCAGTCCTCGCCAGTCGGGGTATCCACCCAGGCACCCTGGTGAGGGCCGTTGACGGTGGACTTGCCTTGTGCCATCACCGTGCGTACTTCATACGGACCGTACGGGTTCGTGGCCCGCATCGCCAGTTGCCAACCGGTAGCTACACCACCGGCAGGAGCAAGTATATAGTAAGAACCGTCACGTTTATAAAATTTCGGGCCTTCGATGGTTTCATTGTCTGCGTGCCCGTCGTAGACGATGCGGCTTTCGGTCATTGCCCAGGTAGCATCGGCGCTCAGTTCACAAACGGCTAATACGCTTTTCAGTCCGGCACGGCTTCCGGCAAAGGCATGGACCAGATAGACGCGACCGTTGTCGTCCCACAGGGGCGACGTGTCGATAATGCCTTTACCGGCCTTTACCAGTACAGGTTCACTCCAGGCACCACGGATATCGGTTGTCTCCGTCATATAAGCGCCCCGGTCGGGATCACCCCAGAAGAGATAGAAAGTACCGTCATGATAACGCAGGCAGGGAGCCCAAACACGATTGCCATGATCCGGACGATCGTCCATCACCGTCTTATCCGACGGATGGGCGGACGGGATGGCCGCATGGATAATCGTCCAGTTTACCAGATCGTTGGAATGCAGGATCTGCAAACCGGGAATACAGTTAAAGCTGGAAGCCGTCATATAGAAATCATTCCCCACACGGATAACGTCGGGATCGGAATAATCGGCGTAAAGAATGGGATTACGGTAGGTTCCATCGCCCTGGTCGGCCACCCAGACAGGTGACACGTATGGAGCCTGCGCCATTACAGGCAGACAGAAGAGCAGCAGGGAAAGCCCCGTGCCAATCGCAAGAATGCTTTTCTTCATAATGCAAATATAATAGTATTATTTCGTGATACGGATAGTAACAGGCTGCAAAAGTGTCTTCTTCCACTCCTCCGTAAAGGCAAACCAAGCCTCAGGCGTCTTGTAGCCGAAAGTTTCCTTCATGGAAGTGAAGGTGATATAATAGGTAAAAGCCGTCCCACCGTCGAGGCCGACAGTATAGAGGTAGTTGGCTCCATCATCAGCCTGACGCTTCACAATTGGTTGTGGAAGAGACATGGCGAGGCCGACCGTTTCCTTGGCATACTTCACCGTATCGTTCACCGGCCAGTCCGTTCCCCAGCAGGCCAGGAGGCCTTTGCCGTCAGCATGCGATACCGATTCCTTGATATGCTGGATCCCGATGGCGAACGTTTCCTGCCACGACGGACGGTCGAAACGCACCTGCACCTCGCAGTCGCGGTGTCCGGCATAGAGGATATAGCGTATCTTCATATTCAAAACATTACCCTGGTACTGCCAGTTGCGTACATCCACGTCGGTCACCGTGCGCACGGGGCCGGTAGCCAGAACAGTCTCCGTCCGTGTTTCCACGGGTGCGATGTGGGTGGCTTTCTGTCCGTTCCATCCTTTCAGTGCACCTACCCCGGCGCTACCGCTTACGCGCAGCACGTCGTCGCCAAAACCGCGGGCCAGTTGGTCGTCGGTGGGGTAAAACTGGCATGCTTCAATCTCCAATCCTTTGTTGAACTTGCCGTAGATATCGACGGTCTGCTTCAGGTCGAAATAGATGCGATAGGCTACCAACTCGGATTCGAATGCGGGGCCGTGGTGATGAAGCAGGTTATAGATGTCGCTGTTTCCGGGTACGGTAAGCGAGGTGATCTTTTGATGTTGACCGTTATCCCCACGCATCAGCATTTCGGCATAGACACGTGATGGGTAAGTCTTGTTAGTCGGCTCGGACGAAAGGATAATTTTATATGTACGCGTAGACGTTGCCGGCAGGTCAATGACAAAAGCCAGTTCGTCCGGACGATTATCGCGATCAAAGTCGTCGAGTTGTGAAGGGATTTCGACAGTGCCGTCCCAAACCGTAGCCGAAGCTACTTCAAAAGGGAGTTGCAACGTATGGAGGCCGACGACAACCGGTTCATCCATTTTATCATGCGCATGGGGATTCGCCACCGTCACTTCGATGGTCTGTACTTCGGCGTGAAGCGCAACCGATACAAGTAGGGCCATAGCGGCCAGAAGGTTCATTTTCATATCATGGTATTATGATGACGATACAAAAATAACCTTATTCTGCCTCTCCGGTGTGTATATTCTGACTATTTGGGTGGATTTTTTGTTCTTTGTACTCAGTGGGTGTCATACCGTACTTCTGCTTGAAGCATTTGCTGAAGTAGCGTGGATCATTGATACCCACCATATAAGAGATCTGCGACATATTATATTCGCCGGTTTCGATCAACTCGGCGGCGCGTTTGACACGTATCTCACGAATAAATTCGATAGGCGCCAGGCCGGTGAGCGCTTTCAGTTTTTTAAAGAAGACGGAACGGCTGACGGCTAGTTCTGCCACGAGATCTTCCACTACCAGGTCGCCGTTGTCCATATGGGTGTCCATCAATTCTACCAGCCGGTCGATAAACTTGCGGTCGTTGGGTGACATGTCCGTAGTCAGTTCCGGCTGCTGTTGTTTCTCGCTGGTGGTACTCATCAGGTTCGAGCGGTAAAGTTCCTGCATTTTGCGGTGCTGCATGAGCAGGTTTTCGACACGCGCTTTGAGGTAGGTCGAACTAAACGGCTTGGTGATATAGTCGTTGGCGCCGTATTCCATTCCTTCGAGCTTGCTTTCAAGCGCCGACTTAGCCGTCAGGAGGATGATGGGGATATGGCTGGTGGAGAGGTTTGCACGCAGTTCGCGGGTGAGTTCGATACCATCCTTGTCGGGCATCATCACATCGCTGATAATGATATCGGGCACAAACGAAAGGGCTTTCTCGACGCCTTCCACCCCGTTCTTTGCTTCGATAATACGGAAAGAGGCGGCAAAGATGGCACGGAGGAAGGTACGCAATTCGTCGTTGTCTTCCACCAACAACATCAGGTCGGCAGACGTTTCTTCCATTGCTTCGCCGGATGTTTCCGGAACAGGCGCCGGAGACTGGGCTGGCGGTACAGCGGCATCGGTAATTGTCGGAAGCGCATAGTCAGTCAGCAGGAATTCAGTCTGAGGCGGATAATGATCCTTCCCTTTGGTGAAAACCACGGTGAAGGTACTGCCCGTTCCCAGTTCGGAGTCCACCTGGATCGTCGCCCGGTGCATCTCTACCAATTCCTTCACGAGCGAGAGGCCGATACCGGAACTCGACTGGTTGAAAAGATTCTTATCCACCAGTTGTTCAAAGCGCACGAATATGGTGTCCTTTTTATTTGGTGCAATACCAATGCCCTGATCCTGCACGCCGAAGGAAACAGTCTTCTCGTCGTTGCGGATAAACACCTTGATCATCTTGCCCACCGGCGTATATTTGAACGCGTTGGACAGGAGGTTGAAGATGATCTTTTCCAACTGGTCGGCATCCGCCCAGATAAAGAGCGTACGTTGTTCGGGTTCGAAGATATAGTCAATCTCATGTTCGTCGGCCAGCGACTCGAAGCTGTCCATGATCCGGCGGGTGAATGATACCAGTTCGATACGTTGCACCTTGAGTTTCATCTTGCGGTTTTGTATCTTGCGGAAGTCGAGTATCTGATCCACCAGCCGTAGCATACGGTCGGTATTGCGTTCGACCAGTTGGAGCTGTTCGCGGGCTTCGGGCGTAAGCGGTGAGTACTTCAACACATGTTCCACCGGACCGGAGATCAGCGTAAGCGGCGTACGGAATTCATGGGATATATTCGTAAAAAAGCGGAGTTTGATATCCGATATCTGCTGCTCGACCGTCACCTCATGCTTCAACCGGTAAATAGTAAAAAGGATATATACACCCGCAAAAATAATGCCGAGGATGGCAAGGATGTACAACAACAAAGCCCAGGGCGTCTCCCAGAACGACGGCAGGATAGTAACGGGAAGTCCGCGGGCATTGTCGACCCACACGCCGTCGTGGTTGGTAGATTTGACGCGGAACACATACTCGCCCTTCGGCAGGTTGGTGTAGGTCACGACGCGCTGCTTATCCACATACGACCATTCCTTATCAAAACCTTCGAGGATATAAGCGTAGCGAATATCTTCCGGAGCATTCATGTCGATGGCAGCATACTGTAGGGTTACGGTATTCTGGCGATGCGAAAGTGTAAGCCGCTCCGTATCGTCGAGGATATGTCCAAGCGCATGGTTTTGTCCCGGGCGCACCTCATCGTTATTGACCAACAAGCGGGTGAAGATCACTGGAGGAACGAAGCTGCTCTTGGACATCTCGCCGGGCGAGAAGGAAAGAAGTCCGTTGCTGGTACCGAACAATAGCCGTCCATCGCTGAGGCGAATAGAGGCCCCCTCACTGAAACCGGCTTGGATATTAAGGCTCTTATCGTTGTAGCTGTCAGCCTGCCCGGTTGCCGGATCGAAACGGAAAAGGCGGTTCTCTGTACTGATCCATAGGTTCTTTTGTGCATCTTCCTGCATACTGAGCAATACGTCGCTGGGCAATCCCTGAGCAATGGTATAAGCGGTAAAAGAGGCATTATCGTCGCCTTTAACCGACTGAAGTTTATTCAGTCCACCGCCGAAGGTAGCAAGGAATATTTCCTTATCGGAAGTCTCCGTTACCCAATAGACATCGTTGTTACTCAGGCTGGCGGGATCGTTCGGCATATGCAGGTAATGCCGGAAGCGAATAGCCTCGGGCGAGGTAAAGTCCATCGCAAACACGACGACACCGGAGGTGGTCCCCACCCAAATGTTCCCCTGCGTATCCGACGTTACAAAGCGGACACGGTAGCAGGCGTCGATAGGATAACCCTTGAGGTTATTCTGGTGGTTGATAAAGCGGACACTGCCGTCAGCCTGTTCATCCAGATAATTCAATCCGCCGCCGAAGGTGGCGATCCAAAGGCGCCCACTACGGTCTTCATGGAGCGAATAGACATTGTTGTCGCTCAGGCTATAAAGGTTGTTCGGGTCGGACAGGTAGGTGGTAAGCCGGAAATGCCCGTTCACTTCCTCGGCGCGGATCAGGCCATTCCCCTTTGTTGCGATCCAAATACGGCCACAGGAATCCTGTATGATATTATAGGCCACGCCGTCAAACGGGCGAGCTGTCTTCGAAATACTGCCATCGGCAGCAAGATACCCCAGATAGACATTTTTGTCGTACACGCGTATCATCCCGTCCCGTAACCCCATCCACAACCGTCCTTTGTTGTCTTCAAGCAGTGAGCGTACGTGGTTACTCAGCGATTCATAGGTCAATGGCACCGGCGCACGCAGTTGGAAGCGGTCGGGCAGGAAAGTGATCTTCTCCAGCCCTTTCGAGTGCGTGCTCATCCAGAGATTACCCTGTCGGTCGGACATGGCGGAGTGTACCTTGTTGGAGAAGCGCCAGTCGGCCGCCCCGGGTTGGTTGTAGAAGGGTTTCAGCCGCCCCTCCTTGCGGTCGTAGAGCGAGAACCCGCCGTCAAAGGGATGCACCCAGAGGTATCCATTCACGTCCTCGTGGATAAAGAAAGCCGGTTGGGCACGGTAGGCTCCACCTTCTTCGGTAGATGGAGTCTCCTGCCGGATCGTCTTCGTATAAGGATTGAAGTGGGTCACGCCCTTTGCATCGGCGAGATTAAACCACACTTCCTGCTCGCGATCCACATAGACATTGAGTATCTCGTTACCCGGCAGGCGGGGATTGGATGTCTTTGTATAATGTACGGACTGCCCCGAGGCAGGCTGCCAGGTAAAGAAGCCATCGCGGCGGGTAGCTACAATCAAGCCATCGTCGGCTCCGGAATGGATGGAAATGACATCAGAAGCCGTCGGTAACTCAAGCAATTGGAAACTCTGATCCGCTATCCGATACATCCAGATACGTCCGGCTTCAGAACCGAAATAGAGTGTGTCTTCCCCTTCATACATCGCGAAAAAAGCCTGTTTGTTACGTCCCTTGGATGAGGGCGTATCAGAGAAATAGACCGATGGGCGAATGCTGTCACGCAGGATCATTCCCAGCCCATTGTTAGTGAGCAGCCATTCGTTTCCGGCCTGGTCTTGCGAAACATTGAGGATACGCATGGATGGGAAGAGGCCTGATTGCATCGAGTAGGCATCAGTGCGAAGCCGTTGACCGCCGGCTTCGATCGTTACCCGCACGGCGCCTTCGTTCTCAGTCAACAGCCAGACATGGCGATCGTTTAGGATACGTACATCGGTAAATGAGAGATTACTTTCCTTTCCCTCGGCCGGCACCTGTGTGAAATTTTCGGTAGAAGGATCAAAGCGGAACACGCGGTTATCATATGCCCGTACCCAGATCTGGCCGTAAGCGTCTTCGGCTATATAATCCACCCGGTTGTTCGTAAGCCCTACCCCATTCCCGGCGCTTTCCTTGTAGGTACGGAAGCTATAGCCATCAAACTTGTTGATGCCATCCCAGGTAGCAAACCACAGATATCCCTTGCTATCCTCCAGGATGCTCATCACGGCCTGTTGCGACAGGCCTTCTTCGGAAGAATAATGGGTAAAAGCGCACTTCCACTGTGCATTCACAGTGAAGGCGATTATCAGTAGTAATATGGCGGATAACATTCGTCGCATGTGGTCTCAGAATCAGATTCGGTCCACAATGATACGAATTTTGCTTGAAACGAAGATCGCAAAAGCCGGAAAAGTGTACAGATGCTCATCAATATGCTGTTGAAAGCTGTAGTTCATGCTCTACGGCCTGCTTGATAAAACGGTTCACTGTTATTCCCTGCTCTTTAGCTTTAATGGCCACCATTTGGTGTAAAGAGGGATTGAGCCTCATCATAGGTAAAATTGGCAGGCGGCGTTAGCAACCGTTTCAGCAGTTTTTCTTTTCTGCTCATGCACCAAAGATACAAAAAGATTAAGAAAAACATTATCCTCACCTCTTCTCCAACATCAACGTCTCCGGATCGGTGAGCGGGTTCCAACCATCGATACCGGCAAGGGTTTCTTCGACGGTGAAGCCGGCGGCTGAAGGAAGCTGGTGAGAAAAGGCAGCGCGAAACTCAGGGGCAGCGCCGGAGCCGGTACTTCCGTACTCAGCGAAGAGGATGGTGGATTCGGCTTCGGGCTTGTTCCAGTTGTGCCAACCGACGGGTAGGATGTGGGCGTCCATCTGGCAACGTACAAAGACGGAGCGGGCGTAGTTACGCCATGGGCGTCCGAGGTAGACATGATCCACACCCGGGTTGGCTGTCAGTTTGCAGTCGAGAAAGAGGTAACCGTAGGTGCGTCCTTCGGGCGTAGCGGGTGCTGTGAGGTAGCCGTTGCCTACGCTGTGGATGGTACAACGGTTGAAGACAGCTGTCGACCAACCGAAGATGAAATCGACCGTTCCCTCGATATGGCAGCCTTCGTAATATTGCCGGCTGTCCATCCCGTAGGTATAGAGTGTATCCTGAAAGCCAAGAAAGCGGCAACGGCGAAACACCGTGCGGTCGCCTGCCACCATCACAGCCACCGCCTGCCCGACACGGCCGGCCGAGTTGCGGAACGTAATCCCTTCAGCATAGAGGTTGTCTGCATAGAAATAGCAGGTAGCCGAACCGGAAGTAGATTTGTCTTCACCGAAGATGTTCTTCGCGCTGGCGAAATCATTGTAGGTGAGGACAGTTCCTTCCTCGCCTATCAGGGATACATTGATCTTGCTTTCGGAAATAATCAGTTTCTCTTTGTATTCGCCCTGACGAATCAGGATACGGGTGCGCGCTTCCTTCCGATAGTCGGGCACGGCGTTAACAGCATCCTGCACAGTGAAAAAATCACCCGAGCCATCCTTCGCCACCACGAACTCATAACGGCGGATGTAAGACGAGAAGGTGGAGATTGTTTCCGACAATGCCTTAACCGCCATCGCAGCCACGGCACGGGCACCGGCAACGTTGAGATGCGTATCGTCTTGTTTCCCCTCCGGGCAACAGGCAAGGGTATGGGGTTGTACCCACATAAAGTAATTGCGGGATGGTCCATCGCCCAATGTCTGTACCCAGTCGTGCGTAAGGCTGTTGAGATCGATAAGGGGAACATTCATTTCAGTCGCTACTTTTTTTGTTTCGGTGATATAGGCTCCATGTGTTTCCTTCAGCGTGCCGTCTTCGGCAAACTGGCGGCGGACGATAGAGGTAAACAAGACAGGAATACCTCCCTTAGCACGTGTCTCCGCCACAAACCGTTTCAGGTTGGCGTTGAACGAGCCACCCGGTTCGGTATGCCGAGCCGGATCATCTTTCTCGTCGTTATGGCCGAACTGGATAAAGACGTAGTCGCCCTTCCGGACTTCCGCAATGACCTTGTCCCACCGGCCTTCGTCGATAAAACTCTTGGTGCTGCGACCGTTGACGGCATGGTTATCTATCCGTACTTCTTCACTAAAGAAACCCGGCAGCACATGCCCCCAGCCACGTTCGGGGTTACCTCCGGTGAGGTCTTTGTTTGCCATTGTGGAATCACCCACCATAAAGATCGTAAAGGCCGGTCCTTTTCCGACAGCCATAAGGAGCAGGATGAGGAGGGGGGAAAACAGGAAGCGACAGTATGTCTTCATATTGTTGTATGGTGTTTTATACGCGTACAAAGGTACGTAATTCACGGATAGTTCATGAAAAAAGAAGCCCCGCGTGGGCTTGAGCTTTACACGCGGGGCAAACTTACATCACAATCGTTGGTCTAAATCTATATTACTATACTACAAGAATGCGGTATCAATAGCCCGGGTTCTGTGTCAGCGCCGGATTGAGTTCGCGGGCTGTTTGCGGAATGGGGCGGAGGGTTTTCTGTCCGACGTTACCTACAGCGATGTCGGGATTGTATTTTTCGGCATACTCGGCCAGTTTGCCGGTACGGCGAAGGTCGGCCCAACGGTGGTATTCACCAGCCAGTTCACGGGCACGTTCGTCGAGCAGGTAGTCGATCGTCATATCGGCGGCTACAGCCGGTGTGGCTTTCGCACGGTTACGAACAGCGTTCACATATGTGAGGGCATCAGCTTGCTTACCTGCTTTGATCAGTGCTTCGGCAGCGATCAGGTATGTTTCGGCAACGCGGGCCAAAAAGATGTCGTGCATGGAGGCAGTCTGCGAGAAAGTAGACTTGCGGTCGGTGTCGTCGAACTTACGGAAAGAAGCTACGCCGTACACGTCCTCACGCATTTTTGATGTGTAAGCAGTGACCTTGCCACCTACGTTCGGGCCTTCTTCGGTCATCGGAACGACCACAGCTGTTGCATGGCTCGGCAGAGCGGCACGCCAGGCAGCGATCGATGCTTCGTCGGAAGCCCAGGGCGGAGCGTAGTAGTAAAGCACCGTACTGGTATTCTTCTTACCAGCATCGTAGAAGTCCCAATAGCTGGTACGCAGCTCCTGCATAAAGGTACCGTCGTAACGTTCGTCGGCTGGGGAAGAGGCAAAAAGCTGGTGCATACGCAGGGTGGGCGTCAATGTAGATGTGGTGTATTTGTGTCCCTTTTCCGGACCGTCGAGGTAAGCGCCAAAGTTAGCCTGTTGCTTGTTACCTTTTGTATCGCTCTCCACAGAGCCGATGCTGTATTGTACGGAGAAGATGATCTCGTCATTGGCTTCGTTCGACATATTAAATAAGGTAGCGAACGGAGTGGTCAGTTGCAAACCGTTGATGGCCTTGTCGGCTGCATCTTTGGCTGCTGTAAAGTCGGCAGAGCTACCGAATGTTTCATATCCACGGTTCAGGTATGCCTTTGCCAGGAAGTGCATAGCGGCACGTTTGTCGAAGTGACCGAAACTGGCACCGGTAGATTTATCAGCCAAAGCAGACGAAGAACCGGACAATTCGGTGAACTCGCTGATGATAAATGCATACACATTCTCAGCCGACGCACGGGCTACTTCCGTAATAGGAGATGCATTACGTTCGATAATCAGAGGCACACCGCCAAACTGCTGCACAAGTTGGAGGTAATACATGGCACGCAGGCCACGGGCTTCGGCTACAAGGCGGGCGTTGTCTGAAGACGTACCTCCCCAGTAGATCACATCGTTAGCCAGAGAAATGGCTTTGTAGTAATCGGAGTAGAACGTAGCTACTTCAGCATTGGCTGATGTCAGCGAGTTGCCATAAGTACCCAGACCTGCTGGCAGGGAGGTACGACCGTTGGCATAGAGGTCGGTTCCGCATTCATACAGCCAGGGATCGCCGCCGAACAGCGTACGGAGCGAGCTGTAAGAAGCATTGGAGAGGCTCTTGAAGCCGTCTGCCGTGGTATAATAAGAGGGCTGGCCGATGTTGCCGCGGTTGTCTTGTTCGAGGAAGTCGTCGCAGGCGGTGGTGGCAAGCAGTGCGAGGGCTGCGGCCCATATTGTTATCTTATTCATGTTGATTCGTTTTTAATGGATTAGAATTTTACGTTAAGACCTACCTGATAGGTGATAGAACTGGGACCACCCGTACCGTCGTCGATGCGAGCACCGGCCCATTCAGGATCAAAACCTTTATAGTTGGTGAACGTGAACGGGTTGAGGACGTTGGCATACACACGCAGGCTCTGGATATTAGCCTTCTTGAGCAGGTTCTTATCGAAGGTATAACCTACGGTAATATTCTTAACTTTCACGAATGAGTTATCTACTACGCCATTAGCGTTGAATTCGGTGTTCTTACCTGTACGCCAGCCCTTGCCGCCACCGTGGTTGATAGCTGCGTCGTTGGTCGGGTACGGGTAGGTTCCATAATGAGTGGAGGTAGCCGTAACGGTGCGGTCAGACTGCAACAAGCCGTTGGCATCGATATAGGTATTGAAGATCGGCGCGCCTTCGGGAATGTAGAAGTCCATTTTCAGCTTCGTACGTCCGCGGTCGGAGTAGTCGGTGAATTCGTCCATGAACGGGCTGTATGTCTTTCCGCCTTGACGGGTATTGATAGCCAACGAGAGATCCCAATTCTTCCAGGCAACGGAAGTAGAAAATGTACCTGTCCATGAAGGCAGTACGTGTCCGAGGATCGTGCGGTCCTGGTCGTCGATCTTACCGTCGTTGTTCTGGTCCACGTAGGTCATAGCACCTTCGAAGTAACCATATTTCTGATACTGTGCGTCCGAAGCCATTTCTTTCGTACAGATACCGGCTTCCTGGAGGTCGAAGATCACGTCGATCGGCTGACCGATGAACCAGCGCTGTGCACGCATATCTTCCTTACCGCCCTGAAGTTCGAGGATGGAGTTCTTGTTGGTAGAGAAAGAGAATACCGTTTCCCAGTACCAATCCTTCGTGCTTACGTTGATGGTCTTCACCATGGCTTCGAGACCGCGGTTGCGTACCTTACCGATATTTGCCCACATCGAGCCGTTGGAAGCGCCCTGTTCGATCAACAGTTTCTGTTCCATCAACAAGTCTTTTGAATCACGGTTGTATACGTCCAATGTACCGCTCACGCGTCCGTCGAAGAAACCGAAGTCGAGACCAAGGTTCACTTCCGTTGTCTTTTCCCAGGTGAGTTGTTCGTTCACCAAACCATTCGGGCCGTAACCCTTGGCATTGGTGGCGCCGTATCCATAATAATATAAAGTACTGGCAAGCGACTGTGTGTCATAAGCGCCTACGACAGCGTTGTTACCGGTGTAACCAAGGCTGGCACGCCATTTCAGGTTGCTGATCCAGGAAGCACCACTCTTCATAAAGTCTTCTTCGCTCATACGCCAAGCCAGTGCCATAGAGGGGAACATACCCCATTTGTTGCCGTCCTGGAACTTGGAGCTACCGTCCCAACGAGAAGACAATGTAGCCAGATATTTACCCATGTAGCTATAGTTCAAACGGAGCGCATACGAAAGCATGGAGATTTCACTGTACGAACTGAACGGTTCCTGAATAGTAGAGCCTGAACCCATATTGTACCAGTCAGTACCCGGCAATACGCCGACTGAAGAGAAACCGGAACTTTCGAACTGTGCATCATACACACTGACAAGTCCCATAGCATTGAAGCTGTGGTGGCCTATTTCCTTCATATAGTTCACCTGTGTATCCCAGGTATAGCTAAACCATTGTTTGTCGGTCAGTGTAGCGAGGGATACACCGGCAGGTGCAGTGGTAGCATTGTAGGTAGAAGCACGTTCGGAAGAAAGTCCTCCGTAGAATTCTCCACGACGGCTACTGCGGAACGTGGGAGAGAATGTGGTCTTGAAGATCACTGCGTCGATCGGCTGATATTGCAAGTAAATGTTTGCCAACGCGTCGTAGATGCGGGTATTGTCTTTCGAGTTTTCCTTATCGATCAGCGGGCTGACAGAAGAAGAGAAACCAGCGGGGAACGTAAGGCTTGTTGCCTGTCCGGGAGCAAGGTCTTTACCCGGCATATAGTTGAGTTCTCCGGTTTCGGTATTGTAAGGCAACCAGTAGTCATTGGCACGGAAAGCTTCCTGCACGGCACGTTTGCTACCGAGATCCTGATCGGTCATGGCAAGGTTGACAGACAAACCGGCCATTACGCGGCTGCTGAGTTTGCCATCGATAGCAGTCTTGATATTGAAACGTTGGTAGCCGTCACCCATCAAACCGTCTTCCTGCTGATAACCTACGCCCATACGATAAGATGTATTCTTGCTGTTACCGGCTACGTTGATGAAATGGTTCTGCTGGATACCGTCTTCGATCACCAGGTCGGGCCAGTTGTTGAAGTCGCGATTTTGATATTGTTCACGCATCTTGGTACTGATGTTCTTACCGCTGTCATTCCATACGGAAGCCAGGTTACCGGCAGTGAGTTCCATCGCCATCTTGCCGTTGTTCACTACATATTTCTTGCTGGCATCCAGTACCGGCGTAGTATATTTCATATAACGGAAGTCCATCCATTCCACCCCGTCCATAAATTCAGGCATACGGGCTACTTGCTTCACACCCACATAACCGTCGTAAGAGACAGACACATGTCCGTCTGCCTGACCGGTTTTGGCCTGTTTGGTGGTTACCAACACAACACCGTTCGTAGCACGCGAACCGTAGATAGCGGTAGAAGAAGCATCTTTCAGGATGTCGATCTTTTCGATATCAGAAGGGTTCAGGAAGTTGATGTCGTTTACCACCACACCGTCCACTACATACAGCGGATCACCACCTTGCAAGGAACTCTTACCACGGATCTGGATGCTAAACTTCTCACCTACGCGACTGGAAGATTGTGAGATATCAACGCCCGGCACCTGTCCCTGGAGAGATTCCATCACGGTAGTCGAACCCTTTGCCACCAGTTTCTCGCTGGCAACGGATCCGACAGAACCTGTCAAGTCGCTCTTCTTCTGAACACCGTAGCCGACCACCACGATCTCGTCGAGGGCCTGCAAGTCTTCCTTTAATACAATATTAATAACAGACTGACTTCCGATGGGAAGTTGTTGTGATACATAACCGATATAAGACACAGTCAGCACAGCGCCGCTTTCCACATTCTGGATCGAATAGTTTCCGTCCAGGTCGGTCATGGAGCCGTTGGTTGTTCCTTTTACGATTACGTTGACACCGATCATGGGTTCTCCGGTCTCGTCGGAAACGGTACCTGACACCTGTCGTGTCTGCGCGAACCCAATCATACAGACGACACTCAGGAGGAGCGTCGCTACGCACTTGCGTACATTGGTTGAATTTTTTAGTTTGTTCATCTGGTAGATAGATTTAAATGTTGTTCTACTTTGATGCAAAGATAGGACAGCCCCGACAAGTGGATGTCTAAAGATTGTTCATTTAGGGGTAAAATTTGATCAATACCAATAAATACCGGTTTTTGGCAGAAAAGAAAAGTGAAACCATATAGTGTCTAAATCATTCCTAAAGAGCGCAGCGACGCTATATGATTTCACACCTCCCCCTGTAATAATTGTTCGTTCAACCCGATTGACCAATTTCTCCCCCTATTGAAACAATCTTTAGACATGAGCGCAGATGAATGTAGGTAATATTGCAGTCGGAATAAAAATGACAAAATGACAAAATGATAATACCATGAAACGACACTTCACACAACAAGTACTACTGGCGGCGATCGTCGCACTTTGCCTCAACGGTTGCCGGACGGCAACAGGCGGAGAAGCAACAGCAGCAGGCGACAACTATGCCGATGACCAGCGTAACTTACCCTTCGACATGCCCGTCATCGAACGGCCGCAATTCCCCGACCGGACAGTTGCCATCACCGACTTCGGAGCCATCGGCGACGGAATTACCGACAACACGGCTGCCATCAACAAAGCCATCGAAACAGTGTCTGCACAAGGCGGCGGACGGGTGGTCATCCCCGCAGGGATCTGGAAAACGGGCGTAATCCGCCTGTTGGACAATATCGACCTGCATGCAGAAGCCAACTCCCTCGTCCTGTTCAATCCCGACCCGAAAGCCTACCCCATTATCGAAACATCTTTTGAAGGACTCAATACCCGCCGTGCCACCTCTCCTATCCACGCACGCAACGTACAGAATATCGCCATTACGGGCGAAGGCGTGTTCGACGGTTCGGGCGATGCCTGGCGTTTCGTCAAGAAAGACAAGCTAACCGACAGCCAGTGGCGCAGCCTTATCGCCTCAGGCGGATTGTTGGACGAAAAGACCAACACCTGGTATCCAAGCGAGGAATCCAAGCGAGGCCACGACCTGAGCGACTCCTTCAACAACCCGCAAGACCTCACCACCGACGCCGAATGGGAAGCCATCCACCACTGGTTGCGCCCCGTAATGGTAAGCATCGCCAACTGCAAAGGCGTGCTGCTCGAAGGCGTGACCTTCCGTAACTCTCCGGCCTGGTGTCTCCACCCGCTCTCATGCGAGAACGTGATTATAGCCGGACTGAAAGTATTCAACCCCTGGTATTCGCAAAATGGCGACGGCCTCGACCTCGAATCGTGTACCAATGCCCTGATCGTAGACAACCTCTTCGACGTGGGCGACGATGCTATCTGCCTCAAATCGGGCAAGGACAAAGACGGCCGCGACCGCAACGAGCCCTGCAGCAACGTAGTGATCCGCCGCAACACGGTACTTCACGGACATGGTGGCTTCGTAGTAGGCAGTGAAATGTCGGGCGGCGTCAATAATATATATGTAGCCGACTGCCTCTTCCTCGGTACCGACGTGGGATTGCGCTTCAAGAGCACCCGGGGACGTGGCGGCGTGGTAGAAAATATCTGGATTGAAAATATTAACATGATTAATATTCCCACCGAGCCCCTGCTGTTCGATCTCTTCTACAGCGGGAAGTCGGCTTCGGAAGACCTCGCCCATGGACGCCTGACAAACAGCGACTTAACCCCTGTCACTGAAGAGACTCCGTCCTTCCGGCATATCTCCATCCGCAACGTCCGTTGCGATGGCGCCCGCCGGGCGATGTACTTTAATGGACTGCCTGAGATGAAAATTCAGGACATTCGTGTGGAAAATGTCATAATTTCCGCTACCTTAGGTGCCGAATTGCTGCAAACCGAGGATGTGACCTTTACAGATGTCACCATCCATGCCCGTAAGGGACCCGCGCTGACCGTGAAACAATCGGCCAACGTCGTGGTAGACGGAAAAGCACTGGCAGGCACCGAAGAGGGGACTACAGTGAACTAACAGGATCAAAAACTCGATAAGCAACAACGTATCATGAAAGAACTAAACAAACAAACAGCCGGTAAAACCGTACGCCCCGAACGGGTGATACAGTTCGGCGAAGGGAACTTCCTCCGCGCCTTTGTGGACTGGATGATTCAGCGTATGAACGAAGAAACATCGTTCAACGGCAGTGTTGTCGTTGTACAACCGATAGCCAACGGCATGATTGACATGCTGAACGCGCAAGACTGCCTCTACCACGTCAACCTCCAGGGACTGGAAAAGGGTGAAAAGGTAAACAGCCTCACCCGCGTTGAATCCATCAGCCGCGCGTTGAACCCCTATACCGATTGCGATGCCTTTATGCAACTGGCCGACCAGCCGGAAATGCGTTTCGTGATCTCCAACACCACCGAGTCGGGTATTGTATTCGACCCAGCCTGCCGGCTGGACGACGCCCCCGCTTCCTCCTATCCCGGCAAACTCACCCAACTGCTCTACCGCCGCTACCAGACATTTGGCGGAGACCGGACAAAGGGTCTCATCATCTTCCCCTGCGAACTGATTTTCCTCAACGGCCATGTGCTGAAGGAAACCATTTACCAATATATCGATCATTGGAACCTGGGCGCTGATTTCCTTGCCTGGTTCAACGAAGCCTGCGGCGTATACGCTACGCTGGTAGACCGCATCGTACCCGGTTTCCCCCGTAAGGAGATCGACGCCATCAAGGAAACCCTGCAATACAACGACAACCTCGTGGTGCAAGCTGAAGTCTTCCACCTCTGGGTAATCGAAGCACCACAGTCGGTAGCTGCCGAGTTCCCGGCAGACAAGGCCGGACTGAACGTATTGTTCGTTCCCAGCGAAGAGCCTTACCACCAACGGAAAGTAACGCTGCTCAACGGCCCGCATACCGCCATGGCGCCTGTCACCTGGCTTTCGGGTGTGGATATCGTACGCGATGCCTGCCAGCATGATATCTTGGGTAAATACGTCAACAAAGTCATGTTCGACGAACTGATGGAAACCCTCGACCTGCCGAAGGCCGAACTGATGCAGTACAGCCACGATGTGCTCGAACGCTTCAACAACCCGTTTGTGGATCACTCCGTCGTAAGTATCACGCTCAACTCATTCTCCAAATATGCCACCCGCGACCTGCCCGGTCTGAAAATCTATCTCGGTCGGAAAGGCAAGCTGCCGAAAGGACTGGTACTCGGACTGGCAGCGATCATTACCTATTATAAAGGATATACCCGCACAGACGGTGCTGTCAGCCAGCCGAACGACGCTCCCGAAATCCTCAGCCTGCTGCAGGAACTCTGGGCAACCGGTTCAACGACTGCCGTAGCCGAAGGCGTACTCCGTACCTCTTCTATCTGGGGCGAAGACTTAAACGATATTCCGGGCCTCACGGCCCTGCTGACGCACTACCTCGACGGTATCGCTGCGAACGGCATGCTAAACACGGTAAAAGACATACTCTGATGCGTACCTACATCCACATAAACCCGGCCGACAACGTAGCGGTGGCCGTGGAAGACCTCCACGCAGGGGATGGTGTGTTCGCAAACAGCGCTACTGTCTCCCTCCGGCAGGATATCCCCGCAGGACATAAGATCGCGCTGGCCGACTTTGCCGAAGGCGACCTCATCATTAAATACGGCGCCCCTATCGGACATGCCACCCGCCCCATCGCCGCAGGCGAATGGGTGAACGAAACGAATATCCGCACCAACCTAGACGGCTTGCAGGACTACTTCTATGCGCCGCAACCCGCCGAAGCGCTTCTTACAACCGACCCCCTGATGTTCCGCGGCTACCGCCGTTCCAACGGGCAAGTGGGCGTACGCAACGAGTTGTGGATCATCCCCACTGTAGGTTGTGTTAACGGCATTGTCTCCCAACTGGCCCGCCAACTACAACAGGAGACTAACGAAACAGACGTGGACGCCATCGTTGCCTTCACACATAACTACGGTTGCTCGCAACTCGGCGATGACCACGAGAATACCCGCAAAATACTCCGTAACCTCGTCCTCCACCCCAATGCAGGCGGTGTGTTGATTGTTGGCCTCGGCTGTGAGAACAATCAGATCAGCGCTTTCCGCGAGTTCCTTGGCGACTTCGATACGGCCCGTATCCGCTTTATGGAAACACAGCGGGTAGATGACGAGTTGGCTATAGGTATGCAGCTCCTCCGCGAACTGTACGACCAGGCTTCGCAGGACAAACGCACCGACATCCCCTTCGCCGAACTTCGCATCGGACTGAAGTGTGGCGGATCTGACGGATTCTCGGGTATTACCGCCAACCCGCTCCTTGGGGTCTTCTCCGACTACCTGGTGGCACAGGGAGGCACAACGGTATTGACCGAAGTACCCGAAATGTTCGGTGCCGAGACTATTCTCATGAACCGGTGCGCCTCGGAAGCTGTATTCGACAAGACCGTACATTTGATCAACGACTTCAAGTCGTATTTCATCGAGAATAAACAACCGATATACGAAAATCCCTCGCCCGGTAACAAGGCAGGCGGTATCTCCACACTGGAAGAAAAATCACTGGGCTGTACGCAGAAAGCCGGGTCATCCATCGTACGCGATGTGCTACTGTATGGCGAACGCCTGCAGACCCCCGGCCTCAACCTCCTCAGCGCACCGGGCAACGACCTGGTGGCAAGTACCGCCCTGGCTGCAGCAGGTTGCCATATCGTGCTCTTTACCACCGGACGGGGAACGCCCTTCGGCACTTTCGTCCCTACCGTAAAGGTATCGACCAACAGCAACCTCTACATCCGCAAGCCCAACTGGATCGACTTCAACGCCGGTCCTCTGGTCGAAGGCGAGTCGATGGAAGAGCTGCACAGCCGCTTCATAGCCTTTATCCAGGCTGTGGCCAATGGTGAACCCACGTGTAATGAGAAGAGCAACTACCGCGAGATTGCCATCTTTAAAACCGGAGTTACTTTATAAAAAACACAGTATATGAAAGCATTTATGGACAAAGACTTCCTGTTGACGACCGACACCGCCCGGGAACTGTACCACAACCACGCGGCCAAGATGCCGATCATCGACTACCACTGCCACCTCAACCCGCAGATGGTGGCCGACGACTACCGCTTCCGCAGCCTGACAGAGATCTGGCTCGGCGGCGACCATTACAAATGGCGTGCCATGCGTACCAACGGTATCGACGAACAGTTTATCACCGGCGCCGACACTTCCGACTGGGATAAGTTCGAAAAATGGGCCGAAACCGTGCCCTATACCATGCGTAACCCGCTGTATCACTGGACACATCTCGAACTGAAGACAGCCTTCGGCATCGACCAGGTACTCAGCCCCAAGACGGCCCGCGCCATCTACGAAGCCTGCAATGAAAAGTTGGCACAACCCGGATACACCGCCCGCGGCCTGATGCGCCATTACAACGTGGAAGCCGTCTGCACAACAGACGATCCCATCGACAGCCTCGAATATCATAAGCAGACACGTGAGTCGGGTTTCGAAGTGAAGATGCTCCCTACCTGGCGTCCGGATAAGGCCATGGCCGTTGAGTCGGCTGCCGCCTTCCGCAGTTATATGGAAGCCCTGTCGCAAGCCAGTGGCCTGCCGATCAGTACATACGACGATATGATCGCTGCCCTGCGCAACCGTCACGACTTCTTCGCTGCCAACGGCTGTCGCCTGTCTGATCACGGCATCGAAGAGTTCTATGCCGAAGACTATACAGAGGCCGAAGTAAAAGCCATCTTCAACAAAGTCTATGGTGGCACGGAGCTAAGTGCAGACGAAATACGCCAGTTCAAATCAGCCATGCTCGTCGTCTTCGGTGAGATGGACTGGGAAAAGGGCTGGACACAGCAGTTCCACTATGGTGCCATCCGCAACAACAATACCCGGATGTTCCGCCAGTTGGGCGCCGACACCGGTTTCGACTCCATCGGCGAGTTCAATACCGCCAAGACGATGTCGCGTTTCCTCGACCGCCTCAACACGGCCGGTAAGCTGACGCAGACCATCCTCTACAACCTCAACCCCTGTGCCAACGAAGTGATCGCCACCATGATCGGTAACTTCCAGGACGGTACCGTGCCGGGCAAGATTCAGTTTGGTTCCGGTTGGTGGTTCCTCGACCAGAAAGACGGTATGCAGAAGCAGATGAACGCCCTCTCGGCACTCGGCCTGCTGAGCCGCTTCGTCGGTATGTTGACCGACTCACGCAGCCTCCTTTCCTACCCGCGCCACGAGTATTTCCGCCGCACACTGTGCGAGCTGCTCGGTAACGACATCGCCAACGGCGAACTGCCGGTTTCCGAGCTGCCGTTCGTGGGACAGATGGTAGAGAACATCTGCTACAATAATGCAAAACAATATTTTAAGTTCGACTAAATAACACAGCAACGATATGAAGACTAAAGTAGTTACTTTCGGAGAGATCATGCTGCGCCTGGCAACCCCCGACTATCTGCGGTTCAACCAGACACAGCAACTTATTGCCACCTTTGGTGGTGGTGAAGCCAACGTGGCCGTATCACTGGCCAACTATGGTATGGAAACAGAGTTTATAACCCGCCTGCCCAAGAACGACATCGCCCGTTCCTGCGTGATGGACCTGCGTAAATACGGTGTAGGTACCGGTAATATCGCTTACGGTGGCAACCGCATGGGTATCTATTACCTCGAAACCGGTGCCGTAGCCCGTGCCAGCAAGGTAGTATACGACCGCGAGCATACCGCCATCTCGGAAATTCAGCCGGGGATGATCAACTGGGAAGACGTATTCAAAGATGCGAAGTGGTTCCACTGGACAGGCATCACCCCCGCCCTCTCGCAGGGTGCTGCCGATGCCTGCCTCGAAGCCATCCAGACAGCCAACCGCATGGGCGTAACCGTATCGTGCGACCTCAACTTCCGCAAGAACCTCTGGAAATACGGCAAAAAAGCCTCTGAAGTAATGCCCGCCCTCGTAGCAGGCTGCGACGTAGTGCTTGGCAATGAAGAAGACTGCGAAATGGTGTTCGGCATCAAGCCCGAAGGTTTCGACGTAACCGCCACACACGGCGAGGTGAACGCCGCCGAATTCGAATCGGTCTGCACCCAGATGCAAGCCCGCTTCCCGCGTGCCAAGAAGGTGATTATCACCCTGCGTGGTGCGATCAATGCCAACCACAATACCTGGGGTGGCGTACTCTACGCCGACGGCAAACTCTATCAGTCGCAGCGTTACGACATCACCCATATCGTTGACCGCGTAGGCGGTGGAGACTCGTTCATGGGCGGACTCATCTACGGGCTGAACACTTATCCCACCGACGACCAGCAGGCGCTGAACTTTGCCGTGGCCGCTTCCTGCCTCAAGCACACCATCTATGGCGACTACAACCAGGTGACTGTTGAAGAAGTAGAGAAATTGATGGGCGGCGATGCTTCCGGACGCGTTTCCCGTTAACTTTGCAAGCGTAAATACATCATATGGCAATCTATAGAAAACTACAAGTATTACAGGCCATGGCAGACACTGCCATGGTTCCTGTGTTTTACCACAAAGACGTGGAAACAGCCTCGAACGTACTCAAAGCCTGTTATGCAGGTGGGGTGCGCGTGTTTGAGTTTACCAACCGGGGCGACTTCGCCCAGGACGTATTCGCCGGGTTGGTCCGCTTCGCCGCGAAAGAATGTCCGGGGATGATCCTCGGCATCGGCTCCATTGTCGATCCCGCCACGGCGGCGCTCTACCTGCAGTTGGGTGCAAACTTTATCGTTGGCCCCTGCTTCAACCCGGAGATCGCCCGCGTATGTAACCGCCGCCTGGTGCCCTATATCCCGGGCTGCGGATCGGTGTCGGAGATCAGCAACGCACAGGAAGCCGGCTGCGACGTCTGCAAGGTATTCCCGGCCGGCAACGTGGGTGGTCCCTCGTTCGTCCGCAATGTAAAAGCTCCCCTGCCCTGGTCGCAACTGATGGTGACCGGAGGTGTGGAACCTACCGAAGAGAATCTCACCGCCTGGAAGAAAGCCGGCGTTATGTGCGTAGGCATGGGTTCGAATCTCTTTCCCGCCGCTGTGATCGAAGCCGGAGAATGGCAGAAGATCGCTGACTTATGCGCCTATTCATTATCCATTATTAAACCCTAAATCAATGTCAAAAGCTAATACCATGCAGGGCAAGATGACGAATTACCGTTGGGTGATTTGCGCCATGCTCTTTTTTGCCACAACAATCAACTACCTCGACCGCCAAGTGCTTTCTCTTACGTGGATGGACTTTATCGCGCCAGAGTTTCATTGGACAAATACACACTACGGTTATATCACCACGTTCTTCTCCGGCTTCTATGCACTCTGCATGTTGTTTGCCGGACGGTTTGTGGACTACCTCGATACCAAGAAAGGCTTCCTCTGGGCGATCGGTATCTGGTCGATCGGCGCCTGTATCCACGCGTTCTGCGGCATTGCCACGTCGGGCATCCTGACGGGTAACTGGTTCGTGGGCTTTGAAGGGGCACGCGAAGCGATCGGTACGGTCGATGCTGTTGGCAAGGTGATCAACGTCAGCGTGGTCCTCTTTATCTTCGCCCGCCTGGTGCTGGCGCTTGGTGAGGCCGGTAACTTCCCTGCCGCTATCAAGGCTACCGCCGAATACTTCCCGAAGAAAGACCGTGGTTTTGCCACCAGTATCTTCAATGCCGGAGCACAGATCGGTGCATTGATGGCACCGCTGACGATCCCCGTCATTGCCAAGTTCTACGGCTGGGAAATGGCGTTCCTCCTCATCGGAGCACTGGGCTTCATATGGATGGGCTTCTGGGTATTCGTTTATAAGAAGCCGGAACAGAACCCGCATGTAAATGCCGCGGAGCTGGCCTATATCCAACAAGACGAACTGTCGGCCAATACCGACGAACGCAAGGTGGAGAAGGCGCAGCACGTCAAGTTGTCGTTTGGCGACTGTTTCAAGTACAAGCAGACCTGGGCGTTTGCCTTCGGTAAGTTCATCACCGACGGTGTGTGGTGGTTCTACCTCTTCTGGGCACCTGCCTATCTGAGTTCGGTATACAATATGCCGTCGTCCGATCCGAAGGCGCAAGCCGCTATCTTTGTCCTTTATGGTATCACGATGCTGTCGCTCGTCGGCGGTTGGCTGCCTACCTACTTCGTGGAAAAGAAAGGGATGAATCCGTATGCCGGACGTATGAAGGCAATGCTTATCTTCGCTTTCTTTCCGCTACTGGCACTACTGGCACAACCGTTGGGACACCTCTCCTACTGGGTGCCGGTCGTGATCATCGGTATAGCCGGAGCGGCTCACCAGGCATGGTCGGCGAATATCTTCTCCACCGTAGGTGATATGTTCCCCAAATCGGCGATCGCTACCGTAACGGGTATCGGTGGTATGGCTGGCGGTATCGGCGCGATGATCATCAACTTCGGCTCCGGTATCCTGTTCGACCACTCGATCCAGACGAACATGTCGTTCATGGGCTTCCAGGGCATCAACGCCGGTTACTTCATCATCTTCTCCATTTGCGCTGTGGCGTATCTGATAGGCTGGATAGTTATGAAGTCGCTTGTGCCGAAGTACAAACCAATCGAGGCATAAGTAGAATGAGTTGGTTACAAATTGCAACCAACTGAAACAATAAACCAACCGGTGACAAATAATCACCAGTTGAACCTACATAAAAGGGGCTTGAGATCATCTAATCTCAAGCCCCTTTATAATAGCCTCCAACGCATTGGCGCCAAATTGTGTATTAATGCAACAAGACTGGGGGAAGCACAATATTCAAATGCAACAAAATTTGAAAGTAATGGGTGTTCGCCACGACGATGAATGCCCGGTCACGGGCATCGTGTTCGTAGCCGTGGGTGCTGGCAAAGCCGAGCCCACGGTCAATTAGAATAACAACAATTATCATGCGCCGCGTCCGCCGGGGCGGCCGACAAACACCGCACCCCAGCCCCCGCGCCCAAAACACAACCCAAAAACAAGTCCCAGG
>JAVBUR010000085.1:0-15392 GCA_031555145.1 Tannerellaceae bacterium | reverse complement strand
GCGTACCGAGAGAAATTAAGGGCGCTTAATGCAATAAGCAATAATTTGAATCAGCTTGCCCGGTATGCCAATTATTTGAAGAACTCTGGGCAGTATCAACCCGCAGTAATAGAAGAAATGAATAGGCTTTTGCGGGAATATCTCTGTTGTGAGCGTGAAACGGCTGCGTTGGACAAGAAAGTGCTGAAAGCATGATGCTTATATAATTCCATAATGTGGAAATATATGTTTCGCTATTATAGAAACAAATATTTCTACATTTTGGGAATACATATTTCGATAATCCCATACTATCTAAACATATAATATAGGATTAGCGAAATAGTTATTTCTTACTGATTTGTCTGTTTGACCATTTTGTGGCATTTCCTTCCATCCGGTGAAAGCACAAAATAAGTACCCATTTCCTGACGGACAGACTGTGTGAGTTTAGGGTTCTGGAACGAAAAATAGGTGTCGGCTTTCTTTGCCAGTACTTCTGCGCCGGAACGACCGTCATATCTGCTTATGTAGTCCACTTTCCATTGCTTTGCTTCTTCTAATTCCGCTTGGGCTTTTTCTAAGTCTTTCTGATAGCGGGATATTAGTGTTTTGGCTACTGATCCATCTCCTTTTTTGCGTTGTTTCTCGATAGCTTCTTCCCAGTGGGTAATACTCTGTTGGGCGGACTTGATTTTCTTTTGCTTTTCTGCTTGATACTGTTCCTGAAGAATCTTTATACTGTCAGCGACTGTAATATCGGATAGCTCGAATTTCTGAAACTCGATTTTGAAGTCGGTTTTGATGCCGTCTCCGGTTTGTAGGTAGTCTAACACAGTGTTTTTGTAAACATCATTTGACGTAGTACAGGAGGTTAAAGACAAGAAAATTACGATTGATGAAAGTAATTGTTTCATGATACTGTGATATTTAGTTTTGAATAATTGTCGAAATCAAACAGGTTGATCGGGTTGCACGTTGATTTTGTCTCTTTGTCTAATGCTAACGTAATCAATAGTTGAAACTGACCAAACATAGCCATAGAATCAAGGGATGATAGCTGTACTGTCTTCCCTAATGTTTTATTGTATGTGTCAAAGGCGTGTAAGAAGATGAAAAAGGCGCTTACATCTTCTCCGTTAGTTAGGTAATCGGTTATATTTTCGGAGACGTACCAGCTTTCCAGTAGGTAAGAGGGGATTTCTAATGTGGGTGCGTTGATGTTGTTCGTGATGTAGTCAACGCTTTCCTGAATGAGCGGGTTTTTTGCCATGTTTCTACAGTTTAGTATCGCTGTTCCACGGCAAAAAAAGAGCGTGGAACTCACCAAATCCGCAATAGAGGTACTGGTATACCCGCAAACGAAACAAGGCAAGCCCACGCCTATACGGCATGAGCATTGCACAGTTTCCTCGTTTGCTTTGAAAGTTACCAGTTTTCTATTGCGAGGGTTTTGTGAACGCTATGTTAATATGTCTTTAGCGGAGTAACCCACTTATTGACTGATGCAAAGGTAAGAATAACTATTAGCAAAACGTTATCTTGATATGTTGTTTTTGTGTGCATATCCATCAAAAAATATTTTGGGTGTTGATGTTTTACTAATTGTTCGTATGTGGCTCTTGTTTTATGAATAAAGTAAAAGCGAGAGTCACAGGCTAGTGGTATGACACTGATTCTAAACAGCTTGTTATGTGTTGTATGTTTTAATACATTTCTCTCCTATACCAAATCGTGGTGTCGTACTTTATAAAATCAGTCTTTAAGATTGTTGAGATTAATTCTTGTTTGTCAATCTTATTCCATATGTTTTTTTCTAATTCTCGAATATTATTCCTTTTAAAGCTATTTTCTATATGTTCTTCAACTTTAGTGGCGTCAAGGTCTTTGTAGTAAAATAATCCAAATATTAAACTGATTACCTTTGATAGTATTAATACATCTTCTTGCGTTTTGTCGGATAATTGTTTTATTAATTTTACTAAATATTTGTTTAGTTCTGAGTTTTTTAGAATGAATAACGCATTGGATGAATTTATAGCTATTTGGCTTATTGATTCATTCATTTCTATTTCGGAAAGTTGAACATAGCATTTATTTGATACTCTTTTTGAGTAATCGTCTTCAAAAATGTCAATTTCTTCCCACAATTTTTCTTTTATGACAGACCATCTCAGGTCTAATCGTCTTTGCTCTGGAATTATTTTAATTGAATTTACTTGGAAATTTTCGTAGATTATTTTGTCTAGAACTCCATGCGCTTGTTGATTGCATAGTAAATAATCAATATGATCTGTTTTTGAATCTTCTATTCCAAATATTGTCTTCAATAATGATAGTGCGGACGTGTTAGATGATTTGACTTCTTTAATGAGCGAATCGGCCGATGAGTATGATTGACAATCAATCGACCAGAAATGGTCTATTTTTGTTAAATCTGATATGCTGGCTAGTTCTCTATTTTCTTCCTTTTCAATTAATATGCATTTGATTTGAGAAAGTGCTTTTTCAAATGCTGTAATATCATCTGCCTTGATTTCTCTACCCATTGTGCGAGAATTTTTGAGAGATTTTAAAAGCCAATTGGCTTCATTTGCCGCCCAAGTGATAGAAAAACCGCATTTTCTCAAACTGGATAACTCGTTGGAAATGTGTTCGAGATATAATTGATAAATAGTAAATAGTAAGGCTTCTCTTTCTGGTGTTTTTTCAATATTTGATCTTGCAACATTTGTTTTTGGTGCGTTTTTGCCAGAGGTGTTAACAATTGCGTACAAATTTCTTCCATTAAAGCCAGGAGTGTTAAAGTCTACCCGTATCCCTTCTATACAAGTACCAATGGGGTGGCTAGCGAAACGATCATTTTCACGATATTCTAAGAAATCCCATTCTTTCCAATGTTCAATATATTTTAGAGCAAAAGCTAATGTGATACCATCTTTGGAAGCCTCATGGATTTTTAACGATTTTCCGTCTACTGTATATCCTAATTCAGTTAAATGATTGGACAAAACTTCAGATGGTGTGGAAAATCCCAATTTTACTTTCTTCTCATCTATTTCTAGCAATACATTGCAATTGGGTACTAATATCCATTTCTTTAATTCTTTTTCAATGTTATTTAATTTTACATCAGCTCTGACATATAATTTTATTATTGTTCCATGATTTTTGATCTCGTTAGGCTGTTTGTCGGAAGGTAAATATTTTAGTAGGTATTTTCCATGTACTTTTTTTATTTTAAGTAATATGGCTTTATCTGTTTCTGACGATTTTGTGATGATATCAATATCATCAGCTATTAGAAAACAGGTTAAGAGACCAATGCCAAATCTGCTTATCGGAGAAAAATTCGGATATTTTTTTTTGAAATTATCATCTTGATATCGTGAGGATCCAACTTTTAAAAGATGATTCTGTATAATATCCAAGGTCATTCCGGTTCCGTTGTCTATAAAAGATAGTTCTCTTTCCTTCTCTTTCCAGCTTATTTTTATTTCTGGAGAATAATTTGGTTTTTCACTGCTTTTTTCTAATTCATATTTTTTTAATTTTGAT
Source organism: Tannerellaceae bacterium (assembly GCA_031555145.1). Taxonomy (GTDB): domain Bacteria; phylum Bacteroidota; class Bacteroidia; order Bacteroidales; family Tannerellaceae; genus JAJDIA01. Next base: position 11,855 of record JAVBUR010000085.1, on the reverse strand, counting down.
GCGTCAATCGCATTTTGAGTTAATTCTCTTAAGACAACGGAAGAATCGTTGTATAAAGTGTGGCCAACAAGCAGGTCAAGTATTTTTGTTTGGTCAAGAATAAACTCGAATTGACGCTTCTCGAAATCTTTTGTTTCAATATTTGAGTCGTCAATATGTCTCCAAGGGTAATCGAATGATAATCCAGATTGTTTATTTGCTGATTCGTTGTATTTGAAATTTTCTTTCAGCTGCCTGTTGGCATAATTGAGATAAGAAATTAATCCAAAAAATCCTTTTTCATCCTCAAAAAATGCAATTACCTCAAATGTGTCTTTGGGTATAGTGTTGTCAGTTACTCCTTCCCTCTTCTTCAATTGTGGTCGTATGGCCTTAACGGCGCTTTGTTTTGCCCATTCAATCTGACTAATTGGATCATTAGGGTTTATCAAATTCAATTCAATAGAAGGGGTGCGGTCTGATGTTACGTGTAATAAATCTGCAGTCCTTAATATCAATGCTGCATAATGTAGATTTACTTTTTCTTGATTCGAAGGCCCATATTGTTGGTTAGGCTTGTATTTGTCTAGATCATCTAAATCAGATAAATGATGGCTTTCACATATCAAGGCTAAATCTCTTCTAAATAATGAGTCTATGGCTGAAATTAATTTTTTTATTTCAATAATGACTGTAAGTTCGGAAGGGAATATGGGATTGTCTTCGTTTAATATCCAATACTTAATCCTTTCTGCATGTGTTTTTCTGACAAATTCTTGATATATAAATCTATCTTGTGTCTCTTCATTGCCTAAACCTGAAATTTTTTCTTTAAATTCAAGACCATGATTTCCTTCAAGGATAGATTGCTTATATGAACAAAATAGTGTTTTTTTTCGTTGTGCAAATTCATCTTTAGTAACAAGCATGCCTAGGTCATGGAAATAAATAGCCAATGTTATCATTAACCAATCTGCCGATGTCATGATGGATTTTGTCTGTTCAGGTATTATCCAATCTAATGAATCAAGCATATAGTCAATATGGCTGATGTCATGTTTTGTGTATTCATCAAAAATCCCATCTCTTCCTATTTGATTTAAAATAAGACTTACTTGCTTCTTAATATGTAATAATTTTATGCCACTAAAGGCTTTTAGGTTCTCTGCTTTTTCTGCTTTTATTTCAGCATTACTTGTTAATTTTATTTCATTCATGATTTTGATCTGAGGTGTTGATATGATTTATAATTAGGATTTCTGATGTTGTATTAAAACGATTATATTGTGCAAATGTAATACTTTTTTTTATTTTTGGGAAAAATGGGACTGTTTTTCTAAAAAATAGACTTTTACGCTATCCATTTCTGCAACATCTCCTGTATAATGTCTTCATCCCGCAGATGGATATAGATATCCTTGATATCATTCCCATCCGCATGGCCGAGTATCCGCTCTGCGATATTCTCCTGTATTCCTTTCTGGGCAGCTATCGTTCGGAAGCTGTGTCTGGCTCGATGGAAGGTTACGGACTTCTTGATACCTTGTTCTTTCATGATGTCTTTCAGGTAACGGTTTGTTGGTTGATTAGATAGCGTGGTGAATATCTTTTGGAAGTCCTTACCTGTGCCGAGGAGGGCTTTTGCTTTCTCGGAAACGATAGGGATTCGGTAGGGGATATTGTTCTTGTATCTTTCGTTGCCGAGTAGAAGGTGGGCATTGGCGTCAATTGTGTATGGCTTTAAGTCTGCATATGTGACGACATCATATTCCGCATACGAAAGCCCGCTATAACAAGCAAATAGGAAGTTTCGAAGGACAGTTTGTTTGCCTTTGGTGTAAATACCGCTTTCATATACATTATATAAATGGGCGATTTCTTCTTCTGTTAGCACATCCTTATTCTCTGCCTTGATTTTCTTCTTGATCTCAAAATCATCATAAGGATTCTTGGTGAGTAGTTCTTTCTTCTTTGCCACGCCGATCAGGAACTTGAAATTGGCGTGTTTCTTGTAAACGGTGGAGGGTTTATTGCCGGATTCGATTTCGTGTTTGTGGAAGCTTTGGATGAAGTCCAGCGTTATTTCACTGAAAGATAGTGTAGGCTTCCATGCTTTCATTGTATTGATAAGCTTCTTATAGTTGTCTATCGTACCCTGTCTGCGATCTGTTTTCAGGTATTCCAATTCTTGGATGATGAAGTCGTAGAAATCCGTGTGGCTTTCCGTCTTCTCGAATAGGAGTTCCCGGAACTTGGGGATGGGCAAAGGATTGTTGTAGTTATCCATGATCAGCGTTAAGGCTCGCTGATGGATTTGTTGGATAACTTTGTTGTATTGATAGGCAAGCGGCTCACCACTACGAACCATTAGGGCATTCTTATTCCATTGCCGGGGCAGGATGGAAATACCTAAACCAATATGGGTGCTCTTTTGATGGACTACATAGCGCAAGGCAAGCTGTTGCTTTCCATCTTGTTTGGTGTAGTCCTTGCGTAGGACTAATTTCACTGTTGCTCTCATAATCTAACGAATAAAATTCGGTCAATATTCGGTCAACAGAATGTGTAATTTCTGAAATTTCGCTTTCTAAACCTTCTACCACAAAGGCGCTAACTGTCTGAAAAAGAGAAGGATTAGAAATTTGCTTTCTAATCCTTCAACGTACTTAGAGGTTCCTGGCGGATTCGAACCGCCGTAAACGGTTTTGCAGACCGGCGCCTAGCCACTCGGCCAAGGAACCTTGTTTCTTGTTTGCGGTTGCAAAGATAGTGATGTTTTTCGATTCTGCCAACTATCTGAGATACTTTTTATTCAGGGAACTTCAGCCTTCTCCTATCTGAAGGTATTTCATGGAGCACCTTATGTTATAGCCGGAACATGTAACCGACTGCGTATCCGATTTTATTTCCGTATGGGCTGCCGCTATGTTGGAGCACATCGTAATAGAACGTGATGGTGACGCCGCCGTTCCCCATTGGGATGACGGTTCCGGCGCCGAGCAACAGGCAAGCGAATACGTCTTCCACATTATTTTTCCCCCAACTGCGTTGCACTTCCGGTTGGGCATACAAGGTGAGGTACTGAACCGGGTATGCCCGTGCATAGAGGTTAGCCCCCAGGTAGTTACGGGTGTAATCCGTATTCTTTTGTTCGTAGTAATTATAACTAAAACCACCCCCAAGCGTTACATAACGATTCACCATGTAGCCGATCTGTGGCGATATGTTTATATTCGTAAAATCACCGAAGCCCATCCCGAGCGAGCCGCCCAGAACAACTCTGTCCCAGGAAAAGCTGCTTACCTGGCTGCTTGCCGCAACCGTTGTTTTCCCCGTAGAGGAGCTTGTCGCAGCAGCCGATGTGTTACCCGGTATCGTTTCATACCGATACCCTTTGTTATTCGTTTGTGCCAGGCATAACTGGCAGGCTGTCATCAGGACAGCAGTGAGTATATAAATATGTTTCATTCCTGTCTTTTCTGAAAAGTTCAATGAGGTCTTTTTTTGCAGGTGCATAGTAAACGCAATTATTTGGATTTAGCAAATATTTGCCTGCTTTTTTCTATTGAGTCCTGCGTCTGGTTGTGCAACTACCGAAAAATGATTTACTTTGTAACATCATAACGGCAAAGAGGAATGAATTATATAGAAACAGAGATCCCTGGTGTGTGGATTATAGAACCAAAGGTGTTCGCTGATAGCCGCGGATACTTTATGGAATCATTTAAACAAAAAGAGTTCGAGGAGCATATCGGGCCGGTCCAATTCATTCAGGAGAATGAGTCTTGTTCGTCGAAGGGCGTGCTTCGGGGGCTGCATTATCAACTTGATCCTTATTCACAGTCCAAATTGGTGCGTGTGATACGGGGAGCGGTATTGGATGTTGCTGTCGATTTACGGAAAGGCTCACCGACCTTCGGACGTTATGTGGCCGTTGAACTGACCGACGAGAACAAACGTCAGCTCTTTATCCCCCAAGGATTTGCACATGGTTTTTGTGTGTTGAGCGAGCAGGCGATATTTACCTACAAGGTCGATAATCCCTATACACCTACACATGAGGCCTCCCTCCGGTTCGACGATCCCACGGTGTGTGTAGACTGGGGTACGTTAGCCCACGACGCTCTCCTCCTTTCCGAGAAAGATAAGAACGCCCCGTTCCTGGCTGAAGCGAACACAAACTTTGTATATAAAGGAAAATAATCATATGAAAACTTATTTGGTAACAGGGGCCGCAGGCTTTATCGGTGCAAACTTCGTCAAATATATACTGGCTAACCGTTCGGATATTCGGGTGGTGGTACTCGACTTGCTGACCTATGCAGGCAATCTCGGAACAATCGCCGGCGACATCGACGACAATCGTTGTATCTTTGTGAAAGGCGATATCTGCGACCGTGAACTGGCCAACCGCCTGTTCGCCGAATACGGATTCGACTATGTGGTGAATTTTGCCGCCGAGAGCCATGTCGACCGTAGCATTGAGAACCCGCAACTCTTTCTATTGACCAATATCCTGGGTACGCAAAACCTCCTTGATGCCGCCCGCAAAGCGTGGGTGACAGGCAAGGACGATACCGGTTATCCTCTTTGGCGCGAAGGTGTCCGTTACCACCAGGTCTCTACCGACGAAGTCTATGGCAGCCTCGGCGCCGAAGGCTATTTCCACGAGACCACGCCACTCGACCCGCACAGTCCCTACAGCGCCTCCAAGACCAGTGCCGACCTTTTCGTCCAGGCCTATGCCGATACGTTCAAGATGCCGGTATCGATCACCCGCTGTTCTAATAACTACGGTCCTTTCCATTTTCCGGAAAAGCTGATCCCGCTGATCATCAAGAATATCCTTGAAGGCAAGTCACTACCCGTCTATGGTGACGGAACCAATGTACGTGACTGGCTCTATGTGGAAGATCATTGTAAAGCCATTGACCTGGTATTGCATAAGGGTCGTGCGGGACAAGTATATAATGTAGGCGGTCATAACGAGAAACAGAATATCGAGATCGTCCGTCTCACCATCCAGACCATCCGTCGCCTGATGGAAGAAAACCCGGCCTATCGCCAGGTGTTGAAGAAGAAAGAGATCGCTGCCGACGGCTCCATTGCCATCGATTGGATCAACGACAGTCTGATCACCTTCGTCAAAGACCGCCTTGGCCATGATCAGCGTTACGCCATCGACCCCACTAAGATCACCACGGAACTGGGTTGGACGCCCGAAACTTCTTTCGAAGTCGGTATTGTGAAGACTATCATCTGGTACCTTGAGCATCAGGATTGGGTGGAAGAGATCACCGGTGGCGACTATATGAAATATTACGAACAAATGTACAGCCAACGATAAACAAGGCGTCTTAAGCATCAAGGTAAAATGAGTCCGAAAACAACAAAGAAAATAGTCATAGGTATCTGGGGCGTGCTGGCGGCAGTTGTGCTGTGTGCTTTCCTGATCTTCTCCGGTATCGCCAATGGAACGATCGGTTATATGCCGGCCGTAGAACAGTTGCAGAACCCGATCGACAAATTTGCATCCCAGATCATATCGTCTGATGGGAAAGTACTGAGTACTTTTTCAAGCAGCATGGATAACCGTATCTCGGTCAGCTATGACGAGTTGTCGCCCGATCTTGTCCGTGCTTTGGTGGCTACGGAAGATGCCCGCTTTGCCCAGCACAGCGGTATTGATGCCCAAGGGCTGTTCCGTGCGGTGGTTAAGCGTGGGATTCTGATGCAGAAAAGTGCGGGTGGGGGAAGTACCATCACCCAGCAGTTGGCTAAGCAACTTTATTCACCTAGCGCCGAGAACCTGATGGAGCGTCTGCTTCAGAAGCCGATCGAGTGGGTGATCGCCGTCAAGCTCGAACGCTTATATACGAAGGAAGAGATCATCAATCTCTACCTGAACCAGTTCGACTTCCTCTACAATGCTGTCGGTATCCAATCGGCAGCCCGTGTCTATTTCGGCAAGACGCCCAAGACGCTCTCTGTTGAAGAAGCGGCTACCCTCGTAGGGATGTGTAAGAACCCGTCGTATTACAACCCGAAGCGTTTCAACGAGCGTTCTCGTGGGCGTCGTAATGTGGTGCTCGATCAGATGGAGAAAGCCGGTTACCTCAGCCCGGCCGAATGCGACTCGTTGAAGGAACTCCCGCTCACGTTGCACTTTATCCGGTTGGACCACAAGGAAGGCCTGGCACCTTATTTCCGCGAATACCTGCGTCTGACGATGACCGCCAAGAAGCCTGTCCGCAGCGACTATGCCTCCTGGCAGGAACAGAAGTTCAAGGATGATTCCGACGCCTGGGACAATAACCCCCTCTACGGCTGGTGCAACAAGATGAAGAAAGCCGACGGTAGTAATTACAACATCTATACCGACGGTCTGAAGATATACACCACCATTGATTCGCGCATGCAGCAGTATGCCGAGGAGGTGGTCCGCGAGCATATCGGTAAGGAACTGCAACCCGCTTTCTTCCGCGAGAAGAAGGGACGCAGCTACGCCCCCTATTCCAGCAACCTGAGCACGGAAGAGGTGAATGCTATCCTGACCCGTGCCATGAAGCAGACCGAACGCTACATCGTGTCGAAAAAGAGTGGCATGAAGGAGCCCGAGATCCGTAAAGAATTCGACAAACCCGTCGAGATGCGTGTCTTCTCCTGGAATGGCCCGATCGATACGCTGATGACGCCTTGGGACTCTATCCGTTACCACAAGGCCTTCCTGCGTACCGGCTTTATGGCGATGGATCCGCGCAACGGACAGGTGAAAGCCTACGTCGGCGGTATCGACTATAACAATTTCCAATATGATATGGTCAATGGCGGTCGCCGTCAGATCGGTTCCACCATGAAACCGTTCGTCTATTCGCTGGCCATGATCGAAGGCTTTACGCCCTGCGACGAGTTCCTGCACGTACAGCCGCACCTGCAGGATGAGAACGGTCGTATGTGGGAGCCCAAAAACTCCACCAAGGAGCGGATCGGCGAGAACGTGAGCATCCAGTGGGCGCTCCAACGTTCGTCCAACTGGGTGACGGCACAAATCATGAGCCAGCTTTCGCCCTATACATTGGTTAACCTGCTTCGCTCTTACGGCCTGCATGGACAGATAGACCCCGTTATCTCCATGTGCCTGGGTACGCCCGATGTCTCCGTAGGTGAGATGGTGAGCGCTTATACCGCCTTTGCCAATCGCGGGATCCGCTCGGAAGCCCAGTATGTGCTGCGCATCGAGGATGTGAACGGGAATACGGCCGCCTCCTTCTCGCCGAAGATGCATGACGTGCTGTCTGAAGATGCTACGTATAAGATGCTGTACATGCTCCGAAGCGTGGTGGACGGCGGTAGCGGTTCACGCCTTCGTTATCGTTACGGGCTGAAAGTCCCGATGGGAGGGAAGACCGGTACGACACAGAACAACTCCGACGGTTGGTATATGGGATTCACACCCAGCCTTGTCGGTGGCGTATGGGTCGGCGGTGAAGAACGCGACATCCACTTCGACCGTATGCAGGAAGGGCAGGGCGCCAGCATGGCACTCCCCATTTTCGGTATGTTTATGCAGAAGGTCTTTGCGGATAAAACCCTCGGCTATTCTGAGACGGAGCAATTCGAAGTGCCCGCACAATACAGCGACCCTTGTGGCAATGGTCACACCCCTGACGACGACCAGCCCATGAGCCCCGATACGGGCGGTATCGACCGGATGTTTGAGTAACATTCTTCTATACAATATAAAGACTCCCAAACAATTCATCCGTTTGGGAGTCTTTTTTATGTAAATATTTTATAGCTTTGAGGATCAATCAAAAAGAACGGGCTATGAAACGGGAATCATTGCTTGCCCAACTGGCAGATACGGAGAGAATATTCGACTTTGTGGTAATTGGCGGAGGCGCTACCGGATTAGGAGTAGCTGTGGATGCTGCCACACGGGGATACAGTGTCGCCCTCTTTGAACGGGACGACTTTACCAAAGGCACTTCCAGCCGTAGTACCAAACTGGTGCATGGCGGGGTGCGTTACCTGGCTCAGGGCGACGTCTTGCTCGTCTTCGAAGCCCTGCGTGAGCGTGGTATCCTGCGCAAGAACGCTCCTCACCTGGTGAAAGACCAACGCTTCCTGATCCCCTGCTACAGTTGGTGGGAGGGAACCTTATACACCATCGGTCTCGTGACCTACGACCTGATGGCAGCCCGGTGGGGTTTCGGCCGTTCGTTCTGCATCGGTCCTAAACGGGCATTGCGTACCATTCCGGTGCTGCGTCCGAAACACCTGATGGCGGGCGTGGTCTATCACGATGGGCAGTTCGACGATTCCCGCCTGGCGATCAATCTGGTACGTACGGCCGTGGATGCCGGCGCCTGTGTGTTGAACTACATGAATGTCACCGGCCTGCTGAAGGTAGACGACAAAGTCACCGGCGTCACTGTCCGTGATGAAGAAAGCGGACGGATGCATACCGTCAAAGCCCGTGCCGTGATCAACGCCACCGGCGTCTTTGCCGACCATATCCTGCAAATGGACGATCCGGGCAAGCGTCCCACTGTCCGCCCCAGCCAGGGTGTTCACCTGGTGCTCGATGGGTCGTTTCTGCAGAGCGACCATGCGATCATGATTCCCAGCACGTCCGACGGTCGTGTCCTTTTTGCCGTGCCCTGGCACAACAAAGTGGTAGTCGGTACGACAGATACCCTGATGAAAGACGCGTTGGACGAACCCGTTGCCATGCGTACCGAGGTAGACTTTATCCTCGAGACCGCCGGCCGTTATCTCACCCGTCCGCCTCGTCGCAGCGATGTGTTGTCGGTCTTCGCCGGCCTCCGTCCGTTGGCAGCGCCTCATGATGAGAGTACGAAGACAAAAGAAATATCCCGCAGCCACAAGCTGATCCGTGAGCAGTCGGGACTGCTCACCATCATCGGTGGCAAGTGGACCACCTATCGCAAGATGGCCGAGGATACGGTCGACCTCGCCCTCCGTTACTTCCCCGGCAAGCCCCGCCTGTGTCTTACGACGGCCTGGCCGATACATGGAGCCCAGCCGACAACCGACTTTACCGATCCCCTCTATGTCTATGGCACTGATGCCGACGACATCCGCAGCCTGATAGCTTCGGCTCCCGGCATGGCTGAACGCCTGCACCCCGACTATCCTTATACGGTGGGCGAAGTGGTATGGCTGATCCGCCATGAGATGGTACGTACGCTCGAGGACCTGCTGGCGCGCCGCCTGCGTATCCTCTTCCTCGATGCCCGTGCCGCTGTGGCCATGGCACCAAAGGCCGCTCGTCTGCTGGCGCACGAACGGGGAAAAGACGAAGCCTGGGCAGCCGAACAGGCCGAAGCCTTTGCTCGCCTGGCCTTTCATTATATCCTTACCTGAATGAACAGATTATATACCTTAAAAACATACCATAGATGAATACACGCAACAAGTACGTACTGGCCATCGACCAGGGTACCACCTCGTCCCGTGCCATCCTCTTCGACCATCACGGAAATATCATCCGGTTGGCACAGAAAGACTTCCAGCAATACTTCCCCCAACCGGGTTGGGTAGAACATGATCCGAACGAGATCTGGTACTCCCAGTCGTCCGTTATCCGCGAAGTGATGGATAAGGCTGACGTTACCGATGCCCACATCGCCTGTATCGGTATTGCTAACCAGCGCGAGACGACCATCCTTTGGGATCGGGAAACCGGCTTCCCCGTCTATAACGCCATCGTCTGGCAGGATCGCCGCACCGCCAACTATTGCGAGGAACTGAAAGCCCAGGGCTATGCCGCCTGTATCCAGGAAAAGACCGGATTGGTGATCGACGCCTATTTCTCGGCTACCAAGATACGGTGGATACTCGACAACGTGAAAGGAGTCCGTGAGCGTGCCGAACGGGGCGAACTCTGTTTTGGTACGGTCGATACCTGGCTGGTGTGGAAACTCAGCCGTGGCAGCGCTTTTGTAACGGATATCACGAACGCCTCCCGCACCATGCTCTTCAATATCCATACGCAGCAGTGGGATCCCGAATTGCTCGACCTCTTCCATATCCCCACCTCCCTCTTGCCCGAAGTACGTAGTTGTAGCGAAGTGTATTGCGAAGCCACCGCTTCTATCTTTAAGCAGGGTATCCCCGTTTGCGGTATGGCGGGCGATCAGCAGGCGGCGCTTTTCGGCCAGCTTTGTGTGGAAGAAGGTATGATCAAGACCACCTACGGTACGGGGTGTTTTATGATTGTCAATACCGGTAAGACTCCGGTTACATCACAAAATAACCTTCTCACAACCATCGCCTGGAAGATTGGCGACGAGGTGACCTACGCCCTCGAAGGCAGTGTCTTTGTCGGCGGCGCCGCTATCCAGTGGTTGCGCGATGGCATCGGACTGCTTCCCAACGCCGCTGTCTCTGAACAGATGGCACTGTCGGTGACCGATAATGGCGGTGTCTATTTCGTCCCCGCACTGACCGGGCTGGGCGCTCCTTACTGGGATCAATATGCCCGCGGCACCATTATAGGTATCACCCGTGGTACTACGGCTGCCCATCTGGCCCGTGCTGCTCTCGAAGGCATCTCCTATCAGGTGTATGACGTGCTGACGGCGATGGAGAACGATATCCATGCCCGCCCCAAAGAGATACGTGTCGATGGAGGCGCCATTGCCAATAACTTCCTGATGCAGTTCCAGGCCGATATCACCCGTTGCCCGGTGGTACGTCCGCGGATACTTGAAACGACCGCCCTCGGTGCCGCCTACCTGGCCGGTCTGGCTGTGGGCTACTGGAAGAATATCGGCGAACTGACCGAACAGTGGACCGTCGATAAAGTCTTCACCGCCTGCATGAAGGAAGACGATGCCGACCGCCAATTGGCTGAATGGCATAAAGCCGTCGGCCGCTCGCAACACTGGGCGGAATAAGCTGCGTCGATTATCCGTTAACTATCAAATACTTATTCAACTACTATCTATTAACTACACTATATTTGTATGACTCCATTTATAGCCGAAGTACTCGGAACCATGCTCCTGATCATGATGGGAGCCGGCGTATGTGCCAATGTATTATTGTCGAAAACCAAAGGCCATGGCGCCGGCTGGATGGTGATCACCACCGCTTGGGCGCTGGGTGTATTTATCGGTGTGGTGGTGGCCGGGCCGTATAGCGGCGCCCACCTGAATCCGGCTGTGTCTGTCGGCCTTGCCATCGGCGGCTCGTTCCCCTGGAGCGAAGTACTTCCCTATACCGTTGCCCAGCTGTTGGGAGCAGCCCTCGGTGCCACGCTGGTATGGCTGGCCTATAAAGATCATTTCGATGCTACCGAAGAAGCACCTCTCAAACTGGCGGTATTTGCCACCGGCCCCGAGATTCCCAATCCGGTCATGAATACGATAACGGAGGTGATCGGCACCTTCGTCCTGATGTTTGTCGTCTTCTTTATCACCGGCGGTGAGGTACACGAATACCATACCGACAGCACTATCCCCGTCGGCCTCGGTTCCGTCGGTGCCATCCCCGTCGCCTTCACGGTGTGGGTGATCGGCCTCGCCCTCGGCGGCCCCACCGGCTACGCCATCAACCCCGCCCGCGACCTCGCCCCCCGCATCATGCACGCTCTGTTGCCCATCAAAGGCAAAGGCAGCAACCACTGGGAATACGCCTGGGTGCCGGTCGTCGGCCCGATTGTCGGCGCTTCGCTGGCCGCTTTGCTATACCTGGCGCTGTAGGAGTTTCAAGTTCAACAAAATTTGAAAGCGGCGGTGAATGCCCGGTCACGGGCATCGTGTTCGTAGCCGTGGGTGCAAGCCCACGGTTTTGTGCGGGATGTGCCATCTGGCGCCGCGTCAGCGCCGCCGGTCGGGCAATTACGG
>JAVBUR010000042.1:0-28467 GCA_031555145.1 Tannerellaceae bacterium | reverse complement strand
CGGGAGCGGATCTTTCCTTCCACATATACACCCGAACCTTTACGTACCCATTTTTCCACGAAAGGCACCAGGTCGCGGCGTACCACAATGTTATGCCATTCCGTACGCTCGGGTACTACTGTGCCATTAGCCAGTGTGTATCCCCTTTCCGACGTAGCCATAGGGAAATTGGCAACAGCGGCTCCACTGTCAAAATAACGAACTTCGGGATCTTTGCCCACATTACCGATCAAGATGACTTTATTCAATGACATAACATGTGTTTCTTTAGGTTTTTGTCCTACAAAGAAACACAAAATCAATCACTCAACCAATGCTTTCGATAATTTTTTAGTTGGCTGTAGGCGGGTTGTTGTCCTGAGTGCGGGAAAGGATATTGGCGATACCGGCTTCGATGATGGTGTCTTTTCCTTTGGCAATGTCTTCGGCCGTCATATCCACGCGTATGTCGGGATCGATACCGAACTCGGTGTGCTGCATATCAGCGTCGAGCATCTGGCTGGATGAAAAGCGGACTCCCCAGCCGTTGGGTAACTCTGAACTGAAGGGGAAGCCACTACCGCCGCCGGTTGTGTCGCCGATGGTCACCACATGGGGTGCCAGGTTCATCTTCTGCACAAAGTCATTGGCCGCACTGTAGCAGTGGCGGTTGGTCAATACCACCACCGGACGTAGCCAGCGGACCTGGTCGGAGGGCGAGAGGTAGAGGGCGTATGGCTCGGAAAAGTCGTCGTGGCCCTTGCCAGTCTTATGCCGAAGATAGCCGGTCAGTACCCGCTCGTCGAGGAAACGGGAGGCGATCAGGTCGGAGTATGTCAGCGACCCGCCGCCGTTATCGCGTATGTCGATAATCAGCCCCTTGCAGTCGCGGAACAAATTGAAGATGTGATTCAGGTTCGTGTCGCCTACGCCGGAAGAGAAACTGCCGTAGTACATATACCCTACCTGACCGTCGGCCAATGTCCGGTATTGTACCCCGGCGGCCTGGGCATAGTTGCCTTCGGTGGCCGACCCGAGGTATTTATTCTTCACTTCGGTGGAGAAGTTGGCGGGATAGTCTTCATACCAGGCCCAGTAGCGCGATACGTTGAAGGAGGACACCAGATTGGTGTGCCCGTCTTTTACCTCATTCAGCATCTTGCCGAGTACCTTGAACAGGTCGTACTGGTTCATGGTATCGGTGAACTGGACGCTGTACTGGCGGTGTACGTCGTCCCAGTCGATGTCTTTATACGCGAAGAAGCAGTAGTGTTCGTCCATGATCTTCCAGAGCGCTTCGAAGTTTTCGCGGGGCGAGCGGGTATACTCTACCCCTTTGTCGCATCCGGAGAGGAAGAGGCAGGCCAGTAACAGGCAATAGGTTGTCAAACGTCGTGTCATCATCTCAATAGTAAGCGCTACTGTACTTGTTGGTATTCTTCAGCCGCTTGCCGCCGAAAGGGATAAACTCTTTGACGAGGCCGAGCAGGAAGGTATGGGAGAATATCTGGGTGCGGATATTGTTTACATCCGTGTAGTAATAGCTGTGCAGGTATCCCAACCGGACAGTCCAGTTATATACGGGCAGGTCGACGGTGAGATAGTTTTTCATCGCAAACTTGTTGTGGAACGAGTTGAAGCGGACGATATCGCCCGAGTTTCCCTGGTCGAACATCTCATAATACGATTGATCCATATGGGGCGAGAAGAGGATACCGGCAAAGGGAATGTCCATCTGGTAGCGGAAGGTCAGCGGATAATTCTTGATCTTCAGGTTGTAGAGGGCCATGGCCGAAGCGTTCAGGTCGAGGTCGACATGGGCCGAGGCCGGGTTGTTGCTGTTACGGGTGTTGTAGATGAACCCTCCCAAGAGGTGCGGCGCACCACCGACAAGGATTTTCAGGTTGTGCAACGGACGGAAATGATAATGATAGGCGAGTGAGTAATCAACAAAGGCTCCGAATTCGGTCGCTGTCCCAGCCGGGTTGTCGGTAAAGGCCATATCTACACTGAATACCTGTTGACGTGATACATTGTAATCGGCCAGGCTGACCATCTTCATCCGTTCGTTCAGGATACGCAGCCCCCATCCGGTATAGTTCAGGGATGCACTCGGACTCAGGTAGGAATCTTTCATGTTGTAGCTGCCAAGGCCGATCATGGTACCTTCATTTACCGACCAGGGCGGATCGCCATCCGATTCCGACTGGGCGGATACGGCCGGCGACAGCGCCAACCATACGACTATCAGGTAGAAGATATGTTTCATGCGTTAATCATCAAAAAGTTTCATTTGTCCCGTCAATTCATCGAAGAGGTCTGAGTTGCTCTGGGTCTCTTCTCCCGTATCGGTATCCGCCCCGTCGGTGTCTTCTTCTCCATTGGATTCGCCCGGTTCAGTTGTAGAAGCGAAGCGGATCGGTTCCAGTTCGTTGATGGTTTCCACCTCGAATGTGGTGATGCGTTTTCCTTTGGCCTTGTAACTCTTGACGCCGATAAACTCTTCAGCATCTATCACCAGCGGCTCACGGAAGCTGTCACCTCCTCCGAATACCACTTCAATACGCGGATACGCCTCTGCCGTAAGCAGGTGCAGGCGGCTCTTGGGGTTTTCTCCCACCAGGTTCTGCTTGCGTACTGTCGCATCCATCTGGAAACGTTTCAGGTAGCGGAATCCCTGGTCGGCATCGAACAAGGCGGCTGTCCATACGGTGTTCGCATCATATTTTTCAATCGTCAGGATCGTATCTTCGTAGTGGTTGCTGAGATCGAAGTTGGTGATGTAATAATCTCCGTTCCGCAGTACCACCAGTATCTTGTCGTCGCTCTGGAACTCGCCCAGTTGGTCGCCACGGCCGTCGTAGTTGAGGCGCAGCACATCCCAGTCGAACCATACCTGGCGGCCACCGAGGGTAGAACTCCCTTTCTGTTTGAGCGACACTTTGTGTATCTCGAATTTGCTCAGGATCACACCCATCGAATCGCGCCCGCGGATGGTGATGTCGCTGAAGTCTTTCTCGAACATCAGTGTTTTCAGGCGTGGCTTCGGCTTTAGTACGTATTTGATTGTTTCGGCCTCGCCATTGGGGTTGGAACTAAAATAGAGGATGCGCGAACCGGACGTTCCACGGGTCAGGTCGTATTCCTTGTCGCGCGTCACCCCGGTTACGGCAAAACGCTTGATATAGTTGATGCCGGCCTTACCGTCGCGATAGACCACGTTGTAGATCGTACGCTTGTCGTTGCGCTTGAATACATCGAGGTGCAGCACGTCTTTGCCGACAAACATTTTGTCGCTTACGCGCACGACCTTATACGTGCCGTTACGGAAGAAGAGGATGATATCGTCGATGTCGGAGCAGTTACATACAAACTCGTCTTTCTTCAATCCCATACCGATAAAGCCTTCGTTCCGGTTGATATACAGTTTTTCGGTAGCCTCGACTACTTTGGCCGCTTCGATGGTGTCGAAGTTGCGTATTTCCGTCATGCGGGGGTAGGAGGTTCCGTACTTTTCCTTCAGGCGGACGAACCAGTCGATGGTATAATCGATGATATGTGCCAGGTGGAAGTCGATCTTTTCGATTGCGGCCTTGATCTGGGCGATCAGTTGCTCGTTCTTTTCGGCATTGAACTTGAGGATGCGTCCCATCTTGATCTCCATCAGGCGGAGGATGTCTTCGCGGGTGACTTCCCGGATCAGGTTGGGCTTGTAGGGGGTAAGGCGAAGGTCGATGTGTGCGATGGCTTCGTCCATATCCTTGGCATTTTCGAATGCCGCATCTTTATAAATGCGCTCTTCGATAAAGATCTGTTCCAGTGAAGCATAGAAGAGGGCTTCCTGTTGTTCGGCCTTGTCGATTTCCAGTTCCAGGCGCAGCAGTTCGAGCGTATGACCGGTCGAGTGGCGCAATACCGTGCTGACTGTCAGGAAGGCGGGTTTGTTGTCCCGGATCACACAGCAGTTGGGCGAGATGCTGATCTCGCAATCGGTAAAGGCGTAGAGTGCGTCAATGGTCTTGTCGGACGATACGCCCGGGGCGAGATGGACAAGAATCTCTACATTCTGTGCCGTATTGTCGTCGACCTTACGTATCTTGATCTTGTTCTTATCGTTAGCCTTGAGGATCGATTCGATGATGGAGGTCGTTGTCTTGCCATAGGGGATTTCGGAGATGACAAGTGTCTTATTATCCACCTTCCCTATTTTGGCGCGTACTTTAACCGACCCGCCGCGTTCTCCATCATTGTATTTGCCTATATCTACATAGCCACCGGTCTGGAAGTCAGGATAAAGCGTGAACGGTTCTTCTTTCAGGTAGGCAATGGAGGCGTCGATCAACTCATTGAAGTTGTGCGGCAATATTTTGGATGAAAGGCCGACGGCAATACCCTCGACACCCTGCGCCAGCAGGAGTGGAAATTTGATTGGGAGTGTGACCGGCTCACGGTTTCTGCCGTCGTAGGAGTGTTGCCATTCGGTGGTCTTCGGATTGAAGACCGTTTCGATGGCGAATTTAGATAACCGCGCTTCGATATAACGCGGGGCAGCTGCGCCGTCGCCAGTGAGGATATTCCCCCAGTTGCCCTGACAGTCGACCAGGATGTCTTTCTGACCCAGTTGAACGAGGGCGTCGCCGATGGAGGCATCCCCGTGCGGGTGGAACTGCATGGTGTGCCCTACAATATTGGCGACCTTGTTGTAACGTCCGTCATCGAGCCGTTTCATGGAGTGGAGGATGCGTCGCTGTACCGGTTTCAACCCGTCGTTGATATGCGGCACGGCGCGTTCGAGGATCACATACGATGCGTAATCCAGGAACCAGTTCTGATACATCCCCGACAGGTGATGCGTCGGCTTTCCTCCGTGTTTGTCTGGTAGTTTATATTCCGAATGAGAGGCTGCGTCCGGTGTTTCACTCTCGGAAACTTCCGGATTACCCTCTTCTGGTTGTTCGATGTCGTTTTCTTCTATGTCTTCCGGTCTCATATATCCTTTTTGCGGGCTGTCTTGTTAACTGTCGATTTAATTGTAGGGTGTAAATATAAGAATTATTTAGAGACCATCGTGCGCAAAATCAAATCAATATCAAAATCCCGTGGTGTTTGATTCTCCGTATTACCTTCGCTATGCCTATACCATGCCTATACTGTAGCTGTACTATAATTATCCAGCACATGGTGGATCAAAACGGGCACGGGATACGAGGCCAACGCTGCCTGACTGATGGCCGTAAAATGATCCAGGCCGGGAGGAATGCGGTCGATCTCGATCCGGTAGAAGCGAGCATACAGTACTTGGTGCGAAAGAACGTGTTTCACCTCTTTCGTGAGAGGACTGATGTGCAGGTCGCCGGCTCCGGCCAACAGCTTGCGGAAGGCGTCAGTTTCTTGTAATCCGGCAAAGTCCATCGGACCGGTCGTTTCAATCAGCGGAAATTCATACAACCCTGTCCAGATGTCCTTTCCCGAACGGCGGTTGAGCCAGGTCTGGCCTTTATATATAATGTATAGATAATGGAAGTAGCGGTTGCGCGTCTTTGTTTTGTGTTGTTTGACCGGATAAGCGGTCACATGGCCGGTGGCATAAGCCATGCAGCCGGCTTGCAGCGGACAGGCGGCACAGTCCGGTTGTTGTGGGATGCATTGCAGGGCGCCGAACTCCATTATGGCCTGGTTGTATATCCCTGGTTGTCGTTTGTTCATTACTTCGCCTGCCAGTTGGTAGAACAATTTTTTACCTTGGGTGGAATCAATTGGGGTATCTATGGCGAAGAGACGCGACAGTACGCGATAGACATTGCCGTCGACTACCGGATAGGGCTGGTCTTCTACAAACGACACAATGGCTGCTGCTGTATATTCGCCAATTCCTTTTAGTGAAAGGATATCCTTATAATCGGAAGGGAAGCGGCCGTTGAACCGTGTCATGATATCACGGGCTGCTGCCTGGAGATTGCGGGCGCGGCTGTAGTAGCCCAACCCCTGCCAGAGTTTCAGTACGTCGGCCTCATCAGCCTCGGCCAGTGACCGGACGTCGGGGAAGCGTTCAGTGAAACGCAGAAAATAGTCCAGTCCCTGTGCTACACGCGTTTGCTGCAGAATGATCTCTGAAATCCAGATGATATAAGGGTCTTTGCTTGCGCGCCAGGGTAGATCCCGCTTGTGTTGTATGTACCAGCGGATCAGGGTGGGATGGATAGGTAAGTCGTTTGTTGTATACGTCATCGTAATGTCCTTGTGCTTTCCGAGAGCGGAAGCGCTGTTTTTGTTTGCAAACGTACAGAGATAATCTGAGACCTAAAAAATCTTTTTCACAAAAAATGAGTGGCAATACTTTTTCTCTCAAATAAAAAGCTATATATTTGCAGTCCAAAAAATTATATCGTCTAATCAATTAAAATTACAGATATGACTAAAGCAGACATTGTAAGTGAGATCTCGAAAAGCACCGGTATCGATAAGAGTACTGTCCTTGCGAGCGTGGAATCTTTCATGGAAATCGTGAAGGACTCGTTGTCTCAGGGAGATAATGTATATCTCAGAGGCTTCGGCAGTTTCATCGTGAAGAAAAGAGCACAGAAGACCGCTCGTAACATTTCGAAGAACACAACGATCATCATTCCGGAGCACAGTATCCCGTCTTTCAAGCCGGCAAAGACATTCCTGAACGAGGTAAAAGAAGTTAAAGAATAAAATAGAAGTATAATTTAAAAATCTAAAGCGATGCCCAGCGGAAAAAAAAGAAAGAGACACAAGATGGCTACGCACAAGCGTAAGAAGAGATTGAAGAAGAATAGACATAAGAAGAAATAAACTCAGTCTATTTTCAAAATAAACTCTGAAAGAACAAACTTAATAAGTGACCTTTTAAGTTTGTTCTTTGTGTATTAAAGAAGGTCATACAACAAGCAAACCCTGAATACCTAAGTGATTAGTGAATTAGTAGTAGATGTACAACCCAGTGAGGTGTCTATTGCCGTATTGGAAGATAAGAGCCTTGTGGAGCTGCAAAAAGAAGCCCGCAATGTTTCGTTCGCCGTCGGTGATATCTATCTCGGTAAAGTCAAAAAATTGATGCCCGGGTTGAACGCTGCTTTCATTGATGTAGGATATAAAAAGGATGCTTTTCTTCACTACCAGGACTTAGGTCCGAATTTCAACACCCAGCAGAAGTTCCTGAAGCACCTTCTCGACGACGCAAAAAAACCACCCGTTCTGGCCAAGACACAGATCTTGCCCGAAATAGATAAGAATGGAAGCATTAGCGACGTATTGAAGGTAGGACAGGAAGTGTTGGTCCAGATTGCTAAAGAGCCTATCTCCACCAAGGGGCCGCGACTGACTTCCGAGCTTTCGTTTGCCGGACGATATATCGTCCTCATCCCCTTTGCTGATAAGGTATCAGTTTCCACCAAACTCAAATCAAACGAAGAGCGTGCCCGCCTGCGTCAGTTGATCCAAAGTATCAAGCCGAAAAATATGAGTGTCATCGTACGCACATCGGCCGAGGGTAAACGGGTAGCCGAGCTTGATCATGAGCTGAAAACATTAGTGAAACGATGGGAAGACAGTATTCCCAAAGTGCCCAAGGCTAAAATACCTTCCATCGTTTACGAAGAAACCGCCCGTACGGTCGCCCTGTTGCGTGATATATTCAACCCTTCTTTCCAGAATATCCACGTAAACGATAAAGATGTATATAACAACATACGCGACTACGTCAGCCTGATTGCTCCCGGCCGCGAAGATATTGTGCAACAGTACACGGGAGGCCTTCCCATCTTCGACAATTTCGGCATTACGAAGCAGGTCAAATCGCTGTTCGGACGTACGGTCACTTACAAGAGTGGAGCTTATCTTATCATTGAACGGACGGAAGCCATGCACGTCATCGACGTCAACAGTGGCAACCGGGCCAAGGGCAGCGATGCCCAGGAGAAGACAGCCATTGATGTCAATACGGCAGCCGCCGACGAGATCGCCCGCCAGTTGCGCCTGCGTGACTTGGGGGGTATCATTGTGATCGACTTTATTGACATGGCGGAGAATGTTCACAAGCAGAAACTGTTCGAGCATATGACCAAGGCGATGGTGAACGACCGCGCCAAGCACAACATCCTGCCGTTAAGCAAATTCGGACTGATGCAGATCACGCGTCAACGTGTACGTCCCGAGATGGATGTCAACACTTCGGAAACCTGTCCCACTTGCTTTGGCTCGGGAACGGCCAAGCCATCCATCATGTTTGTGGATAGCCTGGAAGGCAAAATCGATTGCCTTGTCAATAAGCATCATGTGAAGAAATTCACCCTGCACCTGCATCCGTATGTAGCGGCATTTGTGAATAAGGGATTATTCCCCCTGAGCCTGCGTTGGAAACTAAAATATTCCTACGGGCTGAAAGTCATTCCTAACCAGAGTCTCGCTTTCCTTGAATACCGGTTCTATGATACCGACAAGAACGAACTCGACATGAAGGAAGAAGTAGAAATCAAGTAAACCGGAACAACTCGCACGGCCGATTTGTCGGCGGAGCGCTCCGGTGGTACATACCTAAACAATTAAGCAGTAAAAACAGGAGATAATTCCTTGTTTTTACTGCTTTTTTTATGATTCATAATACGCCGGGTAGGGGTATAGGCAACACGAAGGCAATGTTCGTCAGACTGTTATTAGTTCGTAGGAACGGGTACCGATGCCGATCTTTTCGGCATATTCCAATCCGGCCTTCCAGTTGGTGTCGGGGTGGATAAGGTGAAATTTGTCTTCGCCTTCATGGGCATGTTCGTGGGCGTGGGGATGAGCGTCGGTGATGCGGTTGCCGTGTAGGGCAGGGGCTTGCATGACGAGGTCGGCACAGGCTTGGTCAAGGGCGACCGGATCGAAAGAGGCGGCGATGCCGAGGTCGGGCACGATGGCAGCGTCGTTATGGTTCCAGCAGTCGCATTCCGGGGAGACATTCATGATGAAGCTGATATGGAAATGCGGCTTACCTTGCAGGACGGCTTTTGTATATTCGGCGATCTTGTAGTTGATGCGTTCGGCGCTTTCGTCATTACTTACCACTGCAGCCGAGTATTGGCAGAGGGCCACACATTGGCCACAACCGACACATTTATCATAATCGATCTCCGCTTTATGCTGTCCGTTGAGGTGGATCGCATCGTGGGCACAATGCTTGACGCAGATATTGCAACCGATACAGTTTTCTTCATCCATAGAGGGCTGTGAGGCAGAGTGCAACTCCATCTTGCCGGCTACGCTGGCACAACCCATGCCGAGGTTTTTCAATACTCCACCGAAACCGGTCATTTCGTGTCCTTTAAAGTGGCTCATGCTGATGATGATGTCGGCATCAGCCACAGCAGCACCGATCTTAGGCGCGGGGCAGTATTGTCCGTCGATGGAAATTTCGCGGTAGTTAGTCCCTTTCAGTCCGTCGGCAATGATCACATCGCATTTGGCGGAGATGGGGTTGAAGCCATTCTCCATGGCGCTTTGCAGGTGATCCACGGCGTTGGAGCGGCCGCCTGAGTAGAGCGTGTTGCTGTCGGTTAGGAAGGGCTTGGCACCGAGTGTACGGATATAGGTCGCCAGGCGGGCGACGTAGTTCGGACGGATATAGGCGAGGTTGCCCGGTTCACCGAAGTGTATTTTAATGGCTGTAAACTGTTTCTGGAAATTAATTTGCTGGATACCAGCCTGTTTGACGACGCGTTCCATTTTCTGGAGCAGGTTGCTGGATGCATTCGTACGCAGGTTAGTGAAATAAACTTTGGAGGTATTCATATGTATAATGCTTTTCGTTTCATTCGGAGGATATAACCGGCAGGCGAGGGGGGTTAACCTTCCTGCTGGTTGAGTTCTATCTCCTTGACCTTCTTGAAAAGATCGGAGGCGAAGATAAAGTCGTTCAGCGCTTTGTTCTTGGAAGTGATGACTTCGTCTTTATTACCCTGCCATTCCTTGATCCCTTCCTTGATAAAGATGATGTTGTCGCCGATATTAATTACCGAGTTCATATCGTGGGTGTTGATCACGGTTGTCATTTGATATTCGATGGTGATATCGTGGATTAGTTCGTCGATCAAGAGGGCCGTCTTCGGGTCGAGGCCTGAGTTAGGCTCGTCGCAGAAGAGGTATTTGGGTTGGAGGGCAATGGCACGGGCAATGGCCGCTCGCTTCATCATCCCGCCGCTGATTTCAGAGGGATAGAGATGTCCGGCATCGGAAAGGTTAACGCGATCGAGGCAGAATTGTGCCCGCTTGACACGGTCGGTAGACGATTGGCCGGAGAACATCTCCAGGGGGAAGAGCACGTTTTCAAGCACCGTCATACTGTCGAACAGCGCCGAACCCTGGAAAAGCATGCCCATTTCCTTGCGTACCTGGCTCAGTTCGTTTTTATTCATGGAGGTGAGGTCGCGTCCGTCGTACAGGATACTGCCTGAGTCAGGAAACATCAGGCCGATGATGTTTTTCATCAGGACGGTTTTCCCCGAGCCGCTTCGTCCGATGATAAGGTTTGTCTTCCCGTTTTCAAACAAGGCGCTGATATCGCTGAGTACGGTACGTCCGTCGAACGACTTGGTGATATGTTTTACTTCTACCATCTTATGTCAACATTAGGTGGGTTAAGATCACGTCGGCCAACAGGATCATGATACTGCTCATCACCACGGCATTCGTACTGGCCTTCCCTACTTCCAACGCGCCCCCTTTGACAAAGTAGCCGAAGTAGGAGGCAATCGAAGAGATAATAAATGCATAGACGACCCCTTTGATGATGGAGTAAGTGATATAGAACGAGTTGAAGTAGAATTGCAGCCCGTACTCAAATGACGAAGGCGTCATTCCGTTTCCTGCTAAATGGCTGGCGGCTACCCCGCCGAGTATCCCGGTAAACATACTGAAGATAACCAGTACGGGGATAAACAACATCAAACCTGCCATCTTGGGAAGGATCAGAAAGTTGGCCGAGTTGACGCCCATGATCTCCATAGCGTCTATCTGCTCGGTCACCCGCATGGTGCCGATCTCCGAGGCAATATTACTCCCAACCTTACCGGCCAGGATCAAACACATAATGGAGGAAGAGAATTCCAGCAGAATGATTTCACGCGTGGTGTATCCGATGGTGAACTTGGGGATCAGCGGTGATTGAATATTCAGGGAGATCTGAATGGCAATAACCGTACCGATAAAGACGGAGATGATGATCACAATCCAAAGTGAGTCGACCCCTAATTTGTATATTTCCTTGATCAACTGTTTGAAGAACATGCTCCACTTTTGCGGAATAGACAGGCTTTTGCCTATCAACATAACATATTCGCCTAACTGGTGTAACGATTTATTCATGCTTTCTTTTTACTGTAAAGTTGCATACCTGGTGTGCAAAGATAAGCGAAATGTCGGTAAAATGTGACCGAAAGCCCGGGATATCTGACGTTGTTGGCTAAAAAAGGCCGTATCCGCAGTGGATACAGCCTTTTTAGTGTGTGGTGTAATAATAATTGTAGATCGATTATTTACGATACCAATCCGGGTGGCTTGCGCCTTTGGATTCTACCCATTTGGTGAAGTCTGGATAGGCTTTGTCTATACTTACTGTTTCTTCCGGCCATGCAAAAAATTCACTGTCGAGGCAGAGAGCAAACGGATAGTTCTGCGTTGAAACGTAGTACAGACCGATGTTCGGATTCGACAAGTCGTCGCTGGAGCCCAACAGGCTTCTGTCAGCCAGTGTCGTGGGGGGATAGTTGGTGAGGTGTACTTCCCGACCGCGTCCATTGGTCGTTTGTGCGATGAGGAATGGGTTGTATGGAGGAAGCACGTCCATTTCATTGACGCCACTGCCGGAGAATTCTGTTGTTACGGTGAAAGAAGCCAATGTCTTGGCAGCTTCATTCATATTATCGAACAGGATGATGGTCGGATGTTCCTGTCCCGGTTCCAGCATACTGCCGCCCATAAAAGCTGAACTCAGACCACTTTCGGTGGCTATTGTTACATTGGCTATGGCGTTGGAACTGATTTTGTGGAACTGGTATCCAAAGCCGTTGACGTAGGAAGCTCCAGAGTGTTGAGCGTAGATTTCGTCTACCGTCTTGATCACTTTATTGGTGTTTACATCTTTATAAACAGTGCTATTGTAGTAGATCACCATGTCGTTCATGTCGTAATCACCCTTACTCGGCCACAGATCTTCGAAGGCGATGGTCCCCGACAGGCCATAATAGTTCTCTTCGTTGGTTGGCTCTCCCTTTTCATCGGTAAGTTTGCTGAAAGAGGTGTCTGTTGCACTTTCAGAGAGACGTACTGCCATGATCACATCTGCATAGTCCCATGAGCCTACTGTGAATGCTTTTTTCAGGTCGCCTTCAAAGCAGATGGCAGCCAGACCGCTTTTATCGTCATACATCGTGATGGTACGCTGGGCGTCTGTTTGACCCGCAGAGGTCATTTTCTGGTTCAATGAACTGTTGGAGTAGAAAATGTAATCTACGTTTTTACCCAAATCTTTTACTCCTTCGAGTTCCTTGCCACTATAGATTTTTATATCGCCGACGTTTTTCTCGAACGCGCCAACCATAAAAAAGAAGCTGACGCTGACACCAGCCGGGAATTCATCTTCGAATGATGTCCCGTTCCAATATTTCATGGCTACTTCATGGCCCGGGTCTGCGTTTCCCGTGGAGGAGGCTACAGCGGGAAACATGATGATCGGGTTCTTAATCTCGGCCGGGCTGGAGGGAACCTGTCCGGTAGGATAGGTGAAATAACCAACGGTTACTTCATGCGCGGCATCACTGCTGACGATTGCCGTGCTTAACTTGGTCGGTTGGGTGATATTGATATCCGGACTGGGATTGGCGGCTACAAAATCTTTATTTTTTTTCGAAGCATCCTTGACCATCGACTTGTTCAGGCGTGACAGGAAATCACCCGGTAATTTTTCAGTATCGGCAAGATAGTCCACATTTCCTTGCACACCCCACTTTCCCAGGGTCAGGTAGCCATCAGGAATGGTATATCCCTGCGGTGTAGTAGCGCGTGTTGTTACACCACTGCGTGTTGACAGCCCAGCTAAGTACGTATCTTGGTCGAAGCTGATTGTGCTGCCGTTAATTGCTAATTCGGCACATCTGACTGTTCCCAGGTAGTGGCAGTACAGATAGACTGATTTTACATAGGCGGGTAATGAGATTTCTCCCTTGAACTTGCCTGCTTTATCAGTTGCGGCACGATAAACCGGACGGATGTTCTCTGCTTTTGTATAGAGGCCATCTGTCGTTGTCATCGGATTCGAAGTGTAAAGTTCGAACAATACCGAATAATCATTTAGCCCGTAGTTGACATCCAAGGTGTAAAAACCGGTAGTAGAGAAGTCAAAGAAGTCTTCTTTAGTAGGACCATTCTCTTCGGGCCCTTCATAAATGTCTTTTTCAACACAGCCGGCCAGTAACATCATGCAGGCCATACCTATATATAATAGGCCATTCTTGGTGGTTTGTTTAAAACGTTTTGTCATATATAATACATTAGTCTGTGAATAATCGAGAGCAAAATTACATGCGGCTGAACAAACCAATGAGTTAAAGGTTCGTTGTTTAACTCTAAATTTAATGTTTTTTAGTGTTTCAGGCGTGCTGTAGCGGTCAATCATGCAATTCTGATGAGAACACAGTGTGTTTATGTTCTTTATTAGCTGATTTTTCCGTTTCTTTGCAGCAAATCTATGAATGATATATGGACGGTGAACAGGTAATGATGCTCCGGACGGAGGATTTGGTAAAAAAATATCGGACACGTACAGTGGTCAACCATGTCTCCATCAATGTGAAACAAGGTGAAATCGTAGGATTGCTCGGCCCGAATGGGGCGGGGAAGACTACTACTTTCTATATGGCCGTAGGGCTCGTCACGCCGAATGAAGGAAAGATATTCCTCAATGATATGGATATTACAAAGTATCCTGTGTATAAGCGGGCGCGCAATGGCATTGGTTACCTGGCACAGGAAGCTTCCGTTTTCCGGAAAATGTCGGTAGAAGATAATATCCGTGCCGTACTGGAGATGACCGATACTACCTCAGAATATCAGAAAGAAAAGTTGGAAAGTCTGATTGCCGAGTTCGGACTGGGGAAGGTACGCAAGAACCTGGGTGACCAGTTGTCGGGGGGGGAGCGCCGCCGTGCCGAGATTGCCCGTTGCCTGGCCATCAATCCGAAGTTCATCATGCTGGACGAACCGTTTGCCGGTGTCGACCCGATTGCTGTACAGGATATCCAAAGTATTGTGGCCAAGTTAAAACATAAGAATATCGGTATCCTGATTACCGACCACAATGTGTACGAGACATTGAGTATTTGCGACCGTGCCTACCTGCTGTTTGAAGGGAAGGTTCTATTCCAGGGCTCAGCCGAAGAACTGGCCGAGAACGAGATCGTACGTGAAAAATATCTGGGTAAGGACTTTGTCTTGCGAAAAAAAGATTTCTGATCAGTCGCTATTTGAACTGCCTGCGTAACACCTTCGATAGTTGCCAAAAGAAGAAAAGGGCGATGAGGGCGGCGATTGCGTAGGGGAATAGTTGCTCATGTGTTAAATCCCCCGTGAGATAGGTGTTTTTGCTCAGTCGGTCACTTGATAAAATGATAACGGCAATGGCATTATTGATCGTATGGGCGAATACCGGTACCCATATATTCCCACTCCAATACAACAGGTATCCAAAGAATGCCCCCAGGAGCATCCGGGGAATAAATCCGTAAAACTGGATATGAAAAGCGCTAAATAGAATGGCCGCCACCCAGATCACCACATGATGGTTCGGGCTCCATTTGCCTAGCATACGTTGCAGCGCTCCTCGGAAGAAGAACTCTTCTCCAACGCCGGCCAGTATGGCAATGACAGCCAGGTTAAAGCAAAGAACAGGGATACTTTTGTCCGACAGGAATAGCTGGGTGAGTTCTTTCGCCGCATCCTCCTGCTGACGCATCCACTCTTCGATGGGGTACATAAAATCGGGCAATCGCAGTTGCTGGTTCCATACATCTGCCAATGTGATGAGTGGAGAGAGCAGTATCATGCACGCAATCGTTAAGAATAAGATATACAGGTTGGGCATTTTTCGGATCGAAAGATAGTCTTTGACGTCCGGACTGCATAGCCAGGCAATCCCTAGAGCGGGTAGGACAAATGTGCCGGTAGCCGAAAGCAATTGGTTCAGCCGCAACATATTCGGATACTCAAAGATGTTGGCCGAATAGCCATGAGATAAAAAGAAGATGCCTAATCCCAGGAACGACGACAGAATGGCGCCGGTGAGGACCAATAGCAGCAATAGGAACAATTGTGTCCAGGCGGAGTGATTGGTGTAATAACCTT
Organism: Tannerellaceae bacterium; assembly: GCA_031555145.1. Taxonomy (GTDB): domain Bacteria; phylum Bacteroidota; class Bacteroidia; order Bacteroidales; family Tannerellaceae; genus JAJDIA01. The sequence goes on along the minus strand of JAVBUR010000042.1, from coordinate 13,092 downwards.
TTAATTGGAACATGGTGAAAACAAAAAAACTTCTGCCAAAGATAGGCAGAAGTTTTTGTTTTTTTGTGATCGAAAGTCGATTACATTCTCGGTCTGGCTTCTTTAACTACCATCTGACGACCTTCGTATTCAGCTTCGTTGAGTTCCTCGATTGCTCTTTTTGCGTCTGAGTCGTTCGGCATTTCAACAAATGCAAAACCTTTTGAGCGACCAGTTTCGCGGTCTTTCACAATTTTTACGGAGTCAACGATTCCGTACTCTTCCATTACCTGTTTCAAGTCATCTTCCCGAACACGATAGTTCAGGTTGCCAATGTAAATGTTCATAAAAAAGAAATTAAAAAAATAAAAGTGTTACTTTGATGAAAGTAATCAACCGGAATTTCGTAACAGTGAGAAGTTAATTCGACGAGTAATTGAAGAAAAGAAATCGACAAGTGACTGAAGAAATAAAAAAATCATGTTATGTACGTTCAAGGTATAACGCCTTTCACGCTACAAAGGAAGATATTTATTTTTAATATACAACGTTTTAGCGCGAAAAATCGTGCAAATAGCTATTCTGTAGATTGTTTTCTGACTATGAGATGATAAAAAAAATGTTAGCGGGTGCTGCTTTTGTTGCGCTGTTGCTTAAATGCCTGTATCTTTGCATACAATATTTATAAACGCGAATAATGGTAAAACGAACCCCATATAAAGGTCGTGCCCCCCAGCGGGCGCCTCGTGGACGAAAAGTCACGGTACAGGAAAAGACCGTCCTGCTCACTTTCCTGGTTGAATTGCTGAAAGAACAAAGCCGCAGTTCGGCCAAAGCCCTGTTAGCCCACGGGCAGATATCGGTGAATGGGAAAGTGACCAGCCAGTTTGATATGTCGCTCGAACCGAATGATATCGTCACCATCAGCTATGAACGGGGAAAGGTGGAATTTAGTCATCCTCTATTACATATTGTATGGGAAGACGATGACCTGATCGTGGTGAACAAACGGGAAGGATTGCTCTCTGTGGCTAACGCCAAAGTAAAAGAACGTACCGCCTATCATCTATTGAGCGAATATGTGAAGAAAGAAAATCCGCGGAACAAAATATTTATCCTCCACCGCTTAGACCGGGAAACATCCGGCTTGATGATGTTTGCCCGTAACCGGGGTGTGCAGGAAAAATTACAGTCGGATTGGAGCCGGATGATCACCGAACGTATCTATGTGGCTGTGGTGGAAGGAAAGCCGGAAAAAGAAACCGACCTGGTCGTCTCCAACCTGGCCGAGAATGCCGGGATGCAGGTATATGTGGTGGCTGAAGGCGGTAAGGAAGCCGTCACCCGTTACCGGACATTAGGCAGCAATGGACGTTATTCGTTGCTTGAACTGTCGCTGGAGACCGGCCGCAAGAACCAGATCCGTGCACAGATGAGCGAGATTGGTCATCCGATTGCCGGTGATCCTAAATACGGTGCGACGACTAATCCGGCCGGCCGGTTGATGTTGCATGCTCGTAAGTTATACTTTATCCATCCGGTTTCGGGCGAACATATGCGTTTTGAGACACAGGTGCCTACTACATTTGCCTCCTTGGCAAAATAAGCGTTGCTATACATATAAATACAATAAGCGAATAGATCATCCCAATGAAGAAACTTTCGACAATACTTGCACTACTGTGCGTTGCGCTCCTTTCGCAGGCGCAGATACTGACCCCGGTCAAATGGAAGGTCCAGCTTGAAGATCCGGGGACTCCCGAAAAAGCGATTGTGTTCACCGCCACTGCCCAGTCGGGTTGGCACCTGTATGACATGGGCCTCCCCTCAGGAGGGCCGGTTTCGACTTCGTTTACATTTGAGACCCTGAGCGGCGCCGAACTGATCGGTAAGCCGGTGGCGTCTAAACAACCGACTACAGTGTATGATGAACTGTTCTCGATGGAACTACGGTGGTATGGCGGTACGGTATCGTTTACACAGCCGTTCAAGGTTACTGATCCTGCTAAATTCAAACTGGCGGGTGAACTCGAATTCATGGCCTGTAACGATGAAACTTGTCTGCCTCCCGACCGTGTAGAGTTTTCGTTTGAAAAGAAACATATCCGGATGGACGCTGCACCGGCAGGAAGCGAAGCGGTCTCCGATTCTTCTACGCAGGCGGCCGACGGTGATACTGTTGAAGAAGGCGTAGCGGTGGAACAGGAAGTCGTATCCATGGACGAAGCATCGGCAACAGCCACTTCTTCCGATGTGCCTGCGGCATTAAGCCGCAATCCCTCTTTATGGAAACCGGTAGTGGGCGAACTGAAAGCCTTTGGCGACAGTATTGTTTCGGCCGCCGACCATTCTTGGTTGTATATCTTCCTGGCTGGATTCCTGGGCGGGTTGATCGCGCTGCTCACCCCCTGTGTATGGCCGATGATTCCGATGACAGTCAGCTTCTTCCTCAAACGGACCAAGAGCCGCCGCAAAGCGATACAGGATGCGTTGATCTATGGCTTCTCTATCATTGTGATTTACCTGGCGATGGGATTGCTGATCACCGGTGTATTCGGTGCCAGTGCGCTGAACGACCTTTCTACGAATGCGGTATTCAATCTGCTCTTCTGTGCGTTGCTGGTGCTGTTTGCGATTTCGTTCTTCGGAGCGTTTGAGATTGTACTGCCGGCCTCATGGACGAATAAGCTGGATAGTAAGGCCGACTCCACGTCGGGTATGCTAAGCATTTTCTTTATGGCCTTCACGTTGGTGTTGGTGTCGTTCTCCTGTACCGGCCCGATTATCGGGACGTTGTTGGTGCAGGCGGCTGCCATGGGTTCGTTGTTCGGCCCGGCTATCGGGATGTTTGGCTTTGCCTTGGCGTTGGCTATTCCGTTTGGTTTCTTTGCCGTCTTCCCCAATATGCTGCAGAATATGCCCAAGTCGGGCGGCTGGCTGAACTCCGTAAAGGTGGTGCTCGGTTTCCTCGAACTGGCCTTGGCTTTGAAGTTCCTTTCCGTGGCCGACCTGGCCTACGGCTGGCGCATCCTTGACCGGGAAGTATTCCTGGTATTGTGGATGGTGATCTTTGCGATGCTTGGTTTCTACCTGCTGGGTAAGATTCGCTTCCGTCATGACAGCGAGTTGACGCATGTGTCGGTCACCCGCCTCTTTCTGGCGATCGTACCCTTTGCATTTGTACTGTATATGCTTCCCGGCCTGTGGGGTGCTCCGCTGAAATCGATCAGTGCGTTTGCCCCCCCCTTGTATACGCAGGACTTCAACTTGTATGAAGACGAAGTGCATGCCAAGTCCGACGACTATGAAGCCGGTATGGCCTATGCCAAACTGCATAACAAACCAGTTATGATCGACTTCTCCGGCTTCGGTTGTGTGAACTGCCGGAAGATGGAAAACGCTGTGTGGACAGATCCGAAAGTGAAGCAACTACTTGAGAACGATTATGTACTGATCACCCTCTTCGTAGACGATAAAACCCGTTTGCCCGAAACGATTGAGATAGAAGAGTATGGTCGTACCCGTAAGTTAAAGACTATAGGTGATAAATGGAGTTACCTCCAACGTAGCAAATTCGGTGCAAACGCCCAGCCATTCTATGTGTTGCTCGATAACGATGGCATGCCCTTAGCCCCGTCTTATGCCTATAACGAAGATGTGGACAAGTATGTGGACTTCCTGCAGAACGGATTGAAACGATATAAAAGTAAAGACTGATTATTGATGCATAACAGAGAAGAACAAATGGCGGCTTTTGGCCGCCTACTTGATATATTGGATGAATTGCGTGTGAAATGCCCCTGGGACAGGAAGCAAACGAACGAAAGCCTTCGTTCGAACACCATTGAGGAAACGTATGAGTTGTGTGACGCTATCATTCGTGAAGATGATACAGAGATCAAAAAGGAATTGGGCGACATGCTCCTGCATATCGCTTTCTATGCCAAGATAGGGGAGGAGAAGCAGGTCTTCGATATCAAAGATGTGTGTGATACCCTCTGCGATAAGCTGATCTTCCGGCACCCGCATGTGTTTGGTACGGCCGAAGCAGAAACCGCCGGCCAGGTGGAGCAAAGCTGGGAACAGATCAAACTGAAAGAAAAAGGCGGAAACAAGACTGTCCTCGAAGGTGTCCCTGCCGCCCTTCCTTCGATCGTGAAAGCCCACCGCATACAAGACAAGGCGCGCAATGTAGGCTTTGACTGGGAAGAACGCTCGCAGGTATGGGATAAGGTCCATGAAGAGTTCGACGAGCTGAAGACCGAAATCGACCATATGGACGCCGACAAGATGGAGGACGAATTTGGTGACCTGTTCTTCAGCCTTATCAATGCCGCCCGCCTGTATAAGATCAACCCGGACAATGCCCTGGAACGTACGAATCGCAAATTTATTCATCGTTTCAACTATCTCGAAGCCTATGCCCGCCGTGAAAACCGTGCTTTGAAAGAAATGTCGCTGGAGGAAATGGACCGGATATGGAATGAGGCCAAAGCAGCCGAAAAGTAACTTTTGGTATATTTAAGTGTGTGAAAGGGTGATAATCGGAAGGTTTTTTCTATTTTTACGCAAAATCTGAAACATGCAACCGTACACAGAAGATGAGTTAGTTTCCCTATTGCGCGACCCGGACAGGCAAAGAGATGCCTTTTCTGTCGTGGTTGGTGTCTATGGGGAGAAACTATATTGGCAGATTCGTAAAATGGTTTTATGCCATGATGATGCAAACGACCTGTTGCAGAATACGTTCATGAAAGCATGGACAAATATCGATTATTTCAGGGGCGAAGCCAAACTTTCAACCTGGCTTCATAAGATTGCTATTAACGAATGTATCACATTCTTGAACCGCCAACGGACCCAAAACAATGTTTCCATGGACGATGCTGACGTTTTCCTGCTGGAACGACTCAAAGGTGATGACTACTTTGACGGAGACGAAGCCCAACTGAAACTGCAGGCCGCCATCTTGACATTGCCTGAAAAACAACGCCTGGTTTTCAATATGAAATATTTTGATGAGATGAAATACGAAGAGATGTCGGATATCCTCGGGACTTCCGTCGGAGCCCTGAAAGCCTCTTATCATCATGCGACCAAAAAGGTCGAGGAATTTTTAACAAAAGATATTTAAACCTTTTAGCACGGCTATAGTCAAACAATCGTTAACGCGATAAGGTATGGAAAAAAAGCAAACAAATCTGGAGCAAATGAAAGGGCAGAGCCCTTTCCGGATGCCTGAAGGATATATGGAGGGACTCACTTCGCAGATTATGAGTCAGCTTCCTGAAAAACCTAAGGCCGAAGCCCGGCAGGTTTCAATGACAGAACGGATGCGCCCATGGCTGTATCTGGCTGCTGTATTCGCCGGGTTAGGGCTGTTTTTTGATGTGATCATCGGCTTCAATAAGTCGGACGAAGGCGGGAGCCGTATGGACTCGCTGCTCGTACGTACTGAGAATGTAGCAGACGTGTCAGCATTCTCCACTTCTGACGCATTGTCGGAAGAAGATGCGGAGTATCTCGATTATATCGAGTCGCAATATGCCAGTTACATACTGGATGAAGAGCTGGCTAAGGTAGATTAAAATGTAAATAAAAAAGGTTTTTCAGTTTTATTTGTAATAAAAACTTGTATGAGTAGAATATTTTTAGTTACATTTGTAGCGATTTCGGTTTTATTACCCGTGTCCTTGTCCGCTCAGAATAATAATAATCCGGGGCGGACGTTTGATAGAGAAGCGTTTATCGCCAAGCGAAACGCGTTTATCACATCTGAGATGGGGCTGACACCGGAAGAAGCGGCTTTATTCATTCCTCTGTGTAACGAATTACGTCAAAAGAAATTCGAAGTCGGCAATGACTGCCGCAAACTCTCACGGGAATTGGATAAGCGAAAGAACAGTATAACAGATGCCGAGTATCTGAAGACGATAGACGAATGTTTGGAAGTCGGTATCAAAGAAGCAGAATTGGAGAAAGAGTATTATTCTCAGTTTAAGAAAATACTTCCTCCGGCAAAGCTCTACAAATACAGGGAAGCGGAATTTAAGTTCGCCCGGTATTTTATGAGGAACGAAGACGACAGAGGTCGGGGAGAAGGCCGGAAGAATGAACAACAGAAAGATAATAAGAAATAAAGATATTATCATTATTTGTGTTTTTTGTTTAGATTTAGTTTTGGCGTTTAAGTTAAGGGAGGGGGTAGCGACGTGATGTCGGTTCCCCTTTTGTTTTTTTCTACACTTTTCTTTTCCCTGATCTGATCACAGTGTCAGTGTTTTCCCAGGCATTCCCAAATCTGAAAGCGAATCCAGGCGCAGGCCTCGCCGAGGTGCGCGAGTCAGCACTGCGAGGTGCACGTCCCGCTATCATGACATGCAGGCCTGGCGGAAGTGAGTATGGCATCTGTTTTAGTTTTGGATTCCATTTGGGTTTAAATGAAAAAACCACCTACATTGCTGTAGATGGTTTCCGTACTCGAAGCGGGACTTGAACCCGCACAGCCGCAATGGCCAAAGGATTTTAAGTCCTTCGTGTCTACCATTCCACCATTCGAGCATCTCTTCTCATAGAGATGAGCTGAGCGAAAGACGGGACTCGAACCCGCGACCCTAACCTTGGCAAGGTTATGCTCTACCAACTGAGCTACTTTCGCGTTTGTTGCTTTTTGCGTGTGCAAAGATAGATAATCCTTTGAGTTGTGCAAAGGGAATAAAAGAAAAAATGATGTTAGTATTGAATGATCAACCGTTGACCGACGGTTGAGACTTGAAAACGGACCAACGCATATTTGGATGGGCCGGACGCAGGATGGCCGGAGCCACGGCTGATATCGTATACCGTACTACATTCGGGGCACACCGCTGTGCCGACATCGGTGGGCGCTACTTTGATATTCCGTTTCGCTTCATGCGGACAGCAGAGGTCGTAAGCGTAATGGCCATCGAAACCACTGATGACCAGGATGCCGGAATAGCCGGTCGACTCACCGGCATTGCGTGCCGTGGTGAATTGTTTGCATATCAGCGTTCCCGGGGCGGATAGTTCCTTGTCTTTGAACTGCAAATCTACTTCGAAATACACCCGGGCATAAGGAATATTGGACATTTCCGTTTTATCGCAGGAAAAGACCAACAGGAGGATAAGAAGAAAACCGAATCGTTTCATACTATAATAACCGGGTTTTCCGGGGAATATTGTACGGAAGCCTTGTCTTAACAGGTGCTTTCGAGGAGTTTTTTTTCCGCTTCGGCTACACGGTCGAAGGCGAAACCGTCGAGGATCGATTGCATATGCAGGTTGATGGCATCGTTGCAGAGGTTGCCGATACTTCCTTCGTGGGTGTGGTGCACTTCGGCGGAGGTTTCGAATTTGCCGGCTTCGATCTCCAGTCCCACTTGTTTGTAGGCGTCACGGAAAGGAACACCTTCGAGTACGAGGCGGTTGACTTCTTCCACGCTGAAGAGAAGTGCATATTTGTCGTCGGCCAGGATGTGTTCGTTTACCTTCACTTCGTTCATCATATGAGTGACCATTTGCAGGCAGTCTTTCAACTCATCGAATGCTGGAAGGAATACTTCCTTGATGATCTGCAGGTCGCGGAAATAACCTGAGGGCAGGTTATTGCTGATCAGTGTGATCTGTTGTGGCAAGGCTTGCAGTTTGTTGCATTTGGCACGAGTGAGTTCGAACACGTCGGGGTTCTTCTTGTGCGGCATGATACTGGAACCGGTCGTGAACTGGTCGGGCAACTTGATGAAACCGAAGTTTTGACTATTGAACAGGCAGGCGTCGTAGGCCAGCTTCGAGAGCGTGGCGGCGATACCGGCGATGGCAAAGGCAACGGTACGCTCCATTTTACCTCGTCCCATCTGGGCATAGACTACGTTATAATTCAAGGAGTCGAAGCCGAGTAGCTCGGTCGTCATGCTCCGGTTCAGGGGAAATGACGAGCCATATCCGGCTGCTGAACCGAGCGGGTTACGGTTGCACACCCGATAGGCCGCTTGCAGCAGTTGCAGGTCGTCGGCCAGACTTTCGGCGTAGGCGGCAAACCACAGGCCGAACGACGAGGGCATGGCGATTTGCAGGTGCGTATATCCCGGCAACAGTACTTCTTTGTAACGGTTACTCTGGTTGATCAATACCTCGAACAGGTCGGTGACCGCTTCTGTAATCGTCCGGATCTCGGCGCGGGTGAAGAGTTTGAGGTCGAGCAACACCTGGTCGTTGCGCGAGCGTCCGCTATGGATCTTTTTCCCTTTGTCGCCCAAGCGGCGGGTGAGCATAGCTTCGACTTGCGAATGTACATCTTCAATACCTTCTTCGATCACGAACTGTCCGCTTTCGGCGACGGCATAAATAGCCTTTAATTCGGCCAATAGTTCGGTCAGCTCTTCGCGGGTGAGCAACCCGATGCTTTCCAACATCGTGATATGCGCCATCGAACCGAGTACGTCGTATCGGGCGAGGTAAAGGTCCATCTCACGGTCTTTTCCCACGGTGAAGCGTTCTACTTCGTGGTCAACCTGTACATTCTTTTGCCACAGTTTCATGTCGGATAATACTTAATAAGGGAGATTGGCGATGAGGTCGGATATCTTGTTGAGTGCATCTTGCAAGGGTTTCGACACCATCGGTTTGATAAACGGGTTGAGGTCGGCCTTTACGGTCATCTTCATGCGTGTATCGCCTTCGTCCACCTGTTTGAGCTGAATCCAGAGGAAGAGAGGAACGGGCGAATTGGTGGTGGTGAACTTGATGGTCTTGTTTGGCTCGCGTTCCACGATCTCAAACCGGATCTTACCCACCGGATCGACAGCGAACGTACATGAGTCGCTGTCGAATTCAAAATCCTTGACCTTGTCCTGGGGAATACGATCACGTACCCGCTCAAGATTGGAGAGGTCGGATAACATCGTAAAGATGCGATCGTCGTTGAACGGGATCGCTTTTACGTCACTGGTAAATTCTGTCATCTATTTATTTGTTAGGATCCCAGTTGGCCGGGTCTTTACGCCATTCCTGCAAGGTGGCAATCTCCGACTGGCTGATATAGTTGGTGCGCAGGGCTTCTTCGATCACAGCGTCGTAATTGCTCAGCGTGGTCAGGGGCACTTGTGCTTCCTTGAATTGTTGGGTTGACACAGGGAATCCATGTGTGAAGATGGCGACCATACCGATCACGTCACAACCGAAGTTACGTACGGCTTCTACCGCTTTGAGGCTGCTGCCACCGGTAGAAACGAGGTCTTCCACGACTACTACTTTGGAGCCTGGTTTGAGTTCGCCTTCGATCAGGTTTTCCAATCCGTGGTCTTTCGGGGTCGAACGGATATACACGAACGGCAGTCCCAGTAGGTCGGCTACCAACGCTCCTTGTGCGATAGCTCCTGTGGCAACGCCGGCGATCGCATCGGCATCTTCATATTTTTCGCTGATCACGCGTGCCAACTCCAATTTGATGAAGGTACGGATTCCGGGATAAGAAAGGGTCTTGCGATTGTCGCAATAAATAGGGGATTTCCAACCGGAAGCCCAGGTAAACGGATTGGCCGGTTGCAGCTTAACGGCTTTAATTTTCAATAATTTTTCTGCTACTAATCTTTCCAGTGTTTTCATATCTGTGATGTAAACTATGTTGTGTCGTTCGCAAAAGTAGATAAAGTACGCGACATAATCAGCCGTATAAGGGTACTTTTTATTGCGAATTCACACAATCGTCACACAATCGTGAGTACGAGAATACTTACCCGTACGTCCGGTATCGTCCGAAGGGCATCGATACAGGCACCTAGGGTGGCCCCGGTGGTCATCACATCGTCGACCAACAGCAGGTGACGACCAGCGTAGGCAGCAGGGTCGGGAACTGTGAATACACCGGCTTCCAGGATATGTCGGCGCTCGTATACGGATTTGCGGGTTTGTGTATTGGCGGGGCCTGTTCGCTTCAGGCAGGAAATGATAGGCAGGGAGCAGACGGAGGCGATTCCCCGGGCGATCCATTCGGTTTGATTATAGCCACGCTTCCATTTTTTCCACCGGGTGACGGGAACGGGCACGATGGCGTTCACGGATTGCAACAGGTTTCCGCTGGTGTTGGCTTCCTGGGCAGCCAGTTTCCCGAGCACGAACGCCAGTTCTCTCTTCCCTTTGTATTTGAAGGCGTGGACGAGTTGCTGCACATCGCCATCTTTGGTGTAATAGAGATAGGCGAATGCATCCTCTATCGGTCCGTGCCAGGTGAGTTGTTGGCCAATGCGGTTTACGCCGTTTACCGCTTGTGGGAAGACACGCGGCAGGCCGACGATGCAGCGGATGCAGAGTTGGGATTCACCGGTTACCAGCAGGTCGTCGCAGAGGCGGCAGCGCCTTGGGTAGAAAAGGCCGAGCAGGTCATTCAGGATTGTCGTCGTAGCCGTAAGTATCTTCATCGTCAGGTTCGAGTCCTGCCAGTTGCAGGCAGGCGATTGTTTCGCGCAGGGTGAATCCCCGCCCGGCGGCAAAGCGGATCAGGCGGTTAGTAGTGTCGCGGTTGTCTTTTCCTTTGACGGACCGGGCTTTTTGTTTCAGCAGGTTGCGCAGAATGGTTTGGTATTCGGTTTCATCAATAGCGCCGAGTGCTTCGGCGATACAAGTGGCTGGCAGGTGTTTACGCCGCAGTTCGCCGCTGATTTTGATCCGTCCCCAGTGGTTGAAGCGGAGTTTATCGTTTACAAAGCTCTGCGCGTAGCGGGCTTCGTCTATAAACTTCTCTTCGACGAGGCGGTTGAGGATACGTGTACAGGCTTCGGGGTCGAGATCGGTGGCGGCGAGTTTTTGTCTGACATCGAACAGGCAGCGTTCGCAGCCCGAGCAGTAGGCGGCCATCCGGTTCAGCATTTCGGCTTCGGTGCGTGGGGTCATAGTTCAGCTTTTATGATGCGGTCGCGACCGAAGATATCCTGGATTACTTCTACTTTCTTATACCGGTTACGGCGGAAAAGATCGAAGGTTTGTTTGCTGAAAAGTGAGTGGATCTCTACATACACCCGTCCGCCCCGGCGCAGTTTGCGCTTGCCGAAGTGGGCGATATGATGGTAGAACAGCAAGGGCTCTTCGTCGGGGACAAAGAGGGCGGTCTCCGGTTCATAGTCGGCTACGTTGCGGTCCATCCCTGTGCGTTCGCTTTGTTGTATATAGGGTGGGTTGCTTACGATAATATCCAGACCGAACGGGATCTCGGGGTGTGCCAACCGGGAGGTGAGGATGTCCATCTCCAGGAAATGCACCGGGGCGTGCAACCGCTTGGCATTCTTCTGTGCTGTTGCCAGGGCGTCGGTCGAGATATCCACGGCCGTGACATTGGCCTGCTTCAGTGCACGCGCCAAGGAGATGGCAATACAACCACTACCGGTGCCGATATCGAGCACCCGCAGGTCGGGCACATCCCGATAATCGGCAAAGATGCGTTCCACCAGCTCTTCCGTCTCCGGACGGGGGATGAGTACTGATGGGTTTACCTTGAACGCCATGCCGTAGAATTCCGTCTGTCCCAGGATGTACTGGATCGGTTCGTGCCGGGCAAGACGGCGTACGATATCATATATTTCTTTCCGTTCGCGTTCGGATATTTCCCTATCTTTGTCCATCAGCAATTGATGGGCCGGAAGATGGCATACGTGTTCGGCTATAAGGCGGGTGAGTGAGGTAATCTCGTTCGCCGGATAGATGTCTTGTAGCGACTGCTGTATGTAAGATGTAGCGGCTGTCATACGTTCTTTGCGTGATGCAAAAGTAATAGAAAATAAGTTCGAATGTAACTAAAAACAGAATGAAGGTAGAAGAAAAATACATGGCGCGTTGTATTACCCTGGCTCGTGGAGGCATGGGTGAGACCAGTCCGAACCCGATGGTGGGGGCCGTGATCGTGCATGAAGGACGGATTATCGGTGAAGGTTTTCATCGTCGTATCGGCGAACCGCATGCCGAGGTGAATGCCGTGACATCGGTCAGGGAGGAGCATCTGCTGCCTGAGTCGACGATGTATGTCAGCCTCGAACCCTGTTCGCATTATGGCAAAACACCGCCTTGTGCCGAGTTGATCATCCGTAAACGTATACCCCGGGTGGTAGTAGGCTGTCTGGACCCGTTCCCCGAAGTGAGCGGGCGGGGTATTCGCCTGTTGCGGGAGGCCGGGGTCGAAGTCGTTACCGGCATACTCGAACATGAAGCCCGCGCCCTGAATAAAGCTTTTATGACGATGCAGGAGAAACGGCGACCGTATGTAATTCTTAAATGGGCACAGAGTGCCGATGGTTTTATCGACCGGCTGCGTACGGATGCTTCTCAGCCGCCGGTACAGTTTTCTACGCCTGAGTCACGGCGGTATGTGCATAAACTTCGCTCGGAGGTGTCAGCTATCATGGTCGGTACCCATACGGCACTGCTCGACAATCCGTCGCTGACGGTACGCCATTGGGTGGGTCGTTCGCCGGTGCGCGTGGTTATAGACCGGGAGTTGAAGATCCCGGCATCATACCGTTTGTTCGACGGTGCTGTGCGGACGCTTGTCTTCATATCCGCACAGGCCCTAGAACGTACACAGTACGCCCCTACAGATGTTACTGTAGAATATATTGCAGTAGACTTTACCCAACCTTTGCCCCAACAAGTGCTTGGAGAGTTGTATCGCCGCCGCTTGGATTCGCTGTTGGTAGAAGGGGGAAGTCACCTTATCAGCCAGTTTCTGGCCGAAGGCTTGTGGGATGAAATCCAGGTTGAGACCGCCTCTTTTCCCTTGAATGGCGGCGTGAAGGCGCCCACACTGCCCGACGGCCTCCCCTTCTCAGAAGCCTCGCCCAATCACCGCATCTACCACCGGCATGGGTGATAGGCATCGCATAAAGCAGGGGCTTCATATGCTGGAATATATGAAGATGGGCGTAGTTTCAATTTCAACCAGGCTTGAAAGCGAGGCGCTTTCAATATCAACGATATTTGAATCTTTTGCTGGTGTGTTTTGGCATCCAACTCATCCTCAGGAGCGTAGCGACGTTTCCCCTCTTGAGCTACTCTCTATACACATCTTTTGACTAGCTTTAGAGTGCATGCCCCGTCAGGGGTATCGTG
>JAVBUR010000046.1:0-86739 GCA_031555145.1 Tannerellaceae bacterium | reverse complement strand
CAGGTGATTGGTTGATGTTCTTGTGCCGCGTCAGCGGTACCGGTTTATTATATACGGCACCACTGACGTGGCGCGGTTTATATATGATATCCGTATTATTCCAGGGGCTTACACCCCTGGCTACGAACACGATACCCCTGATGGGGCATTTTCACTATTGCTACTTCAAGTTCTCCCCATACACGCATCAAAAGATGTGTATAGAGAGTAGCTTGAGAGGGGGCACACCTACTGACTTTTGACACCCGGTTGCTTATTGATTATTATTCAGCCCCGATTAAAAGGGGTTGACGATGTATTTACCGTTGCCATCCTTGATGTAACCGACGATCTGCTCCGCAGCGGCGATACCGGCGTTGATATTCGCTTCGGCCGTTTGGGCACCCATCTTTTTCGGTGTACTGAAGTAACGGTCGGCATAAGCGGCCTTGAGTTCGGCATCGATAGCGGGTTGGATATCCGACAGGTATTTGAAATCGGGACGGTCGGCAAACATCTGTTTCAATCCGGCTTCATCCATGACTTCCTTGCGGGCGGTATTCACCACGATGGCGCCTTTCGGCATGGAGTTCATCAGATCGAAATTGATAGAACCTTTCGTTTCGGCGGTGGCCGGGATGTGCAACGATATGATCTGGCAAGCGTTGAACAGGTCGGCTGTCGACGCAACAGGCTGTACGCCATCGGCTTCGATGGCTGCTACCGGGCAGAAAGCATCATACGCATAGACTTCCATCCCGAATCCTTTCGCAATGCGGGCTACGTTACGACCTACGTTACCATAAGCCAGAATACCCAGCTTCTTTCCTTTCAGTTCGCTACCGGAAGCGCCGTTGAAGAAACCGCGTACGCCAAAGACCAACATACCGAATACCAGTTCAGCCACAGCGTTGGAGTTCTGCCCCGGCGTATTCATTACCGAGATACCGCGGCGACGGGCCGCATCGATATCGATATTGTCGTATCCGGCACCGGCACGAACCACGAGTTTGAGTTGTTTTCCTGCCTCCAGCACTTCGGCATCGATGATGTCGCTGCGTACAATCACCGCGTCAACATCCTTTACTGCATCCAGCAACTGGGCTTTTTCCGTATATTTTTCCAATAGGGCCAGTTCGAAACCGGCGGCGTCGATCACTTCCCGGATTCCTTTCACCGCTACGGGTGCAAAGGGTTTATCTGTTGCAACAAGTACTTTTGCCATATGTATATAATAATGTATCGATCAATGTGCTTTTTCAAATTCTTTCATCGTAGCGACCAGTGCTTCTACGCTGCTCTTCGGCATGGCGTTGTAGAGCGAAGCACGGAAACCACCTACCGAACGGTGACCTTTGATACCCACCATACCGGCGGCTGATGCGAACTTGTTGAAATCATCTTCCAATGCGGCATACTCGTCGTTCATCACGAAGCAAACGTTCATGATAGAGCGGTCTTCCACAGCCACTGTTCCTTTGAACAATTTGTTACGGTCGATCTCATCATACAAGACAGCCGCCTTTTCAATGTTCATCTTTTCGATGGCAGCCACACCGCCCAGTTCCTTATACCATTCGAGCGTTTTCAATGCAGCGAAGATCGGCAACACGGGAGGCGTATTGAACATGGATTCTTTTTTGATATGTGTATTATAATTAAGCATGGTCGGAATCGGACGATCCACATGACCCAATGCATCCTGACGAACGATGGCCACGGTCACACCGGCAGGCGCCAGGTTTTTCTGTGCACCGGCATAGATTACATCATATTTGGAGATATCGATGGGGCGAGAGAAGATATCGGAAGACATGTCGGCTACCAAGCGGGCTTTTACATCCGGATCGTAACGCATTTCTGTTCCGAAGATCGTATTATTCGATGTGATATGGAAATAGTCCACATCTTCGGGAATGGTATATCCTTTCGGGATAAAGGTATAGTTAGCCTCTTTCGAAGAAGCCACTACATCCACTTCGCCAAAGAACTTTGCTTCCTTGATTGCACCGGAAGCCCAAGTACCCGTATCCAGGTAAGCAGCTTTTTTATTCAACAAGTTGTAAGGCACCATGCAGAACTGCATGCTGGCACCTCCACCCAGGAAGATCACTTCATAGCCGGCCGGTACATCCAATAATTCTTTAATCAAGGCACGAGCCTGGTCACAGACAGCTACAAACTCTTTGCTACGGTGGGATACTTCGAGGAGCGACAGTCCCGTTCCGGCAAAATCCTCAACGGCTGCTGCCGTGCTTTTGATCGTGTATTCACTCAGAATAGAAGGACCTGCATAAAAATTGTGCTTCTTCATACTGATACAATTTAGAATGTTTTAATATATTTTAGTTACCTATATTTAGAAATAGGTTGCAAATGTAGTCCTTTTTCATTTCAACCACAATCATTTCGACAGATATTATTGAAAAAATAATACACTTTATCAATCGAAGCGATTTCCCCAAAGGTGGCGCATCTGCTCTACCAACTTTTTTTCAGCCGGACTTTCCTGTCCGTGCCAAAGGCGTTCATTCAAAATTTCACTCGGCAGGTAATCTTGTTTTACAAAGTTACCCTCGTAACTATGAGCGTATTTATACTCCTTCCCATAGTCAAGCTCTTTCATTAATTTGGTCGGAGCATTCCGCAAGTGCAGTGGGACGGGCAGGTTTCCGGTACGGTTCACCAGTTCGATAGCACTATCGATAGCCATATAGGCAGAGTTGCTCTTCGGGCAACACGCCAAATAAACCGTGGCTTCGGCCAGGAGGATACGGCCTTCCGGCCATCCGATCTTTTTCAGTCCTTCAAAACAAGCATTGGCAAGCAATAAGGCGTTTGGGTTAGCCAACCCAATATCTTCGGCGGCCGAGATCAGCAGGCGGCGGGCAATAAACTCGGGATCTTCCCCACCGGCCACCATACGTGCCAGCCAGTAGATGGCGGCATCCGGATCACTTCCGCGAATCGATTTAATGAAGGCTGAAATAATGTCGTAGTGCATTTCCCCGCCTTTGTCGTAGGCTGCCGGGTTTTCCTGTAGGCGTTCAACTACTTTTTCATCCGTAATTTCAATTTCATTGTCCGCCTCTGCGGCAATGACCAAGTCCAATATATTCAATAACTTACGGGCATCACCGCCTGAGTAGCGGAGCATGGCATTTGTTTCTTTCAATTCGATCTTCTTCTCTTTCAGCACCACATCTTCGGCGATGGCTTTTTGCAGGAGCGTAAGCAGGTCTTCCTTATCCAGCGACTTCAGTACGTAAACCTGGCACCGTGACAGCAGCGGGCGGATCACCTCGAAAGACGGATTTTCGGTCGTCGCCCCGATCAGCGTCACCACCCCTTTTTCGACAGCCCCCAACAGGGAATCCTGCTGCGATTTGCTGAACCGGTGGATTTCATCGATGAAGAGAATGGGCGATACGGTTCCAAAGAAACGATTGCTGCCCGCCTTCTCAATCACATCACGTACATCTTTTACACCGGAACTGACTGCGCTCAACGTATAAAACGGCGCATCCAGTTTATTGGCAATGATCTGCGCCAGCGTTGTCTTTCCTACGCCCGGCGGTCCCCATAAGATAAAGGAAGGCACCCGTCCGGATTCTATCATCTTCCGCAACACGGCACCTTCACCTACCAGATGCTTCTGTCCGATATAGTCATCTAACGTTTTCGGACGCAGCCGTTCAGCTAAAGGTTGACCCATCATGGTTACAAAAGTCGTTTTTTTTCTTCAGTTATCAAAGAAAACTTCGGCATTCTTTTAGTTGGGTAGCCGGTTTGTGAGCGACCGACGGATATAATCAGTGGCCGGCTTGTTTGCGGCCGGGGGAGAGGATGCGGCGTTCGGCTTCGCGGATATCAAGGTCGACGGGGCCGGAAATGAACTCGGGGACGTTGTAGGAATAAAAGGACCGGTCGCACGCTTCCGCCTGCTGCTGAGGAAGCAGGAAAGGCTTGGTGGCACGGCCGTCGGCACCGATCGAGGCGATGTAGAGGCGGGTATAGAGGCCATCCTGCCGGCGACTGGAAAAAACGAACCAGTGGCTGTTGCTGCTCCACGAATGATAGCTTTCGGTATCGGGACTGTTCACTTCGTCAAGGGCGCGGGTTTCTCCCGTTTGCAGGTCGAGCAGCCAGAGGTCGGCTTCCTTGTGCCAGATGGAGAAGTTGCCGTAATCAGACAGGGTGTACATCAGGTACCGACCATCGTAGGAAGGACGGGGGAAGGAGATACTCTTACCCCGGTCGGCAGCATTGACCAGGGTATCAACCCGGTTGCCGAAGGCGCCGGTAGCGGGATCGAAGTCAATGCGGCAGAGGTTATAATGTACATCTTCGTATTCGACCGGCATTTCCTTTCCTTCCGAGAGGCAGAAATACAGGCTCTTGCCGTCGGGCGAGAAGGCGGGGAAGGTTTCGAAATCGGCCGTCTGGAGCAGCGGGGTGGTGAGCAGTTTATTGGCTTCGATATCGTAGACCGTCAGGTCGGAGGCGAGGTCGAACACTTCGACCCGTTTGTCGGAGGCGGCATGGAATACCTGACGGGTATTGTTCTGCGAATAGGCGATATAGCGACCTGACGGGTGCCAGTAGGGATAGACGCCGCCAATAGCGGTCTCAGCTGCTTTCAGCGAGATCATGTCCAACTGTCCGCCGGTTTGCAGGAGGGTGCCGCCGTGCGGGCCGCGGACGTGGAGGCTCATGTCGCCCGGCACTGTTCCACGGAACGAATGGCAGTTGACGCAACTGCCCGGCACCAGGGTGTTCTCGATAATGGGCGTCTGCCGGAAATCGGCCAGGCGGCGTTGGTAGATTCCCATCTTGCTATATACTTCGTAGCCGGGGGCGATCAGGCGGTAGGCCAGGCCATAGTCGATCGGTTCATTGCTAACATAGACCGGGAAGGGATCGTAGACGCTCCATCGACCCTCCTGTTTGACGGACACGGTGATACGGATAGGCGCTCCCTTATTGGTTTCGAGCAGGGTAGCCCAGTCGCCCTCGGGCAGCTGGATACCGTTCTTACCCTGCACTTCGATCCGTCCGCCCTGTTCGCCTTCGACCACGGCGTTGATCCGTTCGAACGCTTCGGGGAAAGTAAAATTAAGCGGCGCAATCCCCACCGGGATGGTCACTTCCGTATAATCGGGCACAAGGACCGGGAGGCCGGCTCTGTGTTGCGGATTGGTCACCGCTTCGTTGCAGGCGACCAGCAAGAGGGCGGCTGTCGCCAGGGATATCAATCGAGTGTACATATGCATCATTCTTCGTTGTGGTTGAAATGTAAATAATACCAGAAAGTATGGCCGAAGTCCTTTTTTAGCACTGTCCCCCCATCGTCGGCAGTGTTGAAGAGGGAGGCATACGTTTTGATCCGTGCCACGGTTTCGGGTTGTATCGCCCAGGGGGTGGCGGCGTCGATATCCTGCTCAAGGCTCCAGACGTACAGCAGGGCTTCCTGGTAACTGCGGGGGATACGATCGTATTCCACCCCTTCGCCACCAAAGAGGTAATACGCCTGGAAACGTTCGAGGTCTTTTTCCAGCAGGGCATAGGCCAGCAGGTATTCGTAGGCGAGGTGGTTGTCGGTATCCGCCTGATACAACAGCGCCAGTATCGTTGCCTGCCGGTCTTCCCGAAAGAGGATATCGGTCGTACAGCGGCGGGCGCGCAGCTTGCCCCATTCGGGATGGTGGCCGACCTTGGCGTCGTCGTAGAGATACGTCATCGCATCGGTAGCCCAGGCACGGTAGAAGAGGGATTGCTGCAGGAGGCAGAGGTATTTGCACGCCACCTCGTAGTGGCCGTTGATGAGGTTCACTTCGGCCAGCCGCTTCAGGCCTCGGGCGCTTCTTTCGAAATCAGGAATGGCTTCCATGGCTTCGTAGGCAAAGCGTTCGGCGGTATAACCGAGTCCGAGGTAATAATAGATCTCGCCCGGGGGGAGCGGCGAGGTGAAGTCGCGTTCGATAACCGGCAGCAGATCGGCTGTACCGACAGGGTCGTACCGGAAAAGGTCGTCGCCCAGACGTCCCGTCATGCCCAGCGCCAGGTTCAGACAGGCTGCGGCGAGTGAGGAACGGGGCGGATGCTTTTCGGCCAGCCCGATCGCCTTGTTCCACTGTTGCATACGGATATGATAGTCGTAGGCCATCAGCTCTTCCTTCTCCCAATCGGCCGAGCGAGACACGCCTACGGCGGCGATGGTAAAGAAGCAGAGAGCCAAACATACCTGAATACATATCGTCCGTCTTTCCGTCCGTCTTTCAGGCATAAACACTACCACCAAAGCGATGAGGAGGATCAACCACCAGACAAGGGTATAGGATAGCAACCGGGCGCCTTGCGTCTTCAACAGGAAGCGATGCGCCCCCTGCCCTATCCACAACTGGTCGGACGGGTATTGCCAGATCGCTTTGGCCAGCAACCCCGCTCCGACAACGGCCAACAGGGTAGCGACAGCCAGCAGGCACCACTGGTTCCGGGTCAGTTGCCTGAAATAACAGATTTCAGTCAGCCAGACCATTGCGATGTACAGCCATACACAACCGCCAGCCATCCAATAGACCACCGGGATCAGCAATACGGCACAGGCCATACGCGGCATTACCTGTCGTAACAGCCGGTAGAGGCAGACAGCCGACAAGGCGATGATCACCTGGATCACGGCTGCCGGCATATAATTTTCATCACAAAACAGCACCAGGTAGGCCAGCGAAGGCAGCAGGGTCAGCGGGTAAAGCGCCCTGTTCCGGTGCAGGCGCCCCATGACGGAGGCAACCAATTGCTGTAGCCCGCAGAGCAACGACGCCAGGATCAATGCTCCCGCCCAGGAATAGACCCAGAACTGGACAAAAAACCGGCTGACATAGATCGACACGCCACCCGGACAGGCAACCGTCTCCCGCCAATAATCGGCCGAAAAGCGGAACAACTGGAACTGTTCCTGATAATGCAGGTGATACGGATACAGCCCAAAGAAAAACACAAAAACGACCGCCCCCAACAGCAGGGAGAGCAGTAGCGGGACGTTTACAGGATGTGTCTTGTGTGGTTTCATACGCGCTTCTATCAGTTTCTTCTGAATTGCAAATAATACCAATAGGTATCGCCATAATCTTTCCGTAGCAGCGGCTCGGGGTTGCTGAGGGAGGTATAGACCTGGCGATAGCTATTCATGCGCTGCATCACGGCAGGGCTGACCTGGGCAGGCGCTTCAGCACCCTGGTGCATACTCCAGATATAGGCCAAGGCTTCCTGGTAGCTCTTGGGGGTAACGGGATGTACCAGCCGATGTTCACCCATCATGAAATAGCCTGGGAAGTGATCCAGGTCTTTGGCCAGGAGCGTATAGGCCATCAGGTAGTCGTATGCCATCCGGTTGGCTGGATTTTCGGTAAAGAGGAGACCCATCATCTGGTCTTTCTCGTCTTCACTGAAGAGGAAATCGCCCTTCGGCTTATACTGGCGTAGCACACCCCATTCGGGATGGGCGTTGATCCGCGCCTCGTCGCCGAGGCAAGCCATCGCCTCTTTGGCCCACTCCCGGTAGAACTGGGTTTGTTCGAGCAGGGAGAGGTATTTAGCAGCCACCGTGTACCGGCCGTTGATCAGGTTGGTCTCGGCCAGGCGCTTGATGCAGCGTACACTTTTCTGATAATCGGGGATGGTTTCCATCGCTTCAAACGTAAACCGTTGGGCGGTATTCACCATACCAAGATAATAATACACCTCGCCCGCCATCACAGCCGACATATAGTCTTTGGAGAATGACGGCAGCAGACCTTCGGGGCCATTCTGGAAATAGGAGAACATATAGTCGCCCAATCCACCGGTCTGTCCAAGGGCGAGATTGAGCGTCATGACGGTCAACGGACCGGTCGGCGTATTCCGGTCGGCCAGGGTGATGATGGACTCCCACTTTTGCTCACGGGTATAGTAGTCGTAACCCATTACGTCTTCTTTCTCCCATTCGGGCTTCGTATACAAACCCCAGATAACAAGTGCACCCAGGAGGACGACCTGGATAAGTTGTACCAGCCATCCCCGGCGGGCAGCCACAGACGGCAGATAACGTACGAGCATCAGTACGGCTACGACCGAGAGTTGGACAAAGGGCACAAACAACTGGTAAAACGCCACAAACCGGTAGTAATCGCCGGCGAACACGAAACGGGTCAACGGCATCCCTCCTATCACCGCCTTGGCGGTCAAGGGCGAAAGCATCAACAACAGCAAGCCGAACAACGCCATACCCACATAATGGATCAGGTAGCGCTTACGGTCTTTCCCCGTCCACTCGATAAAGAGGCAGACCAGGAAGAACACGACAACAGCAAAGCCTATCAGCCAGTATAAAACCAGTATCATCGTCAAGGCAAACACAATCCGCCACCCATACACCCGTATACGGGTATATCCCCCTACGGCCACCAAGGCCAGCAGCAGGGCTACGCCGCCCGACAGCATCACATTTTCGTCGCACAGCAACAGGGCATAGCCTATTGACGGCAGGCAACTCAGCCACTCGTACGCCGGTTTATCCGCCACCCGGCGGGCAAGCCGTGCCACCCCTTGTTGGATACCGACCAGCAGCAGGGCGATCAGGAAGGCACCCCATACGGCATCGACAAAGAACTGGGTAATGAAACCACCCAGGTAAATAGCCATTCCTCCCGGCCGGGCAAGGTGTTCGCACAGATACCCGGGGGTAGTGAGGAACAACTGCAACTGTTCATGATAATGTAGGTGATGGCGGTAAAAGAGGGCAAAGAACGTCCAGACCAGTAATCCCAGTCCAACGGGTATGATACGGTTGAGAGCGATTATCCGTGTGATTTTTTCCATGCTGTTGCTTGTTTACGCATAAGAGTCAAATATAACGCTATTTTTTTGATATCATCACCGGCTCGGCCTCCAAATCGTGGTATAGCCGCTCAATATCCAAGGCTCCAAAAGGAAGCGGCCCAGTGGCCAGTTCGGGGATATTGAACGATTTCAGTGTATAGTCATAAAAGGCAGGGTCTTTTTGTGGCAAAACGAACGGCTTATGAGCCGTGCCGGTGCTGTCGACATAACAGAAATAGGGTTTTCCATAGATACCATCGTCGCGCTTGCTGGCAAACACAAACCAATGGCTGTTCGACGACCAACTGTGGTAGGTATCCGAACAGGGAGCGTTTACCACCTTCAGGCTGTCGACCGTGCCGGTCGAGAGGTCGAGCATTTGCAGGTCGGTCTCCCGATGCCAGATGGGAAAAGTTCCGTAATCGGCCAAGGTATAGAGCAGGTATTTTCCGTCGGGCGACGCTTTGGGGAAGCAGACCGAATGTTTATCCCCCGCAGCGTTATAGATGGTATCTGTTTCTTCGCCGAATGTGCCCGTAGCCGGATCGAACCCGACTCGGTAGAGGCTGTAACGCAGATGCTTGATATCATCGGGTAATGCTACGCGGGAAGCCTCGCAATAATAGACAGACCGTCCGTCGGCCGAGAAGACCGGGAAGGTACGCAAGGGCTTTACACCGGTCGTATCAGCCGAAGGTATCGGGATTACCTTGTTCAGGTCGAAATCCAGGATATAGATATCCGATTCGTTGTCATATACTTCCAGGCGTTCACTGCGGAAACTGTGGAAAGAAGGAATGACGACATTGGAGGAGAAGACGCCGTAACGTCCCGACGGATGCAGTTCGCCATAGGCCAGGGCACTGGGCATGGGGCCGGCTTTCGTATTCAGTTTGCGTAGCTTACCGTCGCGGTTGAGCACCGTACCTCCTTTCGCACCCCGGAGGTGAAAAAGGGAGAGGTTGGGATTCTGACTGCCGTATATATGGCAGTTCATACAGGATTGCTCGGTGAGGTTGTTGTCGGCGATGACATTCTCACGGAAGCTCTCGACGTTACGCTCACGCAGCTGGATGGCATTCCAGACTTCATAGCCGGGTTCGATCAGGCGGTAGCTGAGCCAGGGGTCTACGGTGTCGGTCGTTACCTTCCACCGGAACGGGGCGTACTGGATCCATTCGCCGTGCACCTTGGCCGATATCTGCACAGTGATGCGACCACCGGCCTCGGCTTCGAGGATGGAACGCCATTTCCCTTCAGGGAACTGAACCTTGTGTTTGCTCCGGATCAGCAGGTTGGAATTCTCGCCTTTAAGGGAAACTTCCACGGCATCCGGATGGTTACGCAACAGAAAATTTAACGGCGCAATATTCACGGGTATCGTCACATTGGCATAATCCGGATAGATTGGAGGCAACTCCTCACTCACGGTCGCATCCTTCGGGCTACCGCAGGAGGCAAGCAGGGTGATCAGCAAAGAGGCTATTATGCTTATACTTTTTTTCATTTGTTATCAGTGATGGTTGCAAAGTGATAGTAGAACCAGTACGTCTGGCCGTAAGTATCGCGAAGAGGTTCCATTGCACCGTCGTTCTCGCCATAGAGACGTGTATACTCTTTGAATCCGGCGGTCCGGTCTTTGGGGATTTCATAAGATTGTATTACCTTTTCCGAGGCTTTTGTCCCGGCCAGATAAATGAGTAGCGCTTCCGCGTAAACGCGGGGGATGATGATTGCCTGCTTTTTATACCAGGTATCATAGGCCTTGGCAAAGGCCGGGATATTTTTAGTCAACAGGTGATAGCATAGGAGATAATCCAGGGCAGCCCGGTTCTCCGGGTTGCTTTCGACCAGCATTGTAAGGGATGCAGCATAGTCGGAAGCAGTCCTTAGTCTGTCGAATGCAGGTAATTGGGAACGTTTGAGTTGGAGCCACGAGGGTACTGTATCCGTTTCGTTCAACAGGAGTTCCTGCTTGGCCGCCCAACGGCTATGAAAGAGAGTGGCGTCGAGCATACGCAGGTATTTACGTGCGGCGGTAGAGTCTTCATTGGCGATATTGATTTCCGCCAGCCGTTTCACCATACGGGAGCTACGGTGTTTGGGAGAAAAAGTCATGCCTAGCATGGCCGAATGTTGCGCCATATTCATATCGCCCAGGTAATAGAACACATCCCCGCTAAAGAAAATAGGCAACCATCCGGCTTCGGGCCCGACAGACAGGAAC
Organism: Tannerellaceae bacterium; assembly: GCA_031555145.1. Classification (GTDB taxonomy): domain Bacteria; phylum Bacteroidota; class Bacteroidia; order Bacteroidales; family Tannerellaceae; genus JAJDIA01. The sequence goes on along the minus strand of JAVBUR010000046.1, from coordinate 75,674 downwards.
ATACCGTGTGCGGCAGGCTGATAAAACTCCATCAGCCGCTCGGGCAACTCGCCCCGCCGTGATAAGGCCATATTGGTATAATAAGTAGCTAATGGGTTGTTTTCAACAGGCGACTGCTCTATGCGCTCATACACCTTCTCCCAATTGCCGAAATAGGCTTCTGTTGCCAGGTCAAACAATTGCTCGTTCTTGAAATTCGCCTTCCAGGCGATACCTGTCCCCAGTAATATCAGCAGGCAGACGGAGAGTACGGAAAAGGCCGACACATCCATCGGAGCCGTCCGTATCTTATCAAACAGCGACAGGAACATCACCGCCACCAACAATCCCACTCCGACCAGATGCCTGACCGACACAAAAGGATACAGATAGACCTGCCGCATGGTCAGCAAATACGTGTCCCGCAACACGACCGGGATCGTGACAGCCAACAGTATCAGGGCCAGCCAATATAGCCATCGCCCTTTGCCGTCGATCAGATCCTGCCCGATAACCAACAAAGGGAAAAGCAGGCTGACGCTTCCGACCAGTACATAGAGCAAACAGGTCAACAGACCACCTATCAGCATGGATGACCAGCTGTTGCGAATCCGGGAATATAAGGTATAAATAACTAAAAGCAGTATGACGGAAACAGTCGATGCGACAGTATACAACAGTCCCGTATGCAATACCCATTCAGCCACAACCGGGAACAGTGCAAACAAAGGCGCCAGCAGACCAAAACGCCATCGGCGCAACACCTGCACGGTCAATCCCCATTCGACCAATAAAAGTAGGGTTAAGACAATCGCCCCCCCTCCCCGGAGATAAAAGAACTGCGTCAGGAAATCGCCGATATTGCAGGCCAGGAAGGCCGGTTTGGCAAAATATGACAGGAAGTAATCGGAGGTAAACAAATAGAGCTGTAGCTGTTCTTTCAGAAACAAATGAGCCGGATAGGCGTATTGGAAAAATAAGAAACTGCCTACCGCTAATACAACGGCAAGCACTAATAAGAATAGTATCTCTTTCCGGTCGGCTTTCATTCTGTAATAGCAAATGCTTCGACTTGTTCCGGCGTAAGCTGGTGATGAATCATCGAATAGACAAAACGCCCGGCTTTGTTGTCTTTGTTACGCTCCACAAACTTTACATTAAAGTTGAGCGACACATCATGCAACTCCTGCATACGCTGGTTATACCAGGCGGTATCCTTTTTACTATCCAATTCCGCCTTTGCCTGCTGACGGAATTGGTCGGTAAACATCTTACTTTCTTTCCATCGTTGCAGTTCATCATTCGAGAGGGTACCTGTTGCGGAGCTGGTTGCACCGATACTGACCTTAACTTGCCCGGGCTCTATTACGACCAGCAATTCCTGTAGAGACAGCCGTAACAAAGGGCGTGTACGCAGGATACAGATATCCGCATCATCAATTACCCGTTGGACGGTAAACGACCCGTTCCTGATCTGAACCGAATCGATTTTGAATTCGCCCTCTCTTTTAAACGGCACAAGGTACATGGTTTCGCCATCATACTCTTTACTTGGTAGTGTTCCTTTTATGACACACACATTTTCCTTCGTACACCCCAACAAGCAACACACACAAACGATAAGTGCAATACACCCCTTTCTATCTATCATCTTCCCTGTTTTTTTGCAAAAATACAAAAAGGTGGAGCATTAGCCCCACCTTTTCTGATATTAACATGTGAATTACTTCTTTTTGAACATCCAGTAGTATGCTTCACCCCAAGAGCCAGAGCCTTTCACTGCATTTGCCAACGTCATCTTCTCGTCTGTAATCGATATGATATCATACGTATAGGCATCTGCACCTGCAAGAACTTTTGGATTCAGAATGGTTACACCATCTGTCTTTATCTTACCTATAGCCCAGATAGTTTCACTGTTTTCCTTTTTAGTGACCTTATTCATATTGATCATGAATGTACCGGTAGTAGTAGAGCCATCCACTTTGGTTTTCACCATTGTACCATCCATTGAGAAGGTCATGGTTGCACCCTTTCCATCGCCCGCAGTCTGACCTTCCACATCATCGATAGGAACGCCCCACCAGTCGGCAACAGGAGAAACCAGGTATGCACCATTACCCCATACGCGTGCTTCCTTTTCATCCCATGTCCAGACTGCACTTTCTCCATCGGTGATCATTTCCATTTGCTCTTCAGCCCCCTTGGGTATCCAGCCTTCCGGACGGAACATCCAAACGTTGATGGTTTGGCCGGCAGGATTGTCAACCACTTTGTTATCAGCAGCGGTAGCCAACACGATCTGGTCGTCGTCCAATGCCAGAATGTAGAACTTATAAGCAGTTCCACCTTTCTTATCCCATGCATACGGATAAGGAATAGTAGCGCCCTTCATGGTAACCGTACCTAACGACCAATCACCAATTGTTTTAGTCAGGTCAAAAGAGAACGTACCTGTTTGCTTCGTACCGTCAGCCAATGTCCTTGAAAACACAGATCCGGTTCCTTCCTTAAAGGAGAAAGAGAATTCGGCATCAGATTCATCAAATTCACCATATAAGAAGCCATTTGTAGTCGGTGCTTTTTCACCATAGATCGTTGTTCCATAAGGATAAACGCCCTCTACATCATTCAGCGTAATCTCATTCGTGAATTTATCAAATACCCAGGTACCATTACCAAAGAACCGATCCATGTCAGTAGGCTGGAAAATAATAGCTTCCACATTAATGGGTAAATCCTTGGTTATCTTGGAACCATCGGCATTCAGTCCTGTAAACGAAATCACAAGATCTCCCACTTCAGAAACGATGAGTTCGTCATACGCCTTTGCAGAGGCTCCCTTTGTGTACTCCCAATGAGAAAGGCACGGGCTGTTATTTTCCACTATGATTTTGTTCGACCGTACGCCATTTACTACTAACGGAGTTGCGGATACAATCAGTTGATCTGCCGTTATGGCGCCTCCCATATTGTCGTTTCTATCCTCAATTGGATCGCAGGCAGTAAAGACCGCAGCCAACAAAGAAGCATATATAAATAATCTCTTCATATTATTTCTATTTTAACATTATATAATTACCAACCCGGGAATTCAGCTTCAGGAGTACCCCAACCGGCATTTTGAGTTAATACGCCATCAGACAGCTTCACTTGAGAATCCGGGATCGGGAAGAAGCCATTGGTTGCTTTATAGCGGGCTACATAACCACCACCGAACGGTCTCATCACATCAGCAATACCACGGTTATAGATTTCCACATTCTGTTGTTTAGCCAACAAGGTTTCTACATCACCCCAACGACGGATATCGTTCCAACGAACACCTTCGAAACACAATTCGAAACGGCGTTCCTGCTTCAGTGCAGCCAGTGAATAAGCGGCGATCGGCTTCAAACCGGCACGGGCACGGATCTTATTGATACCATCAGCATCACCCTTCAATTCAGACTGCATTAGCAGCACATCGGCAAAACGGATGAGCGTCAAGTCCAACAGGTGCGTCAAAGCAACATCATTTCCAGCCACATTCCACAGTACGGTGGAGAAAGAAAATTTCAGTTTGCCATCAGCATCATGTGCTGTGATAGCAGAAATTTTCTTCTGCCAGTAATTGGCTTCTTCCATCTGCTTGTCGGCGCCGAGGATAAATTTCTTGGCTTCGCTTGTCTGCCAGATAGAAGCCTGACGACGCATATCGTTCGGTTCGGCCTGTTCCCATTCTTTCCACATATTCGGGTTTACCGGACCGGAACCCCAGCCCTGTCCCATCGGGAAGGTATCTTCGTAGCCATTATCCCCACGCGGAGCAAAGAAAAGGTGCATTTGGTTGGAGAAACCGGTTTTAGCGGGAGCACTCCAGCCAGCCATCTTTGAGCATTTGATAGCAAACACCTGTTCGGGGTTTTCGCCGTCGACCAACCATGTTCTGCCTGATTCGTACAAATCCTTCACATAGTCATATTCGGGAGCCGTTGCGGCGTTGGAATAGCTCCACAGGCGACGATAGTCATCCGCCAAAGTGTGACCGCTATTGGCGACACAATCGTCAATCCATGTAATCACTTGTGTCTTGCTGATAGAACCTGCGTTCACACCGGTGCCATCTCCTAACGGAAGGTCAGCTTTACCATAGAAACCGGTGTAGAACAAGAATACGCGGGCCATCAACGCTTCGGCAGCCCATTTGGTAGCATGCCCGGATTGAACGGAATTCCACTTACCATCACCCAGCTTTTCAATGGCATTCTTCAGGTCATAAGCGATCTGTCCATACAGCACATCTGTTTCTGCTTTCGGTAGGTTTTCCGGATCGGTTTTCAACGGCATCGGCACCTGGCCAAACAGGTTCGCCAATTCCCAGTAGTAATAGCCACGGAGAAAATGTGCTTCGCCTTTAAATCCATTCAATTGTGCTTCGCTCACTTCGCAGTTATCCAATGTCTCCAACGCCATATTGGCACGGTAGATACCTTTGTAAGCAGGCTTCCAGAAATCGCCCAACATATCATTTCCTGAATTCATCATTTTATCCATGGCCAGGAAATGCTTGTCATTCTCACCACCACCACCGAAACGTTCGTCGGAGGCTACTTCACCCACCCAGAACGGTGTATTGTGAGGACTGCCTGTGAAATCGTTCAATATTGTATAGATACCTGTGATCATCTGATTGGCATCGTCAGCCGACTTCGGGAAGTTGGTGGTATCCTTTTTCGTCAGATTCTTTGTATCCAAAAAATCTTCGCAACTACTCATGCACAGCAAAGCCGCAGCTGCTAAAAATATTATTTTCTTCATATGTACGCTCAATTAGAATTTAAGATTTACACCTACCAGATACGTTTTCGGGGTGGGGTAGAAACCTACGTCGATACCACGAGCCCACGGCATATTAGTATCATTCAAGCCTGTACCGATCTCAGGATCCATACCGGAATAACCGGAGATTACAATCGGGTTCTGAGCCGACACGTATATACGAGCCTGCCCTAACGGCATTTTCGGGAACAATTTCTTGAAGTCGTAACCCAGGGTGATATTCTGGATGCGCAGGAAGTCTGCATCTTCAATCCAGATTTCAGAGATATACTGCCAGTTGGTATGGCTACCGGATGTCAGACGAGGCAAGAAGTTGGAAGTGCCTTCACCTGTCCAGCGACCGAAGATATCTGTTCCATATTGCTGCAACGGGCTGTCAGCAAATGAACGATAAGATTTAGCCACCTGCATACCGAACTTACCGTTGGTCGATACAGAGAAGTCAAATCCTTTATAACCCAGGTTGAAAGAGAGACCAAGTTCATAGTCCGCATTCGGGTCGCCGATCATGGTCTTGTCTTCTTCCGTGATAGCACCGTCGCCATTGAGGTCGGTGAAGATCACGTCGCCCGGCTGAGCGGTCGACAACACACCCTTACCTGCTGCGCGGTACTCGTCAATCTGAGCCTGGTTCTGGAAAACACCATCCGTTTTGTATCCCCAGAAGTAAGAGATCGGATAACCAACCTGTACACGATACATTTCTGTAGTACCCTGGCTTAATGCATTGGGAAAACCGTGGATGATTTTTTCATCATTGGCAATCCGGGTTACTTCGTTTTTGATCTTAGAGACATTGAGGTTCACGCCATAGGTAAAATCACCTACACGGTCGTTCCAGTTCAAGGCTAATTCAAAACCGGAGTTACGTACGTCACCACCATTGATAAAGGGAGCACCGGTACCATAAGATGCCAACATCGGAGCGCGTACCAACCAGTCTTTCGTGTCGCGTTGGAACCAGTCGAAGTTGATACCCAGGCGGGAATTCAAGACGCGGGCGTCGAAACCAATATTCGTCTGCACTGATGTTTCCCAGGTAATATCGGGGTTAGCCAGAATGTCGGCATAAGCACCTGTGGTACGTGTTGTTTTATCCGTGCCAAAGAAATAACCGTTATCCGGCGCCATGGCAATAGTAGCCAGATATTGGAAGCTGTCGATAGCGTTATTACCATTCTGTCCCCAACTGGCACGTATCTTGAAGAAATCAAGGAAGCTGTCGCGGGCAGATTCCATAAAGGCTTCGTTTGTCATTACCCAGCCGGCAGAAACGGAGGGGAAATACCCCCAACGGTTACCGCGGGAAAACTTGGAAGAACCGTCAGCACGCAGTGTAGCAGTTGCCATATAGGTTTCTTTGTAGTTATAGCTCAAACGACCGAAGAAAGAAACCATACGGTTCATACCCCAAGGTTCACCAGCAACTCCTAATTCATTCATTTCCTTCGGTTTAGCATTATTGAGATATGCATACTCGAACAGGCCCGGAAATAAAGAACGGTCTGCATTAGCTTCCAGGTTTTGTCCCATCCCGCCTTTCTGCATTTCCTGACCGATCATCGCATCGAACATATGCTCTTGGTTCAGCATATAGCTATAAGACAATGTATTGATCCAAGAAATATCATATCCACCACCGGCGCTCTGAGAAATATTGTCCACTGATCTGCTACTTGTGGTAGAAATATCGGCAATCGAGCTATAGCTGCGAGAGGTCCAGGAACTTCTGTTATACGCAAATGTCGAACGATACTTTAAGTTCTTGATCGGTTGGATCTCGATATACGCATTGGCACGCAAGCCAAAGTTACGGTTGGTACCCTGAGAACGCGAACTGGTCACATAATCATAGATCGGGTTACCGGCAGAGCCTTGCAGGTTCCAGCCTTCGGCTGACTTGCTTGGTTGGTCATAGTAACCGCCATCCTGGTTGTACACCGGCATCAGCGGGTTGGCGACCAACATGTTGTGCAAGTCGTTCCAGTACATGTCTCCCGTACCCTGACCGACATTAGTATAGTGGTTGAAGAAGATATTTTCACCGATGGTGATGATATCATATCCATTCCCTTTCAATAAGATATGGTCAGAGTTCATACGACCCGTGTAACGGGTATAGTGACCGGAGCCGAAGATACCTTCCTGGTTCGTATAAGAGAAGCCCATCGCAAACTTAGACAGTTCGGAGCCACCCAACAGGTTGATTGCATGGTTCTGTGTGACGGCATCCTCGTTACGGAATTCGTCTACCCAGTTGGTACCTGTCCAGCTTCCATCATTGATTTTATCCAGCAGATAACCCGGAATTTCATTGGCCCAGTTGTATGGAGCGTTATTTTCATTGAAACGAGTTTCGTCCTGCATAGCCATATACTGCTTAGCGGTCAACAACGGCGGCATCTTGCGTACGTTCTGTACACCATAGTATCCATCATATGTAAGTTGAACCTTACCGGATTTACCTCTCTTGGTGGTTACCAGGATAACACCGTTAGCACCACGCGAACCGTAGATAGCAGCCGAAGCAGCATCCTTCAGTACGTCGAGTGATTCGATGTCGGAAGAGTTGATATGGTTCAGGTCGCCACCGGCTACACCGTCGATTACATACAACGGTTTAGAGTCGCCGATCGTACCGATACCACGGATATTTACCTTAAAGCCTGCACCCGGCTGACCGGAAGACTGTGTGATGCTAACACCCGGGGTCTGGCCCTGGAGGGCGGTGAACACGTTGGTCGTGCTCAACTTCTGGATGTCGTCACCACCTACCTGGACGGTAGCACCGGTAACCAATTTCTTTTTCTGTACACCATAACCCACTACGACTACTTCGTCGAGTGAATGAGTGTCTTCAGCCATTGTAATTGCATACGTGGTTCTTCCGGCAACGACTCTCACCGTTTGCGGAAGGAAGCCAATGTAGGTAACTTCCAAATCAGTTCCTGCAGGGACCGTAAGTTCAAAATTTCCATCAAGGTCGGTCACTGTACCATTGGTGGTCCCTTTCTGAATCAAGTTCACACCGATCAGTGGTTCCCCGTCGGTTCCCGATTTGACCACACCTTTCACCTTCACGCCAGACTGAGCCATTGCAGGTAAGCAATTCATCAGCAGGAAGGCTGCGACAAATACTAATTGCACGATGCGCAAAGGCAAGCCATGCAAAGAGGATGTTCTGCTTCTTTCTTCCATAAAAGAATTAATTTAAGTTGATAAAAAGTTCACAAATACGTTGAGTGTTTTCTTATGATTTTCTCATTAAAAAATAAGAGTACAGTAGTTCAGTTCATAAGCCAAGCACAAACTCGAGTCAAAGGTAAAGGTATATTAACAAATATAAGGATACATTATGTAAACGAATAGGGGCTGTTTTGTCTACACTGACGGAAAATGACATTTTTAACACACCTATGATAAAGTAGGTAAAGAGCACCCCCTAAATCAGCCAACATTGCTTTATTCAAGAGCCTTTGAAATGGTTTTTAAGAAGCCGGCCAGGATACGTTTTGTCAAGTAGAAGGGTACGTTTTGTTGCCGATAGCGCCACCTCTCTCATTTTAACATTTAGAAAACATTGAAACTAAAAACAACGTTAACCCGAATACCGTACCTTTGTCGTCTGTAGATTAAATATATGTAGAAAGATGAAGTTTATAGGAATCATTCCGGCTCGTTACGCCTCCACCCGCTTTCCGGGCAAACCATTGGTTGATATGAAAGGAAAACCAATGATCCAACGTGTATATGAACAGGTTCAGCCCATACTGGATCGCGTATGTGTCGCCACCGACGATCCCCGGATCGAGGCCGCTGTAAAAGCCTTTGGCGGAGAAGTGGTTATGACCTCCGATCAGCACCGGAGCGGAACCGACCGTTGTTATGAAGCCTATACCCGCGTCGGGCAAGGATATGACGTAGTGGTCAATATCCAGGGAGATGAACCGTTCATCCAACCCGAACAGATCGAAATACTCAAAGCCTGCTTTGCAGATGAGACGGTGGAGATCGCCACGTTGGTCAAGCCCTTCGGCCACGATGATGATTTCGAAACGGTTCTTTTCAATCCCAACAGCCCGAAAGTGGTACTAAACAAACGGCAGGAAGCTATGTACTTCAGCCGTTCAGTCATTCCTTATGTAAGAGGTAAGGAGTATACAGAATGGTTACAGACTACCACCTATTACAAACATATCGGGTTGTATGCGTATAAAGCCGATACACTCCGTGCCATCACCCTTCTACCACAATCGCCGTTGGAAACAGCCGAAAGCCTGGAACAATTGCGTTGGTTGGAAAATGGATTCCGCATCAAAGTGGGAATCACCACACAGGAAACGATCGGTATCGATACGCCTGAAGATATGGAGAAGGCATTGCGATTTCTTTAAGTGCATCCGTATTAATTGTGATTTTTTGCCTACTTTTGCAAAATAGAGGATGCGCCTCAGGCTAATTCAGTAAACTTGATTGGCCGTTCGGCTTTCCCTATAGTTGTTTCGCAAAGGCAAAAATCAATCTAATTCTACGTCATGATGATGAAAACATACTGTATATATGTCTTATGTATGCTGCTATGTATAGTGGGCAAAGTAAATGCACAGGGAAATATGCAGGTCATCCTGCCTGCGGTGAATAATAAAGCGGTAGAGCAAGTGCAAGATACCAGTCCGGCACTCACAGAGAGCAACCTGGCCAAAGTAATGGATCTCCGCACTCAGTTTGAAAAGCAGAACAGAACCTATTCCCGTCCTGTTCCCCCGACTCCCCAGTTGCTCAAATTCCTCCAAAAAGACAAATTGGAAATGTCGCCCGAAGTCCTGTACTGGATGAATTATGTGCCTGATCCTTCTACCTTGTTTGGAGATGATGTGACCTATAAAGACACGGTCATTGTCAATCCGATTTTTATGCCGCTGGTTTTCCGTGGCAGCCTGCTGCCTGCTGTCATGCCAATCGATACGATCGGACGTACCCTGCCCGACAACAATCCGTACCAATACAATCCACAACCGGAGGTTATTTTCCAGGATGAGATGAAGCAACAGCAATTCGCACAATCCATGTATGCCTACATGCGGTTTAACCACCCGACGCTGTTCCGTTATTCCGAACGTGATATGCCTCAGGAGACCATTATACCGGTAGAGATCAGGAAAAATCTCCAGGAAAACATGCCGGTGATTATTGAGAAATCCGAGACCGTCAATCTCAACGACATGGATGCTCCCCCTAAGTTCATTCCCGAAAGACAATATTGGCAATCTGGCTTTGAAAGTGCTATCCAGTTCTCACAAAACTATATTTCACCGAACTGGTACAAGGGCGGAACAAGTAACCTGAACCTATATACACGGAACTACCTCCGTTATGACTATAAAAGAGACAAGGTTCAACTGACCAACGAAATGGAAATAAAGATCAATGCCTATACAGCCCCGAAAGACACACTTCGGGATTATAAGATGGGCGACGACCTGTTGCGTTTCCACAGTAACTTTGGTTATCTTGCCTTCAGCAAATGGTATTATACGTTTGATGCCGAACTCAAGACCCAGTTGTTCAAGAACTACAAAGAAAACACGTACGATCTGCAAACAGCCTTATTCTCTCCTTTCTCCGTCAACCTCGGGCTTGGGATGAAATACGACTTGGATAAGAAATTCAAGGATAAATATAAAGCATTCAAGCTGAGCACCAATATTGCTCCGTTCTCGCTTACCTATATGTACAACTATAACGACAAAGTGAATTTATCCCGCTTCGGGTTTAAGAAGAAACCGGATTCTAGTCTATACGAAAACTCACTGACCCAGTTTGGTTCCACCATACGTGCCAACATGACTATTAAGTTCAACCGGAATGTGAACTGGGATTCACGGATCTACTATTTCACCAACTACCACCGCGTGGAAGCCGAGTTTGAGAACACACTGACTATGGCAATCAGCCGCTTCTTCTCTACACGTATTTATGTCCATTTACGCTTCGATGATGGTGTCACGAAAAACGCTGATTTCGACAGTTATTTCCAGGTAAACGAATTGCTAAGTTTCGGTTTTAACTATAAATGGTAACTCCAATATACCAAATAAAAAAGGCTGCCGAAGCAGCCTTTTTTATTCTATACCTTTCAATTCTTTCAATCTAAGTTCTAACTCCTCTTTCTCTTTAATCAAGCGAAGTTCTTCTTCTCCGATTTTGTCTTTACGATAGCGTAAAGCCAATGCGATTGCGTCATTCAATTCCTTGTAGGACAGCAACTTTAAATTGTCGGTAACTTTAACAAAAGCAGTTTCTTTACCCATTTTGTTTGCCTGTCTTCTGGCACGCATGGCTGCTTTTTGTTCATCTGTCATTTTAACACCTTTTTTCCTTGCCATAATAGTAGCTTATAAGTTTATAATTAGGAAGTATTTGTTTTTTTGCAAATGTATATATTTGTATGAGATAAACAAATACTACACACTGTTTTTTTTCATTTATTATATATTTTTTATCCAGTTATCACTCCTATACCATTCAGAATAGGATATCAAAAGCAAACGCAGACATTAAAAATCATGCAAATAAAGGGCTTCTATTAAACAGATAAATCTTCCGGGGCACACATCATAATCTTTGTTAATCGTTATGTCGTGTCCAAATTATACGTACTTTTGCTCCCGATTTGCAAAGTCGAGTTTACAAAACATGAGCGAAAGCATCGACCATAACGGAATTATAGACCACATCGAAGGCGAAACAGTCTTTGTCAGGATCGTCCAGCAATCCGCCTGTGCGGGTTGCCACGCGAAGTCGATGTGCTCTGCCTCAGAAAGCAAAGAAAAGGTAGTTGAAGTGACTGATCGTACCGGATCGTTCAGCATCGGCGAAAAAGTAACCCTCAGCGGACAAACGTCATTAGGCCTTCAGGCGATAGTACTCACATTTCTTGTTCCGTTGGCGATTGTCATTGCTGCTATTGCCTGCTGCCTCCACTTATTCAACATCAATGAGACCTTGGGAGGCGTCATTGGCCTTTCCCTCCTGGTTCCCTATTATTACATTATATATATATTACGAGATAAACTGAAGAGACATTTCATTTTTACCTTAAAAAAATATCATCCGAACACATTATGATTATTATTGCCGTTATTTCATTAGGAGCAATTGGAGCTATCGGAGCCGTATTTTTGTATGCTGCATCCAAGAAGTTCGAAGTCTATGAAGACCCCCGTATTGCGCAGGTGCAGGACATCCTGCCGGCTGCCAATTGCGGTGGTTGTGGATATCCCGGTTGTTCCGGTTTTGCAAGCGCCTGTGTAAAGGCCGATTCGCTGGAAGGTATGTTGTGTCCGGTCGGCGGTATTGAGTTGATGGCCAAAGTGGCCGGCATCCTCGGAAAAGAAGTGGCTACAGCCGAACCGATGATCGCCGTCGTACGTTGCAACGGGACCTGTGCCGCTCGTCCAAAGACCAATGCGTACGACGGAGCACGCAGTTGTGCCATCGCCTCCGCACTGTATGGTGGAGAAACCGGTTGTTCGTTCGGTTGCCTTGGTTATGGCGACTGTGTGACAGCTTGTACGTTCGACGCGATCCACGTAAATCCGGAGACCGGACTTCCCGAAGTCGACGAAGACAAATGTACGTCGTGTGGAGCCTGTGTCAAAGCCTGTCCCAAGAGCATCATCGAACTGCGTAAGAAAGGCGTTAAGTCGCGCCGTATTTTTGTCAGCTGTATGAATAAGGATAAGGGTGCGCCCGCACGCAAGGCCTGTGCCAATGCCTGTATCGGTTGTGGCAAGTGTGAAAAAGAATGTAAGTTCGAAGCGATCAAGATCGAGAACAACCTGGCGTATATCGACTATACTAAGTGCCGTCTGTGTCGCAAGTGTGCTCCGGTATGCCCTACCGGCGCCATCCACGAACTGAATTTCCCGCCGCGTAAAGAGGCTGAAGTAAAAGTAGAAGAAAAAGTAAATTAACATAAATCTGATATCGTATGCTCAAGACATTCCGTATCGGCGGTATACATCCTCCCGAAAATAAATTGTCGGCCGGTAGTCCTATCCTTCCGCTGGCATTACCCAAGCAGGTTGTGATCCCCGTCAATCAACATATCGGGGCGCCCGCCCAGGCCGTAGTAGCCAAAGGCGACATAGTAAAAGCAGGCACCCTCATAGCCAAGGCCGGAGGCTTTGTTTCGGCCAACATCCATTCATCCGTGTCGGGCAAAGTGAACAAGATTGACACAGCCCTCGACGCCAGCGGTTATAAACGTACAGCCATCTTCATTGATGTAGAAGGCGATGAATGGGAAGAAACCATCGACCGTAGCGAAACACTTGTTAAAGACACTACGCTCACAGGAAAAGAAATTATTGCGAAGATCACCGACGCCGGTATCGTAGGCCTTGGTGGTGCCACATTCCCCACACAGGTCAAACTGACGCCTCCTCCGGGAAACAAAGCAGAAATACTGATCATCAACGCTGTTGAATGTGAGCCTTATCTCACCTCCGACCATATCCTGATGATGATCAAAGGTGAAGAAGTGCTTGTCGGCACCAGCCTACTGATGAAAGCCATCGGCGTAACGAAAGCAGTGATCGGGATCGAAAACAATAAACCCGACGCCATCGCCAACCTGCGCCAACTGGCCGCCGGTTATCCTGGTATCGAGATCATGCCGCTGAAGGTACAATACCCGCAAGGGGGTGAAAAGCAACTGATCGACGCCGTGCTCCGCCGCCAGGTGAAGAGTGGAGCGCTGCCCATCTCCGAAGGAGCTGTCGTACAGAACGTCGGAACGGCCTTTGCCGTCTACGAGGCGGTGATGAAGAACAAACCGTTGTTCGAACGCGTGGTGACGATCACCGGTAAGGCTGTAGCCCGTCCTTCCAACTTCAAGGTACGTATCGGCACCTCTGTCGGCACGTTGATCGAAGCCGCAGGTGGTGTACCGGAGAATACCGGCAAAATTATCGGTGGTGGTCCCATGATGGGAAAAGCGCTGATCGGCGCCGAAGTGCCCCTGACGAAAGGCAGTTCCGGCATCCTGCTCCTGACGCGGGAGGAATCCGTCCGCCGTCCGGTCTACGATTGTATCCGTTGCGCCAAGTGCGTCAATGTCTGCCCGATGGGACTCAACCCCACTCAATTGATGACAGCGACCGAGTTCACCAACTGGGAACTGGCTGAAAAGAACCATATCGTCGATTGTATCGAATGCGGTTCGTGCAGCTACACCTGTCCGGCCAACCGTCCGCTGCTGGATCATGTTCGCCTGGGAAAAGTAAAAGTAATGGGTATCATTCGCGCCCGGAAATCTTAAAAACAGTACCACGTTATGGAGAATCAATTCTATGTATCCCCTTCCCCCCATATCCACGGGGGCGACAGTATAAGCAAGAACATGTACGGCGTATTGATCGCCCTTGTTCCTGCCTTCCTGGTATCCTTGTATTATTTCGGGCTTGGTGCACTGATCGTAACCTGCGTATCCGTAGCCTCCTGTATGCTCTTCGAATCGTTGATCCAACGGTTCCTGCTGAAGAAAGCGCCCACGTTGTGGGACGGTTCAGCTATCCTGACCGGCATATTGCTGGCGTTCAACCTGCCGTCGAACCTGCCGGTATGGATTGTGATCATTGGCGCCCTGGCAGCGATCGGTATCGGTAAGATGTCATTCGGCGGCCTGGGTAACAATATCTTCAACCCGGCATTGGTGGGTCGTATCTTCCTGCTGATTTCCTTCCCGGCACAGATGACCACCTGGCCTGTTCCCGAAGTGATGTCAATGCACTATACAGACGCCACCACAGGAGCCACCATCTTGTCTGTACTGAAAACGGACCCGGCCGCCCTTCCCTCCTACCTCGATATGTTCCTCGGCAATAAGGGAGGCAGCTTGGGTGAAGTCAGCGCCATCGCGTTGTTGCTCGGGCTAGCGTTTATGCTCTGGCGTAAGATCATCACCTGGCATATTCCGGTAGCCGTGATCGGTACCGTGGCTGTATTTACAGGCATCATGTATCTGGTGAATCCAGCAGTCTATGCCAACCCGCTGGTACATATCCTCTCGGGTGGTCTGCTGCTTGGCGCCATCTTTATGGCAACCGACTATGTAACGTCACCGATGAGCCACAGCGGCATGATCGTCTACGGGATCGGGATCGGTGTGCTGACCACGCTCATCCGTCTCTACGGTTCGTATCCGGAAGGGGTGTCGTTCGCTATCTTTATTATGAATGCCCTGACACCGCTGATCAATACCTATTGCAAACCTAAACACTTCGGAGGGAAATAAGATGGAAAAACTGAAATCAACCCTGCCCAATATGTTTCTCTCGCTGACCATCATCAGCGTCTTTGCGGGAGCAATCCTGGCTACGGCCAACATGTACACATCCGAACCCATCGCCATGGCGAAAGCGGCGGCGTTGGAGCAAGCGCTCAAAGAAGTGTCGCCGGCCTTCGACAATAACCCGCTGGCCGAAGCTTATATGGCCGCCACGTCCGACGGCGACTCCGTACTCATCTACCCGGCGACTAAAGACGGCAAACCAGTAGGGGCTGCCATAGAATGTAGTACCAAAGAAGGCTTCAATGGCCTGATTAAGGTCATTGTCGGTTTCGATACCGAGGGTACGCTGGTGAATTATTCCGTGCTTGAGCAAGCTGAAACACCGGGACTCGGCGCCAAGATGCAGGAATGGTTCCGGACGGATAAGAACCAACAGAGCATCATCGGACGCTCGTTGTCCAAAGGCAACCTCACCGTCAGCAAAGACGGAGGCAATGTAGACGCCATTACGGCTTCGACCATCACCAGCCGCGCATTCCTGGGAGCCGTTAACCGTGCTTACAGTGCGTATAAGGGAACCGTTGCCACAGATGCCGCCACAGGTGCTACCACTGCTGCCAACGACGAAACAACTACAGACGAAACAACCGACACACAGGAAGGAGGATCTAATGAATAATAAGTTAGCCATTATATGGAACGGGATCATCAAAGAGAATCCCACCTTTGTTTTATTGTTAGGGATGTGTCCCACGTTGGGAACGACCTCCTCGGCCATCAACGGCTTAGGTATGGGGCTGGCCACCATGTTCGTGCTGATCTGCACCAACTCGGTGATCTCCCTGTTGAAGAACCTGATTCCCGACATGGTACGTATCCCATGCTACATTGTGGTGATCGCCGCCTTCGTGACGGTACTTCAGATGGTGATGGAAGCCTATACACCGGCCTTATACGCCAGCCTGGGTATCTTCATCCCGTTGATTGTGGTGAACTGTATCATCCTCGGACGTGCCGAAGCATTTGCGGCTAAGAGCAGCGTATTCGATTCTGCCCTTGACGGCGTTGGTATCGGTCTTGGTTTTACGCTCGGACTCACCCTGCTGGGTATGGTACGCGAGTTGCTTGGAACCGGCCGCCTGTTCGACTTCACACTGGTGCCGGAAGAATACGGTGCCCTGATCTTCGTACTCGCTCCGGGTGCCTTTATCGCACTGGGATACCTGATTGCTATTGTTAACAAACTGCGTAAAGCCTAAAAACAAGTCACATGGAATATATTATTATATTTATTGCCGCCGTCTTTGTCAACAACGTAGTGTTGGCACAGTTCCTGGGTATCTGCCCGTTCCTCGGCGTATCCAAAAAGGTGGAAACGGCTGCCGGCATGGGCGCTGCGGTAGCATTCGTACTGACCATCGCTACCATCGTCACCTTCCTGGTACAGAAATATGTATTGGACGCTTACGGATTGGGATACCTGCAAACCATTGCATTCATCCTGATCATCGCCGCCTTGGTGCAGTTGATGGAGATCGTGATGAAGAAGGTTTCACCGGCGCTATATCAGGCGCTGGGTGTGTTCCTGCCGTTGATCACGACCAACTGTTGCGTACTGGGGGTTGCTATCCTCGTGATCCAGAAAGAATACAACCTGATGCAGTCGATCGTCTATGCCTTCGCTACGGCTATCGGTTTTGCACTGGCGATGATCATCTTCGCCGGTATCCGCGAACAGTTGGCGATGACACGCGTACCGAAAGGCATGCAAGGGACCCCGATCGCCCTGGTTACAGCCGGTCTGCTGGCTATGGCCTTTATGGGCTTCTCGGGCATCGTATAAACACACGTATAACATCTATATCATCTAAACAGAACCAACATGAGCAAGAAAATCTTAGTAACAGGAGGAACCGGTTATATCGGTTCGCACACTGTGGTAGAATTGCAGAACGCCGGATACGAAGTGGTTATCATTGATAACCTCTCGAACTCTACGATCGAAGTACTGGACGGTATCACGAAGATATCCGGTATCAAGCCGGCCTTCTACCAACTCGACCTGAACGACAAAGAAGGCGTACGCGCCGTCCTTGCCGAACAACCCGGTATTAAGGGTATCATCCACTTTGCCGCCAGCAAAGCTGTAGGCGAATCAGTTCACAAACCGTTGATGTACTACCGTAACAATATCGTGACGCTGGTCAACCTGCTCGACCTGATGCCCGAATTCGGTATCGACGGCATTGTCTTCTCTTCTTCCTGCACGGTATACGGACAACCGGATATCCTGCCGGTAACCGAAGACGCGCCGATCAAACCGGCCATGTCGCCCTACGGCAACACCAAGCAGATCAACGAAGAGATCATCCAGGACGCCATCCACGCCAACATGCCGTTCAAGAGCATCATCCTGCGCTACTTCAACCCGATCGGCGCCCATCCGAGTGCAGAGATCGGCGAGTTGCCCAACGGTGTGCCGCAGAACCTCGTGCCTTTCGTGACACAGACGGCTATGGGTATCCGCCAGGAATTAAGCGTATTCGGCGACGACTACGATACCCCCGACGGTTCCTGCATCCGCGACTATATCAATGTCGTTGACCTGGCCAAGGCGCACGTCATCGCTATGGACCGCATGCTCGAAAATAAATCGCCCGAGAAACTGGAAACATTCAACCTCGGTACCGGCATCGGCGTATCCGTCCTCGAACTGCTTAACAGCTTCGAAGAAGGTACCGGTGTAAAGGTTCCCTACAAGATCGTCGACCGCCGCGAAGGCGATATCGAAAAAGTATGGGCCAATCCCGAACACGCCAACAACGTACTCGGCTGGACCGCCAAGGAAACCGTCAAAGACACCCTCGTCACCGCCTGGAACTGGCAACTGAAACTCCGCGAACGCGGCATCCAGTAAGCCGACACAAGCCATCGCGACGATAAGTCATCGTAACGACCATCACAACGATGTGTCATCGCATAAAAAAAGCAGGAGCCTCCCTCCTGCTTTTTTGTTTATTACCACCCCTCATTCTTCTGTCCTAGTGGTATACACTCTGCTATTTGCCGTAGGCGTCTCGACAAATCACGCTTACTATTTGTGGAAGGAGGCGTGGAAGCAAAAGGGTAAAATGAGGTATCCTTCCACGCTAACTCATTGACTGGTTGAAGAAAGTGGAAGGGTGGAAGGAGGGCTGCTGGTCTTGATGAAACCAGGCCTGCATCTCAACCAGTTGAGACGTGCATCCCAACCAGCTGAGGCCTGCGTCTCAACCGGCTGAGGCCTGCGCCTCGCCAGGCTGACACGTGCATCTCACCCGGACGGGATGTGCGTCCGGATATACGTTCAAACTCAAGAAGAGATGGGGTTACCGTCGATGGGGCTTATTTCTTGACGATGGTCATTGATTTGATGACAACGTCTTTGACGGGACGGTCGGCTTCGCCGGTGGTGACGAATTGGATCTTGTCGACTACCTTCATGCCGTCGACTACTTCGCCATAGACCGTGTAGCTGCCGTCGAGATGGGGAGAACCGCCTTCGAGCATATAGGCCTGACGTTGTTCGGGCGTGAGGGTGATACCGTTTGCTTCCTCCAATTTGTTCAGTTCCATATCGGTGAAGTACTTACCGGTTACGATATAGAACTGGATCGCAGAAGAGGCCTTCTCGGGGTTGACATCGTCTCCCGTACGGGCGGCACAGAGCATGCCCTGTTTATGGAAGTACTTGGGGTAAATGATTTCGGCAGGGATCGTTCGTTCCGCCGCAGCCTCCTGGAGGGGTGTAGCTCCTGTTAAGGCGTCTGTGTCGGCCAGGGATTCGGTGTCCGATTCCGCTACGGCTTCAGCAGCTGCTTCAGTAGCGTCGTCGGTGGTTGCTTCAGCGACCTGTTCGGTGTCCGTTTCAACGGCTGATTCAGATTCGTTGGCAGATGCTGACGCGGCGACTGCGCCTTTTTTACCCTTCTTGGGGGCTTCCTTTTTCTCAGCGATACCGCCTCCCTGTACCATGAATTGTTTGATTACACGGTGGAAGACCGTCCCGTTGTACGTCTTTTCTTGTACATTTTTAATGAAATTATCCCGGTGGAGCGGAGTATCGTTGAACAGTTTTACCTTGATCTTACCCATACTTGTTTCCATCAACACCAATGTCTCCACCTGTGTGTTCTCTTGTGCAGACAGAGAAGCAGCCATCAGGATGCAGACAACAAACAACAACCCGGAAATGATTCGTTTCATATTTTTTTACACATTTGATTGTCCGACAAAAATAGGAAATAAATCGGCAAGCCGCACCCTTTCTGATTGAAAAAGAGCGGCCGGCGACTGGGATTATCTTTCATTTATCTTTCCGCTGACGAATTCCTTGGGCGACATTTGGTAACATTTGATAAATGCTTTTGTGAAGTAGGAGGCGGAAGTGAATCCAACCTCGAAGGCCACTTCGCTGACCCGCATCTCCGTTTCGAGCAACAGCTTACTGGCTTTCTTCAGACGGTAGTTGCGGAGATAGTCGCCCGGAGTGACGCCACAGATAGCTTTCAGCTTGCGTTGCAGGTTGGAACGGCTGATATTGAGCACATCCGTGAGCGATTCGACCGAAAAGGTCTCGTCCGAGAGGTGTTTCTCGATCTCTTCGTTCAGCCGGTTCAGGAAGGCTTCGTCGCCTTTGTTGGTCACCAGCGACGCATACGAGGCGAGGGGCGAACGGTTGAAGGCGTCGAGCAGCGTACGCCGGTTTTCGAGCAGGCTTCGTATCTGCGCTTTCAGGAAGGAGGTAGAGAAAGGTTTCTCCATAAACACTTCCGCCCCCGAACGCAGCCCTTCGACCTTTACTGCATTCTCGGTCTTGGCCGACAGCAGGATCACGGGGATATGGCTGTAGTTCAGGTCGGCCTTGATCCGCTTGGTGAAGGAGATGCCGTCGATATCGGGCATCATGATGTCGGAGATGATCAGGTCAAAGCTTTTCTCTTCCAGCATCTCCCAGGCTTCGGTGGCATGGGAGGCTGTTTCGACAATATATTCTTTCTGCAGGCAACTGCTGATAAAGGACGTTATTTCCGGATGATCGTCTACCACCAGGATGGTGTCGGGTTTATCACCGGCAGGGTCTGCGCTCCCGGTATCGGCAGGTAGGGACTCTCCCATCACGGCGGGCTTCCGGATGATGCCTTCCGTGGCCAGATCGGCAAAGGTGAAGCGGAAGACGGCGCCTCCGGTCTTACTGTCGGTCACTTCGATCCGGCCTTTCAGCAGATGCACGAGGCTCTTCACCAGCGAGAGGCCGATACCGGTGCCGGCTCCCTCACCGTTATCATTCACCTGGTAGAAGGGGTCGAAGATGAGTTTCTTCTTTTCATCCGGGATGCCTCGTCCATCGTCTTCGACAGTAATGGCCCAGGTATGTTCGTCAACTCGTTCCAGCGTGGTGGCGATCCGGGTGGAGGTGAATTTGATGGCGTTGGTCAGCAAGTTACCCGTCACCTTCGTCAAGGCGTCGGGATCGGATACGACAAGCAGGTCGGCCTCATCGGGCATTTGCAGGCTGAATTCGATCTTCTTGCTTTGGGCCGTCTTCCGGAAACGCTCGTGCAGTTCATTGAGGTAGACTTTCAGGTTGATGTTTTCCGGGGTGAGGGAGTAGTTCATCGTATCCATCTTCCGGAAATCGAGCAACTGGTTGATCAGTACACTCAGGCGGTTGCAGTTCTTTTCGATCACCGACAGGTTTTGCCGGGTATCGCCCGTCCCGTCGCCCGACAGCAACACTTCTTCCAGCGGCGCTTTGATCAGGCTGACCGGCGTACGTATCTCGTGGGCGATATTGGTAAAGAAATCGATCTTCGACTTGACGGCCAGCTTCTCCTGTTCGAACTTGAAGGTTTCGAGCTGGGCAGCCTGTTTCATCCGGTTCTTCCGCAGGTAGTAGGTAAACAGCACGTAGGAAGAAGAGACCACGAGCAGCAGGTAGACGAGCAGCGCCGGCAGCGAACGCCAGAAAGGCGGAAGTATCTCGATCTCGATGCTGTCGCCTGTTTCGTTCCACACATTGTTATCGTTCGACGCCTTGACGCAGAAGACGTATTTCCCGGGCGAGAGGTTGAGGTAAGTGACGCTTTTGTTGTTGCCGGCCAGTGTCCATTCGCTGTCCATCCCTTCCAGGCGGTAGGCATACTGGTTTCGGTTGGGCGAACGGAAACTCAGGCTGACATACGAGATATTGAACGAAGACAGGGTATAGGGAAGAACGACGCGTTGCCGGCGGTTCACCAGCGTTTGTATGTCTTTTTCTGCCGTATCGCCGGTTTCGCCCAGCAGGCGTATGCCGGTAATCTCGACCGGGGGGACATGGCTGTTCTCCAACGCGGCCAGGTCTTGCGGGTAAAAGCTGTTGAAGCCGTTGATACCGCCGAAATAGAACTTGCCGTCGCGGGTCTTATGGCTTGACTTGTAGTTGAACTGGTTGCTCTGCATACCGTCGTCCTGGTCGTACAACCGATAGATGGCCGGATGGTCGATGTCCACACAGACGATCCCCTTGTTACAACTGACCCAGAGGTTACCGAAGGCGTCGTCGAGCACACCGTAAGTCACGTTGTTGGGCAGTCCGTCTTTCTCGGATATCTGGCGGAAACTGTCGGTCGGATAATCGTAGGCAAAGAGTCCACGCCCGTCGCTGGTAAAGAACAACCGTTTCTGGCTGTCGATATAGATGCCCGTCAGCTTACTGCCGACGATGGGGTCGGTCTTCTCTTTGATGGTATTGTAGCGGACCCAACGTTGCGTCTGCGGGTCCAACCGGAGCACACCGGAACCGGCCGCCCACAGGTTACCGGCATCGTCTTCGCGGATATCGTAAATGAAACCGGTCGCTTCAGGGATGGGTACGAAACGGTTCGTGACCGGGTCGTAACGGTTCAGGCCGTTCGACGTACCGGCATAGAGATCGCCGTTCTTCGTCTTGCAGAGCGAGAAGACACAGTCGTTGTTCAGGGTACGCGGATCACCGGGGTCAGAGCGGTAGTTACGTATCCGGCCTGTCCGGGTATGATAGACGTCGATCCCCCGCGAGAAGGTACCGATCCAGAGGTTATCGCCATCCAGCAACAACGCATGAGTATTGTGGTAGCTGGTCTGTATAGGTTGCGTGATACGGCCGGTTTTGACATGGAGGTAGTTCACGCCGCCGTCTTCGGTCGCGATCCAGAGGTTGCCCTCACGGTCTTCGCAAAACTGGCTGACGGCCATGCCCGACAACTTGCCGTGGGGAAGGTCGGGGTAATAGGTCTCGACGGGTTGGAGCGATACGTTCAGGTAATTGATCCCCCCGAAATACGTCCCGATCCAGATGCCTCCTTCCCTGTCGCGGGCGATGGAATAGATGTTCTGGTCGCTCAGGCTGTAGGGCGACTGGGGGATATCGATCCGGGAGGTAGCGAATGTCTCGGTATCGAACATGTAGAGTCCGTCGTCCGAACCGATCAACAATCTTTTGGAGTCATACTGGAAAATGCTGCGTATATGGGAAGCGTACGCCGTACGGCTCTTCGGTCCCAGGAAGGAGACACCCTCGTAGGCCTGCTTATTATAATAACGTATACCTTCCGACCAGGAACCCAGCCAGAGGTTCCCTTTCACATCTTCGTGGATGGATAATATCTCGTATTCCATATTGCCGGTATTGCTGAACAATCCGTCCACGGCTTCGAAGCTGCCGGTGAGTTTATTGTAGCGAAGCAGTCCCGGCCGGCTTCCGGCCCAGATCGTACCCGAACGGTCGCCATAGACACACCATACGGCGTTAGGCCCCAGTTCGTACTGCGTGAGGGGTATATGCTTGAGTACTTCATGGGTCGAGTCGTAGGTGAAGACTCCCTGCGTCATGGTCCCGATCCAGATAAGACCGTCGGGCGCCTTATACAGCGAGTTGATCGCCGATCTCAAGACGATACCGTCGGCTGTAGCACAAGCGACAGGCGTAAAGGTTTCTTCGAAGGCATTCATCCGGTACAGCCCACTCTCGGTACCGATAAAGAACACGCTTCCCTCCTCTTCCAACATGCAACGGGTGAAATTGTCGCCCAGCGACTGCGGGTTCCCGGCATCCTGACGAAACACCCGGAAACGGGTACCGTCAAAACGGTTTAACCCGTCTTTCGTACCGAACCAGAGATACCCCTTCGAGTCTTGCAGGATACTATTGATCGTATTTTGCGACAGACCGTTATCTACCTGGATGGTCTTGAAGTGGAAATGGGTATGTTCCTCGGCAGCAAGCCGGAAGACAACCGAAAGCAATAAGAATGAGATCAGTAAGCGCAGTAATTTCATACCGTAAAAATACGAATATAAAACAGGCTCGCGGCGGAACGAAAACAAAAAGAAATGTAAATAATAACCAAGAATAGTAAAAACCGGTCAGGCACCATAGGCGACCGATTTTTGCATTTCTTTTCTTTTACATTTGACACAAAAATTAACAGAGTCGTTAACCTTTTAAAAATCAAGACACATGTCGAAAAGGATTTTATTACTACTAATGGCGTTTTGCTCCCTGATCACCTACGGGCAGAATGCAACAATCAAAGGTACAGTTGTGGATGAACTAAAGGAGACGCTTCCGGGTGTAAGTATCAGTGTCAAAGGTACGACCACGGGACCGATCACCGACTACGATGGGAACTATTCGTTGGCGGCAGCTTCCGGCCAGACACTGGTGTTCTCCTTCGTCGGCTACGCCAAACAGGAGATTGTCTACACCGGACAATCCGTTATGAATGTAACCATGCTCCCGGATACCGAACTACTCGACGAAATCGTGGTGGTAGGTTATGGCCAGCAGAAGAAAGTAAGTATTACCGGTGCAGTCGGTAGTATCAAAAACGAAAGCATCAACCGCCTGGCCAACAGCACCACGGCCGCCCTGCAAGGCACATCGCCGGGATTGACGATCATGGACAAGGGTGGTTCGCCGGGACGCGCCAGCACGACGCTCCGCATCCGTGGTATCACGACCATTAATAATAGCGACGCGCTATTGCTGGTGGATGGCGTGGAACAACGGATCGAAGACGTCAACCCGGATGATATTGAGAACATCTCTATCCTGAAGGATGCCTCGACAACAGCGATCTATGGTTCGCGTGCGGCCAACGGGGTCGTACTGATTACTACCAAACGCGGAAAAGAAGGACAGGTAAAGATCGACTTCAATACCTACTGGGGGCTTCAGAGCGTGACGAACAAACCGGAACACATGGAGACGGTCACGTACATGAACCAGCAAAACTATGCGTTCAAGAACGCAGGCCAGAATGCCCGTTATTCGGATACATTCATCCAGGAATGGACCGCCAACCACGCCAAAGACCCGATCACCTACCGTAAGGCCAACCAATGGCAGGATGCCGTATACAGCGATGCGTTGCAGCAGAACTACAGCCTCACCGTCAGCGGTGGTACGGAAAAAGCCAGCGGATTGATGGCATTGCGTTATTACGACCAGGACGGGGTGGTTCCCAACTTCAACTCAAACATTAAGGAAATCCGTGTGAACACCGACTTCAAACCCTACAAATGGGTGAAGATCTCGGCGGATGCCAACTTCCGGACCCGTTATTCCGTAGCACCGGTAGGCGCTTATGATTATGACGTGAACGGCGGCGGTGTATTCTACTCCATGTATCACGCTACGCAGTTTGTCGTTCCGCAATATACCGATGGCAGCTATGGCCTGGGTAATAAGAATGCCAACCCGTTGATGCTTGCCGAAATGGGCGGGACAGACAAACAATGGCGCAGCCTGTTTGTCGGTAATGTAAAAGCCGAATTCAATATCATGGACGGACTGAAGTTCACCACCCAGTATGCACAACGGTATGCGTTCAACAAGTATGTAACGTTCAACAACGCTTATACCGTAGTGGATACCAACTTCCTGGATTGGGGAGCGACAGCCAAAAACGAAGCGTATAACCCCAGCGCCACCCGCTCACGCAAACGGGACATCTCACGCAACAGCATGGACGACAAACGTGACGACCTGGATGAATATACCCTCAACCTGTTGCTGAACTACGACAAGCAATTCGGCAAACACAACCTGTCGGCGCTGGCCGGTTTCTCGCAGATCGAGAACAAATGGTCGCAGAACGAGGCTTTCCGTCAAGACTTCTATAACAACGAAGTACAGTCTATCAATATGGGTTCCGAAAGCACCTGGAAAAGCTACGGGTATAATAACGAATACGCCCTGCGTTCTTATTTCGGACGTGTCAACTATAACTACGACAACCGCTACCTGCTGGAAGCCAACCTGCGTTATGACGGTACGTCACGGTTTACGGGCGACAACCAGTTCGGTACCTTCCCGTCGTTCTCCGCCGGATGGCGTATCTCCAACGAAGCCTTCTGGAGCGACGGACTGCGCGACATCATCTCCGACCTGAAACTGAGGGGATCATGGGGTAAGACGGGTAACCAGACGGCCGGTTTGTATGCCTTCTACGAATCGTATGCTTCCACCACATATAACTTCGACGGACAGGTGGTACAAGGGTATATGCAAACAGCTCTTGCCAATAAGGAACTGAAGTGGGAAGTCAGTACACAGACGAATATCGGTCTCGACGCCTCCTTCCTGAACAACCGCCTGTCGCTGAGTGGCGACTACTACTACAAACGGACAGACGGTATCCTGGTGAGCCTGCCTATTTCCGGTACGATCGGCCTGGATGCACCGGTGCAGAATGCAGCCGTTGTCGACAACAAGGGTTTTGAGTTGACACTGGGATGGAAGGACCAGATCGGTGAACTGTCGTATGGTTTGAACTTCAACATCTCCAACAACTGGAACGAAGTCATCAGCCTGGGCGGCGCCAACCCGACCATCAGCGGCGGTACATCCGACGTGCTCACCACCGTCCGTGAAGGATACCCCGTCAATGCCTACTGGGGCTACCAGACCGGCGGACTGTTGACCCAACAGGATGTCGACAACAAATATCCGGTATACGACAGCCGTATGGGTGCCGGTGATGTGAAATATATCGACCGCAACAACGACGGTAAGATCGACGCCGAAGATATGACGGTGATCGGTAATGAATTCCCCCGCTACCCGTTTGCGATCTCCGGTAATGCGGCCTGGAAAGGGTTCGATTTCTCATTCACCCTCCAGGGCGTGATGGATGCACAAACCCGCGTATCCGGAGCCTTGGCCGAGGGTGGTAACTTCGAAGGTTTCACGCTGGACATCTTCAAGGATTACTGGACGCCCGAAAACACAGACGCCCGTTTCCCGCGTCCACGTAAGAGCGTGGACTACAACTCTATGATGTCGGATTTCTGGGTGATCGACGCCAACTACATCCGTCTGAAGAATATACAGGTAGGCTATACCCTGCCACGCACCCTGACTCGGAAGGCTAATATCGAAAAGGCCCGTGTATATCTGGCCGGAAGCAATGTACTGACATTCTCTCCGCTGAAAGAATGGGGACTTGACCCGGAATTCGTTTCCGGACGATTCCTGTATTATCCGCAGACCTCTGTCTATACCATCGGTGTTAACCTGACATTCTAACATTAAGTAATCTTTTAACGGAATTCATCATGAATAAATATTTTCTATTACTGATCATGTCGTTTACCCTGTTTGGATGCAGCGACGTGCTGGATACGATCCCTACCGACCGTTTATCTTCTGAAGTATATTGGCAATCTGATAAAGATGCGGAATATGCAGCCAATGCCGCCTACCGTTTCCTGGAAAGCCATGGCACACTGCTGGGGCGCGATGAGATGAGCGACATTGCCCGCGCTACGTTTGAAACATCCGACGAGACCAAGGTGGAAGCCAGTATTGCCGACCCGCAAACAAATATTTTCCAGAATACCTGGAACGATATGTACAAAGGGATTCGCTGTTGCAACGACTATATGGCGAATGTAGGCAAGATCACAGTCACCGACCAGGCGAAGGTGAACCGTCTTACGGCTGAAGTACGTACGCTGCGTTGCTATTTCTATGCCCGTCTGGCGGCCTACTTCGGTGATGTGCCCCTGGTATTGACACCGATCGGCATCAGCGAATCGAAAACGCTGACACGCACACCGGCCGCTGAGATCTATGACTTCATTTATACGGAGATTACCGACGCCCAACAATACCTGCCCGCCAAGGCTACCGAAAAAGGGCGGGTGACGAAAGGCGCCGCCCTGGGTATCCTGGCGCGTACCATGTTGTTCGCCGGAGGCAATGTAACAGGTGCAGACAACCGGGCAGCCACCTACTATCAACGGGCGAAGGATGCCGCCGACGGCGTTATCTCCCTGGGTGTTTACTCGTTGCTGCCGACGTATAAGGAATTATTCACGTATGCCAACGAAAACAATGTGGAAGTGGTGTTCGACAAGGAATTCATCAAAGACGTATATGCCAACTCGGTCATGAATAACTTCGGCGCCGTGTCATTGGGGAACAACGGTTCGGCCATGTCGCCTACCAGTGTGCTTGTAGACGAATACGAAACGACCAATGGAAAGAAGATCGCCGACGATCCGACTTACGACCCCAAGAATCCGTATGCGAACCGCGACCCGCGACTGAGCTATACACTCTATGTACCGGGCGACCTGTTGCCGAACGGTACGGTCTATGATTCCCGTCCGGGTTGGAGCTCTTCGGGCGACGTGATCGGCGCCAGCTACCAGGTGTCCAAGACCGGTTTGCTTCCGAAGAAATACATCAACGCCGAAGATATCGGCCAGAGCAACCGTACCAATTGCGGTATCAACCTGATTATCCTGCGCTATGCCGAAATCTTGCTTACAGCAGCCGAAGCACGTATCGAACTGAACACGGAAACGGATGCAGCACTGAGATATATCAACGAAGTGCGCCAGCGTACGGATGTCAATATGCCGCCGTTGTCGGGCATCACTTCGCAGAGTGCCTTGCGTGAAGCGGTACGCCATGAACGGATGGTGGAACTGGCCCTCGAAGGCAGCCGCTTCTTCGACGTCCGCCGTTGGAAAATCGCCGAAAGCGCCTGCACCATGGACCAGGTGACAGGTATGCGGTATGTCGATAAGAACACCGGTGAATTAGTAACAGTTACGACTGATTATAAAAAGAAATTCACAGGAAGAGACTATCTTTGGCCGATACCGTACAACGAACGGCAATTGAATGCGAACTTAACCCAGAATAATGGTTGGTAATCATGAATCATACAACAATATCCAAAACGTTGCCACTTGCAGCGCTCGCCCTTACGGCGAGCGCCTGCAACCAGGCAGACCACAAAGAGGCTGACCGGCCGAACATCCTTTTTATCCTGGCCGACGACCTGGGCTATTCAGACCTGGGTTGTTATGGCGGAGAGATACAGACGCCGAACCTGGACCGGTTGGCGCAACAGGGTGTGCGCTTCAGCCGTTTCTACAATGCCGGACGCAGTTGTCCGACGCGAGCCTCGTTGTTGACGGGGCTTTATCCGCATCAGGCTGGTATCGGGCGTATGACATTCGACCAACAGTTGCCCGGCTACCGCGGAACAATGACGCACAACGGGGTAACCATTGCCGAAGTACTGAAAGACGCCGGTTATCATACCGGCATGATCGGTAAATGGCACGTGGCCGAAACACCGTTACGTCCCGATCAGCGTGAATGGCTCGCCCACCAGGTCTATCACGAAGAGTTTGCTCCGAAGGAGAATTATCCCACCCACCGGGGGTTTGAAGAATTCTATGGAACCATCTACGGCGTAGTGGATTACTTCGATCCCTTCAGCCTGGTCAATGGGGAAGAGCCGGTGAAGGAAGTTCCCAAAGAGTACTACAGCACGATCGCCCTGTCGGACAGTGCGGTTGCCTATATCAACCGGTATGCGGAGACAGACAAGCCTTTCTTCATGTACCTGTCTTACCACTCGCCCCACTGGCCGTTACATGCCTTGGACGAAGACATCAAAAAGTACGAAGACACCTACACTGTCGGTTGGGAAGCCATCCGGGATGCCCGCTATAAGCGGATGCAGGAACTGGGTATCTTCCCCGGGCAGACCGATTACCTGACGAACCGCTTATCCACCAAGGAATGGGATGAGAACCCCGATCGTAACTGGGACGCCCGCGCCATGGCCGTGCATGCCGCTATGATCGACCGCATGGACCAGGAGATCGGTAAGGTGCTCAAGGCGCTTGAAGCTACGGGCCAACTGGAGAATACGCTGATCGTTTTCCTCTCTGACAACGGATGCAGTCCGGAGATTTGTCAGAACTTCGAACCGGGAGAGAACGACCGTCCGGATATGCTGCGGGATGGTACGCCGATGATCTATCCGAAGAACAAGGAAGCGATGCCCGGGCCGGAAACAACCTATGCTTCACTGGGGCCGGAATGGGCCAATGTGGCCAATATGCCGTTCCGCTTCTGGAAAGCCAAGATGTATGAAGGAGGTATCTGTACACCCATGATCGCCTACTGGCCGCAAGGACTCAAGGCAAAGAAAGGCTCGGTTAACAACTCGATGTGTCATATCATCGACTTTATGGCGACCTGTATTGACCTGGCAGATGCCGACTATCCCACGACATACCATGGGAACGACATCCGTCCGATGGAAGGGATAAGCCTGGTACCCATACTGCAAACCGGCAAGCGGGAAGGTCATGAGATCATCGGCTTCGAACATTTCAATGAGAAAGCCCTTATGAGCAAAGACGGTTGGAAGATCATCCGCCCAAACCGGAAGGATGCTTCCTGGGAACTGTACGACCTGAATACCGACCGGACAGAAAAGAACAACATAGCCGATCAACATCCCGAACGCCTTAGCCAAATGGTTTCCCAATACGAGGCCTGGGCCGAACGAACGATGGTAGTTCCAGCTCCTAACTAAATCAAATAAATCTATCAATGAAGAAAACAGTAACAATCCTAACATTCGCTGCTTTGACGGCAGGAACCGTTTGTGCACAGGAACTGTCGCACAAGCTCACGTTGAAATCTCCCGGCAACCCAGCCGAATCGTATGAACTGACAATCGACAAAGCCACCGGGTTGATGCGGGCCACGCAGGATCTACCCGTACAAATCCGGCAACAAGTGGTCGATAACGGCCAGGTGCTAAGCCTGCACACCGTAATCACCGCCCGGGAGGAAGTGTATTACAACCTGGAAGAAGTGTATACACTTTCAGCAATCAGGCACGATGACTGCCAGTTTTACATGCCCGGCTTCTGGTACCATAAAAACCTACGCTCGCCTCAAACAGCCCCGTCATTTTATACCAGCGACAGCTGGCAGGTACGTGAAGACCGCCTGAGCACACCGCTGACGGGTATCTACAATGAAAAAACCGGCGATTACTATACCGTAGTAAGGCTGGACCGTTTCGAAAACGAAGCCCTGACCACCCATAAAAAAGGGGAAGTAATCCTGGGTGGTAAAACGGCTATCGGCTCTACCGGTTTCAGGAATATAGACGGAACAACGGCGCTGGTTTTCAGTTTTCCTTACAGCGAAGCCCCCAAGACCTATCTGCGAAAACTGACACTGGCGCCCCAGGTACAGTCGTTCGAAAAACTGGCGAAAGGGGAAAGTCGTGAACTTACCTGGCAGATCAGCAAAGGGAATGCGCCGGACTTCTCCCGTTTTGTGGCGGAGGTATGGAACTATTCCTACGACACTTTCCAACCCAAACGGATGGAAGGGCAATTGAGCACCGACAAAGCCAAGGAGATACTGTCCAACTACTTTATGGAAAGCTATGTGGATACGTATCCCCTGAAATACTTCTCAGCCGTGCACATGCGTACCGACGACAGCAAAAGTACGGGAGTAGCAGAAGTAGGATTCGTGGGACGTACGCTACTGAACGCTTTCAATGCCCTTGAATACGGCGAACAAACCAACCGCCCCGAACTGGTCGCAAAGGCTAACGCCATCTTCGAGAGTTACCTTGCACAAGGATTTACATCCAACGGTTTCTTCCGCGAGAAGGTGAACTTTGATAATGGCAAGGAAGAAGCGGTTTACAGTATCCGCCGTCAATCCGAAGGCGTGTTTTCTATACTCAACTACCTGGATTACGAAAAGAAGAAAGGCCGCAAACATCCGGAGTGGGAAGCAAGAATGAAGAAACTGCTTGACAATTTCCTACAATTGCAGGGAGCAGACGGTAGTTTCCCGCGCAAGTTCGATAATGAGTTCAAGGTGATCGATGCCTCCGGAGGTAGTACACCGTCAGCCACCTTGCCTTTAGCCATGGCGTATACCTATTTCAATAACAAGACGTATCTGGAAAGTGCTCGCAAGACTGCCGTATACCTGGAAAAAGAAATCATATCGAAGGCCGATTATTTCTCTTCCACCCTGGATGCCAATTGTGAAGATAAGGAAGCGTCACTTTATGCGTCGACAGCCATGTATTACCTGTCAATGGTGACAAAGGGTAAGGAACGGGCACATTATGTCGATCTATGTAAGCAGGCCGCCTACTTCTGCCTGTCCTGGTACTATATGTGGGACGTACCGTTCGCCCAGGGACAAATGCTGGGGGATGTAGGTTTCAAATCACGCGGTTGGGGAAATGTATCGGTAGAAAACAACCATATCGACGTATTCATCTTTGAATTTGCCACGGTTCTCGACTGGCTGGCGAAGGAACAGGGAGAAACACGCTTTACACAATTTGCCGAAGTGATCAAGACTTCCATGCTTCAGTTGATGCCTGTAAAAGGACATATGTTCAATATTGGTAAAGTAGGCTACTATCCTGAAGTGGTGCAGCATACCAACTGGGATTATGGCAAGAACGGAAAAGGCTTCTATAACGATATCTTTGCGCCGGGATGGACAGTTGCCTCCTTATGGCAGATGCTCTCACCCAACCGGGTAAACAACTACTTCTCCCATAAATAGAGAAAAGAGAAGCGAAAAGCAATCATAGAGAAGTAAACGCTATAGAATCAAAAAGCCGCCGGGGATTCCGGCGGCTTTTTTTGGATAAATAAAAATATATAGAGTCATTGTTAAGATTCGATGGTTGGTTCTTCTTTGGCACTTTGCCTTGCTTCGAGTATGCGGAGTATGACCATGATGACAGTGATGGTGCCTAAGCCTCCCATCAACAGGTTTTTCATGGCTATATTCTCAAAATCAGTTGTGCCAACAAGCACCAATATGATGAAGGATAACATCATCACGGCATCTACTAGGTCTTTATTTATTTTTCCCATTTTATTAGTTGAATTAGTTTAATCGGTTGATTATTCTGTTAATACTCTGTTTATTTGCGCTCAACGGCATCTGCATCATCTTGATGACTTTTACTTAACGCTTTCATAACGCCGAAAAGGCCTACACAAAGGGTAACCATAACGATCACAAGTTTAAGATAGTCATTTGTAATGATTGAACTGCATGCCAACACACAACCAATGATGGTGATGAGGACAAATAGATAAATACGGTATTTATCTGACTTATTCTTAGCCATAATTCTTAGTTTTTTTAATTGAACAATAAAGTTGAATGAACGTGCAGGACATCACATCAATAATGTGCACACGTACGTATTGCATGGAGACAAATATCCCCATACCCATAACGACTGGGATCAATTAAAAAATCAAATAATGATTTCCCGCAAAGCATACACATGGTATCCCTTACGGGTAAGAAGTGCGGAGTAGTTAATGGTTTGTAATCGGGAAGTAAACTCGGATATTTTCTGAAGCCGTTCGGCTCCTTTGATACGAATGTCTTGTGTAATACGTACAATGCTGCCTATACTGCGTGTTTCGGATGAACACGAAAGAATCTGTACACTCCGGCGGGCAGTCAATACATTTCCACCTCTTGTATCTTTGCCGAGAAATTCGACACGGTGGTTCATCTCTGTGGTATGGCTTTTCGCTTTCACAACCGTTTCCTGCGTCTGTTCGAGTACAGCATTCATGTCCACTTTCGGTGTAGAAGTGAGCATTAAAAACGCGCAAAGCAGACTGGTTATGAATATAGCCTTTTTCATCCGGCAAATATAGTGTCTTTTTTTGTGTCATAACAACGAAATGCTTTTTTTGTTCTTACTTTGTGTTTTTTATAACAATTAAAATGGATTAAATGGAAAAGAAGGAGCAGAAAGCCCTCTTATCAGCCTGGATAGCTGCCGCTCGCCCGCGTACATTATTTGCTTCAGCCAGTCCGGTGTTGGCAGGGTGTGTCCTGGCAGCATATGACGGATTGTTCCGTTTGGCGCCGGCATTATTGTGCCTGTCGGTTGCTTTGCTGGCACAGATTGCCAGTAATTTCGCCAACGACTACTTTGACTACCGTAAGGGAGCCGACCGGGAAGACAGGTTGGGCCCTGACCGTGCAGTGGCTTCGGGATGGATACGCCCGGAGGCGATGTTACGGGGCACATGGGTGACATTGGGACTGTCATGCCTGTGTGGCTGTGCGTTGATGTATTATGGCGGATGGCTCCTGCTGCCCGTAGGCATTGGGATGGCATTGTGCGTACTGGCCTATTCTGCCGGTCCGTTTCCGCTGGCCTATAATGGGCTGGGTGATGTATGCGTGCTGTTGTTCTACGGAATCGTCCCGGTTTGTTTCACGTATTATGTACAGGCGAATACGTTTTCTTTATTATCCTTCCTCGTCTCGCTGGCAATGGGATTCCTCTCGGTCAATATCCTGGTGGTGAATAATTACCGCGACTATGCACAAGACAAGCTGTCGAGAAAACGGACCACGATCGTCCTGTTCGGTCGTCGTTTCGGGCAGGTCATCTACCTGGTCAACGGGCTGCTGGCGTTGGTGATTATCGGGCCGGTTATGCTGCAACGGTCGGAAGTGATACTGGCATTGTATGCCGTTTTCTTTGCCCTGTTCATCGTGACCTGGCGTCGCTTCTGTCGCCTGGAAGGACGGGCACTGAATACATTACTGGGACAAACATCGTTGTTGGTTTTCCTGTTTGCCGTCTTGCTGGCAGTAACAATGTTAACACCAATCTAACGGTTGAAACGTTTTTTTTGTAGCTTTGCTCATCTATTAATACAGTATAATATATGAAACATACAATGGGAAAAATCGCCGCACTGGCGCTGTGCGGACTCATGTGCCTGGCATCGTGCAACCGTCAGAAGCCGCAGCCAAATAAATATGCAGACGGATTGAACCGTACCCTGCCGGAAATACAAGGCGTCCATCCGGAGGCTATCCTGCGTTTTATCGAAGAAGCGGAAACGCACGGAATAGAATTGCATAGCTTTATGCTGGTTCGCCACGGCAAGGTCATATCCGAAGGTTGGTGGTATCCCTACCGTTCGGGCATTCCCCATCTGATGAACTCGGCCAGCAAAACGTTTACAGCAACAGCCGTAGGTTTTGCGGTGGACGAAAAACTGTTTTCGGTAGAAGACAAAGTGATCTCCTTCTTCCCGGATGAGCTGCCACCATCGGTTTCGCCTTATCTGAACGAACTGACGGTCAAACACCTGCTGACGATGACTGCCGGACACACCCAGGCTCCTTCGTATAATGCCGACGACGAGAACTGGGTCAAGCGTTTCCTCGCCGAACCGATTGCAAACAAACCGGGTAGCGTTTTCGAATATAGCACCTATTCCACCTACATGCTTTCGGCCATCGTGCAGCAAGTGACCGGACAGACCGTGTACGACTACCTCACGCCCCGCCTGTTTGAGCCGCTGGGTATCCGGGATATCTCGTGGGAAGTAAACAAGGAAGGCATCAATACCGGCGGTTGGGGCCTACGTATCAAGACCGCCGACCTGGCCAAGCTGGGTATGTTCTACCTGCAAAAGGGGAAATGGGACAACCGGCAACTGCTATCCGAATCCTGGTTTACGGAAGCTACTTCGCCGCAGATCTACCAACAGCCCGGACGTACAGCCGAACAGAATGCCACCGACGACTGGGCGCAGGGATATGGTTACCAGTTATGGATCTGCACGAACGATGCCTACCGGATCGACGGCGCCTACGGGCAGTTTGCCGTCGTCATGCCGAAGCAGGATGCCATGATCGCCATCACCGCCCGCGCCACAGATACGAACCGTGAGTTGAAGTTGATCTGGGAAAACCTGATCCCGGCCATGGAAGAAAAAGGCTTCCCGACTGATCCCGCCCAGGATGAACTCCTGCAGAGCAAACTGGCCTCGCTCCAACTGCCTGACCCTTTCCGCACCGTAGACGAACTGGAATTCCCCAGGGAAGAAACCCGTTCGTACCAGATAGCACCCAATTCTATGGGGATTACAGCCTTGACTTTCCAGTTCGCGAAAGACGGCTCTACGGAACTGACACTTGTACAGCATGACGCCTCCTACCCCTTCGCCTTCGGGCAGGATGGTTGGAAACATGGAAAGACGGAACGGTTAAGCCCTTATTTCTCCTCTCCCCGCCGTACAGCCACTGGCCTTCCGGCATTCGATGTAGCCGGCTATGCCGCCTGGACAGGGGCAGATGTGCTTCAACTGCGACTGCTCTACCTCAACGACCTCCAATCCGAAACATATGCCTGCGCATTTACGGCTGATGGCATAACAGTCGATGTGACCAACACCATGGATCCCCAGGAGGCAGCGGTACGGTTGACGGGGACAAAGCAATGATCAACAATACAATGATTAATACCATGATACGATTTATGAGAACACACCACTTGAGAAAAACCGTTTGCAGCCTGTTGCTACTGGCGGCCGTTTTCCAGTTGTCTGCGCAGCAGGCACCTCCGCGCCTAATCGTCCGTGGCGACGATATGGGTTCTTTCCATGCCGCCAATGTGGCCAGTATAGAAACAGCGGTTAACGGAATCGAGACCTCCATCGAACTGATGGTGGTCACACCCTGGTTCCCGGAAGCCGTACGGATGCTACAGGAGCATCCCGGCATCGATGTGGGGTTGCACCTGACGATCACCAGCGAATGGGACAACATCAAATGGCGTCCCCTCACCCACTGCCCGAGTCTGATCGACGGCAACGGCTACTTCCTCCCATTGATGAATCCGAACAAAGCCAACCCGGGGCTTTCCATTGTGGAGAATTACAACATCGCTGAGATCGAGCAGGAATTCCGCGCCCAGATCGAACTCGCGCTGAAGAATGTGCCGCAGATCAGCCACCTTTCCGGCCACATGCTCTCCACCGGCTTCAGCGCCGAAGTGGTCAAACTGGTCAAACGCCTCGCACAGGAATACAACCTGCCGGCCATAGACCGGGTAGAAGCCATGCACCAATACAACTTTACGTATGTCGGCTACGACGGTCCTACAAAGACGCTGGCTGAAAAAGAAAGTTCGTTCATCCAAATGCTGGACAAACTGGAAGCGGGTAAGAACTATATGTTCCTGGATCATCCGGCGTTGGATAATGCCGAGATGCAGACGGTAGGCCATAATGGCTATGGACACGTAGCGGTAGACCGCCAGGGCGTGACCGACCTCTTCATCAGCCCCAAAGCCAAACAGGCCATTGCCGACCGGGGCATCGAACTGATCAACTACAACGACCTCACCAAAGCCCTTCCCCGCAGTACGCCACAGGCCGAAAAGGTAAATGCCAAGGCAGTGGACAACTACCTCGCCGCCGTGAAGAAAGCCGGGCAAGACCTGCATAGCCTGATGATCGTGCGTCATGGCAAGGTCGTAGCCGAACACTGGTTGGGAGATAACGCCGCAGGCAAGCCGCATATCCTGAATTCGGTCAGCAAGACCTTTACAGCTACCGCCATCGGTTTTGCCGTGGCCGACGGCAAGATCAAGGTGACCGACAAGGTGGTTTCCTTCTTCCCCGACGACCTGCCTGCCGAAGTAACCCCGTACCTGCAAGAACTGGAGATACGCCACCTGCTCACCATGTCTGTCGGCCATGACACCGACCCCACCCGGATGGCTTTTGGCGATGCCGGCAAGGACATTGACTGGGTCAAGGCCTTCCTGGCCTATCCGATCGACCACAAACCGGGAACGGTGTTCTGCTATAACAGCCTGGCTACATATATGCTTTCAGCCATTGTCCAAAAAGTGACCGGCGAGAAGGTGATCAACTACCTCTACCCGCGCCTGTTCCGTCCGCTGGGTATTGTCGGCGCCTCCTGGCAGGAAAGCCCGCAGGGCATCAACACCGGCGGTTGGGGCTTGTATGTGAAGACTGAAGATTTGGCTAAGATGGGACAGTTCTTCCTCCAGCGCGGCCAATGGAACGGCAAACAGTTGTTGCCCGAATCCTGGTTCGACGAAGCGACGACCTACCAGGTCGCCTCTCTCCCCGCCGGCACCAAACGGGAGGACTTGAAGGTCAAACAAAAAGACAGCGACTGGCTGCAAGGCTACAGCTACCAGATGTGGCGTTGCCGCCATAACGCCTACCGTGCCGACGGCGCCAACGGCCAATACATCATCGTCCTGCCCGAAAAAGACGCCGTGATCGTCACCACCGCCGACATCCGCGACATGCAAGGCGAGATCAACCTGATCTGGCAGTACCTGTTACCGGCGCTGAAGTAGATATAGTTTTTCTTGTCGTTTCACTCTACTGATTCAATTATTCTCCATACCTTTGTCAGTTCTATTAACAGGAAACAACCCTAAGAATTCGACACCGTGGCAATGGCAAAGAAACCGACTACATCCAATAACAAACGTGCAGCCAACCCGAATGGCACCTGGCTGAAGATCAACGCTTTTCTCACCAACGAACGCACCCGGTTCATCACCGGGCTGGTGATCTGCATCCTGACGATCTACGTCGGGTTGGCGTTATTCTCATTCTTTTTTACCGGTGCAGCCGATCAGAGCAAGATCGAAAATGTATCCCTGTCGGAACTGGGCAACAACAAAGCGTTGATCGAAAACTGGACCGGTGCCCGTGGCGCCTGGCTGGCCGATCTGTTGATGAACCGTTGGTTTGGGGTATCGTCTTTCTTTATTCTCTTCTTCTTCGGATCGCTGGGTGCCCGGCTGATGAGTATGAACCGGGTATCGCTACTCAAGCGTTTCCTGTTCAGCGCAGTCATGTTGGTATGGGGCTCGTTGTTCTGTGGTTTCTTTTTTATCAAAGGATACGAAGACACCTTCCTCTACCTGGGAGGGCAGCATGGCTATTTCCTGTCGGAGTTTATGATCGCCAACATCGGCATACCCGGGACGATCCTGTTGCTGGCCGGTTCGTTCCTGATCATCGCCATTTTTGTCAGTAAGCGGACGATCCCTTTCCTGCAACGCACACTGGCCTTCAGTTGGTTGCCAAAATGGAAATGGGGCAAGAAAGATAAACCCGGAACGGATACCGACACCGACGACACGGACAACAATCTGCCTTTCGACGACGAGATAGACCCCACCCATATTCCTTTTGCCGACCCGGTTACCGCCAACGGCCGGTCTACCGACAAGCCGGATAGCCAGCCGGCAGAGGAGGAGTTTGAGATCACCATCCCGGTGGACGAAGC
Organism: Tannerellaceae bacterium; assembly: GCA_031555145.1. GTDB lineage: Bacteria > Bacteroidota > Bacteroidia > Bacteroidales > Tannerellaceae > JAJDIA01. The sequence goes on along the minus strand of JAVBUR010000046.1, from coordinate 37,074 downwards.
CTACGAGATACCTGAACCCGCAAACGGGAACGGGGAAGACGCGACGGCCTTCTCTGTCGAAGTGCCCAACGGCGACGAGGAGAACTACGACCATTCCGAGTTGGGTGAGTACGACCCGAAGCTCGACCTCTCTTCCTACCGCAACCCCTCCATCGACCTGTTGAAGCGATACGACAACAGCGACCACCAGGTAGATATGGAAGAGCAGACCGCCAACCAGCGCAAGATCAAGCAGACGCTGGAGAATTTCGGCATCAGCATCGCCTCCATCAAAGCGACGGTAGGCCCGACGCTGACCCTGTATGAAGTAGTCCCCGACGTGGGTGTGCGTATCTCCAAGATCCGTAACCTCGAAGACGATATAGCCCTCAGCCTCTCGGCCCTAGGCATCCGTATCATTGCGCCGATGCCGGGTAAGGGAACGATCGGTATCGAAGTACCGAACAAAGACCCGCAGATCGTATCCATGCAGTCGATCATCGCCTCGCGGAAATTCCAGGAAAGCAAATACGACCTGCCGGTAGCGCTGGGTAAGACGATCACGAACGACATCTTCATGTTCGACCTCTGCAAGACGCCTCACCTGTTGGTGGCCGGTGCTACGGGGCAGGGTAAGTCGGTCGGTTTGAACGCCCTCATCACTTCCTTATTATATAAGAAGCACCCGTCCGAACTGAAGTTCGTACTGGTCGACCCCAAGATGGTAGAGTTCAGCATCTATTCGGAGATCGAACGGCATTACCTCGCCAAGCTGCCGGATATGGACAAGGCCATCATCACCGACTTCACGAAGGTGATCCAGACACTCAACTCCCTCTGCAAGGAGATGGACGATCGCTACGACCTGCTTATGAAAGCGCATACCCGTAACATCAAAGAATACAACGCCAAGTTTATCACCCGCCACCTCAACCCCGAAAAGGGCCACCGCTTTATGCCCTATATCGTGGTGATCATCGACGAGTTCGGCGACCTGATCATGACGGCCGGTAAGGAGATCGAACTGCCGATCGCCCGTATCGCCCAGAAGGCCCGTGCCGTGGGTATCCATATGGTGATCGCCACGCAGCGCCCGTCGACCAATATTATTACGGGGACGATCAAGGCCAACTTCCCGACGCGTATCGCCTTCCGGGTATCGTCGATGATCGACTCTCGTACCATCCTCGACTCGCCGGGCGCCAACCAACTGATCGGCCGGGGCGACCTACTCTTCTCGCAAGGCAGCGATATGGTACGCGTACAATGTGCGTTTGTAGACACCCCCGAAGTGGAACAGATATCCAGCTATATCGGCGAACAGGCCGGTTATGCCACCGCCTTCCTCCTGCCCGAGTTCACCGGCGAAGGAGAGGGCGACAAGGGACCGGGCGCCGTCGACTTGTCCGACCGCGACCCCTTGTTCGACGAGGCTGCCCGCCTGATCGTGATCCAGCAGCAGGGCTCCACCTCGCTCATCCAACGTAAGTTCGCCATCGGCTATAACCGTGCCGGACGCTTGATGGACCAGTTGGAAGCCGCCGGTATCGTCGGTCCGTTTGAAGGAAGCAAGGCACGACAGGTCATGATCCAGGACGAATATAGCCTCGAACGGATACTGGGCAGCCTGAAGTAAGGCAGTAGTAAGTGACGTAAGGTAGAGTAGTAAGATAAGGTATTAAAAGGTAGTAACGTATGAAAAGAAAAGGAATGATGAGCCTCCTGCTCTGCTGCCTGTTCGGGCTGCAGGCCCTGGCGCAAAACGCCAACCAACTGGTTGACAAAGCCGCAGCGGCCTACGAGGCCACCGACGGTCTTTCCGCCACCTTCGCCCTGCATACCCGCATGGAAGGCCAGGGCGCCGAGAGCTTCGAAGGACAGATACAGATGAAAGGCGACCGGTTCACACTCGCCACCCCCGATATGCACATCTGGTTCAATGGCAAAACCCAGTGGGTGTATGTCGAACGGAACGAAGAAGTCAATGTCACCACGCCCACGGACGAAGAGCTGCAGACCACCAATCCCGTGCTCCTGCTCCGGACGTACAAAAAGAACTATAACGCCGCCTTTATCGGTGAAAGCACCGCTGCCAGCGGCAAGACAGCCAACGACATCGAGCTGACGCCCAAAAAGAAAGGCGACATCACCAAGGTGGAACTCCAGCTAGAGAAAACGACCAGCCTCCCTTCCCGCATCGCCGTTTGGATGAAGAACGGAGCCGTCACCACCATCCAGATCAACCGGATACAGACAGGCCTTCACCAGGCCGACCATGTATTCACCTTCAACCCGAAGGACTACCCCGATGCCGACGTCATCGACCTGAGGTAACAATTAAAACAATCGCAATATGACCCAACAAGCAAACGAACATGTACGCTGCCTGATCATCGGATCGGGCCCCGCCGGTTTTACTTCGGCCATTTACGCCTCCCGTGCCAACCTGAGTCCCGTCCTCTACGAGGGCATCCAACCGGGCGGACAGTTGACCATCACCACCGACATCGAGAACTTCCCCGGTTACCCCGAAGGCATCTCGGGTACGGCCATGATGGACGACCTCAAGCAGCAGGCCATCCGCTTCGGCGCCGACATACGTGCCGGCATTGCCACCCAGGCCGACTTCTCGGCAGCCCCCTATAAAGTGACGATCGACGGTACGAAAGTGATCGAAGCCGAGACCGTCATCATCTCGACCGGCGCCTCCGCCAAATACCTCGGACTGGCCGACGAACAGACGTATGCCGGCATGGGTGTATCCGCCTGTGCCACCTGCGACGGTTTCTTCTACCGCCGGAAAAAGGTAGCCGTCGTAGGCGGAGGCGACACGGCTTGTGAAGAAGCGCTGTATCTCTCGTCGCTGGCTTCGCAGGTCTACCTGATCGTGCGCAAACCCTTCCTACGTGCCTCCAAAGTGATGCAAGAGCGGGTCTTCAAGACGGAGAACATTACGGTATTGTTCGAGCACAACACGCTCGGCCTCTTCGGCGACAACGGCGTCGAAGGCGCCCATCTGGTGAAACGCCAGGGCGAAGCCGACGAAGAAAAGGTGGATATCGCCATCGACGGTTTCTTCCTCGCCATCGGACATACCCCGAACTCGGATATCTTCAAGCCGTGGCTCGAAACCGACGAGATCGGTTATATCAAGACCATCCCCGGTACACCCCGCACCGGCATCCCCGGCATCTTTGCCGCAGGCGATGTGGCGGACCCCGTATACCGCCAGGCGATTACCGCTGCAGCTACCGGCTGTATGGCGGCGATCGAAGCCGAACGCTATTTGTCGGAGACAGGTAAATGAAGGCCCGGTTTCTCCTCCTCTTCCTCCTGTGCATAGGATCGCTACGAGCTACCGACGTATCCAAAACGCCCGATGCCGGCCGGACACCCCAGGCACCCAAAACGGAGATCCGTGCCGTCTGGCTCACCACCATCTACGGTCTGGACTGGCCGCACCGCCCGGCGTCTTCGGCCACCGGCGTACGGGCGCAACAGGAAGAACTATGTGCGATTCTGGACAAGCTGGAGGAGGCCAACTTCAACACCGTCTTCCTCCAGGTACGCTTGCGGGGAGACGTGATCTACCGGTCGGCCATCGAGCCGGCCGCCCGTATCTTCTCCGGCAGGTATGGCGCGATGCCGCCTTACGACCCCCTGGCCTACGCCATTGAAGAATGCCATAAACGCGGGATGGAATGCCATGCCTGGTTCGTCACCTTCCCCGTGGGAACCGACCGGACCGTGCGCGAACAGGGTTCCCTCTCCGTGGTGAAGAAAAAGCCGAAGCTGGTGAAACGCCACCGGGGTGAATGGTATCTCGATCCGGGCGTGCCCGAAACCACCGACTACCTGCTGTCGATGGTACGCGAACTGGTAGCGACGTATGATATCGACGGTATCCACTTCGACTATATCCGCTACCCCGAATACGCCACCGCCTTCCCCGACAAAAACGTCCACGCCAAATACGGCAAAGGACAAACGCTGGCCAACTGGCGGCGGGAGAATATCAACCGCCTGGTCGGTCGCCTCTACGACGGCGTGAAGCAACTCAAGCCCTGGGTGCAGGTCAGCAGTTCGCCCATCGGCAAGTACAACCGCATCCCCCGCGTACCCAACGCCGGATGGACAGCCTACGAAAGCGTCTACCAGGACCCCAAACACTGGATGATGCAGGAGAAGCAGGATATGATCGTCCCCATGATGTATTACCTGCACGACGACTTCTTCCCCTTTGTCGACAATTGGATGGAGAACAGCAACGGCCGCCTGGTCGTCCCCGGCTTGGGCGTCTACCGCATGGAACAGAACGAAGCCGACTGGTCGATCAATGACATCACCGACCAGATCGACTACAGCCGGAGCTACGGCACGGCCGGTTGCGCCTTCTTCCGTACCGCCCAGGTGATGCAAAACCGCAAGGGCCTGTACGACGCACTGAAGGACGACTACTACCGCCACCCCGCCCAACTTCCTCCGCTGCGTTGGCTGAACGACACCGTCCCCGCCTCTCCCCCGGAGATCCGGATCGAACGCGACGGCGACGAACTGCTCATCTCCTGGAATAAGCCACAGGTCGAAACCCAGCCTCTGACCTACACCGTCTACTACTCCCTGACCGACTCCATAGACATGGAGTCAGCCTCGTCCCTGCTGGCCACCCAGGTACGTACCACCGGCCTCACCCTCCCCATCACCCCGGGAACGGAACGCGGCTACACCTTCCGCATCACCGCCTCCAACCGCTACCACATCGAAAGCCTCCCCTCCCCCGAAACCTACTACTACCAGTCGGAACATACGAAATAACCCCGCCCGTCGCAGCGGATTGAGGCGCACGACTCAGCCGGGCGACATGCACGACTCAGCCGACTGACATGCACGACTCAGCAGGCTGACATGCACGGCTCAGCAGGCTGAGACGCAGGCCTCGCGGAAGCGACATGCTCATCCGGCCGTACTAGGCGGATTTACGGGTGGGGAAAGAGAGGATGTGCCAGGTGACGGCGGCGCTGATGGCGACCAGCAGCAGGCGTACCCACCACAGATCGACAAGGAAAAGGCAGGTCAGGAGGATGGAGCCCCACATCACCGCCAGGGAGATGATCTTCGAGCGCAGGGGGATGGCTTTATCTATCATGTACGCGCGTACGTACGCGCCAAAGTAGCGGTTAGCCATCACCCGGTTATACAATTTTTCGGAGCTGCGGACGTAGAACCAGCAGGTCAGCAGCCAGAAAGGAGTAGTGGGAAGCAGGGGGACAAAGATCCCGACCGTCCCCAGCACCAGGCAGGCCGTTCCCAGGAAGATATACAGGGCTTGCTTCGTGAAGTGCATCCCCTACCCGACTTGATCCGTCGTACAACGGAAACGTTCGATCTGTTTAAAGCCATTCAGGAAATCGACCACCGACATCCGCTTCTTCCCCGCCAGTTGGACGGATAGCAGACGGACGAAGCCATCGGCAACAGCCACGTCGACAAAAGACTTGCCGTCGGTCCGGATCGTCCCCGCAGGAAGCGGCTCAGGGAGCACGGCAGATGGCGCATCCGAAGAGCCTGCCGGAGGGATAGGGCTGACGGGGCGCTTCGCGGCCTGGTAGACCTTGAGGACGATAGGCTCGACACCGGGCGCCACCAGTTCCGTCCAGGCGGCGGGATAGGGCGACAGGCCACGGATGAAATCATACACCCGTTTCATTGGCTGTTCCCAATCGATACGGCAGGTTTCCTTGAAGATTTTCGGGGCGGGACGCAGGGCGGACGGGTCGGTATAGAGCGCATCCTGCGCCACGGCATCCACCTGACCGGTGAGGATCAGGTCGACGGTTTCCGTCACCAGGCCTGCGCCGAGGTGCATCAGGGCGTCGTAGACGATGCCCACGTCGTCCGTCTCGGCGATCGGCCGGCGGGCTTGCCGGATGATCTTGCCGGTATCGATCTCGTGCGTCAGAAAGAAGGTAGTGACACCTGTCTCGGCATCCCCATTGATCACCGCCCAGTTGATCGGAGCCGCTCCCCGGTACTGGGGAAGCAGGGAGCCGTGGAGGTTGAACGTCCCCAACCGGGGCATGTCCCACACCACTTCGGGCAGCATACGGAAGGCGACCACAATCTGCAGGTCGGGCTTCCAGGCGCGGAGGGCTTCGACGAAGGCTTCGTCTTTCAACCGTTCGGGCTGGAGGACAGGCAAACCAGCCGACTCGGCATATTGCTTCACCGGGCTGGCCTGCAGTACACTGGCATGACGGCCCACGGGCTTATCGGGCATCGTGATCACACCGACCACATTATACCCGCCTTCCACCAGGGCACGGAGGCTTTCGACGGCAAACTCGGGCGTGCCCATATATACGATACGCAGTTCTTCTTTCTTCATCTTTTCACGTATTTTAATCGCCTGAGAAATTCTCTACCAGCACTTCGCGGTAGGAGTTAAATATCTTCGACTTCGACATGAAGCCAATGTAATGCCCCTTTTCATCGACTACGGGGAGGTTCCACGCCTTCGTGTCGTCGAAGATCTTCATGATCTGGTCCATCGGCATGTTCAGTTGGATCTTGCCGGGGGCGGAGACCATGAATTTGCTGACATAAAAGCGGCTGTAGAGTTCGGGACGGAACATGATGTTCCGGATGTTGTCGAGTTGCACGATACCAAGTAATACGCCTTTTTCATTCACGACCGGGAACATATTACGGCTACTCTTGGCAATCACCTTCACCATATCGCCGAGCGACATCGCAGGCGTGACGGTCTGGAAATCCTTTTCGATCACGCTGTCCATGCTCAACAGCGTGAGCACGGCCTTATCTTTATGGTGTGTCAGCAGTTCACCTTTCTGCGCCAGACGCATGGAGTAGATGCTGTGCGGCTCAAACATCAGGATGGTGATATAAGCGCCGATCGAAACGATCATCAGCGGAAGAAACAGGTCGTAGCCCCCGGTCAGCTCGGCGATCAGGAACACACCCGTCAGCGGCGCATGCATGACGGCCGACATCACCCCGGCCATGCCCAGCAGGGCAAAGTTCTTCTCCGACAGATAGATCGTTTGCGGAAAATAGTTGGATACATGCGAGAAGATAAAGCCTGCGATACAGCCCAGGAACAAACTCGGCGCGAAGATACCCCCTACCCCGCCGCCGGCATTGGTGGCGCTGGAAGCAAAGACCTTGAAGAGCAGGATCAGTCCGAGGAAGATAATGATCCCCCAGTAGGAACTACTGAAGTCGTAGAACAGGCTCTTATCCATAATATGGGCGAACTGCCCGTTCAGCAGCGACCCGATCGTGTCGTATCCTTCCCCGTACAACGGGGGGAAGAAGAAGATAAGCAGGCTGAGCGTCACGCCCCCGAGCACAAACTTCTTCCAGTAATTGCCCAGCCGTCGATAAAAGCCCTCGATGCGGTTCATCACCCGGGTAAAATAGAGTGAGACCAGCCCGCAGAAGATACCCAGCAGCAGTACATAGGGGATACGTCCGATCTCGAACACCTCTGTCTGCGAAAACTTGAACATAGCATCCGTCCCGGTAAAGATATAGGAGACGGTGGCCGCCGTCACGGATGAGATCAGCAGCGGCAGTACGGACGTCATCGTCAGGTCGAGCAACAGCACCTCGATCACGAACACCAGTCCGGCAATCGGTGCCTTGAAGATACCGGCAATGGCGCCGGCCGCCCCGCAGCCGACGAGCAGCATCAGCGTCTTCTGTTCCAGCCGGAACATACGCCCCAGGTTCGAACCGATGGCGGCGCCCGTCAGCACGATCGGGGCCTCCGCCCCTACCGATCCGCCGAAACCGATCGTCACGGCGCTACCCACAATCGAGCTCCACGTATTGTGGGGCTTGATGCGGCTCTTCCGTTGGGAGATGGCATACAATATCTTCGTCACCCCGTGGCTGATATCATCGCGTACAATATACTTCACGAACAAACCGGCCAGCAGGATACCGATCACGGGATAGAGCAGGTAGAGGAAGTTCACCCGGTCGGGATCGAATCCCCCCGTCAACAGCTGTTGGATAAAGTGGATCAACTGCTTCAGCACAATAGCCGCCGCAGCCGTACACAGGCCGACGATGAAACTGACGATCAGGATGAAGTGCTTCTCCTTGATATGTTCGTCGCGCCAGAGGAGGAACCGATAAAACAAACTCGCTTTTTCCATAGTTAAATACCTTTACCTGTGATTACTGTCCGGACGGTGTAGACAAGGATCGTCAGATCCAGTACCAGAGACATATTTTCATAGTACATCATATCGTACTTCAGCCGTTCGATCATCTGATCCACATCCACGGCATAGCCATACTTCACCATCCCGAGGGAGGTGATACCCGGGCGCACGTTATGGAGCAGGTAGTAGTAAGGCGCCCGTTCGACGATGCGGTCGATAAAGAACTTCCGTTCCGGACGGGGACCGACCAGCGACATATCCCCCTTCAGTACGTTCCAGAACTGGGGCAGTTCGTCTAACCGGTACTTGCGCATGGTAGCGCCGAAGGGCGTCACCCGGCTATCGTTCGCGGCGGCCAACAGCGGCCCTTCCTTCTCCGCTCCCACATACATGGTGCGGAACTTGCAGATCATAAACGGCTTGCCCATATACCCGACCCGCTCCTGCCGGAAAAACACCGGACCCGGTGAATCCCGTTTCACCCGCCAGGCAATATAGCCGAAACAGGGCGACAACAGCAGCAGCATCACGGCCGACACGACCCGGTCAAGAAAGAGCTTGATATTCTTTTCCGCCTCCGAGAAGTTATTGTCGGTCAGCTCCACCAGCGGGATGCCCTGTATGGCGCGGATCGTCACTTTCGACAGTTGGTTGGAATCGTCGGCCAGTATCTTGATCGGACGCTTAAAGCGGTAGAGCGAATAGAGGATGGAGAGGTATTCACGGTCGTCGTTCGCATCCAGGGCGATCACCAGCTCGTCGATCGGACGGGAGGCGATCACGTCGGCCAGGTCGGCCACCGTACCGGCGATGTCACCGTCATCGACCCGCACGTCCACCGGCTGGTCTTCCCGGATAAATCCGGCGATGGTATATCCCTGGTCGTACAGGCTGGAAGCTACCCGGCGCGCTTTCTCGCCCACCCCGATCACCACGACCTGTAGCGACCACTCACGGCGACGGATCCGACGGATCCCATCCTGCGTAATCCATAACCGGGGTATATAGGTGGCTACAAACTGAAGTCCCCACAGGGCAAAGAAGAGCCGGTAATAAATCGAATAGGAAGAAGGCAGGTCGTCGAGTATCAGCGCAAAGAACAACAATACGACGCCGATCGTCACCACCACCAACGTAGAGAACAGTTCCGTCAACCTCGACTTTCCGAATGGCTTATTGTAATAACCGGAGAAATAGAACAGCGTACCCCAGAAGAACGGGATCAACAGGATCACTTCCCATACCTGTGCATGGGAAAGGTAGTTTGCCAACGAGCCATACCCTTCATGTACAGCCACTTCTTCATAACGCAGCCACAGGAACAACAGCCATGCAACAACAGCAGCTATAGAGTCCGAAAGAATATATTTACATCTCTGTGTCTGTTTATTCATTTTATCGGATAATCTGGACAAGGCCTCCGGCATCTAACTTGATAATACCGGATGGTTGCGCTTCCCGCTTTTCCTCCTGGCGGAACTGCACCACATAGTCGACGCCTTGCTTAATGGTCTCGGAGATGTCGGAAAAACAAGAAGGGAATGGTTCTCCGCTGATGTTGGCGGAAGTCGAAACAAGAGGTTTGCGGAACGCCTCACACAGTCGTTTGGAAAAGGCTTCCCGGGTGATGCGGATACCCACGCTGCCGTCACCGGCCAACAGGTTCGTGGCCAGGTTCTTTGCTTTTGTGAAAATGAGGGTCAGCGGCTTGTCGGTCACCTCGATCAGGTCCCAGGCGATATCAGGCACTTCATCCACATACGTCTCCAGCTTGCCGGCGGCGTCCATCAACACCAGCATGGCTTTATTGTCGGTGCGTTGTTTCAGCTCATAGATGCGCTGGACTGCTTTTTCGTTCGTTGCATCGCAACCGATTCCCCAAATGGTGTCAGTGGGATAGAGGATTATACCTCCTGCCTGAAGTACTTCACAGGCTTTTTTAATATCGTCCGTCATAGCTTACTGTGTTAGAGAGGCAAAATTACAAATCATTCGGGAGATTAGAAAAAAATAACACGAAAACTATTTTATGAACGATCATAGTATATTTCCACATAAAATACCTAATTTTACAAATTCATTCATTGTGCCCCACGGTACATACCGGATTACGTGGCGTAATCCACTGAGAGAGAGAAAAAAAAGAAAAAAAAGATATATTAATGACTAACAAATGGAACTTTCAAACCCCTACAGAAGAAGAGTTACATAAAAGAGCGGTGCTGGCTGAACAACTCAGCATCAGCCCGACGATAGCTTTATTGCTGGTCCAGCGGGGAATAACCTCAACGGAGGAAGCAAAAAAGTTCTTTAAGCCCAACCTGCATAACCTGCACGACCCGTTTCTGATGCCGGATATGGCCAAAGCGGTGAAGCGCCTGAACAAGGCGCTGGGTCATAAGGAAAAGATCTTGATCTACGGGGATTATGATGTAGACGGCACGACGGCCGTTTCATTAGTGTACAAGTATCTGAAACCGTTTTCGTCTACGTTGGATTTCTACATACCCGACCGGTACGATGAAGGATACGGGATATCGTACAAGGGGATTGATTATGCGTATGAAAACGGCATCACGCTGGTCATCACGCTCGACTGTGGCATCAAAGCCATCGAGAAGATCGAATATGCCAAGGGGAAAGGCATCGACTTCATTATCTGCGACCACCACATGCCCGACGACACCCTGCCGGCGGCCGTGGCCGTGCTCGACGCCAAACGGACAGATTCCATCTACCCCTACGAACACCTCTCGGGCTGTGGCGTAGGTTTCAAATTCATGCAGGCCTTTGCCAAAGACAATGGGTTCGACACGTCCAAACTGGAACAGTTGCTCGAACTCGTCGCCGTCAGCATTGCCTCCGATATCGTACCCATCACCGGCGAGAACCGGATCATGGCACACCACGGACTGAAGCAGCTCAACAGCAATCCCAGCCTGGGACTGAAAGGTATCATCGACATCTGCGGACTGACGGGCAAGGAGATCACCATCTCCGACATCGTCTTCAAGATCGGCCCCCGCATCAACGCCTCCGGCCGTATGATGAACGGCAAGGAAGCCGTCGAACTCCTCCTGGCCAAAGACAGCGAAGTAGCCCGTGAAAAAAGCGAAAGCATCAACCAGTATAACGACGAACGCCGCGAACTCGACAAGAAGATTACCGACGAGGCCAACGCCATCATCGACAAGTTCCCCAACATGGAAGACCGCAAAGCCATTGTGATCTACGATCCGGGCTGGCACAAAGGGGTGATCGGTATCGTCGCATCCCGCCTGACGGAGAAATACTACCGTCCGGCCGTGGTGCTGACCAAGTCGTCCGAGCTGATCACAGGTTCCGCCCGTTCCATCACCGGCTTTGATATCTACAAAGCCATCGAGAGTTGCCGCGACCTGCTGGAAAACTTCGGCGGGCATACCTATGCCGCAGGTCTCTCCCTGCGGGAAGAGAACCTCGAAGCCTTCATCAACCGCTTCATGGGCCTGGCCGGCGAAGAGATCATCACCGAACAGATGATCCCCCAGATCGACATCGACGCCTCCCTGGATTTCAAGGAGATCAATGCCCGGTTCGTCAGCGACCTCAAGCGCATGAACCCCTTCGGACCCGACAACCAGAAGCCCATCTTCTGCACCCACCACGTGAAAGACTATGGGACAAGCAAGCTGGTCGGCAAAGACTCGGAACATATCAAGCTGGAACTGATCGACAGCCATTCATCGAGCCCCATGCACGGGATCGCCTTCGGGATGCACCAATACAACGACTACATCAAGGAGATGAAACCCTTCAGCATCTGCTATACAGTGGAGGAAAACACCTACAACGGCAACACCACCATCCAGTTGTTGATCAAAGACATCAAGACAGACCCGAACGAATAAAGCGGAGGTTGCGGTGGACGTCTACCACGACATACTAAGCCGATACTGGGGATACACAGCCTTCCGACCGCTGCAGGAAGACATTATCCACTCCGTCTGTGCCGGTCGTGACACGCTCGGCCTGATGCCTACCGGCGGAGGAAAGTCACTCACCTTCCAGGTACCGACGATGGCGATGGAGGGCCTCTGCCTGGTCGTCACCCCCCTCATCGCCCTGATGAAAGACCAGGTCGACAACCTGCGACGGCGGGGCATCAAAGCGACGGCCGTCTACTCGGGCATGTCACGCGACGAGATCATCGTCCAACTGGAGAACTGTATCTTCGGTAACTACAAATTCCTCTATGTCTCGCCCGAACGCCTGGGCACGGAACTCTTCCGTGCCAAGCTACAGGCCATGGATGTCTGCCTGCTGGTGGTCGACGAGAGTCACTGTATCTCCCAATGGGGATATGACTTCCGCCCCTCCTACCTGCGTATCGCCGAGATCCGCGAGCTGCTGCCCGGTGTCCCCGTCCTGGCGCTGACCGCCACCGCCACCGCAGAGGTGGTAGACGATATCCAGGATCGTCTCGGTTTCCGGCAGAAGAATGTCTTCCGGAAAAGTTTCCTCCGTACAAACCTCTCCTACAGCGTCCGCCAGACGGAAAACAAGACCGGGGAGTTGGTACATATCCTCCGGAACGTACCGGGAACTGCCATCGTCTACGTCCGTAACCGCAAGCGGACGAAAGAGATCGCCCAGCAGTTGCAAGCCGCCGGTATCTCCGCCGACTACTACCACGCCGGTCTCAACCGCGAAGAAAAGACCCTCCGGCAGAACCGTTGGAAGAACGACGAATGCCGGGTCATCGTCTCCACCAACGCCTTCGGGATGGGCATCGACAAGCCCGACGTACGGGTGGTGGTCCATATCGACATGCCCGCTTCCCTCGAAGAGTATTTCCAGGAAGCTGGACGCGCCGGGCGCGACGAACGGAAAGCCTATGCCGTCGCCCTCTGTGCCCATGCGGATACCGGCACGCTGAAGCGGCGGATCACCGACGAGTTTCCCGAAAAAGAGTTTATCTACCGTGTCTACGAAGCGCTGGGGAATTACTTCCAGATCGCCGTCGGCTTCGGGCTGGATACCGTCCACGATTTTTCGCTTGAAGACTTCTGCCGCGCCTTCCGCCTGCCGATCACTCCCACGTTCCATGCGCTGAAGATACTCGAACTGTCCGGCTATATAGAATATGTAGAAGAGATAGACAGCGCTTCCCGCCTGCGCTTTATCAGCACCCGGGATGAATTATACAAATACCACGAACCGGATACGCAAACGAACGACATCCTCCAGGTCGTGCTTCGCTCGTACACCGGCCTCTTTGCCGACTATGTGTATCTCGATGAACGGTTGATCGCCACCCGCAGCGGGCATACGCCGCAGCAGGTATACGACACCTTGTCGGCGCTTTCCAAGATGCGCCTCCTGCATTATATTCCGCAGAAGAAGACGCCACTCGTCATCTACACCCGTACCCGGGAAGAACAGCGCTACCTCTCCATTCCGCGCCCGGCCTACGAAGAACGGAAGGAACGTTCGGAAAAGCGTTCCGCCGGGGTACTGTCATACATCGATGAGACGATCCTTTGCCGCAGCCGCCTGCTGCTGCTGTATTTCGGCGAGACGGAAGCCGCCGACTGCGGTATCTGCGACGTATGCCTCTCCCGCAAAGGGCAGACAGCCGACGAGGCCGAGTTCGCCGGCATCAGCAACGCCCTTCTCAGCCGGCTATCTCCCACACCTACCCCCATCCACCAGGTAGTCGATGCCCTACCCTTCCCGGCAGGCAAGACGATGTACGTGGTCCGCCAACTGGCCGACCACGACAAACGCCTCGTATTCGATGGCACGATGGTGAGCTATCACTCCGATTTGTAATCGGCGCGAGCCACCGACTGGGTCGCCGTAGGCATATCCGCCGGAATGGGCAAGGTCACTTTCCCTGTAGCGGCCCACTCGGCGCCACGCAGGAAGGTTACCTGGAAACCCAGGCACTGCATGGCCGGACAGTTGTCGATCGTCGGCCCGGCATGTCCCAGCATGGTATGGAAGATACGGCCTTTTCCCCACGCTACGGTAAAGAGCAGCGGCTCTTCGCGTCCTGATCCGCCGGTTTCAGGAGCTGAATAAGCGGTATATAATAAGGTAGCGATGTCGCCCGGGCCACGCATACGGTCGTACAGTTCATCCTGTCCGTGCATCCATTGCACCGGAAGACCTTTGGTGATGGGATGTTCCATCTCCCGTCCATTCAACACATAAGGATGTTGCTTGCCGTGCGACCCGCCCGGTCCCGGGGCAGGGTCTTTCACCAGGGCACCGTCTTTCCAATACACATACGGGCCTGATTGTTCGTTCCGGCCTTCCCAACCGCCGAGGGCACAGATCTCGTTATACGCACGCCAACCGGCAAAGGCATTATCGGCGGCATGGTATACAACGACACCTCCGCCCTGCTGCACAAAGTCGAGGAAGCGACGGTTGGTCGTTTCCGGCCAGGCATCACCGTTATAATCCAGTACCACCAGGTCGTAGGGCGTAAAGTCGAGCACGAACGACGACATGTCCTCTCCCTGTCCGGGCGATACGGCAAAGTCGACGGCAAAACGTCCGGTACTCTCCATCATCTGTTTGATCACCTGGTGGCTCACTTGCCAGTTATGGTTGTTCTGACCGGTGATCAGCAACGTACGGATCGCCTCAGGCTCCGAGGCCATGCAGGCGGTGAACAGGAAAGCCAGGCTGCAAACCAGCAACCGGAGCGGATAGAAGTGTCTCATAGCGGTATGTATTTAAAGTTTTATACAGCCAAATGTAGTAATTTGCCCCGAATTATATAGTTTTGTGCCACAAAGAAATCAGTCATGACATATTTCCACCGTTTTCTACTACTATTGATCGCACTCTTCGCCTATATACTCCCGACACAGGCACAGGAATGGAGGGAAAAGACCGAGCTGCTTATCTACTCGCCCCGTTACTTCGGGCCGAATGGTTTTCCGATACCCGAACTGCGCTCCGGCAAGGTCGGCGACCGGTATGAGGTGGAACTCCGTGGCGAATACCACTACTATCCGGGCGATAAAACGAAGGACCTCTACGCCCGCGCCTACCTCCCCTTTTTCCGGGGACGTGCCGGGGTGGAAGTGAGCCTGGTGATCGCTGAAAAGTATGTGCTGACGCCCGAAACCCGCGACGAACGGTTTGCCGTCGAGACCCAAAGCCCCATCCCCTGCCGGGGCGACGTGATACTCACTTCCTTCTTCCAACTGCTCACCAGCGAGAAATGGATAGATGCCATGTTCACCTTCAACCTGAAGACGGCCAGCGGAAGCCGCCTCTGCGATGCCCGCTATACCGACGCCGCTTCGTACTGGATCGACCTGACAGTCGGTAAGGACCTAATCCGGCCGACCGACCGGAACCTCTCGCTCCGCATCCAGGGCATGGCCGGCTTCTACTGTTGGATGACGAACGACCTGGTGCATCGCCAGAACGACGCCCTCTCTTACGGCGCCGGACTGTCGGCCACCTACCGGGCGTTCAGCCTCTCGACCGACCTCTCCGGCTTCTACGGATACAAAGATAATGGCGACCGTCCGCTCATCTGGCGGAACAAGCTGGAGTATGAGTGGAAGAAGAACATCCTCTCCGCCCGCTATCACCACGGAATGAAAGACCGGCTGTATGAATCGTATTCACTGGCCTATATCCGTTGTTTTTGAGCCGGGACGCAGCGTCTTTCCGGCAAAAGCGTTACCTTTAGGCACAAAATAACGACCTATGCGGAAAACAATCTCCCTTCTGATCGTCCTCCTCGTCCTGCCTCTGTGGGCAAATAGCCAGGAGACCGGAAAGACATTCACCATCGAGACCAGTGTCGGCACGATGAAAGGCTTCTTCTATGCGGATGCGCCCCGGCACGTCAAGGCCTTCACCGACCGGGCGGCTCGCGGCGACTTCAACGGCACGCTCTTCACCCGCGTGATCCCCGGGTTTATGATCCAGGGCGGCTCGCTCGATTCGCGCAATGCACCGGCAGGCGCCCGGGTGGGCTTCGGCGACAGTTCGACGGAGATCCTTCCCGAGTTTAACCCCGCACATTACCACAAGAAAGGGGCGTTGGCCGCTCCCCGGCAGGATGATGCCGTGAATCCGCAGCAGAAGTCGGACATGTCGCAGTTCTTCATCGTCCAGGGCAAGACGTACCGGCAGGGACAGTTGGATACACTCGAACTGGTCAAGAACGTACCCATCCGCCGCAAGGCTATGGCCGAGTTCTACCAACCCTTCAAGCAGGAGATGGACAGCCTCGGACAACACGATCCGGCCGCATACAACCGCCGCGTGGTACGTATCAACCAGCAGGTCGACTCCGTACTCCGTGCCACGCCCGGCCATCTCCTTTTCTCCGACGAACAGCGGGCAGCCTATACCACCATCGGCGGAAGCCATCACCTCGACGGCGTCTACACCGTCTATGGCGAAGTAACGGAAGGGCTCGACCTGATTGATCTCATTGCCAACCAGCCGCGCGACGGCTTCGACCGTCCGAAGACCGACATCCGTATCATCCGTATCACCATCCAATAATCCGCCCCTATGCTACGCAGAGATTTCATCATGGTTCAGATTGAAGAACTGAGCAAGGTAGTACTCCAACTGATCGGCTTCCGGAATGCCAACGCGACCCGCCGGATACCGGAACTGATCCAAACCGTCTACAGTTCGCTCTGCATTTCGTCGGACGACCTGATGACCGCCTCGCCCGACGAACTCCGCAACCTCCTCAACCAGGACGACGGTGGCGGCATCCAGCGCCTTGAGATCGGCGTCAAGACGCTGATCGAAGAGAGTTACCTCTACCCCGGCCGCCAACACGCCATGCTCGTCCGTGCCCGCGACCTGCTGGAGTACCTCCAACGGGAAGACTCTACCTTCTCCCTCGAACGGATCGCCCTGATCGCCGAGATTGACGGAAAACTTAATCTTGATTAAGAGACCACGGCATAATGCCCGTTCATTGAAAAGGCCAAAACACCCCTACACTACCGAAATTTGTAAATTAAATGAGAAATAATTTGGAATATATTTATTTTTCTCTACATTTAGCATTTCAAAGTATATGTATACATGGAGGAAAACAAGCAGTCCCGCATACAACTCTCTTTCGGGGACAGTGTACCGGGTATAGAAACTATTGACGAGGCCCTTATTATTTTTAAAAGTGTAAGTGAGATCTTCCCTTCCGGCCATCCCCTACGGGTTGACTTGGCTATGTTAGTGTTGTGCCTGGGTGGGAAAACCCGTACTACGGTTAACCTGAAAGAATTCGAATTGACGACCAACACGGTATTGATCGCCATGCCCGATCAGGTACTTCAGCAACTCGAACGCAGTGATGACTTCTCAGGAATATTCATCGGCGTGTCGCGGAAATTGATTAATGACGTCATTCCCTTTATGGAAAACATGCTCCCTACCTTTCTATTTATACAGGAGCATCCACTGACGCCGTTAAATAAAAAAGAAGTCAGCCTTATCGAAAAGTATTATTCGTTCCTTTCCGACCGCGTGGGTGATAAAAGCAACCGGTATCACAAACAACTCACCTTTCATCTGCTATCTTCTCTTTTTTATGATGTTTTCAATATTGTATTCGCACATCATGAAAAGGAAGAGGTAATCAAGAACCGGCAGGAAAGTATTCTCGAGCAGTTTCTGACGCTGGTGCATACCCATTTCCTGGAGCACCGGAACGTGGCGTTCTATGCCAAGCAGATGGGCTTCACGTCCAAATACATCTCGCAGACCATCAAGACGATCAGCGGCAAGACGGCGGGCGAATGGATCGACCTCTACGTCATCCTCGAAGCGAAAGTACGGCTCCGCTCGACCAACATCAGCATCCAGGAGGTATCCGACGAACTCAACTTCCCCAACCAGTCGTTCTTCGGCAAATACTTCAAGCAGCATACCGGCTACTCCCCCAAAGACTACCGGAAGATCACATAGAGGAGGAGGTTACTTTTCTATGCGGATGCGGGCATCAACGGCGAAGAGGCCCCGGTCGGTAGCGACCAGCGGGTTGATGTCCATTTCCTTGATCTCGCTGGCAAAGCGGAGCATGGTGGAGAGGCGGACGATGATATCGGCATACTGCTGCTCGTCGATGCCCTTCTGCCCGCGTGTACCCTTGATGATGGCGTAGCCACGGAGGGAGCGGATCATGGAGAAGGTCTCGTCGTACGACAACGGAGCCAAACCGTAGGAGACATCCTTCAGCACTTCCACGAAGATACCTCCCAGACCGCAGAGCACGACGTGCCCGAAACGGTTCTCGTATTTCGCACCGAGGAAGAGTTCCTGTCCCTTCAGCATCGGTTGCACCAGGACACCGGACACACCCGGCAGCTTCATCATCCGTTCGTACTCGAAGAGCAGGTGTTCTTCGCCACGGATATTCAGCACCACACCACCGATATCGCTCTTATGCACCGGGCCTACCACCTTGGCGACAACCGGATAGCCCACCTTCTTGGCGAAGGCACAGAGGGCGTCTTTGTCGGCCGAGGCCATTTCGTCGAGCACCGGGATGTTGGCCGCTTTCAGCAACCTCCGTACGTCGTCGGGCGCCAGATACCCTTCATCGGGCAGGCTGTCGATGATTCGCCGGATAGCGGGTATATCGACTCCGTAAAGTTGGAAGTCCGCGCTGGCCGGCTTCGGCGTATTGATAATGCGTGAGAGGGCGGTACCCAGCGTCACCTCGTCCGAAAAGTTCACATGTCCTTTCTTGATAAAGCTCTTCGTCTCCGGACCGGCGGTGATGATCGACGGCAGGATGGGGAAGATCGGCTTCTTGCACTCGACCATCTTCTTATGCAGTACCTCGTAGGCGTCGTATACCTGTACCAGTCCCGGGTTACCGAAGATGACCATCATCAGGTCGACGGCTTCAAAATCCTTTTCGCAGAAGTCGATGGCGGTCGCCAGGTGCTCGGGCGTACCCGTACCCACGATGTCGATCGGGTTACCCACGGCAGCGCCGGGATACAGCTTCGCCTTCAGCCCGGCAGCCATAGCGCCTTCGAGCGGCGGCACGTTCAGCCGTCCTTTCGACAGGGCGTCGGCCAGCATCACGGCAGGGCCTCCGGCATGGGTGATGATGGCGCAGTTCTTTCCCTTCACTTCCTTGAGCGTAAAGATACTGGCGACGGTCGTCAGCTCTTCGCGGCTGAAACAGCGCACGATCCCTGCCTTACGGAAGAGGGCTTCGACGGCCGAATCCGAGCTGGCGATAGCGCCGGTGTGCGACGAGGCCGCCCGCTGTCCCGAGTCGGTGCTGCCGGACTTGATAGCGGCGATCTTACAACCCTTCCGGATGAGCGACGAGGCATGAAACAACAGTTTGTCGGGATCCTTGACCTGTTCGATATACATCATCTTGATCTTCGAATCGAGCACCGGATCGAACGTACGGTCCATGTATTCGATCACCTCTTCGACGCCGATCTGCTTCGAGTTGCCTACGGTCCAGACCGAGGCGAAGCGCAGGCCCTTCGGCAGGCCCGACTCCATGATAAACAACGCCGTACCGCCGGAGCTGGAGATAAAGTCGACACCCTGGTCGTGGAAGTCGGGCACCGGACGGGTGAAGACCCCATGGTAATGCTTGTTCATCACGCCGATGCAGTTCGGTCCGATCAGCGAAGCGCCTGCCTCATCGGCGATCCGGAGGATTTGCTCCTCCAACACTGCGCCTTCCTTGGTTTCCTCACCGAAACCGGCGGATACGATAATAAATGCCTTTACGCCTTTTTCTTTTGTCAACACCTCCATGGCCTCCGGACAACCGGCAGCGGGGATGGAGATGATCGCTAATTCCGTTTCCGGGATGTCACGCACGGAAGCATACGACTTCACGCCCTGGACATCCGTTTCCTTTTGGTTGACCACATACAGTTCGCCTGCATACTTTCCATCCAGCAGATTACGCACCAGGCGGCCACCGGGTTTATGCACATTGTTCGAGCCCCCCAGCACCACAATGCTCCGGGGATTGATCAGTTCTCGGTTAATCATAACATTTTGACAAGTTGAGTTCTAAGATTCGGGACAAATATAGCAGTTTACCGCTATCCCACCACCATTCCGAGGCGTGTTCTTTAACAGTTTGTCGGGAGGGGAAGGCAGGAGGAGGAAGCCGGAAGGGGGAAATCAACCCTCTTCCCCCTCTTCCCCTTCCCCCCAGTCGAACTGTTGGGGCGTGAGGCCGGTGTGTTCGCGGAAGCGGCGGTAGAAGGTGGTGGAACGGAAGCCGGATTGGGTGCAGAGTTCCTGCGATGTGATATAGCCATTGCTATCGTGGTTGATTTTGAGGGCTTTGTTGAACCGGTAGCCATCGACAAAGCCATGGAATTTGGTGCCCGACACCCGCTTGATCGCTTCTGCCAGATAGTTAGTATTCGTTCCCAGTGCCTGGGCCAGAGACCGGGCCGTGAGCGCCGGGTCGATGTACGGTTCTTCTTCCTCGAAATAACGGATCAATGCGTGACAGATCGCTTCCATCCGGAGTTGGCGTTGGGTAGGCTGAGGCAGTCCTTCGAGTTCTTCTTTGGTTATATATGTTAGTTCCATTATTTTTTATTTGGGGCGCAAAAATAGGAGGAAAAAAGCGAGATAAAAGGCGGCGAGCCTCTTGCATATGTAGATTTACACGCAGGCGAAATCTTTTTACACGCAGGCGAAACCTTTTTGTGCCCGACAGTCCGTCGAGGCTGCTAACTTTGTAACCGGGGATCATCAGACCCCACCCACTGTCTAATCAACAAAATCGAACCTGTATGGAAAACATTAACAAACCGCTATCACTATGGGAAGACCTATCAACCAAGGCATGAAGTTCTTCACCATCAGCGCAGACATCTTCCGCAACCGGAAGATCCAACGCCTCCTCCGGGCCAAGGGCCTGTACGCGGGCATGGTCTTCTTTGCCACCCTCTGTAAAATCTACGGCGTCAACGGCTATTACGCCACGATCGACGAAAACCTCTTCCTCGACGTCGGTGTCTGGACCGGGCTTAATGAGCAGGAAGTGGCCGACATCATCCGCTATTGCGTCGAATTGGAACTGTTCGACAAACAATTGGTGGCAAAGAAGAACGTCCTGACGTCCTTCGGCATACAGAAACAGAACGTGTATGCCCATAAGCGAACGAAGTACAACATCGACCCCTCGTTGTTAGCCGAAGAGTGGATGAAGACCGGATTACCCCTGTTCAATGACGGAGTTCTGCGTGCAGAACCCCCCGTTCTGCAGGAAGAACCCCCCATTCTGCGTGCAGAACCCCCCATTATGTATGCAGAAAGTACACATACTGATAAGATACTATATACAAGAGAGAATAAAAATAATAATTATGAAGAGAAAGACAAAACCAATCGGCGACCTGTTAAAAAACCAACTGCCGGGAATAAACCCGTACGACCCATCCCGTCATCCGACGCTGCCCGATGGGCCGAACTCCAGCGCCTCGCTGCCGACGCCACCGGAGATCGAAGCGATGATTAACCGCTATGGCGACGCCAACCGTTTCCTCGACGCCTTCAACCCCGACCTGCAGCTCTACGCCTCCCGCGAATGGGTCCGCGCCTACATCGGTGAAGCGCCCCGCCTCGCCTGTGTCGCGGTGGGCTACGGGCGGAAGACGGCGCTGGTCTGGCTCTGTTTCCAGTTGGAAGACATCAACCTTTTCTCCGGAGTCCGGGAGAAGATGGACGTCAAGGCACAGATGAAGCTCGCCGAGATGATCCTCTCCTCCCACCACCGGCTGAAGGTCAGCGAGTTGCTCCTCTTCTTCTACCGGCTCAAATGCGGACGCTACGGACAGTTCTACGGCACCGTCAGCCCGATGCACATCTACTCCGGCCTCGAACAGTTCATGCAGGAACGCCACCGCGAGCTTGCCTTCATCGAAGAAGAACGCCAGCGCCTCGAACAGGCCTCCCGCCCGGTCGTGCAAGGCATCTCCCGCGCGGAATACCTCCGCCGCAAACAAGCCCGCGAAGCCGGCCAGCCCGACAGCGGCACCCCATCCACCCCATCCGATCACCCATTAAATCCTACCGCCTTATGAAAATCATCTTCCCCACCTTCTCCGTCAAGACCCTGGCCATCGCCTTCTTTCCCACCGAAGACGATCCCCGGAAAGCCAGCCAGCGATTTCGCCGCCAGCTCAAGCTCGACCCCCAGTTGCACGCCCGCCTGGTCCGCGCCGGCCTCCGTCCCAAGCAACGCACCCTCACCCAACGCCAGGTCGAAATCATCATCCAACACCTCGGCTGGCCCTCCGGCCTCTCCCGCGAAGGTTGCTTCATCCGCCCCCTCCCCGGCTAACCCCCTGCACCCCTCCCGCCCGGAGGCCTGCGCCTCACCCGGCCGAGGCCTGCGCCTCACCGTCCCGAGGCCTGCGCCTCAGCCGCCCGGCATGCACGACTCAGCCGGCTGACATGCACGACTCAGCCAGGTAAATGTCGGCAGCCAGGTGGGTGCGTATATGCCCGGTCACGGGCATCATGTTCGTAGCCGGGGGTGCAGGCGAAGCCAAACCCCTGGTGAAGACAGCCCCCCTGACGATGCGCCGCGTCAGCGGCGCCGCCGGACAGGCCGTGACCTACCGCCAGTTGACACCAGGCCTGACGGCCATCCCGCTGCCCTCAGGCCTCTACATCGTCCGCCTGACAGACGGCACGACCGTCCGGGTGGTGGTACGACCGTAAAGCATGCCCGGTCACGGGCATCGTGTCGAAGTGCAACGCTACCTGATGGCTTCGCGCGAAGACCTGTTCCTGTATTACACGAAAAACGAATTGCCGAAGTAATCACAGCAACGACTGTGTAGACGGTTCGCCTCCCCGTTTGCGGTCGTTTGCGTTCACGCTGCGGCCGCTTGCGGCCGCCTGCGGCAGTAATCGGAAAATGCCAAATTTGCGTGTTATATCTTCGCAGTGTCAACAAATTATTCACCTTAAAAACCTACAAAAGTATGGCACTGACATTTCGAACCGTAACCCGTAAAGTCCTGGCGGGAACAGAAGCAGGAAAGACAAAGACGTATGCAATGGCCTTAAGCAAGGGGCTGATGCCGCTGAGCGAAGTATGTGAACTGGTGAGCTCGCGGTCGTCGTTCTCGCCCTCCGACGTGAGGGGTATCCTCGAAGGCATGGCCTGGGCGGTCAGCTTCCTGCTGCGCTCCGGACACGCCGTGCAGCTCGGCGACCTGGGATGCTTCCGCACCTCCATCTCGACCGACGGCGTGGAAGAAACCGACAATGTGAAGTTCGACGCCACCCTGATCCGTCAGGCACGCATCCTCTTCACCCCCGGAACGATGCTGCGCGAAACCATGCGCAACATGGAGTTCGTACCCGTCACCCCGGTCGTGATCGAGGTACCCATTCCCTGTGATAAAGAACACGTCGCATGAGGCCCGTTAACCTGATCATCCTGCACTGTTCGGCCACGCCGGACGGTGCAGACTATCCCCCCGAAGCCCTCGAACGGGACCACCTGGCACGCGGATTCAGCCAGGCCGGCTACCACTTCTACGTACGCCGCTCGGGCGAGATCGTACCGATGCGCCACCCCGGTATGGTAGGCGCCCACGTCAAAGGTCACAACCGCCACAGCATCGGCGTATGCTACGAAGGCGGACTCGGCGCCGACGGACTCGTCACCGACACCCGCACCCCGGCCCAGAAAGACAGCCTCAACGCCCTCATCCTCTATCTCACACTGGAGTATCCCGACGCCACGGTCTGCGGACACCGCGACCTCTCGCCCGATGCCAACTACGACGGCATCGTCTCGCCCGACGAGTGGGTGAAAGGTTGCCCCGGCTTCGACGCCCGCCTGGAATACGGCGGCATCACGCTCAACGACGAAGACGAGAACGAGCTATGAGACACTGTCAACTACTCGTCGCCCTCGTCCTCACCCTCGCCGGCCTCTTGCTACTCTTCCTCGGCTTCTACTATCCCCCGAAAGGCGAGATACACAACTCCGTGCTGGTGGCCTTCGGCGAAGTGGCCACCTTCGCCGGAGCCCTCTTCGGGGTGGAATACAGAAGCCGGGAGAGGGGGAGGTAGAAGGGAAAGCGTAAGCACACCTTCGGACTTTTGAGACACCCACAAAATACTATCCATGCTATCCAGACTATTCATGCTATCCAGACTATGCTTTATTGCCATTTTCTGCCTCACAGGCTGCGGCGTCAGGCAGGAGGCTGTCGACCTCCGTCGTACGGCTTCCCTCCGCCAGGCCGTGGAGCGGATGCGGCACGACAGCCTCGCCGTCCGGCAGTCGGTCCTTCGAGATGACAGCCTCACCATCCGCTGGGAAGAATGGGTATATGCCCGTCCCGACAGCACCGGACATCAGGCGGTCGAGCGCATTATCCGGGGGGAAGCCGGCGCCCTCCGACGCGAAGCAACCACCGGATGCCTCGTGCGGCAGACGACCGACACTCTTGCCCGTCACCTGACAGCCGACAGCAAAGAAGACCTCACCGCCCGCCGGCAGACCGACACCCGCCCTGCCGGATGGTTTCCCACAGCCGCCCTGGCGCTGGCCGCCGGACTCTTTATCGGCTTTTTCGCAAGCAGAAACAAATAAAAGTCGTATTTTCGCATCCACGAACGTAAATCAACTACATATGAAAAGCACTGTGAGAACATTTCATCTCCTCCTCATCCTCCTGCTCGCCGCTATCCTGCCGACGACGGCCCAGGAACAGCAGCCGCCCGTCCGCGTGGCCTGCGTCGGCAACAGTATCACCTTCGGATCAGGTATCCAGAACCGCGACCGCGACAGTTACCCCGCTGTCCTCGGCCAACTGCTCGGACGCAGCTACGACGTACGCAACTTCGGCATCAGCGCCCGCACCACCCTGATGAAAGGCGACAACCCTTACCGCAAGGAACAGATCTGCCGCGACGCCCTCGCCTTCCGTCCCGATATCGCGATCATCAAACTGGGGACGAACGACAGCAAGCCCTGGAACTGGCGCTACGGCAGTGAGTATACCGGCGACCTCCGGGCGCTCGTCAACGACTTCCAACGGCAGGGCGCCAAGGTCTACCTCTGCCTCCCCGACAAGGTCTACTCGAACGACCAGTGGGGGATCAGCGACAGTGTGATCGTCCGCTATATCATCCCCAAGATACGCGAGGTGGCGAAAGCGACTGGCTCCGTGCTGATCGACCTGCACACCACTACGTCGGGCATGCCGGAACTCTTCCCCGACCTTGTCCACCCCAACGAACAGGGAGCGGCGATCATGGCCGAGACCATCTGCCAGGCCATCACCGGACAGGAAGTGAAGTACACACCGCAGGCCTTCCCCGGTTTCCGCAGCACCTGGAACGGGGGCGATCGATATGACTTCCGCTATCGCGACCGCGATGTGACGGTTGTCGCCCCTGCCGTGGCCGCCAAAGGCCGCCCATGGATCTGGCGACCGGCCTTCTTCGACGCTTTCCCGTCGGTCGATAAGGCGTTGCTGGCCGAAGGATTCCATGTCGTGTATTACGACCTGACACATGGCTATGGCAGTCCCCGGACGATGCAAGCCGGGACGGACTTCTACCGCTATATGACACAGACCTACCAGTTGGCCCCAAAGGTGACGCTCGAGGGCTTCAGCCGGGGCGGACTCTGCGCCCTCAACTGGGCGGCACGCAACGTCGACAAGGTCGCCTGTATCTACCTCGACGCTCCGGTATGCGACCTCAACAGTTGGCCGGGACGACAGAAGAATCCCCCCCTCTGGAACGACATGCTCCGCGAATGGGGGCTGACGGACGAGGCGATGGCCACGTTCACCGGTAACCCGATCGACAACCTCGACGCACTGGCCGAAGCGGGTATTCCGATCTTCGCCGTCTGCGGAGACAGCGACCGGGTGGTGCCCTACGCCGAGAATATGGGCGTGTTACGCGACCGCTACGTGGCGTTGGGCGGCCCCGTCGAGGTGATCCTCAAGCCGGGTGTCGACCATCATCCGCACAGCCTCGACAACCCGGAACCGGTCGTCACCTTCATCCTCCGCAACCAGCCCGGTTACCAGGCCTACCAGCATATCACGCAAAGGGGCAGCCTCCGTCACTCGTTCCAGCGTTTCGAACACGAGCGACGGGGACGCGTCGCCTTCGTCGGTGGCTCGATCACCGAGATGAATGGCTGGAAGGATATGATCGAACGCCAGTTACAACAACGTTTCCCCTATACCACGTTTGAGTTTGTGGAAGCCGGCATCGCCTCCACCGGTACCACGCCGGGCGCCTTCCGCCTCAAGAACGACGTACTGTCGAAAGGCCCCATCGACCTCCTCTTCGTCGAAGCAGCCGTGAATGATGATACGAACCACTTCACCCCCATCGAACAGGTACGCGGCATGGAAGGCGAAGTGCGCCACGCACTCGAAGCCAACCCGTTGACCGACGTCGTGATGCTGCACTTCATCTACGACCCCTTCATCCCGATGTTCGCCAAGGGGCAGATACCCGATGTGATGCTCAACCACGACCGGGTAGCCAACCACTACCTCATCCCCTCCATCAACCTCGCCTGGGAAGTGGCCAGCCGGATGCAGGACGGTGAGTTCACCTGGAAAGACTTCGGCGGCACCCATCCGGCGCCCCTCGGCCATGCGATCTACGCCGCGGCGATCAACCGGCTGTTCGACCTCGAAAGCAAACACCTGAAAGCCGTCGAAGGCAGTGGCCTGACAGAGCTGGAAGCCCTGCCCCCAGTGCTCGATCCTTACAGCTACACCCAAGGTGGCTTCCTCCCCCTCACCGATGCCCGGCTGGGCAAAGGCTGGGAGATGGTTGCCAACTGGCATCCCGCCAATAAGGCCGGTACGCGCCGGGGCTTCGTCGACGTTCCCATGCTGGCGGCCTACCGCCCGGGCGACCGCCTGACGCTGCCGTTCGAAGGACGCGCCATCGGCATCTTCTGCGTGGCAGGCCCCGACGCCGGCATCCTCGAATACAGTGTGGACGGCGGCACCTTCCAGCCTCTCGACCTCTTCACCGAGTGGAGCGCAGGCCTCTACCTCCCCTGGGTATATATGTTCGAAACCGAGCTTGCCGCCGGACGCCACACCCTCACCCTGCGCATCGCAAAAGAAAAAAACAGCCAATCCACTGGTACGGCCTGTATTATTCGTAACTTTGTCGTCAATCAGTAAACAAATCATCTCAAACATATCACTTATCCGTTATGAAGCACATCCTTTGTCTCGCATCCCTACTCGCCCTCTTCGCCTGCCAGCAGGAAGACGGCGTAACCATCACGCTCTCCAACACGCTACCCTTCGACCGGGTACAGGAGATCACCGCCATCGACCGCGGAGAACTGGCCGCCTTCACGGCGAAGTACGGCGAAGC
Source organism: Tannerellaceae bacterium (assembly GCA_031555145.1). Taxonomy (GTDB): domain Bacteria; phylum Bacteroidota; class Bacteroidia; order Bacteroidales; family Tannerellaceae; genus JAJDIA01. Next base: position 9,514 of record JAVBUR010000046.1, on the reverse strand, counting down.
CTTCGTCCTCACCGACCAAACGGGCAAAGAACTGCCCTGGCAGCTGACCTACGACAATCAGCTGATCTTCCCCGCCACTATCAAGGCCGGCGCCCAATCGACCTACTCGATCAAACCGGGTACGCCGATCCTGCCGGCTACGATCGCCTGTGGTAAGATGTATCCCGAACGCGTCGATGACGTGGCCTGGGAAAACGACCGTATCGCCTTCCGTACCTACGGCCCTGCCCTGCAGGCCTCGGGCGAACGCGCCTTCGGCTGCGACCTCTGGGCCAAACGCGTACCGACCCCCGTGGTTGAATCCCGCTATGCCAAGGAACTCGACCCCGCGAAGCAACAAGAGATAGCCGAACTGCGGAAGACCGACCCGAAGGCCGCCAACGAGCTCTATCAGTCGATCTCCTACCATAACGACCATGGCGACGGACTGGATTACTACTCCGTAGGCCCGACGCTGGGTGCCGGTACCTCGGCGCTGGTAGCCGCCGACGGACAACTCGTCTACCCCTACTGCTATGCCACCTATGAGATACTCGACAACGGCCCGCTGCGTTTCACCGTCCGCCTGACCTATCATCCGCAGACCGTCGATGGCGATACCGCTGTGGTGGAAACCCGCCTCATCACGCTCGACGCCGGTTCGCAGCTGAACCGCATCTCGCTGGGCTACGAAGGGCTGTCGAAGGCAACCCCGATCGTCACCGGGATCGTCCTCCATGCCCCGAGCGACGACTATCAGGCTGACGCCGCCAAAGGCTTTATCGCCTATGCCGATCCCGCTTCGGAAACCAACGGACAGCTCTACGTCGGAGCCGCCTTCCCTGCAGCCAACCAGCTGACGGAAGCCAAACCCGTCTACTTCTCCGATACCGAGAAAGCCAACCGTGCCAATGCCAACGGCCAACTCCAGGCCTACGGCACCTACCAACCCGGCACCACCTACACCTACTACGCCGGTGGAGGCTGGAGCAAGTGGGGCTTTGCCGACTCCGCCGCCTGGTTCGAATACATGAACAACTTCGCCCAACGGGTACAACACCCGCTCGAAGTGGTAACCGTCAGCACGACGATTGATAACGACTAAGGTGGGGAGCCGGGATAGTCTTTGCTCTTCTCATTAATCGTTACTACTCATGCATTCTTCTCCCATCATCTGCGCAATCAGTACCCCTCCCGGAAGCGGGGGGGTAGCCGTTGTCCGTATCACCGGCAAGGGCAGTATCGAACTGGCCGACACCCTCTTCTTCTCCCCCAAAGGGAAGAAGCTGGCGAAGTGCCTGGCCTATACGCTCCACTTCGGTGAAATCCGCAGGAAGACGGGGGAAGCCATTGACGAGGTCCTGGCCGCCGTCTTCCGCGCCCCCCACTCCTACACGGGTGAGGATACGGTCGAGATCACCTGCCACGGCTCCACCTATATCCAGCAACAGATACTCCAGGCGCTAATCGAAAGCGGTGCCCGCCTGGCACAGCCCGGTGAATTCACCCAACTCGCCTTCCTCAACGGGAAGATGGACCTGAGCCAGGCCGAAGCCGTTGCCGACCTCATCGCCTCCACCTCCGCCGGACAACACAAGCTCGCCCTCGGGCAGATGCGCGGCGGTTTCAGCCTGGAGCTGATCCGGCTTCGCAGCCAACTGCTCGACTTCACCTCCCTCATCGAACTCGAACTCGATTTCAGCGAAGAAGAGGTGGAGTTTGCCAACCGTGCCCACCTCACCACCCTGGCAACAGATATCGAACGCGTCATCAGCCGCCTGGCCGATTCGTTCCAGGTAGGTAACGCCATCAAGAACGGGATCCCCGTCGCCATTATCGGTGAGACGAACGCGGGCAAGTCGACGCTGCTGAACCTGCTCGTGGGAGAAGAGCGCGCCATCGTCTCCGACATCCACGGTACGACGCGCGACGTGATCGAAGACACGATCAACCTCGGCGGTATCACCTTCCGCTTTATCGACACAGCCGGTATCCGCGACACAGCCGACACGATCGAAAGCCTGGGCATCGAACGTACCTTCCGCCAATTGGAACAGGCCTCGATCGTCCTCTGGGTGATCGACATCGCCTCTCCCTCCGACCAGATCGAAGAACTCGCCGCCCGGATCCTCCCGAAGACCGAAGGCAAGCACCTCATCCTCGTCTTCAACAAATGCGACCTGCTCACCGCCGAAGAACTCGCCGCCCGTCAGCACCACCTGCCCGGGACGGATACCAGCCGCTTTGATGCCCCCCCCCGTAATACCCCTTCTGCTGGTATCGGTTCGGAAAGCTCCACCACGCGTCGCCTCTACATCTCCGCCAAGCAACGCCACAACACCGACAGCCTGCAAAGCGAGATCCTCCGTGCCGCCGCCCTGCCCGAAGTATCGCCCAGCGACATCATCGTCACCAACCTCCGCCACTACGAAGCCCTCACCCACGCCCGCACCGCCATCCTGCGTGTGATCGACGGCCTCGACGCCCGCATCTCCGGCGACTTCCTCAGTCAGGACATCCGCGAATGCCTCCACTACCTCGGCGAAATCACCGGCCACATCACCACCGACGAAGTCCTCGGCAACATCTTCTCCCGCTTCTGCATCGGCAAGTAAGGGGTGATTCCCAACGATTAGCATAGATTACAATTGATTATTAAGGCGTTCATTATGAGCGCCTTTCTTTTTGTGCGTATTAGCGATGGTGGTCGTTGATAAATGTATGTGGTGTGGACAGGTTTTCACAGCACATAAGATGAACACATCCTATTGTTTTCACAAATGCGCCAGATAACATTGTAGGATATAGTTTTGATTGGTTGAATTTAGCTCACTATTATAAACTTAAAGTATAGAAACAGAAAACAAATTCAACCATAAAATGATATTTTCAGAGAATTTGTCTATCATTGCAGTTGAATTTATAACGTAGTTAAAGTGAACGAATATATGGCCGTTTCAACGAAGTGGATATTGACCGTTTTTTCCTATGTTTGTGGGTGTGCATAATTTATAACGAGTAATGGCATGTTAAACAAAGGGGTATACGAACATATTATCAACCAGGAGACTGAGAAATGTATCCAGCAAGCAGAAGAACAAAATCTGGTTTGCAGGCGAAAGGAGATAGACAATGCTGAATCCCCACAAGTTCTTGCAACCTATTTGGTAAAAGCAATTCGCCAAAAACTTGAAGATATTGAGGACCAGCAGGACCGTGTAACTCTTATAAACAACATACTCTCTGAAGTAGGGCTTACGATGGATCTGCAAATTAAAGAACCTACAAACTTATTGACCGAAGTGATGAGTAATCAACAAGCAATCCTCCAGCGTGAGAGTAACACGGAAACGATACGTCCTATTTCCGGCTTTCGCGTGAGTAACTTATTTACTGGTGGAAGCAGCATACTCTCTCTTGGCGAGGAAATTCGTCGTGAGATAGCTTCTGCTGATGAGATTTGTTTTATTGTGTCGTTCCTTAAAGTATCTGGATTACGGATCTTGCTTGATGAACTCCGATCATTTTGTGAGAAAGGCAAACACCATCGGTTCCGCATCATTACGACCACTTACTGTGGTGCTACACAAGCTAAAGCTATAGAGCAATTAGCATCATTACCCAACACAAGTATTCGTATTTCTTATAATACCGACATAGAGCACTTACATGCTAAGTCGTATATATTTGTTCGCAATTCTGGATTAAATACGGCGTATATAGGTTCATCTAATTTATCTAAGACGGCTCAGACAGAAGGATTAGAGTGGAATATGCGCGTAACAAGTATCGAGAACCCTCACATTATTAAAACTGCTCTTGCTACATTTGAAATGTATTGGAACAGTCCCAGTTTCGAAGACTTTGAGCTTGGAGGCATTGAAAAATTTAACAATGAAATTTGTCGTAATACATTAAATCCCCGAGCGGCTAATCCTGTTTATCAGCGTTTCAACCTTTTGCCTCACCAAAAACAGATTTTAGATAAGCTTCGAGTGGAACGAGAAGAACTTGGTAATTTCAAAAACCTGATTGTGGCTGCCACCGGTACTGGTAAAACGGTAATTTCGGCTTTTGACTATTTGGCATTTCGTCGTACACATAAGAGGAGTCGCATTTTATTCACGGCGCATCGAGAGGAAATCCTTAGTCAGTCATTAAGCACTTACCGCAGCGTGCTTGGCGATGTTAACTTCGGTACATTGTGGGTAGGTAATAATACACCACGAGACACGAGCGAATATGAACATTTATTTGTCTCCATCTCTATGTTTAACTCACGCTTTGAGACATTCTTTGAGAATCTCGACACTACTTTTTATGATTATATTGTCATCGACGAAGCGCATCATAGCCAGGCGGAAAGTTATCGTAAACTATTTACACATTTCAAGCCTCAATTGCTCATAGGGCTTACGGCCACTCCTGAACGTATGGATGGCAAAGACCTGCGACCTGACTTTAACGGCCGTATCAGTGCAGAAATCCGTTTACCGCAAGCATTACAAGCCGGGTTGCTTACTCCATTCCAGTATTTTTGCGTGACCGACTCTATCAATTTGAATGACGAATCGTTGTGGAGTGGACAAAGATATATCATCGAACGCCTTGCTAATAAACTTTGTAATAAAGAGCGAGTAGCCCATATCGTAGAAGCATTACACAACTATTTAGCGGATGAATACACTTGTCGCGCTTTATGCTTTTGTGTAAATAAACTACATGCTAACTTTATGGCAGAGCAACTTAATCTATCTGGATTTCATGCAAAGAGCTTAACATCAAACACTTCTGCTGATGAACGCAAACAATTAGCCAACGATCTACGAGAAGGGCGCCTTCATTATCTCTGTGTGGTCGACATCTTTAATGAAGGAGTAGACATTCCGGAAGTTGATACCGTACTCTTTCTTCGCCCTACAGAAAGCTTAACCATCTTCTTACAACAATTAGGACGTGGGCTACGCCTTTCTGTCGGAAAAACAGAACTTACCGTGCTTGACTTTGTTGGGCAGGCCAATCGGAAGTATGATTTTGCAAGTCGTTTTCGATCGCTCATGCTCAAGCCCGAAAAGAGCCTGGTCAAACAAATAAAGGATGGCTTCACATTACTACCACATGGTTGCAGTATTGTAATGGAGAAGAAAGCACGACAATACATTCTCGACAATATTCAGAGTGCGATATATAACAAAACTCGGATTATTAAGGAGATCAATAGCTACCCTCACACCCCCACTATTTCTCAGTTTATTGAAAACAATGGACAAGACATTCGTATCCTTTATCGGAGCAATAATTGTTGGACGTCTCTTAAACGTGCTGCTGGTCGTATCTCATATACAGAAGACAGCATAACAAGACGCTTAGAAAAAGGTATAGCAAATCTGTTGCACTACAACACAATTTCTTTTCTAAACTTCATAAAAGGATTTCTTGATAAAAGCAAGGATAGTCTTACAGAAGAGAACTACACCCATGCGTTGATGCTCTATTATGCACTTTTCAAAGACCGTTTAGACAATACAGAATTTGTTACTATTTACGAAGCACTCTATCTGATCCATGATGATAAGTACAGCTACTTTAAACAAGAAATCGAAGAGGTCATTTCCTATACATCATCTCACCTTCAGTTTAAAACAAGTCAGCTCGAAGCTAACATAATTCCTGGACTTGAACTCTACGGCTGTTACACACGCGAGGATGTATTTACACTTGTAGGTAGACAAACCGCCGAACGAAAGATGCAAGGAACTGCAACCGGGGTATTCAATTTACCCGAGCATAAGGCGACGTTGCTCTTTGTTACGCTCAACAAATCGGACGGAGATTTTTCTCCGTCTACACAATACGACGATTATCTCGTCAATGAAAATATTTTCCATTGGCAATCACAAAACACGGATGCTCACCACAACAAAGGAGGACAACGCTATACTACACAAAAGGAAAAAGGGAACAATATTATACTCTTTGTACGCGAAGACAAGCAAGATGGATTTGGCAACACAAGTCCATTCCATTGCTTTGGTATTGTCGACTACATATCTTCACATGGAGACTACCCAATGAACATCACATGGAAACTACACAAACCTGCCATGCCGCAATATCTTAAAGCGATATGATAATGAAAAAGATAGAGGTTGTTGCGGCAATTATTCATAAGGAGAATAAGTATTTTGCCACCCAGCGTGGGTATGGTGAATTTAACGGTTTATGGGAGTTTCCCGGAGGTAAGATCGAAAAGGGCGAGACCCACAAGAAGGCACTGAAACGAGAAATTGACGAAGAGCTAAATATCAGCATTGAGGTGGGAGATCTCGTATGCTCCACCGAATATGATTACTCAACTTTCCATTTGATTATGCACTGTTATCTATGCACTGTCATCGCAGGAGAGTTCGAGCTTCGTGAACATACATCCTCCTGTTGGCTTGACGCTAATTCTTTGAGTGAAGTGGAATGGCTACCTGCTGACAAGGAAGTAATAAAGCATTTACAATTAAATAATAGAAACCCTGCCCACATATCTCAGCCTTGAGAATCAGCAAAGACCGATAGAAAAAAATCCTTGTAAAGGCGCCATTCCGAAAACATACACTATATTTATACCCGAAAAGGCATTTCACTCCTTTTATGCATAAATGTATGATAAGCCAAGACGAACTCAAACATATCCTCACTGATACAGAAAGTTATCACGCTGAGCGGACTATTTCGACCGACAATGCCGATAAATTCTGTCAGGCCATTTGTGCGTTTTCCAACGATCTTCCGGGAAGCGGCAATAATGGCTACCTGATCATCGGGGCACATGATAACGGAAAACTGTCTGGCTTAAAAGTCAATGATAAGTTGTTGCTTCAAATCAGTAATATTCGTACGGACGGGAACATATTACCCCAACCGGTAATGACAGTCGAAAAATTCAGTTTTGAAGATGGCGACGTATTGGTCGCAGAAGTTCAGTCTTCAGAATTCCCTCCTGTGCGCTATCGCGGACGGATTTGGGTACGTATAGGCCCTCGTAAAAGCATAGCTTCGGAGGCCGAAGAGAAGATTTTGACTGAACGGCGGCTTTCCAACGTTCATACCTTCGATGCTATGCCATGCCTGGGTACAACTATGGCAGACTTGGATGTATCGCTTATCAAACGGGAATTTCTTCCCAAAGCAGTAGCCGAAGAAGTGTTAGCCGAAGATAAACGTTCCATCGAAGAACAACTTGCTTCGCTTGGCTTCTATGATTTACGCTATAACTGTCCGACCAATGGTGTCATTATTCTGTTTGGCAAGAATCCTGAACGATACTTGCATGGTTCCTATGTGCAATATGTCCGGTTTAAAGGCAAAGACAGGGCAGGCGATATCATCAATGAACATAAATTCAGTGGAAACCTTTGTAAAGAACTGGCAAAGATAGATACGTTCATCGAAACCAGCATTTCACAAAAACGCCCGATTCCGGTAAGTGTACTAAGGGAAGAAACCGTTTCCAAATATCCTTATTGGGCAACACGAGAGCTACTGATGAACTGCATTTTATGTAAAGATTTACATAACAGCATGTTGGCAATTACCTCGCGAAAAATGAGGTTACGTACATCTATCCGGTTGATGCCTTGTTCGTCCAATCTAAATTTATCAGGCAGGTTCCGGTTCACAAAATTCATTAATCGAAGATAGGATTGGATGATATTCAGACATATCATCTCCCGGTCATCATAACGGATATCAGGATCTTCAGGGCGTGGATGTAAAAACCGCTCGTATGACATATTGCGATAAATGGCATCTGTCCGATGATACGGGCAACAAGTCAATACCGTTTGTTCCTTTCCAAACAGAAGTACGGCAGCCAGTAGATATCCCTCTTGATTCGTTTGTTTGTCTCTTCCCCAGAACAATTCACGCAGAAACTCTTCATTCCCCATTTTGAGCCAAGGATGTTCCGGGTTTTGGATGGAGATATGACTACGCATGATATGGAAAGTTTCTTCATCCATGTCCTCTATCGTAACGAACGGGCAAACTTCACTTTCGGACGATTCCTTTCTTTTCCGCAAGTAAACATTATCAATCATATAATGGCTTTTGGAGATATCATTATCAGAATCTCCTATCCGGTCATATACCTTGCCTTTATACCGATGAACCTGATTACTTTCCGGGATACTCAGGTATATCAACTGCTTATCTTCAAAATCAACAACTTCGGGGTCAATACAAATGGTCGGTTCAAACAATTCCGGGTTATTCAGCGAGTTAATGATATTCTTTATCATATCTACTGCACTTTTCTTATTTACCCCAACCACATCCCCGTCGTCCTTTATGCCAAGAAACATCTGTCCACCGTTCTTGTTAAGGAATGAGCATACTGTTTCATATACAGATGCCGACACCTTCTCTGTACATGATTTGAATTCGATCCGGGAATTCTCCCCTTGAGCAATTAGTTTTTTTATTTGTTCTGTGGACAACATATGCTTGTATATAAAAACTTATAATCAGGTTGGCTTTTGCAAATGTAGTTTTTAAATGTGAGAAAACGGCATCCGGTTTACAATACCTTTGCCGCTTCGTCAATCACGCTGCTTGCAAAGCTATCCAAATACGTGTTGGTAGTAGCCAAATCACTATGTCCCAATATCTGGGAGATCACTTCTCTTGGCTCCTGATTATCTTGCAAGGTCATTGCCATGGTATGCCGGCCAGCATAGCTTGTCAATTTCATATTTGTAATCTCCAATGCTTCTGCCAATCTCGCAAGATTTTTATTATTCCGCCCAAAACGGCTTCGAATATGAGTGTATAACTGCTCTCCTTTATACCCTTCCTTCGATACAATAGGTAAAAGATAATCTTCTACCAGCAAAGAATTTTCGACAAACCAATCCAGATGACTTTGTATCTCTTCGGTGATTTTAATCTGGATAGGTTTTACTTTTTTCGCTTCTTTGGTCTTGTTCCTTTTATATACGATGTATGAGCCTCCGTTATATCGTATGATATTCTGCTTTGTCAGTAAGGCGGCATCAATGAAAGAGATTCCATAGCAATAGTATGAAAACAGAAAAAATCTGCGTGCAGCGTCCAGTGTTCGGTTGCTCATCACAGTTGTTTTTAACTTCTCCATACTATCTTGCGGCAAATATCTTTTGGCAGTCTCTTCTTCCAATGCACCAATATTAAAGCCTCCTTTTCCTGGGGGCGTGTGTTCGGAAGTTCGATTCTTCTCGCTTCGACAGACTGATTATTAGGTAGTTAAGCGAATGTTTAGCTCCCTGTTTTTTTACCGCGTGACGGATTCGTGACGGTTCTCGGGGATCAATGTCCAAATCCGGTGGACGCTGTTCTCCGATTTGTTTGGATTGGAATCTTCAATTTTGTCCGAATCTGAAGCTATTTGCCACGACACAGCTACCAGCAATAGTTTCATTAGGATGAAACTGTTTGTTTCACCTATTGAAACTGCCTGTTTCACCGTTTGGAACTCGGAGTTTCACCCTATGAAACTAAAAGTTTC